>CAZRVT010000126.1:0-2009 GCA_964603505.1 uncultured Holophagales bacterium | reverse complement strand
TCATCATAGATGAAGTATTTCTATTGGTCAAGCAATATATGAGACACTACACTAGAGGCTATCCCAAAACTGGAAAATGGCACCAAGCTAATGAAGATCCTGGTCGTACAGAATGCCAGAAACAGCCATTTCCAGAGAGAAAACGCAATTGGGACATCTATGCACCTCGATCATTTGCCTATCTAAAGGTCTCGATATTAGGTTTTGGGATAGCTTCTAGCTTCCAAGCGTCCCGGCGGTCATCGGACCGGCAGGTCCGATAATTTTGCTTTGATGATCTCCGTGACCCCGTCCATGTAGGGCACCAAGGCCGCTGGGACGGCGACCGATCCGTCCTCCCGCTGGTAGTTCTCCAGGATGGCCACCATCGTGCGGCCTACTGCGAGGCCGGAGCCGTTGAGGGTGTGAACGAAGTCCGATTTGCCCATCCCCGCCTGCTTGAACCGGATGCCCGCGCGGCGGGCCTGGAAATCCTGGAAGTTGGAGCAGGAGGAGATTTCCCGGTAGGTCTTTTGGGACGGGAGCCACACCTCGAGGTCGTAGCACTTGGCGGCGCCGAACCCTAGGTCGCCGGTGCAGAGGGCCACGACGCGGTAGGGCAGGCCGAGGTGCCGGAGCACCGACTCGGCGTCGGCCGTCAGCCCCTCCAGCTCCTCGTAGGAATGGTCGGGGTGGGCGAACTTGACCAGCTCCACCTTGTTGAATTGGTGCTGGCGGATGAGACCGCGGGTGTCTTTGCCCCACGACCCGGCCTCGGAGCGGAAGCAGGGGGTATAGGCGCAGAGCTTGATGGGGAGATTGTCCCCCGGCAGGGTCTCGTTGCGGAACAAATTGGTCACCGGCACCTCGGCGGTGGGGACGAGGTAGTAGTCCCATCCCTCCAGCTTGAAAAGATCCTCGGCGAACTTGGGGAGCTGGCCGGTGCCCGTGCAGGAGGCGGCATTGACCATGAAGGGGGGGAGGATCTCCTCGTAGCCCTTGGCGCGGTGGAGGTCCAGCATGAAGTTGATCAGGGCGCGCTCCAACCGGGCCCCGGCCCCCCGCACGACGGCGAAGCGCGAGCCGGTGATCTTGGAAGCGCGCTCGAAATCGAGGATGCCGAGATCGACGCCGAGGTCGGCATGGGACTTCGGCTCGAAGGCGAAGGTCGGCGGCTCCCCCACCGTCCGGACGACCGCGTTGGAACGCTCGTCCTTCCCCTTCGGGACCGATTCGTGGGGGATATTGGGGAGGGTCAGCTCGATGGCGCGCAGGTCGCGGTCCACCTCGTCCAGCTTGGCCTCGTACTCCTTGATCGTTTCGCCCACCTGGCGCATCATGGTGGTGAGGTCGCTGGCGTCCTGCTTGGCCTTTTTGAGCCGGGCAATCTCCTCCGAGGCGGTGTTGCGGCGGTTGCGCAGCTTCTCCACCTCGGCGACCACGCGCTTGCGCTCGGCGTCCAGCTGGACGAAGGCGTCCATGTCCACCGCTCCGGCCATGTTGCGCGAGGCCAGCATGCCCTTGATAAATTCGATGTTCTCGCGGACGAAATCACGGGATAGCATAGGCCGTCATTGTAGCACGGGGCGTCCGTCCGGAAAGCGGCGCAGTGCGTCGGAACGAAGGTCCTCGCCGGCGCGACCACTGGTCCCTTGGAAGGGACCCGGAACCAGGGATCGAGGCCGTTCTCGGTTCTTCAGGCGATGGATGTCCCGCGCCGGCATGGTGCTCTGGGCTGGGAGGTAGAGGCGCTCCCCGGCGGCGTCCACGAGCAGGACCGCGTGCCCGGGCGAACCGCCCTGGATCAGCACATGGCCGGGCATGGGCGCCATCCCCCAACCCACCGGGCCCAGGCCGCCTCCTCTCCGCTGGTAAACCGGAACCGGATTTCCTCCTTCCGGCCGCTGGCCCAAAGGTATTCCGCGCGGAGGCGAATGACCGCATCGGCGCACTGCTAGTGTAGTGTCTCATATAATGCTTGACCAATAGAAATACTTCATCTATGATGAGGATCATGAGCAGAAGAGCCC
>CAZRVT010000125.1:0-2212 GCA_964603505.1 uncultured Holophagales bacterium | reverse complement strand
CGGCCTCGTAAAAGTATGCGCCGATCGGCTCGTAAAATAACACGCCGCTGGACAACAAAATCCAATGCAGCCTGATCAACCTTTAAGTCCTCGAAAATGAACTGCTCCCGATCCTTATTCTCCATCGGATTGCGCTCTTTACTATTTACCATTTACTATTTACGTTCTTGCTCTTAATGGCAGCTGCAACTCCCGCAATTGTGTGTCGAACACGTCCCGCACTCCCCCCCTCCGGTGCTGGCGGTGAAGCGGCTGCCGGAGGAGAAGCCGAAAACGGAGAACTGCTTCACCACTGCGGCCGAGCCGCATTTCTCGCAGACCACGGCATCCGCGCCCCCTCGCATCACCAGGACCTCGAACTTGGCCTCGCAGGCCTTGCACTTGTATTCATAAATGGGCATACGGATACTCCTGTTGATTGACTCTCCGGTTTCTGCTCTTAACTCCGAACGCTCTGCTCCGAACCGATCCTACGCCTTCAGATTACAGATCTTCTTCGACAGCGCGAACAGCCGGTGGCTATAGGTGACCAGCTCGTCGATGTCGATCTCCTCGTTCGGCTGGTGGTAGGTGCGTTCGTCGCCGGGCGCCCATCCCACCGCCTGGATCCCCTCCAGCACCAAGAACTTGGCGAAGGTGATGCCGCCGCTCCCGATGGTTTTCGCTTCCGGAGCCACCTCGCGGATGAGCTTGACGATGGGAGCGGAGGCGGGGACCTCGGTCGGGGGGATGGTGCCGTTCAGCTCGACGGTGACGCTCGAGCCGGGGAGCTTGACCTTCTTGGCCAGGGCCAGCAGTTCCGCCTGTATCTTCTTCTCCGTCATCCCCGGGAGGAGCCGGATGTCCACGGAGACCTCGCAGGAGGCCGGCACCGCGTTGGGCGCCTCGCCCCCCTTGATCAGCCCCGGGTTGAAGGTGGGGGGATCAAGGACCGGATGCTTGCGGAACGAGAATTGGAACCCACCCTCCAGGGCGGTGAGGAACCGGGCCGCGGAATAGATGGCGCTCACCCCCTTGGAGGGGTCCATCGCGTGGGCGGCGACTCCCTTGAACCGCACCTTGGCCAGCGTCCGTCCCTTCTCGGCGATGTTGATGGTCTTCATGCTCCCGGCGATGTCGGGGATGAGGGCGTCGGTGCACTTGACGAGCTTCTTCTCCAGGAGCCAGTCCAGCCCGTAGCCGGCCTCCACCTCCTCGTCTGCGCAGGCGGCGAAGATGAATTGCCCGTCGATCTCCTCCTCGATCTCCTTCATCATCTTCAGCGTGGCGAAGGAGGCGGCCAAGGGACCCTTGTTGTCCAGGACGCCGCGGCCGAAGAGCTTGCCGTTCTTCTCGAAGGGGGTGAAGGGGTCGAAGGACCAGTCCTCCCGCACCCCGGAGGGGACGGTGTCGGTGTGGAGGACCACCAGGAACTTCTTGAAGCCGGGCCTGGCCTTCCCGACGGTGGCCAGCAGATTGGGCCGCTTGGGGACCCGCGCATAGGACTTGTAGGGGATCTTGGCGGCCTTGAGGTACTTCTCCAGGATGCGGGTGACCTTGATCTCCTCGCCGGGCATGGTCATCCCGTCGGGCCCCGCGCCGGTGGGAAAGTCGGCGGGGTTGTAGTTGACGGTGCGCTCCTTGACGATCTCCTTGGTCAGGGTGACGATAAAATCGCGGACCTTGTCCATGGCGGACTCCTTTGTGGAATTGTGTTCCTCTATAATAGCATGGATGCCCCACCCCCTTCTCCCGGCCCTCCTGCTCCTGGCGGCGGAGTTCACCGCCCCCGCCCTGCCCAGCGTGGAATATCCATCTCCGGAGGTGCGGCCGGACCTCCGCCACCGGGTGGACGCCCGCCTGACGCTGACCATGGAGATCGCCGCCGACGGGACCATCACGAAGGTGGCGTTCGAATCCCAGGAGGCCCTCCCCGAGGGGGCGGTGGACGACACCGTGGCGTTCTTCCGCGACCAGTTGGAGGGAAAGCAGGCCCGCCCCGCCGACCGGGACGGCCGCCCCATTGCCTGCGCCTACCGCCATGTCTTCGTCTGGCCCCTCGCCTATCCGCCCCCCCAGGAGTTCCGGTACCCCGACGACCTCCCGCGCAACGGGCAGTATTCCGAGGACCTCCCCGACCTCCCCCACACCCGCATCCGCCTCGACACCACCCCCCCGGTCCCCATAGGTGTTAAGTTAAGCCGCCTTCTTTTTATTAGCAGGATAACCATGA
>CAZRVT010000124.1:0-2528 GCA_964603505.1 uncultured Holophagales bacterium | reverse complement strand
CCATCGACCTGCGCCGCGTCATTGACTTCAATAAGAAGGCCGTCCGCGTCCGCTATGAGCTGGCCGAAGTGGTCCCGGGCAAGCTGAAGCAGATCATCAAGAAGATCGTCAAATAATCCATCGCACCGCTAAATCAAAACGGCCGGACAGGGGTCCGGCCGTTTTGCTGTCTATATTCAGATCGGCAATTACTGCCCTGCGGGATGCTCCTTGAGGTACGCCGCCCGGTAGAGGTCCACGGCCTGGTTCAGGTCGGTCTGAAGCGCCGGGGCGGTGACCCACCGGTTGACGCTCCGCTGGAAATTATTGATGTTCACCACCACCGCCTGCGGATTGGCGCCGGTCTCCTGGAGGAGGTGGACGGTGTTCCACTCCTGGATCAGGATATCCTGCTTGGTCGCGTCTGCAAAACTCGTGGGCTCGGCGTAGGCCAGATCGGTTTGGATGGCCTGGCTGAGATCGGAGGCCACCACCACGGGCTGGACCACCACCCGCACCGGCGCCGGGCCCACCTCGATTTCGCAGGCCGGCGCGTTCATTGCCATTGTATCCAAATTCACCACGCCCAGTGTGGAGCGCCCGGAGGCGGTCACGGACTGGTAATCGGCCACATAGGCGTGCTTGGCATCGGTCCGCGTATCGATGGAGAGGGGATAGCGGTCCCGCGCCGTGCAGGCGTTGTCCTCCACCACGTTCGCGATGAATTGGGTCGGCTGGTCCAGATTGAGGACGCTGATGGAATCGTTCCACGAGTTGGTGACCAGGGCCACGGTCTTGGAAGTGCTGTCGGGGCCTTTCACTCCCTTCTGCACCTTGACGTCGGTGGGGTAGCAGGTGGCGTAGTTGCCGTCGGCATCCGCGCAATAGACCGGGTGCTCTTCCAGGAGGAAGGTGTGGGGCTCGCGCACGGCGGAGAGGAAGTCAAAGGCGTAGACCCGCTCCTCCCCCGGGCTGGCGGCCAGGACCGTGGCGCCGGTGGGGGTGGTGCCGGCATAGGCGACGGAGAAATCGAGTCCCTGGCTGGAGATGCCGGGGTTCTGACCGTAGGTGCCGATGTCACCCCAGCCGATGATCCGGCGATAATTCGGGTTGATTGCCCGGGCCAGGATGCCCTGGTCGTTGAGGGCGTACTTCCAGGGGTTGAGATCGAGGATGGCGATCCGCACCGGCCGGGGCTGGTACCGCTGGGGCCAGCACAGGCGCCGGGCCAGGGGCCACTGGGAGCCGCCGCACCAGTGGCAGGGGTATTCGCACACCTCGAAGGGGGGCTGGTCCATCAGTTTCTTGCAGATGCATCGCCAAGAAATCGGATAGATGGGCACATACGGCCCCACGCCGGAGATGAAGGCGTACTCGCCCGGCCAGCCGTCCCCCTCGATGTATTGGCCCGGGTCGCGGTCCAGCCTCAGGATGGCGATGGAGAGGGGGTAGAGGTCCAGAGGGATGCGGCTGATCCCGTCCGGGGCCCCGTCGGAAGTGGTCATTTCATCGCCGTCCCAATCCACCACTTCGCCCGCGGCCGTGTCCACGAGGGAGATGCCGCCGTAGGCGGGGTTCCAATAGGGGCTTCCCTCGGGATAGGCCTCCAGCCCCGTGGTCTGATGGATGACATAGGCCGTCCCCTGACTGTCCACCGCCACGTCGGTGGCGCCATAGCCCTCGTAGGGCTGGTTGGGGTCCTGGAGGGGAAGGGTGCCCTGATACTCCAGGTTGGCGGCGTCGTACCGCTGGAGGTTGCCGGCGGCGTAGTCGGTGACCCACAGGGTGCGCCCGTCCAGGGCCAGCTCCATGCCGAAGGGGACGGTCCCGGCGGGGGCGTGGATGCCCGTCTGGGGGGTGAAGGGCTGGTTCTGGGTGGCGTCCACGACGCTTAAGCTCTCGTCGTTCTGGTTGGCGGTGTAGGCGAGGGTCTTGTACTGGTAGCCGTTGGTGATGGTGCGAAGGGGGAGGGTCTTGGCGTAGAGGACCACGTCGGCGCATCCCTCCAGCCCCCGGGGGGTGGTGAGCTCATATTGGATATAGTTCGTGGAGCTGTCATGGTAAAGGAGCGTTTGGCTCTCCACGGGGAGGGGGGCCATGCCGCTTAGGGGGGCCTGGCAGGCGGCGTCCTTGAGGGTCATCTTGAAGGCGGCATCCGCGAGGGTCAGGTTTTGTCTCATGTACACCCGTACCTTGGTGCCGCCCGCCGTGGTGCCTTCGGGGGGGGCCACGATGGCGTCCCCCGCGCCGTCGAAGACGGGGAGCTCGAATGCCCGCTCGGTGTAGCGGTCCTGGCCGAAGAGCTTGCCCGTCATCCCCACCGTGAATTTATAGAGGCCCCGCTTGGAGCAGGGGGCGCTTTCGCCGTTGCAGGAAATGGTCCCCTCGATCGAGCACTTATAGGTCGTACTGGGCCATTGACCGACCCACTTGCAGCCGCAGGTGAGCCCCTCCGGCAGGGCGCCGTCCACGATGGAGAAGTCGTAGTCGGTGATGCTGTCGCCGGTCGTGTAAAAATGTACCAAAAATGATCATGAAAAGTGTACCAC
>CAZRVT010000123.1:0-2792 GCA_964603505.1 uncultured Holophagales bacterium | reverse complement strand
GTCAATATTATATGTATACTGTTTTTAGAGCAGTTTTATGCAACTACAGGGTGGACCCATGATAACTATCATCATCCATAAAAAAGCCATACCACGGCGAACCGGCGTTGAGAAGGCGACTTTCCTGCGGCGGGGTCCATGCAAAAAATTGGGGGTACTGTCCTGAAATGGGCCGCCAACGGGTGGGAACATCCCAAGGCGTTCGATTGACGGTCAAGATGCTTGCGGGTTGATTGGCTTGTTCCGCCGTCTGCGGGTTTCGATGGGACTCTCCAAAGGGAATGGTGGCCCACCAGGGGCCGGGCTTGACCTCCACGCGATAGGCGACCGGGGCCTCGGCCTGCAGGAAGCCGGCGGTGTCGGAGCAGATCTCGGGGTCCGGCTCCAGGCGCACCTGACCGTGGGGCGGGATGACCCCGTATTGGGGGGCGCGCCCCGGGATGTCCATCCCGTAGTTCACCGGGAAGTTCCAGGGATTGGCGGCGGATATGCGTACGGGCAGGCCTAAGGCCGGGAAGGGAACCAGAGTCCTCGGCGTATCCCTCTTCGTCGGGGCCACGAGGTGGGAGGCGTCGGTCCGTTCGCACCCGTCCATGGTGCGCACGGTCAGGCCGTAGGCGCCGCTTTGCGAGATCGTGCGCTCCCGCCCCGACGTCCCGTCGGACCAGGCGTATTCCGCGTATCCCTCCGGGCCGGAGATCATCGTGGCGCGGTCAGGTTCGAGAAACCGGTCACCGTCGATGTGGATCGCATCGGTCCCCCGGCACGGCAACCTGAAATCCCAGTCCACGTTCCATTCCCCCTGCCGCATCGTGCAGGTGAACCATAGGTGCGGCTCTTCTATATCGCAGGAGAGTTTCTCGAACCGGTAGCCGCCGTCCACGGCCGTTCCTCTGTCGCAGACGAGGGATTCGACGGAGGCCGCTGTGGAAACCTGAACCAAACCGTCGCAGAGCTCGTGGTAGGTTGGCCGGTACTCGTCGGGAACGGCGGCGCAGGAACGGTATAGACCGAATCCCTGCTGGTTGCATTCCGGTGCCGGGGAAAAGGTCAACAGGGACTTGCCGTTGGTCTTCAAGGCGGTGTACTGGCCGGTATATTCCCCCCTGATCGCTTCCAGTTTCCCATCGGGGCGCAGAAAAGATTCCGCGATCCGGCCGGGCCATTCCCAGTTGCCCGGCGAGAGGTGGTAAATATACGGCAGTTGGGCTTCAGTGAAATCGCCCAGATCCTTATGCAAGGAATGAGTTCGGATCAGCCCGTTCGCCGTCGCGATCAGGAGGATTTCATGGGGATCCTCCCAGTTAAAGACCGCCAGATGGTATCCGGGGCCTGCATGCACTTCCGGGTAGGGGATGGGGACGAACCCCAACGCTCTCAACCCCTCTGTCGTCCGCTCTTCGACCACGACCCCGCGATCGGTGGCGGCCAGCAGCGTCTCGGCGTTGAAATCGAAATCCCACAGGTCCGGAGGCGCATCACCCAACAGCCGGCTGTGGGCCGCGTCGTTGCCCAACGCGACGGAATAGAACCTGGCATCGAGGACCGCCACGCACTCTGTCCCGCGGCACACGGGCCAGGCGCCGGCAAGGCCCGGCAGTGGGACCTTGACCCAGCGGCTGGGAGTTTCGTCGGTCAGCGTCAGGAAATAGAGGTTGCCCCGGTCGGTCCAGACCACCGCCCGGTCGAGCGGCTCGGCGATGTGGAGCGACCACACCTCTTCCCCGTCTTCCAGGAAGTAGTTCCATCGCTGAATTGCGGTGAAATCGGTTTCGCCGCCGGAGACGGCGAAATGATAACCGCGGAAGTGCAACCCTTCCTGCAGGACGGCCCACTGGTCGGAGACCGCCGCCCGCTCGAAGCACCCCTCGCTGATATAGCCGCCCAACGGGGTTCGACATGTTCCTACTGAAGCCATTAGTCCCGCCGGCCAGAGGATAACGGTAAGCCATATTTGTCTGCCCATGACAATAGTATGCTCCTCTTGTCGGCCGATCCCGCTGAATACCGGTCATTACCTTTTGCTCTTTACCATTTACGTTTTATGAGTCTCCACACTCTCAACGCTGAACTCTGAACTTCATCTATAATAGCGATATGGACGACGCCAAGGTCCGCCTCGATTCGTACCTCGATTTCGCGTGCCTCTTCAAGACCCGCTCGCAGGCCAAGAAGGCGCTGGAATTGGGGCGCGTTCTGGTGAACGGCCAGCGGGCGAAGGGCTCCAACACCGTCAAGCCGGGGGACACCCTCACCCTCCAGCAGGAGTACGGCCAGCGCATCGTCAAGGTGCTCACGGTCCTGGACCGGAACGTGCCCAAGGCGCAGGCGCGGGAGTCGTATCAGGATCTCACGCCGCCCCCCCCCGAGGAAGTCCTCGAACACCGGAAGCTGGACCGAATGCTTCGGCAGATGGGGACCCCCCCGATGCGGCCGGCGAAGGGGGACCGGAGGAAGCTGCGGCGCCTCAAGGGCCGGGAGTGATCCCCTGCGGATTTTCCTCTCGGGGGCCGGCCCCCCGCTGAACATCGTCTTCCGGCCCGACCTCCTCCTGTTCGGGGAGGACGACGCTTCTATTGCCCGGTAGCGTTGCGAGGAAGCCGTCAATCCCGTTCGATCCGCCCCTCGACAAGCGGGGGGTGGGGACCATCGCCCTGCCGATGCGCCTGTTGTGCCCCCGGAGGTCGCGGCCGGCCGTTTCGGCTCCGGAGGGGCATCCCGGGTTTGTGATATGATTCGGCCATGGTGCGTCCTGAAAGCTCCACCGATCTTACGGGTGCAAGTCCCGTCCG
>CAZRVT010000122.1:0-2896 GCA_964603505.1 uncultured Holophagales bacterium | reverse complement strand
ACTTGTCAATATTATATGTATACTGTTTTTAGAGCAGTTTTATGCAACTACAGGGGTGAGATAAAACTGTCATGGCGTTGCGAGGAGGAACAACATGAGGTTGGTTGCCGTCAAAGCAGTTGTTATCACCATGCTCATCAGTTTGACCGGGTTCCCTCAAACCCCAGCCCGCTTCGCCGTCCCCAAGGGGTTGGACCGAAACGCACCTGAAGCGGTCCCCAAGCTGGCCAACGAGGCCTACGACAAGAAGGATCATCTGGTGGCCGAAGTGTATTGCCGGCGCCTTCTGGCCCTGATGCCCGGGAATGATCTGGCCATGAGCTGCCTTCAACAGATCCAGGCGCTGGTAGCGACCGAAAAAGCGGCGCTGCCGGTTCTGGAGCGGGCGAAGTATGAGGAATTCACCGCCAGCGTCCTCATGCCGGAGGCGATGGCCCAAGGGCCTGCCATGCGGCTGTCCATGAATGCGCTTCTCCAAGAGGGGGATTTGGATGCGGCCGTCGCTTGCGCCGAGGGCATTCTCAAGGTCCTGCCGGGCGATATCGTAGCAGGGAAGCTCATAAAAGAGCGCAATGAAGCAATGTTCCGCAAAGCCGACGCGGCCTGGGCCGCCGGGGACATTCCCGCCGCGGCGACGCTCTATTCCAAACTGGCCAATGACATGCCGGAAGCCGGGGCCAAATTGCAAGAGGTCGAAATCGCCTTGAGAAGACATGATCAATAGAAAATGCCGGCCAACAAAGTGGCCATCCCCGGCGGGACCTTCACGATGGGGTGCACGGCGGGGGATACGGAATGTGATGAGGACGAGCATCCCCGGCACCCGGTGACCCTCCGTTCTTTCTACCTGGACCCGACGGAGGTGACGGTGGGGGCGTACCGGAAGTGCGTGGAGGCCGGGCGGTGCACGGCGCCGAGGACGAAAAGTGATGATGAATACTGTAACTGGGGCTACGGCGACCGGGACGAGCATCCCATCAACTGCGTGACTTGGGAGCAGGCTCGGGCCTACTGCGGGTGGGCGGGGGGGCGGTTGCCGAGCGAGGCGGAGTGGGAATACGCGGCGCGGGGGGGGCGGAACGACTGGAGATACCCGTGGGGGAACGAGACGGCCAGTTGCAGCCGGGCGGTGATGGACGACGGGGCCGATGGCTGTGGCCAGGACCGCACCTGGCCGGTGGGGTCGAAGCCGGCCAACGGGTTTGGGCTCTACGACATGGCGGGAAATGTGTGGGAATGGACGGCGGACTGCCGGCATGACAATTACAGGGGGGCCCCCAAGGACGGTCGGCCCTGGGATTCGAATAGGTGCGATCGTAGAGTCGTGCGCGGCGGTTCCTGGAACGACGGTCCACAGCTCCTGCGCGTCTCCTACCGCAGCTGGGTCGACCCCGGCAACAGGGGCGACGACCTCGGCTTCCGTTGCGCCCAGGACCGGTGACCTTGCATTTGGTTTCGGTTTTTGGGCGTGGGGGAGGGGGATGGATCTGGGGCTTTTTCCCATGGCGGCCGGAAGGCCGCCTCTGGGGTGGGGAGATCTTCAAGACTGCCTGAGAAGAGAGACGATATGAATGGCACGAACGATTGCGGCAGCATGGTTGGGGCGTTGTTCGCTGGCGTATTAACGGTCGGCGTCGGCCTCGATGCGGCCAGCCTTTCCGGAACTTTGCGTGACGCAAAAACCCTGAATCCCGTCCATCTGAGCACGTTTGTGCTTGCCTTTGCTCCGGATTCCAATGCCACGGACGGCTTGCGGTTGCTGGCCAAGGCCCGTCCCTCCTTGCACAGGAACAAGCATCGTCCCGGAGCCCATCGGCCGACTCGTCCTGCGCTGCGCCCCCGCCGAGCGGTCCCCCTTTGATCAGTTCATGCATGGTGCCCCTTCAATCCTTACCGCGGGGGTTTTACCTTACGCCAGAATTATCGCCTACCATAAGAACACCGGGCTTCTACAAGGTGTTTCTTACCGGTTGCGCGATCTCCAACTTGATCAAGGATATCCATCCCGACGAGGCGGGCGAGTACAGGTTAGACTTCGTAGGCATAATCTCCCAACGAACGAATACTATTTTCGCTCTTATCACGGGCGGCGTGGCGAAGATGTGAACGGTCAATTAAGTCAACCCCTGCCGGGCACTCCTCCCCCGAATGCCACGCCGTCATGACCGCCGAATAGGGACATCGAATCAGTGGATCTCCTGCCCCTTTTGAGCAAAACAACGATGGGGCGGTCGGCCCGTTCCCACTCCTCCGGCGAGAGGGCCACGGCCTCGATGGGGAGGCCCACTTCATAGATCGCGTCGGGGAGGATCCGGACGCGCTCCCAAAAGCTCTGCGCGCTGAAATCTCCCGAGATCACGGCGACATCAATGTCGCTCTCCTCCCGCCCCGCCCCCTCGGCATGGGACCCGAACAGCACCATCCGTTCCACGGTGATGTGGTGCGCCTCCAGGGCGCCGCGAAACCGTCGAATGGCCGCTAGGACCGCCGCTGGATCCATTCCAGGGCCTTCCGCGTGCGTTGAAGGATTTCCGCGGCCACCGCAGCGGTGAAATCGTTCTGCATCCGGGCCGGATCCTCAGGGTAACGGGCGGCGATGCCGGCTTGATTGAGGGTGACCAAGAACCGACCGACGGTCTCGGGCGCCGTTGCGCCGCCGAGGTTGAGAAGGTCCGTCAGGTTGTGCGTTTGGGGGGGATTTCTCCGGTGCGGCGTTGCGCCAGGCCTTTCAATGCCTTTTCACCCGCCAGAGGACACATGAATACTGCGTAGAAATAGCGCCCGGAAGCGTGCATGGCCTGGGCGGTTTCATCATCATATTCCGCCTGGCGGAGCCACTCGCCGGTGTCAATAGGCGTACACTTTTACGAGGAGTAGAGGCGTGTACTTTTACGAG
>CAZRVT010000121.1:0-2929 GCA_964603505.1 uncultured Holophagales bacterium | reverse complement strand
TGTCATTGACAGGGCTATAGTGCACCACGTGTTGCCGGGTTAACTGCACCACCCGTTGTCGGGTTCACTGCACCACTCATTGCCGGGTTATGTGCACCACCCGTTGCCGGGTTTGGTGCACCACCCATGGTCGGGTTGATGTGCACCACTTCCCCCGACCCCTGTCCAAGACGCCGCCCCTCTCCTATAACAGACCCCCGATTCACATAGGAGGGAGGTTGCATGGTCAGCAGGAGGAAGAACGTGCTGGATGTCCGTGAGATGGTGCGGCGGTTCCGCATGACCCAGAGCGACCGGGAAATCGCCCACGACCTGGGGACGAACCGCCGCACCATCGCCAAGTACCGGAAGTTGGCTGTCCAAGAGGGGTGGGTGGGCGCCCCGGAACTGCCCACCCCCGCCCAAATCGAGGCCCGGATGGCCCAGGTGGCCCCCAACGTCATCTTCGGCCCCCAGTCCACCGTCGAGCCTCACCGCGACAAGGTGGTGGAACTCCGCCAGAAGGGGGTCGAGATGATGGCCATCTGGCAGATCCTCCGGGACCAGTTCGGCTTCCAGGGCGGCTATGGGAGCGTCCGCCGGTTCGTCCAGAGGGTCGAGAAACGCACCCCCGAGGCCTTCGTCCGCGTGGAAACCGCTCCCGGGGAGGAACTCCAGGTCGATTTCGGATATGCCGGCGAGTTCTTCGACCCCAGGACCGGCCAGAAACGCCGCGCCTGGGTCTTCGTGGCCACCCTGGCCTTCAGCCGCCACCAGTACGCCGAGATCGTCTTTGACCAGAAGGTCGAAACCTGGATCGCGCTGCACGTGCGGGCCTTCGAATGGTTTGGGGGAGTCGTGGGCCGGGTCGTGATCGATAACCTCAAGAGCGCCATCACCCGGGCCTGCTTCCACGACCCCGAGGTCCAGCGCAGCTACCGGGATCTCGCCGAGCATTACGACTTCATGATCGCCCCTTGCCGGATCGAAACACCCCGCCACAAGGGCAAGGTGGAGTCGGGCGTCCGGTACGTGAAGCGGAACGCCCTGGCCGGCCGGGAATTCGCCTCGATCGACGAGGCCAACGAACATCTCAAGCGGTGGATCCTCACGGTCGCCGGCCTCCGGAACCACGGCACGGTCCACCAGAAGCCCCTGGATCGCTTCGAGCTGGAGAAGGCCCACCTGAAGCCCCTGCCGATGACCCGGTACGAGATCGTGGTCTGGAAGAAGGCCAAGCTCCATCCCGACTGCCACGTGGTCTTCGGGGAGGCCTACTACAGCGCCCCTCATCGGCTCATCGGCCAGGAGCTTCTCGTGCGGGCCACGGCCGAGCGGGTGGAGATCTACTACCACCACGAACGGGTCGCCACGCATGCGCGGGCCCGGGACCGCGGGCAGCGGGTCTCCAACGCGGTGCACTACCCTCCGGATAAGGTCGCCGGGTTCCTGGTCACCCCCGTGCACGTCAAGGAGCAGGCCCAGGGGATAGGCCCTGCCGCCCTGGAACTTGTGGAAAAGATGCTGGCCGACAAGCCTGTGGATCGCCTGCGCGCGGCGCAGGGGATCGTGAATCTTACGAAGCGGTATGCACCGGCGCGGGTGGAGGCCGCCTGCCGGCGGACGCTGCTGATTACGGTGCCGTCCTACCGCACGGTGTCGACGATCCTGAAGAAGAGTCTGGAGAACGATCCCCTGCCGCCGGAGGCGGTGGCGCCGCAGGGGCCTCTTCCGAAGACCGCCGTGTTCGCCCGTCCGGTCCACGAGATCGCGGCGGGCCTGTAGGGAAAGGAGAAACCGTGGAACTGCAAAGCCAACTGGTGCCCAAGCTCAAGGCCCTCCGGTTGTCGGGGATCCTGGAGACCCTCGAAGTCCGCAACCGGGAGGCCATCTCCGAGAAGTGCACATACGTGGAGTTCCTCCAGAAGCTCCTGGAGGACGAGGTGGAACGGCGCGGGGAGAAGCAGTTGTCGCTGCGCCTCCGACGCTCGAACCTCGATCCCACCAAGACTCTGGAGGCCTTCGACTTCAGTTTTAATCCGAACCTCAACCGGCAGCAGATCTACGACCTGGCCACGTGCGGGTTCGTGGATCGGGCGGAGTCGCTGTTCCTCTGCGGGCCGGCCGGGGTCGGGAAGTCGCACCTGGCCCACGCGTTGGGGCACGAGGCGTGCCGCCGGGGCTACGACGTCCTCTTTACCCGCACCAGCGCCATGCTCTCGCACCTGCACGCCGGGCGGGCGGATGGGAGTTACGAGAAGCGACTGGCGTCCTACCACCGGCCCGAGGTCCTCATCCTCGACGACTTCGGCCTCAAGCCCATGCGTCCGCCGGCGATGGAGGACTTCTACGAGGTGGTGGAGGGCCGGTACAGCCGGGGATCCATCATCCTGACCACCAATCGCTCCTTCACCGAATGGCCGGAGCTCTTCGACAACCCCGTGCTGGCCTCGGCGGCGCTCGATCGCCTGGCGCACGGCGCCACCCAGATCGTGATCACCGGCGACAGCTACCGGACCAAGGGGCCCCGCAGCCGGGTCGCCGTCGTCCAAGCATCCTGAGGAGAGCACGATGAACCGAACCTCGAGGAAGGCCTCCGAGACGGGCTGGATCCTGCTCCGGGGCGGCCGGGCCGGGCGTCGGGAGTCTCCCAGCGGCGCCTCCCGCCGCTTGAGCGGCTCCGGCGCCGCGGCGACCGCGCCGCCACTGGGGTTCGCGTCGGCTCTCTACGGCGGGCTCTTCCCTTCGGGGCCCGCGTTCGCCGGCGCGATTTTCAAGGAAGGGGCGGCGCTCGGGCTTGGGCCGCCCGTCCCGGCTTGTCGCCGGGCGTGAGTCGTAGAGGGTACTGATCTCTTACAAGCTGGCCATCGCGTTTTGGGCAGGGGTCTCGGTGCGGAAGTGGTGCACCTCAACCCGAACATCGCTGGTGCAGTTGGCCCGGCTATTGACA
>CAZRVT010000120.1:0-2958 GCA_964603505.1 uncultured Holophagales bacterium | reverse complement strand
TGGTACACTTTTCATGATCATTTTTGGTACATTTTTACACGACCGGCGACACCAGTTCGCCCCGTGCTACAATTCGACCATGAAAGGCCGCATATTCTTCGGCATTGTCCTCATCCTGGCCGGCGTGCTGTGGCTGGTCAAGCCGCACATCGAACTCTCCGGCGGCACCTTCCTGGCGGGCCTGGGGCTCCTGTTCCTGGTCCTGTGGGCCTTCTTCTCCAAGTATGGATTCCTGGTTCCCGGAGGCATCCTCCTGGGGCTGGGGACCGGCCTGTGGGCGTCCCCCCTCGCCCCCGAAGGGACCGGGAGGATCTTCTTCTTCCTTGGCTTCGGGGCCGGGTTCATCCTCATTTTCCTCCTGGACCGCCTCAAACGGAGCAAGTCCCCCCTCTGGCCCCTCGTCCCGGGAGGGGTGCTGGCCGGCATCGGAGCCTACATGGCCGCCGAGCGGCAGGGATGGATCCCGCCGGGCCTGGTGGCGTCCCTGAAGTACCTCTGGCCCGTCCTCCTCATTCTCCTGGGGCTCTACCTGCTCATCCGGCGGAAATAATGGACCGAATGAAGGGGAGAATCGAAGGAATCATCGGGCCGGCTTGGCCCCGGCGCAAGCCGCGGACAAGACGGGATGGTTTCCAATTGGGGAGAGCGTGGGACCCCGGGAATTCACTTCCCGGGGCGGGAGAGGGAGCCGCCCTCTCCCGCTTTAGATGCGGCAACGCCGCGCGATCATGAAGGCGATCGTCTGCGGCGCCAGCCGGGGGATCGGATTCGCCGTCGCGGCGGCGCTGCGGCGGCGCGGCCACGAGGTGCTCCTCGCCGCCCGCTCCCTTCCGGGCCTCCAAGAATCGTCGGGAATGCTCGGCGGCGCCCCGCTCCTGCAGGGGGATCTGGCCGAGCCGCGCGATCGCGAGCGCCTCGTCGCCGAAGGCCGCCTTCGGCTGGGCGGGCTGGACATCCTGGTCATCAATTCCGGGGGTCCCCCCGCGGGGACCTTCCAATCCACTCCCCTCCCCGAATACGACCGGGCCTACGAGCTGCTCCTCCGGTCGGCGGTGCACCTCCACCAGTTGGCTACCCCGGGCTTCGCGGCACAGGGGTTCGGGCGGTTCCTCACCGTCTCCTCTTTCGCGGCCCGCGAACCCGTGCCGGACCTCATCCTCTCCAACACCTTCCGCGCCGCCCTCCTGGGCTTCGTCAAGACCTATGCGCGGGAGATGGCCGGGCGCGGCATCACCTCCAACCTTCTCCTCCCCGGCTATGTGGACACGGAGCGCCTGCGGGAGCTGGCGGAGAAACGGGGCGGCATGGGTCCGTTCCTGCAGGGCATCCTCCCGCAGGTGCCCCTGGGCCGCCTGCTGGACCCGTCGGAGCTGGGGGAGGCGGCGGCGTTCCTATGCTCGAAAGAGGCCTCCGGCATCACCGGAACGGCCCTGCCCGTGGACGGGGGCGCGCTGCGCGGCATCCCGTGATGGGCGCTCTCCGTCGTCTGCTCTTCGCCATCCGTATTCCGCTGATGCTGTTGGCGTTGGCCCTGCCCCTCCCCGGGGCGGCCGCCGATTTTACCGCCGAGCGGCTGGAGTTCGAGCTGGCCCTGCCGGTGGACGCCGCCGGCCTCCCTCCCGGCGACTATCTGGTCTCGGGCGTTCTCACCGCCGGCGGCGGTCCGCTCGGGACGTTTCTGCGCATCCCCCGCCTCCATCTCCCATGCCCCACCCCCCCCTGCGCCGCGGCGGTCCGCGCGGCGGTCCCGTTCAAGGGGGTCACGGAGGGGCTCCTGGCATCGTTCATCGACGGGACCTTGGAGGCCGCGGCGGAGACGGTGTTCAAGGTCCCCGGCCAAGGGGGGGAGCGCCGAGCCGTCATCCGCGTGGCGCTCACCCCTGCGCTCCTGGGGGCGGAGACGGGTCTTCCGCCCGACCTGGCCCGGGTGGAGGCCGTCGCCCTCGACGCCCCGACCGGGCGGCTGCGCTTGACGCTCCGATTCTTCAACCCGTTCCCGTTCCCGGCGCGCCTCGAGGACCTCGCCCTGAAGGTCCGTCCCGGAACGCGGAGCGCCTACGACCTGGAGGGAAAGCCGGGCCTCACCCTCCCCCCCGGCGAGACCACCCACGAGACGGAAGTGCGGGTCAAGACGGAGGACCTTCTGGTCATCGCCTCGCGCAAGGTGGCGACGCAGCAATACAACCTGTCGGTGGATGCGAGCGTGGAGGGAACCTTGACGGTGGCGGTCGCGGGGCGGACCGTCGCATTGTCCCTGGAAGATTAGCGCATCGGATAAGCGTTGCTCGCCGCTCATCCCCCCACCAGAGCTTCGCGCTTTTGCAGTCGACGAACTACGCTCGACGGTTCCTCAGTCCCACGTCCCCACCCACTCCTCCAGGCGGTCCCCCTTGGCGAAACAGCGGGTGTGGTCCAGCCGGACGTTGCGTCCCCCGGCCAGCTCCATGGTCTTCTGGATGAACCCGCTCAGGCGGCAACAGAGGAAAATATGGTCGATACCGGAGCCCAGGATCTGCGCCTGGATCCGGTTCTTGCCGACCGACTCGATCTTCATCTCCCCCCGGCTGTAGTAGGACTTGAAGACGAAGGGGGCGGTCTTAATCATGGAGGCGGGGGTGCCCACCTTGAAGAATATCTTGTAGATCCCCGAGAACCCCTCCTCGGCGCTCGCGGCCCCGATGTCGCGGAAAGTGGCGATGGGGTCTTCGAGTCCGGCGAAGGCGGCGTAACCCAGGGTGATCCGCTTCAAGTGGTCCACGGGGTAGAATTTGCTGGCGAGGATGGGTTTGGAGAGGAAGGTTCGAAGGTCCTCGGGCAACTGAGCGACGAAGGACTGGTACTTCTGCTCACCGGCCTTCTTCTTGATGTAATGGATGGTGGAATGAAAGAGGGGGCCCTTGAGCTCGAGCATTGGTAGTTACCGGCGCGGTTCCTGCTCAGGGCAGGCCCGGTTCCGGT
>CAZRVT010000119.1:0-2992 GCA_964603505.1 uncultured Holophagales bacterium | reverse complement strand
CCTCGTAAAAGTACACGCCTCTACTCCTCGTAAAAGTGTACGCCTATTGACAACGCGGTTAAGGGCATGGGGCTTCCGGGGGTACTTGGAACCGGTTTTATTCGGGCGGTCTCTCAACTCTCCACTCCGAACTGCGGCGGCAAAGACGCCCCCGCCCAGGCCCGCACGAGCGCTACATTCCGCGCCGCGAGCTCCCGCCGCCGCGACCGCGACCCCTCGCCGATGAGGCCGAAGGTGATGTTGGAGGGGACGAATCGCGCCGGCTCGCTTTGCGTGAGGTGGCGGATCAGGCCGAACAGGGCGGTCCCCTCGGGCGGTGGAACGGGCTCCCGGCCCCGGCGCTCCATCAGCATAAAGAGGCCGGCGAGGAGGCCGGTGGCGGCGGACTCGATGTAGCCCTCCACTCCGGTGATTTGGCCCGCCAGGCGCAGGGACGGGCGGGCCTTCAGGCGCAGGTCCGCGGTCAGGTGGAGCGGGGCGTTGATGTAGGTGTTGCGGTGCACCTGGCCGTGGCGCAGGAACCTCGCCCCCGCCATGCCGGGCAGAGTGCGGAAGACCCGCTCCTGCTCGCCCCGCTTCAGCCGCGTCTGAAACCCCACGAGCGAGAAGGCGGTTCGGTCGAGGTCCTCCTGCCGCAGTTGAACCACCGCGGCGGCCCGCCGGTCGAGCCCCACCGGCTTGAGGGGGCCGTAGGCCAGGGTGTCGGGGCCGCGCCGGGCCATCTCCTCCACCGGGAGGCACCCCTCGAAGAACAGGGCCTTCTCGTGCGCCGGCAGGGGGACCGTCTCCGCGCCCGTCAGGGCGGCGACGAACGCCGCGTACTGCTCCCCGGAAAGGGGGATGTTGAGGTAGTCCTCACCCTCCCCCTTGCCGTAGCGGTTGCCGAAGAACATCCTGGAGGTGTCGAGCGAGTCGAGGGCCACCACGGGGGAGACGGCGTCGTAGAAGTAGAGGTCCCGGGGGACCACTGCGGAAAGGGCGTGCGCGAACGCATCGGAAGTGAGGGGGCCGGTGGCTGCGACGGCGTCGCCCTCGGGGATGGCGTCGGCCTCGCGCCGCTCGAGGCGGACGGATGGAAGGGCTGCCAGCGCCTCCGTGACCCCGTGTGCGAAGGCGCCGCGGTCCACCGCCAGGGCGCCGCCGGCGGGGATGCGGGCGGCGTGCGCCTGGGAGAGGATCAGCGAGCCGAGGGCCTCCATCTCCCGCTTGAGGATGCCGGAGGGGTGGGCGGGATCGTCGGACTTGAGGGAGTTGGAGCAGACGAGCTCCGCGAGGTCGCCTCCCCGGTGGACCGGGCTGGCGACGCCGGGGCGCATCTCGACGAGGGTGACCGGGATCCCCGCGCGTCCGAGCGCCCACGCGCATTCGGCCCCGGCCAGCCCGCCGCCGACGACGGTGACGGGGGGATTAAGGTTAAGTGACGAGCGCATTAGAGAAGCCAATAAAAGGCATAGCTTTTATGGCGGGCACGTGCTTTGGGAAATGGGACGCGGTCCATAGGTGCCATTGCCTGGGCTGCTTTCTTGATTGGCACTGTAGGCGGTTACCAAGTAATAATGATTGCCGGTTGAGGGCGCAAGCTCATGCCTGAGTTTGCTTGGGGTGACCGTAGTCTGAAAGGAAAAATTGCAGAAATTCGGTGTTGAACCGTGGTTATAGTAGTTGCCGATGTCTCCTTCATACAAGTTATAGCCACGGGCGTTGACCGTTTTGCCGAAGAAAAGGTAATAGCCGGTGGCGCTCGACGAGAATTTCTCGATCCGAAGTTGGTTAAGTGATCCCGGAGGGGATACTTCGGCCAGGGCGCAGTTGCCGATATTTACATCCACAGTCCCGGATAGTTGGGTTTCTGTTGTGCCTCCTGGATACTCGAGGCCCTTGATTGCCACAGTTTGGATACCTGGGCTTAAAATTGAATTCAAATTGATTTCGTACCCATGATAAACATCCGGCGCCAACCCGGCGTCCTTGGGGTCCTGACGGAACAGCGAGGCATTAAAGGTGCCTTTATATACCCCATTGGAGTACACCTTAACCTGGGTGTGATTGCCAAGGGCGTTTGATCGGAATCCGTTGCCGTCGTCGTCAAAATCGTTAGCCCCGTCATCATTGGTGCCTCGGTCTGGATCATAGGCCCACCCGTAGGCCACGCAGGAAGCATCCACTCCACCAAAGCCGCCAATGAGAGCCTCCGGCTGGATAGTCACGGAACTGGCATGGATGTCCCATTTCAGGAAAGCGTGCTGGGTGATGCAATTGTCGTTGGTCAGCGCAGGGCCGGCCCCATAGAAGGCGTATGTAGATGCGCCCCCCCCGCCGTCAGTATTTCTTAGCCAACCCGCATTATGGTTGATGGCGGAGGTTTGGCTGGCCTGGATGGTGCGGGTCGGATTGGTGTGATCGTAAGAAAGCCAATGTTTGCCGTCTCTCGATTGATTCCAGTAGATAAAAGGATCGTCGATATTGCCGGAGATAAGGAAGTAGGTGTCCCCGGTCGCATAATAGAAAAGGTCTGCATCCGCCATGTCGCTCACATCCACTTGGGGCAGAATGGGATACATGGGCGTATGTTGGGAAAGCGATCCGTAATCATAGCCGTTGGTGGATTCGGCCCGGTAGATATTCACTTCCAAACCCCACCAACCGGGGATGTGAGTCCAGTCATAAATGGAATCGCAGGTGATGTAGGTGTAAAAAAGGATGAATTTCCCATCCTTGTAAATGACGCTGGGCTGCTTTCGGCCATAGTCCAAACTACAAGAGATATTCCCGTCGCGTTCGGCCTGGGGGAAGGTGATCACCGGCGCGGGGGCCTGGGTGCAACTGGTGTCCCCAGCCCAACAGGGATATTTCATCCAGTGGATGGCGTCATAAGAGGTGGCGAGGTAGATCTGTTCTCCCTGATAGTCTCCCGGTGTCTCCTTGATGGGCGCATTGTAGTATACCCTAATGTTGCATTAAATGACGAAAACTAATGTTCTCTATCAGGCGG
>CAZRVT010000118.1:0-3118 GCA_964603505.1 uncultured Holophagales bacterium | reverse complement strand
CCCATATGCTGCCTCCTTAAGGAATGGATGGTGGATTTGGGAATCATAATTATACTCCTCTTTGTGCCGACAATCACAAGCGGGGCGGGTTCCCTTCCCTCCGTCCAGCGCGAAGGACGAATTCAAGCGCTCCGATGGGACAAGCGCAACCGGTAAGCCCAATCCGCATCGGCCTCAACTTCCCTTCTGGGAAGCGGCGAAGGGCATCGTCGGCCTTGGCCGCAAATCCTTGCTTCCAAGGCCCTCATCATCCGCCCCGGCCCGAGCGCGGCGCGAACTTATGGGCGGTGAGGGTCAGGGACTTCGGAAACCCGGCGCTTGCCGCATCCTGGGTTTTGCTTATGTTGCGGCCGGGGATTCATCGGGCGGGCTGGAAGACAGGATCTTGTGTCCGATTATCCACCAGGGACGCATAGGCGAAATAGGAAGGATTCTCGCCTTGAGGCGTGACGCGAAGGGTGAAATGGACCCCACCCCAGGGCCCGGGGAACTGGGTCATAGAGTGCGACTGGACGGTGCGGATCTCCGAGCGGATGATCTCTCCGCCGTTGAGCAGTTCGATCAAATAGGATGCCTCGTTTTCCGAGAAATTGATCAGGCCGATGTTGGTGCGCCGATCCTCATCTTGATGGTATTCCAACAAATAGCCGGAGGAGGTCAGGCGATCCTCATTCCGCACGGCCGGGACGAATTGCCCGTGCGTCCCAACGGCGCCGGCGTGATGGATCCGGGCATGGGCGATGAGACCGGTGCAATCCGGTCTGATCAACAGCGTCCCGAAGGTGTCCGAAAGCCCGAACAGCTCCCCGAGGATATCCTCGAACTCGACCGCGCTGCCCATGGGAATAGAGACGGTTTCGGTCCGGGGCGCAACATTGGCGATATCATGCTCCCAAAAATCGAGCGTGACCGCCAGATCGGCCGACCCGAGATTGGCGAGGTTCACTTCCGTTCTCCAGTCGCTGTCGAAGGCCCCCCGCGCCTTCGCCGCCACGGGAATGAACTGGTCGAGCTTCTCGGACTCGATGGGGGGGGGCGGGGCGGCGGGGATGAAGATCGGATCCCCCGTGCGGTTGTCCACCACGGAGGCGTAAGCGGCGAACCGCCCATAGGGGTCCTCCGTCCGGGCGATCAGGATGGCCCCCTCCATGTCCTCGGTGATGCCCCACACCCCAGGCACATCGTTGATCTGCAGGTGCGCGTAAGGGTCGAGGGCGATGGTCTGAACGGTCCGTTCGATCCCCTGGTCGTCATACAACGACGCGACGAGTTCTAAGGGGCCATCGCGCTGGTTGACGAACCCGACGTTCGTCCTGAACGCCGTGCCGCTTTTCAAGCCGGTCAAATGGGCGCTGCGCCCCTGCCGGAAGGTCTCCCCGAAATCCACGCCGGGGATGAACTGCCCGTAGGTCCCCTCGGCGGTCTGGTTGTAGGTGCGGGAGAAGACCAGAGGATAATCCCCGGCGGCGGGGAAGATCCCCAGCGCCCCCACCCCCTCCGTCAGACCGAAGGCGGCCACGACATCGGGCAGAAACGCCGACCCCGAGGGCTGGAGCGTCATGCCGATGGTTGGAGGGTCCGTATTGTCCCGCCCCGAGGGATAGAAGGCCAGGGTGATCTCCTTGGGGACCGCCTCCGTATTGAACAACCCCAGGTCCGTGCGCCATTGCGTCCCGTAACCGCCCGGGGTCCGGGCGGAGGCCGCCACCTCGCTTCCATGGCTTCGGCTGTAGACCATGATCTGGTCCCTCCCGGCGTCGGAGACCAGCACGTCCCCGTTGTTGAGGATGTCCAGGTAGAACGCCACGCCGAAGGCCCCCTCGCCGATCGAGAAGAGGCCCTGCCCGAGGGCGTCGAACACCTTCACCGCCGTCCCATCCGCCACGAATATCCTCCCCGCGTTGTCCACGGCCACGTCGGAGGGGCTGTCCAGATCGGCGTACACCGCCTCGTACCGGCCGAAGCTCAACATCAGATTGCCGTCGGCGTCGAACTTGCACACCCGTTTGTTTCCCGTGTCGGCCACGTAGACCTGGGTCTGATTGTCCGTCCCCACCCCGGTGGGATTGAGGAGGTTCACCTCGGGCGAGGCGGGCCATTCGGCCATAAAGTGATAGGTCTTGTCGAACTTCTGGACCCGCAGGTTGCGGTTGTCCACCACGTACAGGTTCCCATCGCGGTCCGCGGCGACGTCGATGGGAGTATCGAACTGCCCCGGCCCCATGCCCCAGCTCCCGAAGGCGGCGAGAAACTCCAGTTTCTTGTTGAAGACCTGGATCCGGTGGTTCCCCGTGTCGGCCACGATGACGATTTCCTCGTCGCTGACGGCCATCCCCCGGGGCCCATTGAACTGGGCGTTGCCGCTCCCCTTCGACCCCACGGCGGCCTCCAGCGCCCCCTTCCGGTCGAATTTTTGGAGACGGTGGTTGTCCCGGTCCGCCACGAACAGCTCCCCGGCGTTGGAGAAGGCCACCCCGGAGGGGGAATCGAACCGGCCCGGCTGGGAGCTTTGGGAAGAAAGCCGGCGGATGAAGTTGCCGTCGCGGTCCCATTTCTGGACGTCGTTGTCGTCATAGGTGTAAATGGAATCGTCTTTGCTTACGACGATCCGGATATCGCCATGGGCCTTGAATTTCCCCTCCCCGTCCCCCTCCTCCCCCCACTGGGTGATGAATTGCCCCGAGGGGGAGAACTTCTGGACCCTGAACCAGGAGAAAGTATAAATGTTGCCTTGGGAATCCGTGGCGACGTCATAGATCGACCGAAACTGGGTCGGCCCCGTGCCGCAAGAGCCGAACATCATCACAAAGTTGCCGTTGTTGTCGAACTTGGAGACCCGGCAATTGAGCCCCTCCGCCACAAAGATATTTCCGCTTCCGTCGCACCATAACCCCATGGGGCCAAAGGTCTGGCCGGGACCACTGCCAGTCTCCCCGAATTTAAAGAGGAAGTTCCCATCGGTATCCCATTTCTCTATCCAACACCAATAGGGGAATTTGGCGCTCTCCGCAATGATGAATATATTGCCGAATGGATCGACGCAAATATCCGATGAAACGCTATAATGTCAATAGGCGTACACTTTTACGAGGAGTAGAGGCGTGTACTTTTACGAGGG
>CAZRVT010000117.1:0-3878 GCA_964603505.1 uncultured Holophagales bacterium | reverse complement strand
TTAGGAGGCCACTTGTCAATATTATATGTATACTGTTTTTAGAGCAGTTTTATGCGACTACAGGGTATACAATTGTTTCGTTCGGTTTCGGCCGCACGCCCCTGGGGCGGTGGCCGAGCGGCAACACAATCATCCGGGGACTGGCTGGCGGGGCGGGAGATCGAGGGCCTGTCCCCCGACCCCAAGGAGGCGGCAACCCATGTGGAAACGCATTGCGAACCTGTTCAAGGGCTTCCTCGGCCTCTTCGTGTCCGGCCTGGAGAAGGCCAACCCCCGCGCCCTCATCGAGGCGGAGAAGGAAAACCTGCGCCAGCAGATCTCCCGGTTCAACGATGCCCTGGCCACCCACGCTGGCTTCGTGGAGCGGCTGATGCGGCAGATCAAGAACCTGGAGCAGCAGGAGAAGGAGCTCACCGCCCGCGTGGCCGCCAACATCAAGGTGGGCAACCGCGCCGTGGCCGGCCAGCTCGCCATGGAGCTCCAGACGGTCAAGAGCCAGCTGGAGGAGAATCGCACCCAGCTCGTCGCCGCGGAGGAGACCTACAAAAAGCTGGTCAAGTCGCGCGATGTCTCCGTCCAGGAGGCCAAGGCCAAGATCGAGAAATTGAACCGGATGATGACCGAGACCGAGATGCTCGAGGCCCAGGCGGAACTGCAGGAGATGGCCGCGGGGATGATCGGCGCCATCGGCGGCGGCGGCGACACCCTCAACCGGGTGGAGCAGTATCTGGAAGAGCGGCGCGACAAGGCCGCCGGCCGGGCCCGGGTGGCCTCCTCGAGCGTGGACATCAAGGAGGTGGAGCTGAAGGAGGCCGAGCAGGCCGCCCTGGCCGAGCAGGCCCTGCGGGACTTCGAGGCCGCCTACGGCATGACCTCGCCGCCTGCGGCCGCGGCCGAGGCCTCCCCGGCCGCCCCCCCCGTCAGGGACCTCGGTCCCAAAGAGACGCAGTAAGCGCACGCGGAGACGCTTAGGAGGACGCCATGTCGGAAACCCCCAAGGTCGGACCCACGGCATTAGGCAAGATCGTCGGCATCCTGTTCATCCTCGCCTGCCTCGCGGCGGCGGGATGGTTCTTCCGCGACACCGTCTTCCCCAAGGCCAAGACGCCGGGGACCGGCACCGTGGACCTGGGCAAGTTCCAGGGGGAGCCGGTGGAGGCGCAGGACCCCACGGGCATCACCACCGTCACCGAGTATAAATATCTCCCCCAGGAGAAGCTCCCGCCCGTCAAGGGCGCCTCCTCCTACCAATGGAGCACCACGGACAAGGTGGTCCAGTTCCCCATCAATGTGTGGATCGGCTGGCTCCCCATCGTGGCCGCCAACCACGGCTTCGCCCCCAACGCCGAGAGCGTTTTCTACAAGAAATACGGATTCAAGGTGAACCTCAAGCTCATCGACGACCCCGTGGCCGCGCGCGACGCCTACGTGTCCGGCGAGAGCCATGTGCTGTGGGGGACCCTCGACATGATGGTCCTCTTCGCCGAGGGGCTCATGAAGGACTCCCGCACCGCCCCGCGCATCTACCAGCAGATCGACTGGTCCAACGGCGGCGACGGCATCGTGGTCCGCTCCTCCATCGGGAGCGTCAAGGATCTCAAGGGGAAGACCGTCGTCTACGCTCAGAACAGCCCCTCGCAGTACTTCATCAACAACCTCCTCCTCAACGCCGGTCTCCAGCCCTCCGCCGTCAACCACAAGTTCACCGCCACGGCCTTCGAGGCGGCGGCCGCCTTCGTGGCCGATCCCACGGTGGACGCCTGCGTCTCCTGGGCCCCCGACATCTACAACATTCCGGAGAAGGTGAAGGGGACCCGCATCCTCACCACCACGGCCGACGCCAACAAGCTTATTGCCGATGTCTGGGCCCTGCGCGCCGATTTCGCCAAGGACCACCCGGAGATCGCCGAGGGGCTGGTCGCCGGTATCTTCGACGGGATGCGCGACCTCAAGGACCCGACGAAGAAGGCCCAGGCCATGCAGTGGATGGCCGAGGGATACGGCATGGCGGCCGACGAGGTGAAGGCGATGGAGTTCGACGCCCACACCACCAACTTCGCCGAGAACAAGGAGTTCTTCCTCAACGCCAACAGCCCCGTCAACTTCGAGCGCACCTGGAAGAACGTCACCTTCGTCTACAAGGAGCTGGGCCTCATCGGCACCCCCGTGCGGTTCGATGAGGTGATGGACTTCTCCGTCCTCAAGAAGCTCGACGCCTCGGGCGCCTACAAGGACATGAAGAACGAGAGCATCACCGCCTTCGCTCCAATGGCCTACAGCAAGGTGGCGGCGGAGAAGCCCATCCTGACCCAGACGATCCGCATCAACTTCTACCCCAACTCCGCCAACATCTTCGAACCCCAGCACGACGAGTACGGCGCCGTCATCGCCAACACCCTCTACGACCCCAATGCCACCGCCATCCTGGAGACGGTGGCGCGGCTGGCCGGGCAGTACGAGCGGGCGGTCATCTCCGTGGTGGGGCACACCGACTCCTCGATGAAAGGCGTCGCGCCCCGCTCGGCCGTGGAGAAGCTCTCCCTCGACCGCGCCGCCGCCGTCAAGAAGGCCCTCATCGAGCGCTACAAGTTCGACCCCAACAAGTTCGTGGCCGAGGGGAAGGCGTGGGATGTCCCCGCCGACCCCTCCGACCCGCAGAACCAGGCCCTCAACCGAAGAGTGGAGATCTCCGTCTATCCGCCGGAGCAGTAGGAAACGGGAGACGAGAGAGGGGAGATGTGAAGCGTAAAAGGCCAAATGACAGGGGCGGGCCGATGGCTCGCCCCTTTTCGTTTTCGGCATCGGCCCTACGAAATAGGACCGAAATAGGGGACAGTCACCTATTTATTGACATGGCATCATGTTTCTGGTAGTGTTGAACCATGCCCAGGCGCCCGCGGCACGCCATTCCCGGCTTCCCCCATCACATCACCCAGCGCGGTAACAACCGTCAGGATGTCTTCTTCACGGATGAGGATCGCGAGTTTTACCTCGCCTTGCTGAGACAGCATGCTCTCCAATATGGCTTTGAGGTCCTGGGTTACTGCCTGATGACCAACCATGTCCACATCATCGGCGTCCTTGCGGAGGATGACTCCCTGGCCAAGGCCGTTGGTCGGACACACTGGAAATACTCGCAAGTACTGAATCGCCTGCATGGCCGGAGTGGCCACCTCTGGCAGAATCGGTTCTACTCCTGCCCCATGGACGATGGCCACATGGTGGCGGCGATGGCGTACATCGAGCGCAATCCGGTCCGGGCCAAGATGGTGCGCGACGCATGGAAGTATCCATGGAGCAGCGCATCCGCACACGTGGGCGACACGGAGTGCGAGTGGTTGAATGGGGCGCGATGGAATAAGGCCGCGAGGGGGTTGGACTGGAGAGCACGGCTCAAGATCAAGGAGGAAGCCGGGGCCGGCGCCGCGCTGATGCTGCACACGAACCGGGGTCGGCCGCTGGGGAGCGACGCCTTCATCGCCAGGATCGAGGCGATAGTGGGGATGCGCCTCCGTGCCCTGCCGGTCGGCCGGCCAAGGCTCGAAAAGAAATAGGTGATTGTCCCTAATAAATTCCTAATAAATTAGGTGACTGTCCCTATTTATACGAGGTGACTGTCCCTATTTATACGTGTGGCCGTGGCCCGCAAACTGGCCGTCATCTGCTGGAAACGCCTCCGGGCCTGGGAGCGTCAACGCCCGGCGGCGTAAGCATGGAAGGAAGCCGATGGAGAAACGCACGAAGCGGTCGCCCCGGCCTAGGGACGGATGCGAACCTACCAAGGATCGGCATCGTGTGACTGATTGGGGGATCGCTTCTCGCATAGTATACCCTAATGTTGCATTAAATGACGAAAACTAATGTTCTCTATCAGGCGG
>CAZRVT010000116.1:0-3987 GCA_964603505.1 uncultured Holophagales bacterium | reverse complement strand
GAGGTCAAGGCCACCAACGGCGACACCCACCTGGGCGGCGACAACATCGACCAGCGCGTTACGGACTGGATCCTGGCCGAGTTCAAGAAAGAGCAGGGGATCGACCTGTCGAAGGACAAGATGGCGATGCAGCGGCTGAAGGAGGCCTCGGAAAAGGCCAAGATCGAGCTTTCGTCCTCGCTGGAGACCGAGATCAACCTCCCCTTCATCACGGCCGACGCCTCCGGTCCGAAGCACCTTCTGATGAAGCTCACTCGGGCCCGCCTCGAGCAAATGATCGAGGACATCGTCCAGCGCTCCATCCCGCCGTGCCGCCAGGCCCTCGAAGACGCAGGGATCAAACCGGAGGCCATCCAGGAGGTGGTGCTGGTGGGCGGTACCACGCGCATCCCCATGGTCCAGAAGCTGGTCCGAGAGTTCTTCGGCAAGGAGCCCAATAAGAGCGTCAACCCCGACGAGGTGGTGGCCGTGGGCGCCGCGGTCCAGGCGGCCATCCTCAAGGGCGACGTCAAGGATGTCGTCCTCCTCGATGTCACCCCCCTCTCCCTTGGAGTGGAAACCCTTGGCGGGGTGATGACCGTCCTGATCCCCCGCAACACCACCATCCCGACCCGCAAGTCGGAGGTGTTCAGCACCGCGGCCGACATGCAGACCTCCGTGGAGATCCATGTCCTGCAGGGGGAGCGCCCCATGGCCAGCCAGAACCGGACCTTGGCGCAGTTCCATCTGATGGATATCCCCCCCGCTCCGCGCGGAATCCCCCAGATCGAGGTGGCCTTCGATATCGACGCCAACGGAATCCTCAATGTCCACGCCAAGGACCGGGGGACGGGGAAGGAGCAGAAGGTGACGGTCACCTCCTCCTCGGGGCTCAGCGAGGAGGAGATCAAGCGCATGGTGCGGGATGGGGAAGCCAACGCCGAAAAGGACCGGCAGTTCCGGGAGGAAGCCGAGGCCAAGAACAAGCTGGACTCCCTCATCTACGCCACCGAGAAGTCCCTCAACGAAAACCGGGGCAAGGTGACCCCCGAGCTGGCTAAATCCATGGATGACGCCCTGGAAGACGCCAAGCGGGTCCTCAACGAAGGGGGAGGGGCCAGCCGGGTCAATGCCGGGATCGACCGCCTCTCGCAGGCCAACCAAAAGTTCGCGGAGGCCCTCTACCGCTCGGCCACGGCCGCCGGAGGCCCGCAGGCGTCCGGTCCGGCCGCGTCCGGACAGGGAGCTCCCCCCGCCGGGGACGTCATCGACGCCGACTATGTAGAGTCGGACTCCGGGAAAGACAAGAAAAGCAACTGAGCATTCCGGCAATAGAGAGAAGTCGGGGCGGCCATCGGCCGCCCCTTTTGTTTAGAAAAAGTTTTTTCTCCCGGAAATATTTTCTGTGACCTTACCGGCGTGGAATGAAAGACCTTTTGGCAGAGGAAACGGGAGAATTCAATTATCTCCCTATAATTCAACAATATAAAAAAATGATTAAAAGTTGGCACCGACCTCGCACTTAAGTCCGGCGTGAGCGGGAGGCGGGAAATAAAACTTAAGTAGGAGGTCACAACATGAAAAACTTGGTCGCGGTTCTGATGGGTCTGGCGCTCTTCTTCGGGTGCTGTTCCCTCCATGCCGAGGAGACCCAGCCGGCGAAGGTGAACATCAACACCGCCTCCGCCGACCAACTCCGTCTCCTTCCCCGGGTTGGTGAGTCCATTGCCAAGCGGATCATCGAGTTCCGGGAGAAGAACGGGGAGTTCAAGAAAGTGGAGGATCTGATGCTGGTCAAAGGGATCGGGCCGAAAAATTTCGAGACCCTGAAACCCTACCTGGCGGTCTCCGGCGCCACGACGCTCAAGGAAGACGTCAAGGTCCCCCGCAAGATGAAGTAGGCGGTTGCCGGCGAGCGGCCCCCCGACCGAGGGGGGCCGCCCCCATTCGTTCAGGAGAGAACGATGAAAAAGGGATATTCGCTGATCGAGCTTATGGCAGTGCTGGCGGTGATCGGCCTGATGGCGGGACTGGCGCTCCCGGCGCTTACGAAGTACTTTACCCGGCGTGCGGCCCTGGACGGACTGGTGCGGGAGGTGTGCGCGGTGATGCGCTCCGCCCGCCAGGAGGCCATCACCCGCAACCGGCAGGTCGGGCTCGTCTTCGACGAGGGCCCGGACGGGCGCCTGCGGTGGCGCACCTATGGGGACGGCAACGGCAACGGGGTGTTGAAGGCCGACATCCGCCGCGGCGTGGACCGCCCCCTGGGTCCGGGACGGTCCCTGCGCATCCCCGAAGGGAGAGTCCGGCTGGGCATCCTGAATCCCGGCATCCCCGATGTCTCCACCGGGCGCCGCATCCAAAATCCCGAGGATCCCGTCAAGTTCGGCCTTTCGAACATCTGCTCGTTCTCACCGCTGGGAGCTTCGTCCCCCGGCAGCATCTACTTCACCGACGGCGTGGAGCTGCAGGGGGTCGTCCGGGTGTATCCCGGCTCGGCCAGGGTGCGCGTCCTGCGGTGGGACGACGGCATCGGCTGGCGGGAGTTCTAAACGAACGGTTCTCGGTTATAATAGCGGGGCCATGCACGCATCCGATCCGGGACTCTCCACGGGGCCCGCCCGGCGGCGGGTTGCCACCGGCGAGCCCTTCATCCTCTCCTGCCCCCCCCGACACCACCACCTCCTGTATTACACCCCCGGCGGGTCCTTCGGGACCAACCTCGGACAGGTGGTCTATCCGGAGGAGATGTATTACGGGCAGACGATCGAATCCTCCCTCGGCCACCCGTTCCAGGTGCTCATGCCGTCGCTGGCGGAGCGGCAGATGAAAGTCAAGCGCCGGACGACGATCATTTATCCCAAGGACGCCGGCTACATGCTCCTCCAGACCGGCGTCCGGGCGGGTTCCCGCGTGCTGGAATGCGGGGGAGGGTCCGGCGCCTTCACTTTTCTCCTCGCGTGCGCCGTGGGGACGGACGGGACGGTGCACTCCTTCGAGCGGAGGCCGGAGCACCTGGAGCAGGCCCAGGCCAACCTGCGCCGATTGGGGGATTTCCCCCAGATCGAATGGCACCTGCGCGACACCGAACGGGAGGGCTTCGGGCTGGAGGGCATGGAGGCGGTCTTCATCGACGTCCCGGAGCCCTGGACGCTGGTCGCCGCCGCCCGGAGCGCGCTCCTGCCCGGGGCCTTCTGGGTCTCCCTCTCGCCGAGCGTCAACCAAGTGGAGCGGACGGTCCTGACCTTGGAGGCGGCGGGGTTCACCGCCCTGCGCACCGTCGAGATCTTGGAACGGGAGCTCCTGGTGCGCGAAGGGAAGACCCGTCCCCGGGAGATGGGGATCACCCACACCGCCTACATCACCACGGCCCGCTTGGCGGACCGGCCCTCGACCCCGTCCGCCGCCCCCCCGGGGGAGGAAGCGCCCGACGAGCATGAGCCGGCTGAGTGACCTGCTGGGTCAGCTGAAAAGCCCCCATGTGATGTACCGGACACGGGCGGCCAAGGAGCTGGGGGAACTGGGGGACCCCGTGGCCGGTCCCGCCCTCATCGCCGCTCTGGCCGACGATAGCCACCTGGTTCGGGACAACACCGCGTTCGCCCTCGGCCTCCTGCGGTGCCGGGAGGCGGTGGAGCCGCTCGTCGGGGCGCTTGCCGACCCCCACCCCTGGGTGCGCAAGAGCGCGGCCAAGGCCCTGGGGATGATCGGCGACCCCCGCGCCTGCCGCGGGCTCGCCGGCGCCCTTTCCGACGAGGAGAGCATGGTGCGGAAATCGGCTGCCCGCTCCCTCGGACAGATCGGGGACCCCTCGGCGGCCCCGGCGCTCGAGCGGGCGCTCAAGGACCCCTCGGTCCTGGTGAAGGAGGCGGTGGGGAAGGCGCTGGAGGCGATCAGGAAACCGCAGCGCGCAACAGCGCAATTGCGCAATGGAAGGGCGGAAAGCGAAGAACGCTAGTGTAGTGTCTCATATATTGCTTGACCAATAGAAATACTTCATCTATGATG
>CAZRVT010000115.1:0-4076 GCA_964603505.1 uncultured Holophagales bacterium | reverse complement strand
CGCGGTTCCCGCGGCTGCACCAGACCGTCTTCAACAAGTACTATGTGGACGAGTTTTACGACAAGACCGCCGGGGCGGCCCTCCGGGGCGCGAGCCGGTTCTGTTATTCCATCATTGACGGCATTTTCATCGAAGGGCCGGTGAACCTCTCCGGGTTCTTCGTTGAGTTGACGGGCAGCGTGCTGCGGTTCCTCCACAACGGGAACCTCCGCACCTACGCCCTGCACATCGTCCTGGGGGTGGCGATCCTGCTATGGCTCGTCTTCTGACCGACCACCTCCTGTCCGTCCTGATCTTCCTCCCGTCGGCGGCGGCGGTCCTCCTGGCGTTCTTCCCCGAGCGGGCGAAGGGGGCGGTGCGGGGCTTCACCCTCGCCGTCTCCGGCCTGGGCTTCCTCCTCGCTGCGCGCCTCTTTCTGGCCTTCCGGCCCGACGCCGGGTTCCAGTTCAACGAGTCGGCGCCGTGGATCCCCGCCTTCAACATCCACTGGTTCGTCGGCGTGGACGGCATCTCCCTCCTGATGGTGGTGCTGACCAATTTCCTCATGCCCGTCGTCATCCTCTCCTCGACCCGGTTCATCCAGGAGCATGTCAAGGCCTACCACATCGCCTTCCTGGTCCTGCAGACGGGGATGCTGGGCTCTTTCCTGGCCCTCGACCTCTTCCTGTTCTACATCTTTTGGGAACTGATGCTCATCCCCATGTACCTTATCATCGGGGTCTGGGGCGGCAAGCAGCGCATCTACGCCGCGGTGAAGTTCTTCATCTTCACGGCGGTGGGATCCTTTTTGATGTTCCTGGCCATCCTCTGGATGGTGGCCCAACGGTACGCCATCACCGGCGGGCTGGATTTCGCCGTCTTCTCCTACTATCCCAGCGGCCTCGACGCCGCCCAGCAATTATGGCCCTTCCTGGCCTTCACCCTGGCCTTCGCCATCAAGGTCCCGATGTTCCCGTTCCACACTTGGCTCCCCGACGCCCACACCGAGGCCCCCGCCGGCGGCTCCATCATCCTGGCGGGCGTCCTCCTGAAGCTGGGGGCCTACGGGATGCTGCGCTTCTCCGTCCCCATGTTCCCCGCGGCGCTGGCCGAGTGCCTCCCCTGGCTCCTGGCCCTCTCCGTCGTGGGGATCCTCTACGGGGCGTGGGTGTGCTTCGCCCAGGACGACCTCAAGAAGCTGATCGCCTACTCCTCCGTCTCCCACCTCGCCTTCGTCACCCTGGGCATCTTCGCCCTGACCCCGGCGGCGGTGTCGGGGGCGGTCCTGCAGATGGTCAACCACGGCCTCTCCACCGGGGCGCTTTTCCTCCTGGTGGGGATCCTCTACGAGCGGCGCCACACCCGGATGATGGCCGACTTCGGCGGGTTGGCCAAGACCCTTCCCGTCTACTCGGCCCTCTTCCTCGTGGTCACCCTCTCCTCGGTGGGGCTCCCCGGCCTCAACGGATTCTGGGGTGAGTTCCTGGTCCTGGCGGGCACCTTCCAGGCCAGCCCCTGGGCCGCCGGGTTCGCCGCCTCGGGGGTGATCTTCGCGGCCGTCTACCTCCTGACCGCCGTGCGCAGGGTCTTCTTCGGGGCCGTGACGCACGAGGAGAACAAGGGCCTCGCCGACCTCGACGCCCGCGAGCTCTTCTGCACCGCCGCGTTGATCGTCCCGATGGTCTGGATCGGAGTCTATCCCAAGTTCTTCCTCGACAAGATCACCCCGGCCATCGAGCACTACCTCACCGTCGTCAAAGGACTGATGCCGTGAACGCCCGCATCCTCGCCTCCGAACTGGTCCTGACCGCGGGGGGCTTCCTCCTCCTGCTCCTGCAGGCCTTCGCCCCGCGCTTGAAGCCCCTCTTCGCCCCGGCGGCGATCCTCGCCTTCCTCGGGGCTTTCTGGGCCCAGGGGCTCAAGCCCGCCGGCGTCCACCTGGGGGGCACCTGGGAGGTCAACGGCCTGACGCAGTTCTTCGGGGCATTCTTCCTCCTCTGCGGCGCCCTGGTGGCCTTCTTCGGCGCCTACATCCTCCGCCGCGACGGGGCCGAGCGGGGCGAGCACTACACGCTCCTCCTCTGGGGGACGGTGGGGATGCTGCTCATGGTCTCCACCCGCCACCTCCTCCTCGTCTTCGTGGGGCTCGAGCTCCTCTCCGTGGCCCTCTACGCCCTCGTCGCCTGGTATCGAAAGACCGAGGTCGCCGTGGAGGCCTCGCTCAAGTACTTCCTCCTTGGCTCCTTCGCCTCCGCCGTCACCCTTTTCGGGACGGCTTGGTATTTCGGGATGGCGGGGCACCTTCTCCTCACCCCGGCCCCCTACCCCGTCCCCAAGCTCATGGCGATGGCCTATGTCCTCCTGTGCGCCGGCTTCGCCTTCAAGATGGCCCTCGTCCCCTTCCACGCCTGGGCCCCGGATGTCTACCAAGGGAGCCCCTCCTCGGTGACCCTGTGGCTGGCCACGCTCCCCAAGATGGCCGCCCTGGTGGTCCTGGTCCGCATCCTGCAGACCCTCCCCGCCCCGCTGTTCCTGGGCGTCCTCGCCGCGGCCGCGGTGGTCACCATGTTCACCGGCAACATCCTGGCCTTCGTCCAGCAGGACGTCAAGCGGATGCTCGCCTGGTCGGGGGTGGCCCACATGGGGTACATCCTCATCGGGCTCGCCTCGGCGACGCCCGAAGCCACGAAGAGCGTCTTCGTCTACGCCGTGGCCTACGCCGTCACCGCCCTGGGGGCCTTCGCCGTCCTGGGGTCGCTCTCCCGCGGGGAGCACGAGCCCCACTTCCTCTCCGACCTGGCCGGGGCCGGGTTCCGCCACCCGCTCCCGGCCTTCGTCCTCACCCTCTGCATGGCCTCCCTGGCCGGCATCCCGCCTCTGGTCGGGTTCGCCGGCAAATTCATCCTCTTCTACGCCGCCGTGGAGGCGGGCCGCACCGGCCTGGCCCTCCTGGGCATTGCCAACAGCGTCCTCTCCCTCTACTTTTATATCCGCGTCATCTATTATCTATACATGAGGCCCGCCCCGGCGGAGCCGATCCCCGACACGGGAGGCGCCCCCTACCGCGCGGGCATCGGGCTGGTCGGCTTCCTCGTCCTGGGCTTGGGGCTTCTTCCGGCCGGGCTGTACGAGGCCGCCTCTCGGGCCTTCGAGGCCATGGTGAAATGCTATGTCCGCTAAAACGACCCCCATCTCCGAAGCCACCGTCAACCGACTCAGCATCTACCTCCGCTGCCTCCAGATCCTGGAGCGGGAGGGGGAGGCCTCCATCTCCTCCCAGCAGCTGGCCAAGCGGTTCCACCTCAACTCCGCCCAGATCCGGAAGGACCTGGCCTACTTCGGCGCCTTCGGAACCCGCGGGGTGGGGTACTCGGTCCCCCACCTCAAGGCGCAGATCGCCCGCCTGCTGAAACTCGACGAGGAGAAGCGGGTGGTCATCGTCGGGGCGGGGCACCTGGGGCAGGCGCTGGCGGACTTTCAGGGGTTCAACAGCGGCGGGTTCAAGGTGGTGGCCCTCTTCGACAACGACCCCGCCAAGACCGGCCGGACCACCGCCAAGCGCAACATCCCCATCCTCCCCGTGGAGGAGATCGCCGCCCTGGTCCGGGAGCAGAAGGTGACGCTCGGCATCATCGCCGTCCACCCGCAATCGGCCCAGGAGGTCTACGACGCGCTGGTCCAGGCGGGCGTCAAGGGGGTGCTCAACTTCGCCCCCGCGCAGATCAAGGAGAAGCCCAAGACCCGCCTCAAGGCCGTGGACCTCAAGATCAACATGGAGACGCTGTCGTTTTTCACCACCGCCTAGCCCCCGGCAGCTGGTAGCTGGCAGCCAGTAGCTGGGGAAAAGCTATGTAGCCGCACCCTTTATGGGTGCGGTTTTTTGTTGGCAGTTGGCAGCGTGGCAGCTCGTAGTTGGCAGAAAAAGCACGACAGACATCAATGATTGATACTGTTTCCGCGGACTGCCAAAGGCATTCAGGGTGGGTGCCTCTGATCGCCTAATTCGCTATTCATTTTCGGGAGCGAATTCGCCTTTCTTTTTCAGGAGGTACCATCATAAGGTGTGGAAAAAGAGAAACGCGGCGTGTATCCTGAAT
>CAZRVT010000114.1:0-4142 GCA_964603505.1 uncultured Holophagales bacterium | reverse complement strand
CAATATTATACGTATACTGTTTTTAGAGCAGTTTTATGCAACTACAGGGTATAGTTTGGCCATGAAGCGCCTGGCCCTCCTCCTTCTCCTCCCCGTCCTGCTCGCCTGCCCGGCTCCCCGGGGTCTTCTGTTGAAAAACGGGACGATCCTCGCCCCCGGCGCTCCGCCCCGGACCGCCGACCTTCTCGTCCGGGGGCCCTATATCGTCCGGGTCGCCTCCGCCATCCGGCCCGGCGCGGGCGACCGCGTCCTGGACCTGCGGGGCCGCTTCGTCACCGCGGGCCTCGTGGATGCCCACGGCCACCTCCTGGGCCTGGGCCGGGCGCTGAGGGAGGTGGACCTCCGCGGGGCCGCCTCGTTCGACGAGGTGGTGCGTCGGGTGCGGGAACGGGCGGCGGCGACCCCGCCGGGGCGGTGGATCACGGGCCGGGGCTGGGACCAGAACCTCTGGCTCGACCAGGCCTTCCCCTCCCACGGCGCGTTGAGCGCGGCCGTGCCGGATCACCCCGTGGTCCTCGACCGCGTGGACGGCCACGCCCTCCTGGCGAACGCCCTGGCGATGGAGCGGGCGGGCATCACCGCCGGCACCCCCAGCCCGCCCGGTGGGGAGATCGTGCGCGACGCGCGGGGATCTCCCACCGGCGTCTTCGTGGACAACGCCGAGGCGTTGATCCGGAAGGCGGTGCCGGAGCCCGGCCCCGACGAGCGGAAGGCCCTCCTCTTAGAGGCGATGGACCATCTCGCGCGCCTCGGCATCGTCCACTTCGGCGACGCGGGGACCGACCGGGCCACGCTGGAGGCCCTCTTCACCCTGGAACGGGAGGGGCGAATGAAGGTGCGCGTCAACGCGATGCTCTCCTCCGACGACCCCGCCCTGCTGGAGGAGTGGTTCCGGCGCGGTCCCCTGCGGGGACCCTGGATCACCGTGGCCACCGTGAAGGCCTACGCCGACGGGGCGCTGGGGAGCCGGGGGGCTTACCTCTTCCAGGACTACGCGGACCGCCCCGGCCATCGCGGGTTCGTCGTCACCCCGCCGGCCGACCTGACCGCCCTGGCGCGCCGGTGCGCCGCTTCGGGCTTCCAACTCGCCGTCCACGCCATCGGGGACGCCGCGGCGCACCAGTGCCTCCAGGCCTTCGCCGACGCGGGGGCCCGGGGGAAGGGCTTCCGTCTGGAGCACCTGCAGGTGGTCCAGCGGCCCGACCTGGCCTGGATGAAAGCCCTGGGGGTGGCGGCCTCGATGATGCCCTACCACTGGGTCTCCGACCTCCCCATGCTGGAGGCGCGGCTGGGGCATCGGACGGCCCTTCTCTACCCCTGGCGGGAAATGCTCGACGCCCACATCCCCCTGGTGTTCGGCACCGACTGTCCGGTGGAATCGGCCGACCCGCGGGAGGGGTTCCTCACGGCGGTGAAGCGCCGCCCCGGCGGCCTCTCCCCGCATGAGGCCCTGGAGGCCTGCGCCGCGGCCCACGCCCGCCTCCTCGGCGAGGAGGCCGTCCGGGGGCGGGTGGAGGAGGGCTGTTTCGCCGACCTGACGCTCCTGGAGAGCAACATTTTGGAAAACCCCTCGTCTTTCAAGGTCATGGGAACCTTGGTCAATGGTACAATGGTCTGGAGGAGCGGGCCGTGAGGGAGGGGATCTGCTTCCTTCTGATGCTGACGGGCTGTTCAGGCCCCTCCGGGGGTGACCATGCCGCCTTGGAGCAACGGTTCGCCGCGATGCGCGAGACCATGATCTCCACCCAGATCGCCGCCCGGGGCGTCACGGACCCCCGGGTGCTGGAGGCCATGCGCCGGGTCCCCCGCCACCGGTTCGTCCCCGAGGAATACCAGAAAGAGGCCTACGAGGACTACCCCCTGCCCATCGGGGAGGGGCAGACCATCTCGCAGCCCTACATCGTCGCCTTCATGACCGAGATTCTCCAGGTGCAGCCCGGCCAGAAGGTGCTGGAGATCGGGACCGGATCGGGCTACCAGGCGGCGGTCCTCGCGGCGATGGGGGCCCAGGTCACCACCATCGAGATCCTCCCCTCGCTCGCGGAGAAGGCCCAGGCCCGTCTGGCGGAGGTGGGCTATGGCGGCGTGCGGGTCCTGACCGGGGACGGGTATCGCGGCTATCCGGCGGGGGCGCCCTACGACGCGATCATCGTCACCGCGGCCCCCGAACGGATCCCCGAGCCGCTCATCGAGCAACTGGCCGTGGGCGGGCGCCTCGTCGTCCCCATCGGACGGTACACTCAGGAGCTGAAACTGCTGAGAAAGACCGCGGACGGCACCACCGTGGAGGACGTCCTCCCGGTGCGGTTCGTCCCCATGGTGGGCGAGGTTGAGAAGTAGCGCCCGGGGCCGGGCGTGCCTCGCGGCCGCCCTCGCCGCGGCGCTCGCCTGCGCCGTCTCCTTCCACCGGACGGCGATGGTCCACACTGTCCGGGAGGTCCGGCACCCGCCCGGCCTCAACTTCAACAACTTCGAGGAGGCGCTCGAGGACGGATACTACCTGGAGGTGGAGGCATTCCTGTCGCGGCAGAGCGAGGAGTACCGCGCCCGCCCCACCATCCAGATGGCCCTGGCCCGCTGCGCCCTCTACCGCAACGACCTGGAGCGGGCCCGAGCCCTCGGCGAGGAGGCGCTCCAGACCCTCCCCCACACCGTCCCCCGTTTCGGCAAGCTCGAGTGGACCCTGGCGATGACGGCCTACTTCCAGGACGATTTTCCCCGCGCCTCGGTCCACGCCCACGAGGCGCAGAACTGGGGCAATCAGACCGACCCCGGGTTCCGCGCCTTTCTCCAGAGCGCCCCGGCCCCGCTGTATCGGTTCGAGGGGGAGCGGGCCTCCACGGCGTTCACCTACGGCCAGCCCCGCATCCCCCGGTTCCCCGTCACCTTGTCGAACGGGCGCTCCGCCGAGGCCATCCTCGACACGGGCGCGTCGCTCACCTTCATCTCCGACTCCGTCGCCCGGGAGCTGGGCGTCCCCCTGCGGGAGGAGATGCAATCGTGGGGCTACGGGCTGTACGGCAAGCTCATCCCCATCCACCTGGGGTACCTGGACGCCCTCACCGTGGGGGGGCTGACGGTGACCGGCATCCCGGTCATGGTCTTTTCCGACGCCGACCTCCAGTTTGGGAGTTTCCGGGTGGACCTGGGGCTGGGATACCACCTCCTGCGCCACGGACGCCTGGAACTCGATTTTCATCGAAACACCCTCGAGTGGACCCTGGCGCCGTCGTCGCCGACGAAAGACGGGAATCTGTGCATCCTGGGGCTCCGGCCGGGGGTCCGGGTCTCGCTCAACCAGGTCCTGGGCTACCACTTCATCCTCGACACCGGCTCCGAGATGACCCACATCACCAGCCAGGGATCCCGCCGGGCCATCCTCCAGGAGAAGATCAGCTTCTTCAACATGATCACCCACGGCATCGGCAAATCGAAGGTGAACTACACCAACATCAGCAATGTCTTCATCGGGACTGGCGCGTTTATGGTGAAATACTCTGCCGTCCCCACCAAGAACGAGTACGCCAACGTGGTGGACGGCATTCTGGGGAACGACTTCCTCGACAATTTCCACACCGTCGTGGACTTCCCGGCGGGCCGGCTGACGGTGGGCGAAATCAAGGGGGAGGCGGCCGGAGAGGAACGAGGGCGGCAGGGGACAGGCGACCGAGGGATGTCATCCATGGAGTTTGGATAGATCACAGGAGGAGGCCATGAAATGCTGTCATCATGCTGAAACCGAAGCCATGGGCGTTTGCATGCACTGTGGGCGGGCCCTCTGTGCCGATTGCGCTCAGCACACTCCAACCAACCGGCTGGCCTGTTCGGACGCATGCCTCATGAAACTTCAAGAGCAAGAAGATTCGCTGACGCTCTTGAATACGCGGACAGTTACCGGATACAAGGCCGCGGCGTTCCTGCTTTTACTCTGCGGCCTTGCCTTCTTGGGCACGGGAGTGATGCAGATCTCCAAGCGGGGCTGCACCCTAGCCGGCGCCTCGCCATTGTTCTATTCGGCAATATTTATTGGGATCTCATTGCTCTGTTTTCGTTTGGCTAGAATCAAGAGCAAGGTGAAGCCGACTCCCTAGAGGCTATCCCAAAACCTGTTTGAGGAGCATGTAAGCGCAACCCAGGTGAAG
>CAZRVT010000113.1:0-4180 GCA_964603505.1 uncultured Holophagales bacterium | reverse complement strand
TGTCAGCGTCGGTGAGAGACTACAACATTTCCGCCGATAGGTAGTGCAACACCGGTTAGATCTTCTTCCCGTTCGTTTGTCCACCAGTTGGATATTCTTCCGGGCCGCGGGGGGTTGAGGTGGGTCAGGGCTGGTCCGGGCGGCCTTGAGATTCGACCACCCCAAGGAGGTAGGCGCAGGCGAGCTTGCAGGCGTTCAGGAAGCCGTAGCGCTGGCCGCGCTTCTCCAGGCGCTTGGCCGAGCCGAACAGCCCGCTGTTGATCCCCAGGATTTCCACTACCTGCTTCTGCGTGATGCCCCGGTCACGAAGCTCTGTGACTAGTTCTTCAAGCGACGTTCCCTTGAGAAACTTGGAGATGTCCACCAGAGCGCGTACCTCAGTGCGGTCCGCCGTCGCCAGCTCCTTGAAGGAGCCGGGGTCCCGGAGGTACGTCAGCCCCAGCGCGGCGGCATGTTTGCAATCCATGTCCTCCGCGGCTGGGCAGCTACAGACGCATTCCAGCGCGTCTCCTACCCGCCTCAGGACCGTGGTGTAGGTCCCATAATTCCCGGTCACCTCGCCCCTGATCTCCCGAGGGCATGCCTCGGTGCCGAAGAAGCCTCCCACGTAGTCCTGCGCGCGACTCCACGTCTTCGAGGCGAGTGTGTCTCGAAGTTCCTTCTCGGTGAGGGGAAACCGCGATCGTGGAATCGCGCCTCTCGTGCTGCCCGTGGGTGACATCGACGCCATTGTAGGGCTCCGGGAACCGGCGTCAAACCGAATCCCCCCCGCCGATGTTCCTCGACGAAAAGAAAAACCTCCGGTAAATCAAGGGGGCCAAAACGCTGGGGGGAACCCCCCCAACAAACCCTCGAAAGACCGGAGGATGCCTCGAAGTCTAAAGTGCGGCCTCGCCGACTGCAAGAAGACGTTCGTCCCGGTCGGCAACCGGCGGTATTGCTCGCGGGCCCATTCCGAACAGGCCCGCCGGGTTCAGAACCGCCGCGCCCAGCGCCGCCGCCGATTCCGTGCCCACCTCGTCCGCTGCGCACGGCTGGCGGCGCGGCTGGAACACCCTGACGGGGTGTCAGCGGTTCAAAAGGATTTGCTTTTTCGCCTACCGCTGCGACCGCTGCCACCGCCGGGTGTGGCGGCCCGCCCGCCGGCTCGTGGTCTTCTGCTCCGGAACGTGCCGCAGGGCCTTCAAGATCGGTCGCCGGCGGTTGCTGCGCCGGTTTCCTTCGTCCCTGCGGCGAAGGAACGGATTGCCTGAACCGATCCCCGCCAGCGCACGATTCCGTGGACCCCCTATTGCCTCTCCCGCCGGTCCCGGTAGAGTCGGCGCGCAAGGCACGGCCGCCCCATGAGGGGCCGGCCCGAAAGGAGGTCTCTCGATGCAGACTCGAAAGAGGGCGCCCCTGGTTCCCGATCCCGGTCGCATCCGCCGGATCGAGCGCAGCTTCGCCTGGTTGGACCATCGCCTGCTCCGCGACGGCCACCTGGAGCGGATGAGCGTGATCGACCTGGCCGTCTACGTCTTCCTGATCCTCGTGGCGGATCGCACGGGGACGAGCTGGTATCGCAAAGACGTGGTCTGCCGGAAACTGGGGATCGACTGGGACGACTTCGAGCACGCCAAGGCCCGGCTCCTGGAGAGAGGGCTCATCGCCTTCCGCCCGTTCCGTCAGGGCGACGTGGATGGCTTTTACCAGGTCCTGCCTTTGCCTGTGGGAGGTGCCGCATGACCCCGGAACTCTGGGCGGAAATCCGCCGGCTCTATCACGTCGAGAAAATCTCGGGGCGGGCCATCGCGGCAACCCTTCGGATCAACTGGCGCACCGTCCAGCGCGCTCTCCAGCACGATCATGCCCCGCCTCCGCCCGCCCCTTCGCGTCCGTCCATGCTGGATGCCTTCCAGAAGGACATCGCGGAGATCCTGGAGACGACCCCTCTCATCACCGGGGTTCGCCTCCTGGAGGAACTGCGCCGGCGCGGATTCCAGGGGGGCTACAGCATCGTCAAGGAACGCCTGGCCCAGCTCCGAGAGCACCATCCGCCCCAGGCCTTCGTCCGCCGGATCTTCCATCCAGGGGAGGCGGCCGAGGCCGACTGGGCCCACTGCGGTTCGATCGAGGTCGGCGGACGGCCCCGGCGTCTCTACGCCTTCGTCGTCGTGCTCTCCTACAGCCGGATGCTCTACCTGGAGTTCACCGTCTCCGAGGCCATGGAGGAATTCCTCCGCTGCCACCAGAACGCCTTCCGCTTCTTCACCGGGGTCCCCAGGAAAATTCTGTACGACAATACCCGCAGCGTCGTGCTGGCCCACTGCGGCGACGATGTCCGCTGGAATCCGCGCTTCCTGGACTTCGCCGGACATCACCTCTATAAGCCGATCGCCTGCAATGTTGCCGCCGGCTGGGAAAAAGGCCGGGTGGAACGCGCAATCCAGTACATCCGGGACAATTTCCTCCTCGGTCGCACGTTCCGCTCCCTGGAGGAGATCAACGCCGCGGCCGTCACGTGGCGCGACGAAACCGCCAACCGCCGGGTCCACAAGACCACCGGCAAGCGCCCCGTGGACCTCTTCGCTGACGACAAGGCGCGCCTCCTGGCGCTTCCCGAGGTCGACTACGACACCCGAATCCTCCGGTCCGTGCGCGTGACCCCGGACTGCCGGGTGACCTTCGAGAACAACACCTACAGCCTCCCTCCCCGATACGTCGGCCAGTGGGTGACCCTGCGCGCCTCGCCGGTCGAAGTGTCCGTCTACGACGGCCCCATCATGGTGGCGCGCCACCGGCGCTCCTACGAGTCCCATCAGGACATCCTCGATCCCGATCACGCCAGGGCGCTGCTGTCCCGCAAGCGCCGCGCCTCCGCCACGACGCTCCAGAGACTCTTCCTGGCCCTGGCCCCAGAGGCGAAGGAGTACCTCTCGGGGCTCGTGAAGACGGAGCTCTCCGTCGAGCGCCATCTCCGGCGGATCCTTGACCTCGTGGCCACCTATGGGCGGACCGAGGTCCTCGGGGCCCTTTCGCGGGCCCTCCAGTACGGGGCCTACGGCGCCGACTACGTCGAGAACATCATCCTCAGCGAGCGCCGCCGGCGCCGCGAGGACCAGAAGACCCCGCTGAGGATCCAGCGCCAGGACCTGGCCGAGATCGACCTGCCCGAGCAGACGCTCGATCACTACGACCGGCTGGTGGGGGAGAATCCCCAGGACGGCGACGGCTCGGGGGTGCCGGCATGAGGAAATCTTCCAACTCCTCGCGGGAGGAGCGCCTGCGGGAAAATCTCGGCCAGCTCCGGCTCCTGAAGATGCTGGAGATCTTCCCGGAGTTCACCCGCCAGGCCGCCCAGGCGGAGATGAGCCACTTGGAGTACCTCGACCATCTCATCGCCCAGGAGGCGGCCCATCGGCACGAGAGGATGGTGAAGTATCGCGTCGTCGCGGCGCGGCTGCCCTTCCGCAAGGCGCTTCCAGACTACGACTTTTCCTGGCCGAGCCGCATCAACAAGCAGAAGGTGCTGGACCTGTTTGAGCTGTCCTTCATCGAGCGCAAGGCCAACGCGGTTTTCATCGGCCCGACGGGCGTGGGGAAAACGCATCTATCGGTGGCCCTCGCCTTCGCCGCGTGCGAGGCCGACATCTCCGTGCGCTTCACGACGGCCATGGCGATGATCAACCACCTCAGCGCGGCGCTCGCGGACGGCTCGTTCGTCTCGAAGCTCAAGCTCTATACCCGGCCCCGGCTTCTTGTGGTCGACGAGCTCGGGTACCTCCCGATCGACCGCCGGGGGGCCGATCTCGTGTTCCAGGTCGTCTCCAATCGCTACGAACAGGGTTCCCTCGTTCTCACTACGAATCGACCCTTCAAGCAATGGGGCAGCCTCATGAACCAGGACAACACTCTGGCGTCGGCCCTCATTGACCGGCTCGGCCATCATGCCGAAGTCGTCGTCATCGAGGGCCGCAGCTACCGGATGAAAGGGAAAGAAAAGGACGACGACGTGGACGGGAAAAAGGAGTAGTCGCGGCGGGCGCGGCCGGCCGCGCCGCCGGGGAGCCCGCCAAGGCGGTCTCCGCACCGGGCCCGGCCCGCCCGAGGTGATGTGCAACCTGTCCCGCGGCGCGCTCTGCGGGAAAACTCACCCGCGACTTCCCGTGGGCCGCTGCGTCAGTCCGCCCTCCGCCGGGTC
>CAZRVT010000112.1:0-4387 GCA_964603505.1 uncultured Holophagales bacterium | reverse complement strand
CTTGTCAATATTATATGTATACTGTTTTTAGAGCAGTTTTATGCAACTACAGGGTATAAATTTCTTTTTTGCTAAACTTCACTTTCAGTGGCCTCCTTCGGAATGGGATTCCGATATGTTGGATATCTTATCTTATCCCGTTAGGAGGCCACTTGTCAATATTATACGTATACTGTTTTTAGAGCAGTTTTATGCAACTACAGGGTATATGTATACTGTTTTTAGAGCAGTTTTATGCAACTACAGGGTTTACCTTCCGGTTTAACCGCCGAACTTCCGCCTCGCGGGGTAAGCTGTTTTATCGCCTCGTCCAGCAATCGGTGCAAATAGAGCCGGCTCCTTATGCGGCACTGACTCGACCACAACCTGTTGGGGTTGGTTGAGTCAAGTGCATACCCCTTTTTACTATTGGCCCTTTACTATTTACGTTTTTTGCATTGGCCAAACAGTTAAGGAGATTTAAAATGTTATTAGCAGAATTCAGCATGACTCCCCTCGACAAGGGCGAATCCGTCAGCGCCTATGTCTCCCGCTCCATCGACATCGTCGATAAAAGCGGCCTCCCCTACAAGCTCGGACCCATGGGCACCTGCGTGGAGGGGGAGTGGGATCAGGTGTTCGGCGTCATCCGGGCCTGCTTCGACCGGATGCGCGAGGACTGCAACCGCATCTCCATCGCCATCAAGGTGGATTACCGGAAAGGGAAGAGCGGCCGGCTGGAGTCCAAGATCGCGGCGGTCGAAGCCAAGCTCGGCCGCAAAGTGAACGTGTAGCCGCACCCTGCGGGGGTGCGCGGGTTCCCGGGAGGTTGCCATGATCAAGCGGTTCCAGGACGAGATGAAGGCCGCGATGAAATCCGGGGAGAAGGAGAAAGTCTCCACCCTGCGGATGCTCATCTCCGCCCTGCAGTATGAAGAGGTCGCCAAGGGAAAGCCCTTGGAGGAGGCCGATTATCTCACCATCCTCCAGCGCGAGGTGAAGAAGCGGAAGGAGGCCGCGGAGGCGTTCCGCGCCGGCGGACGCGAGGCGGAGGCCTTGCAGGAGGAGCGAGAGGCCAGCATCCTCCAGGCCTACATGCCGCAGCCGTTGTCGGAAGCCGAGGTCCGCGCCGCCATCGAGGCGATCATTGCCGAAAAGGGTCTCTCCGGAAAGGCCCAGGTGGGGGTCCTGATGAAGGAGATGATGGCGAAGTTCAAGGGGAAAGTGGACGGTCGCGCGGTGCAGGCCCTGGCAGGGGAGTATCTGAAGTAGCGGATCTTACGGGCAGGGCCCGCTCCCCGCGGGCTGCGGTCTGCCGGCCTCCCAGAACACCAGGGCCAATCCCAGGAAGATGACGAGCGCCCCCAGGGCCATGGGGGCGGAGAGGGGCTCGCCCAGGATCCCCCAGCCGCTGAGGACGGCGACGAGGGTCGTGGCATAGGTGACCAGCGAAAGGGTCGTGGCGCGCATCGTTTGGAGAAGCCAGTAATAGAGGAAAAAGGCCAGGGCGGTGGAGAAGGCGGCGAGAAAGAGAAGGGCCGCCCAGCCCTGGGCGTCCAGCCGCAGGAACGGGCCCTTCTCGAGGCCGAATCCGAGGGGAACGAGAGCTGCCCCGCCGATGAGCATGGGGATGCAGTTCAGGACCAGGGCGTTCAGGTGCTGGCCGTGCTTCTTGAGGACCACCAGGTTCCACGCCCCCGCGGCGGGGCTGAGGAGGCAGAGGAGGGCGTAGCCGTAGGCCTGGGGGTCGGGGAGCTGGACCTTGTCGGCGAAGAGGAGCACCGTGCCCGCGAAGCTGACGGCCATGCCCGCCCCCCACCGCGCCCCGGGGCGCCGCTCGAGGCCGTGGGCCCAGGAGAAAAAGAGGGTGAACGCCGGGAAGGTGGCGAAGAGGATGGCCGCCAGGGCCGCCGAGACCCGCTGCTCGCCGATGTACACGGCCCCGTAGCAGACGGTGAAGGAGACGAGGCCCGTCAGGGTCAGCAGGCCCCAGTCGCGCCCGCGGAGGCGCTGGTGGCGCTTGAGGAGGGCCCCCGCGGCAGCGAGGATGATCCCGGCCAACAGGATCCGCAGGCCGGCCGCCATCAGCGGGGGGGCGGCCCCCCAGCTCACCTTGATCAGGGCCCAGGAGACCCCCCAGAAGAGGCAGAGCGCGGCGAAGGCCAATCCCTTCAAGGCCATATCAGCCCGCGGCTGCCTGGATGGCCCTCCACGCCGCCTCGACATGGCGCTCCGCCGTGTGGGTCTGGCCCACGCAAAGCCGCAGGGTGAACTTGCCGTCGAGGACGGTGTGGGTGAGATAGAGGTTCCCGGACCCGTTGAGCCGCTCCATCAGCGCCTTGTTGCGGTCGTCGCCCCCCTTGCGGCGGAAACACACCAGGTTGAGCGGCGGCTCCACGGCCAGCTCGAAGTCCTTGGAATCGCGCACCCATCCGGCGAAGGTCTGCGCGAGCCGGATGTGCTCCCGCACCAGGGCCCGCAGTCCTTCCGCCCCATAGTGGCGCAGGACGAACCACAGTTTCAGCGCCCGGAAGCGCCGCCCCAGGGGAATGTGCCAGTCGCGGTAGTCGATCACCGCCCCCGACTCCGTGGCCTTGTTCTTCAAATACTCCGGCAGGATGGAAAGGGTCTTGATCAGTGCCGCCCGGTCGGCTACCCAGAAGCAGTCGCAGTCGAAATTGGTGAACATCCACTTGTGGGGATTGAAGCAGTAGGAGTCGGCCCCCTCCAGGCCGTCGAAAAAGTGTCGAAACTCGGGGCACAAGGCCGCCGTGCCGGCCATGGCGCCGTCCACATGGAGCCACAGCCCCTCCTCCCGGCACACTTCGGCGATCGCGGCAAGGGGGTTCATGCCGTTCGAGGAGGTGGTCCCTACCGTGGCGCAGGCGAAGAAGGGGACCTTGCCCGCGGCTTTATCCTTCCGGACGGCCTCCCTGAGACAATCGGGGCGCAGGGCGTAGGCCGCGTCCGTTTCGACGGCGCGGAAGTTCGCGTCGCCGATCCCCGCGATGCGGATTCCCTTCAGCACCGAGGAGTGGGTCTGCGTCGAGGCGTAGGCCGTGAGGCGGCCGTCGCAGCCGCGGGCGTTGGAGGCGAACCCGGTGGCCCGTTCGCGCGCCGCCAGGAGGGCGCAGAGGGCGGCGGAGGAGGCGGTATCCTGGATCACCCCGCCCCCCGGCCCGTCGGACCGGAACTTCGCCGGAAGCCCCATCAGTTCCACCAGCCAATCCAGGACATGGGTCTCCAGCTCGGTGCAGGCCGGGCTCGTGGCCCACAGCATTCCCTGCACCCCCAGGCCGGCGGAGAGGAGCTCGCCCAGGATGGAGGGGCCGGAGGCGTTGGCGGGGAAGTAGGCGAAAAAATTGGGCGACTGCCAGTGGGTGACGCCGGGGAGGATGATCCGCTCGACATCCTCCATCACCCGCTCGAAGGGCTCGCCCTGTTCGGGCGGGTGGGGCGGGAGTTGGGCGCGCACCTCGCCCGGCTTGGCGCGGGAGAGGACGGGCAATTCCTCCACGCGCTTTTGATAGTCGGCGATCCAGTCCACCACCGCGTGGCCGTGGCGGCGGAATTCTTCGGGACTCATGTGGTATCGCTTGGGGTCGGGCATCTTCACTCCTTTATTTCGCGAAAGCGGCGAGGGGCTTGTGTCGGAAGCAGGAGACGAGGTGGTCGTTCACCAGCCCGGTGGCTTGAAGGTGGGCGTAAACAATGGTGGTGCCGACGAACGTGAACCCCCGCGCCTTCAAGTCCTTGCTCACGGCGTCTGAAAGCGGCGTGGAGGCCGGGATCTCCTTCAAGGTCTTCCACCGGTTCACCACCGGCTTGCCGTCGGTGAACCGCCAGAGGTAGGCGTCGAAGGAGCCGAACTCCCTCTGCACCTTCAGAAACGCGCGGGCGTTGGTGACCGCCGACGCCACTTTCAGCCGGTTGCGGATGATGCCTTCATCCTTGAGCAGGGCCTCGATCTTTCGCGCGTCGAACCTGACCACCTTGGCGGGGTCAAACCCGGCAAAGGCCTTCCGGTACCCCTCGCGGCGAAGAAGGATGGTGCGCCACGAAAGCCCGGCCTGGGCGCCTTCCAGGAGGAGGAACTCGAAGTGGCGCCGGTCGTCGTGCACCGGCACCCCCCACTCCTCGTCATGGTAGCGGAGGTAGGAGTCGTCGGTGGTCGGCCAGGGACAGCGCTTGACGGGTTTCGAATTCATGGGAGGTATTTTACCCTTTCGATCAACTGCCCATCACACCAGATTTGTCCCCCGAGCGGTTATCATTTTTGTAGTGCTGGCCTTGACTTAATGATACACGTAGACCGATAATTCTCAAGAAGTATATGATTCTAATAAACACTGGTGAGGTCTTGTCAAGAAGTGTGTAAAAGCGATCACGCGACATGGGTGCGAGCGGA
>CAZRVT010000111.1:0-4403 GCA_964603505.1 uncultured Holophagales bacterium | reverse complement strand
CCCTCGTAAAAGTACACGCCTCTACTCCTCGTAAAAGTGTACGCCTATTGACAAACGCAGAGGCGCGCGTCAAGGCCGTTTTAGAAGGGAAGCCGGACCCTGGCTTTGCCGGCGTCCAACCGGAGGAGGCGGTTCCTTCCACGGACGAAAGCAACCAGATCAAGTTCAATATTGCTGAATGGGCCCATGACACCATTATCCGCCAAATTAGGTCGCGCTTTCAGGGCCATGACATGACCCGCCTGGTCGCAGCAATTCTCCAAGCGGAGGGCTACTATACGCAAGAGTCCAAGCCTGGTCCTGACGCAGGCGTGGACATCCTAGCAGGCCGCGGCACCTTGGGGCTTGGCCAGCCCACCCTGTGCGTCCAAGTTAAAGCTTGGGAGACCGCGGCAGACGTGAACGTCTTCCGCTCTCTGCAAGGCACCATGTCCTCCTTCGGCGCCACGCAAGGACTGCTCGTTTGCTGGGGCGGCTTCGCGGCCCCGGCCCGTTCAGAGGCACGCCAGCACACTTTCAGGATCCGCCTGTGGGACCAGAATGACCTCGTCAATGCCATCTATCGCGTCTATGACCGCCTGCCGGAAGAGATCCAGGCCGAGCTTCCTCTGAAGCAGGTCTGGATGCTGGTTCCAGAAGACGAAGAAACATAATCATGGATCAAGGGCGGGTTTCAAACCCGCCCAGATCACAACTGGTCAACCAGATCCCACCGCCGGGGCAGGTCTAAACCCTGCCCCTACCGGTTTCGCGTCATCCGCTTCAGATCCAGCACCTCGGCGATTTTCTTCTTGGGCAACAGTTTCTTCTCCAGAAGGAGCTGGCGGATGGTCTGGCCGGTGGCCCTGGCCTCCTTGACGAGGGCGGCGGCCTTGTCGTAGCCGAGGAGGGGGTTGAGGGCCGTGGCCACGCTGGGGCTCAGCTCGGCGTATCGTCGGCACCTCTGCTTGTCCGCCTTGACGCCCCGGACGCATTTCTCGTCGAAGAGCCGGCAGGCGGCGGCGAGGAGTTCGATGCTCTCCAGCACGTTCTTCCCGATGACCGGCATCATGGTGTTGAGCTCCAGGTGGCCGGAGAGGCCCGCCACGGCGACGGCGGCGTCGTTGCCGATGACCTGGGCCGCGACCTGGGCCACCACTTCCGGGATGACCGGGTTGACCTTGCCCGGCATGATGGAGGAACCGGGCTGAAGGTCGGGGAGGAGCAGCTCGCCGATGCCCGTCTCGGGGCCGGAGGAGAGGAAGCGGAGGTCGTTGGCGATCTTCAAGAGCGACACGGCCAGCCCTCTGAGCGCCGCCGAGAGCTCGACGAGGGCGTCGCGGCTCCCCTGGGCCTCGAAGTGGTTGGGGGCCTCGACGAGCGGCAGGCCCGTCTCCTTGCGCAGCAGAGCGAGGGTCCGCCGCGCGAACCGGGGATGGGTGTTGATGCCGGTCCCCACGGCGGTGCCGCCGAGGGCCAGCTCGGAGAGGCGGGGGAGGGTGCCTTTGATGCGCGCGATGCCGTTCTCCACCTGCGTCGCCCACCCGCCGAACTCCTGCCCCAGCGTTACGGGGGTGGCGTCCTGGGTGTGGGTGCGCCCGGCCTTGACCACGCCGGCGAACGCCCTCTGCTTCCGCCGCAGGGCGGCGGCCAGGCCGCGGAGGGAGGGGAGGAGGGCCTCCTTCACCTCCAGATGGGCCGCGATGTGGAGGACGGTGGGGAAGACGTCGTTGGAGGACTGCCCCCGGTTGACGTGGTCGTTGGGGTGGACCGCCGGCTTGCCGCCCAGAATCTGCCCGGCGCGGCGGGCGATCACCTCGTTGGCGTTCATGTTCGTGGAGGTGCCCGAGCCGGTCTGGAAGCCGTCGATGGGGAACTGGGCGTCCCACTTCCCGGCCGCCACCTCCCGCGCGGCCCGCTCGATGGCGGCGGCGCGGCGGTCGTCCAACAGGCCGAGGCGGCGATTGGCGCGCGCCGCGGCCGCCTTCACCAGTCCGAGGGTGCGGACGACGCGGACCGGCATGGGCCGTCCGCTGACGGGGAAGTTCTCCACCGCGCGCTGGGTCTGCGCCCCCCACAGGGCGTCGGCGGGGACGCGGACCTTGCCCATGGAGTCCTGTTCGATGCGGATCGGCTTGGCCATGGATGCGCTCCTTGCCCGTACGCGGGTCTTTTGGGTCTACTGGATGTTCTTATTATTGCACAAGTGAGGCGGCAATCGGCTCCGGGAGGGGCCGCGCTCTGTGCTACAATGCTCGCTCCGACACCGTGCAAGGGAGATCCCTCATGAGCGAACCCATCGCCCCCGCCTCCGGCAAGTCCGACTTCATCCGCGACATCGTTAACGACCACCTGAAGAATGGCCGGTTCGACAAGGTTCTCACGCGCTTCCCGCCGGAGCCCAATGGTTACCTGCACATCGGCCACGCCAAGAGCATCTGCCTCAACTTCGGCATCGCGCGGGACTACCACGGCAAAACCAATCTGCGCTTCGACGACACCAACCCGCTGAAGGAGAGCCAGGAGTACATCGACGCCATCAAGGCCGACGTGCGGTGGCTCGGCTTCGACTGGGAGGACCGCGAATTTTACGCCTCCGACTACTTCCAGCAGCTCTACGACTGGGCGGTGGCGCTCATCCGGGCCGGCAAAGCGTTCGTGGACGATTGCACCGCCGACCAGATCCGCGAGAAGCGCGGCACGCTCACGGAGCCGGGGACGCCCAGCCCGTGGCGCGACCGTTCCGTTGAAGAGAACCTGGACCTGTTCGAGCGGATGAAGGCGGGGGAGTTCCCCGACGGCTCGCGGGTTCTGCGGGCGAAGATCGACATGGCCAGCCCCAACATCAACCTGCGCGACCCCGTCATGTACCGCATCCTCCACGCGGCCCATCCCCGCACGGGGGACCGGTGGTGCATCTACCCCATGTACGACTGGGCCCACGGGCAGAGCGACTCGATCGAGGGGATCACCCATTCCATCTGCACCCTGGAGTTCGAGGACCACCGCCCCCTCTACGAGTGGTACATCGACCAGCTCGGCATCCACAAGCCCCAGCAGATCGAGTTCGCCCGCCTCAACCTCACCTACACGGTGATGAGTAAGCGGCGCCTGCTGTCGCTCGTGCAGGAGGGGCTGGTGCGCGGCTGGGACGATCCCCGCATGCCGACGCTCAGCGGGATGCGCCGACGCGGCTACACCCCCGAGGCCATCCGCGCCTTCGCCGAGAAGGTGGGGGTGGCGAAGAACGACAGCACCGTGGACTTCTCCCTTCTCGAGTTCTGCCTGCGCGAAGACCTCAACAAGCGGGCGCCGCGCCGCATGGCGGTCCTGCGGCCGCTGAAGGTCACCCTCGAGAACTATCCCGACGGGCGGGCGGAGGAGATGGAGTGCCAGAACAACCCCGAGGACCCGGGGGCGGGGACGCGCAAGGTCCCGTTTTCGAAGGTGCTCTACATCGAGCGGGAGGACTTCCGCGAGGACCCGCCCAAGCAGTTCTTCCGCCTGGCCCCGGGGCGCGAGGTGCGCCTCCGCTACGCCTATTTCATCACCTGTCGGGAGGTGGTGAAGAACGACGCGGGCGAGGTGGTGGAGCTGAAGTGCACCTACGACCCCGCCACCCGCGGCGGCGACGCCCCCGACGGCCGCAAGGTGAAGGCCACCCTCCACTGGGTCTCGGCCGCCCACGCCTTCGACGCCGAGGTGCGCCTCTACGACCATCTCTTTACCAAGCCCGACCCCGACGACGCGCAGGAGGGGGGCGACTGGCGCTCCAACCTCAACCCCGGCTCCCTCGAGGTGCTGAAGGGATGCAAGCTGGAGCCGGCCCTGAAAGACCTTCCGATCGGCGAGCGGGTCCAGTTCGAACGGATGGGCTACTTCGTCACCGACCCCGACACCCGCCCTGGCGCCCCCGTCTTCAACCGAACCGTCACGCTGAAGGACACCTGGGCGAAGATCGAGAAGAAATCGGCAGCCGGCAGCCGGTAGTCCGTAGCCGGGGAAAAGCGACGGCAATCCCATGGGCGGGGCGCCGGGCCCGCCCTCAATGTGTCCGTAGCGGCCCCGCTTCAGGGGGGCCGGCCTTGGGGCTATAGGCCCTATTCCCCGCCGCGGTTCTTGAGGGAGTGCTGGTAGGGCGCCGGGCCCTTCCGGGTGCGGGAGGGGTCGGTGTCCTTGCGGTGGTGGTAAGCGGGGGGGCGGGGCTTGGCCACCTTGGAGTAGAAGCCCCCTTTGAGATTCGACTGGTCGAAGAGGTGGGGATGGGATGGGCCGTGGTGGGGCGACGGCAGGCCATGTCGGGGGGGTGGGGGGGGCGGCGTGGGGTGCGCCGCGGCGGGGCGCTGGTGCGGTGGGTGGGGCCGGGCCGCGGGGCATAGGTGTTAAGTTAAGCCGCATGGAGCATAATAGAGAACAGTAAATAA
>CAZRVT010000110.1:0-4430 GCA_964603505.1 uncultured Holophagales bacterium | reverse complement strand
CGATCGTCCCGACGTTCACGTGCGGCTTCGTCCGCTCAAACTTCTGCTTCGCCATGCTTTCCTCCTTGGGGGTCGGATTATCTCCAGAAACTGGCCTGGGCCAGGGGGACGTTGGGGGGGAGCTCCTCGAAGGCGTGGAACTCCATGACGTAGGTCCCGCGGCCTTGGGTCAACGAACGCAGTTGGGTGGCATAACCGAACATCTCGGCCAGGGGCACGAAGGCCTCGACCACCTGCACCTTGCCGCGCGCCATCACCTTGAGGATGCGTCCGCGGCGGCTGTTGAAGTGATGGACGACGTCTCCGACGTTGGCCTCGGGGACGGTGGCGTCGGCCTTCATCACCGGCTCGAGGATGATGGGGCGCGCCTGGCGCATCGCCTCCTTGAACGCCATGGAGGCGGCGATCTTGAAGGCGGGTTCGGACGAGTCGACGGGGTGGAAGGATCCGTGGAAGACGGTGGCCCGGACGCCCCGAACGGGGTAGCCCGCCAGGACGCCGGTCTCCATCGCCTCCCGCACCCCCGCCTCGATCGCCTTGAAGAACTCCTTGGGGATGACGCCCCCGACGGTGCCGTTGACGAACTCGAACTCGCGGCCCTCGGGGTGGGGCTCGACGCGCAGCTCGACGTGGCCGTATTGCCCGCGTCCGCCGGTCTGCTTGATGTACTTGCCCACGCCCTCGCCCGTGGCCGTGATGGTCTCCCGGTACGACACCTGCGGGTTGCCCACGTGCGCCTGCACGCCGAACTCCCGCTTCATCCGGTCCACGAGGATCTCCAGATGGAGCTCGCCCATCCCGGAGATGATCATCTGCCCCGTGTCCTCGTCGGTGTGGACGCGGAAGGTGGGGTCCTCCTTCTGGAGCGAGTGGAGGGCCCCGGAGAGCTTGTCCTGGTCCGCGCGGCTCTTGGGCTCGATGGCGACGGAGATGACCGGCTCGGGGAAGCGCATGGCCTCCAAAACGACGGGGTGCTTGGGCTCGTACAGGGTGGTGCCGGTGGTGGCGCTCTTGAGCCCGACGACCGCGCAGATGTCGCCGGCGCCGATCTCCTCCACCTCCTCGCGCTTGTTGGCGTGCATGCGGAGCAGATGGCCGATGCGCTCCTTCTTCCCCTGGACCGAGGCCATGACCGTCTGTCCGCTCTTCATCCTCCCCGAGTAGACCCGGACGAACGAGAGCTGGCCGACGAAGGGGTCGGAGGCGATCTTGAACACCAGGGCGGCCAGGGGGTTGTTGTCGTTGGCCTTCCGGACCTCCTCGGCGGAGGTGTCGGGGTTGACGCCGGTCACGGGCGGAACGTCCACGGGGCTGGGGAGGAAGTCCACCACGGCGTCGAGGAGGGGCTGGATCCCCTTGTTCTTGAAGGCGGATCCGCACAGGACGGGGGTGATTCGGTTGGCGATGGTCTGGGCGCGCAGGGAGGCGCGGAGCTCCTCCACCGAGATGGCCTCGCCGTGGACGAACCGTTCCAGCAGGACATCGTCGCCCTCGGCGGCGGCCTCCACGAGCTTGGCGTGCCAGTGCCGCGCCTCAGCCTCGAGCTCGGCGGGGACCGCCTCCTCGATGAACTGCGCGCCCAGGGTCTCGTCCTGATAGCGGATCCCCCGCATCCGGAGGAGGTCGATGACGCCGACGAAGGACTCGGCGAATCCCCAAGGGAGCTGGAGGAGGACCGGCCGGGCGCCCAGGATTTCGTCCATCTCCTGGACGGCGCCGAAAAAGTCGGCCCCCGCGCGGTCCATCTTGTTGATGAAGGCGATGCGGGGGACGCCGTACCGCTCGGCCTGGTGCCAAACGGTCTCGGACTGGGGCTCCACGCCGCCGACGGCGCAGAAGACGGCCACGGCGCCGTCGAGGACCCGAAGGGAGCGCTCGACCTCGGCGGTGAAGTCCACGTGGCCGGGGGTGTCGATGAGGTTGATCTGCTTCTCGCGCCAGAAGCAGGTGGTGGCGGCGGCGGTGATGGTGATGCCGCGCTCCTGCTCCTGGGGCATCCAGTCCATGGTGGCCGTCCCCTCGTGCACCTCGCCGAGCTTGTAATTGATCCCGGTGTAGTAGAGGATCCGCTCGGAGATGGTCGTCTTCCCGGCATCGATGTGGGCCATGATGCCGATGTTGCGGAGACGGGCGAGCGGGTGGGGCTGGGCCATGGACGGGGGATCTACCAGCGGTAGTGGGCGAACGCCTTGTTGGCCTCGGCCATCTTGTGCGTGTCCTCGCGCTTCTTGATCGAAGCGGCGCGGTTGTTGTTCTCGGAGGCGTCCATCAGCTCGCCGGCCAGCTTCTCGACCATGCTCTTGCCGGAGCGGCTGCGGGCGCCCTCGAGCACCCAGCGGAAGGAGAGGGAGAGGCGGCGCTTCGGGTTCACCTCGACCGGCACCTGGTAAGTGGCGCCGCCGACGCGGCGGGACCGCACTTCGACGACCGGTTTGGTGTTGTCGATGGCCTGCTTGAAAACCTTCAGGGCGTCGCCGTTGGTCTTCTTGGCGATGAAGTCCATCGTCCCGTAAAAGACGCCCTCGGCGGTGCTCTTCTTCCCCCGCTTCATCAGGCAGTTGATGAACTTGGCGACCAGGACCGACCCGTAGACCGCGTCGGGCTGGACCTCGCGCTCGGTGACGACTTTCCGTCTCGGCATGCGGTTCCCCCTTTACTGCTTCGGGCGCTTGGCGCCGTACTTGGAGCGCCCCTGCTTGCGGTTTTCGACCCCGGTAGAGTCGTAGTGCCCGCGGATGATGTGATAGCGGACGCCCGGGAGGTCCTTGACGCGTCCGCCACGGACCAGCACCACCGAGTGCTCCTGGAGCTGGTGCCCCTCGCCCGGGATGTAGGCGGTCACCTCGACGCCGTTGGTGAGGCGGACGCGGGCGACCTTCCGGAGCGCGGAGTTGGGCTTCTTCGGAGTGGTGGTGAAGACGCGCGTGCAAACCCCACGCTTCTGAGGGTTTTTCTGCAGGGCGGGCGACGCGCTCTTCTGGTGGAGACGCTTTCTTCCATGACGGACCAGTTGGTTGATGGTCGGCATCAACGAACCTCGCTTAGATTAAGAAAATTTTCCCCTTAAGAGGTCTCCCCGCAAAGGGATACATTAAGCGGGAGGGGCATAATCTATCACGATTCGAGCGGTTTGTCAATAGGTTAAGCCCCCCGCCCACCCTCCCGGTTCGGAGTTCGGAGAAAGAACCAGCGGCCGATCCGCTTGCTCCGCCCTTCCAACTCCGCACTCCCGCCTCCGAACCCCCGGCTAATCGGAGTACATGATGGCCCACATCGCCGAAGCTGGGGTGGACGTGCCGAAAACCCGCTTCCACGTCTTCGGCATCGTGGACTACGACCCCAACGGCGCGATCGTGGCGGGGGCGTTTCAACGGCAGATCAAGAGCCAGGGGGTCAAGCTGCTTCGCTACACCGACCTGGTAGCCCCTTCCATCTTCACCCCGGAGGAGCTCGAGCTCTCCAAGTTCACCTTGCCGCCCAAGCAGCGGACCAAGAACCGGAAGTGGCTTGAAAAAACCGGGGGCATCAACGGCCAGCCCTACGGCATCGAGGCCGATGCCGTTCCCAAGGACCGCCTCCTGGCCCGTCTCGACAAGCTCCTCAAACCTCTGCTGTAATTTCGCCGGCGACGTCCTCGGCCTGGTCGTCGTCCGCCGAGGCCTCGGCCGACGAGCTCCTCCCATCGGCGGCCGCCGCTCCTCCGATGCCCGTTTTAACGGGGTGAGCGGGCTGAAAAAAAGCCGAAGGGTTGGAGATAACCTGCAAGGGGGTTTTGGGGGTCCCGGGGATCCTCCGGGAGCTGCTTCAGGGCTTCCGCCGGGTCTTCCCCGAGGCCTCGGGGGGCTTCCCTCGTGGCTTGTATCCCTTCCGCCCGCGCTTCCCCGTGCGGTAAAAGCCCTTGCTCCTGATCTGCTCTATCGTGGGCCAGGCCTTCTTTATCTCCATCCCCATGAAGATTTCCCACAGGGGAACTTTCAGGCCGCGCGCCAGTCTGTTGATTGTGTTCAGGCTCGGGTTTCCCCGGCCCTGCTCGATCTCGCTGATGTGCGTCGCATGCAGCCCCGAAGACTCCTCCAGCTTCTCCTGGCTGATCCCCTTCTGTCGCCGGAGCTGTTGAATCCGCTCTCCGAATCGCTTTTTTAGCATGTGCATGCAGAGTCCCGCCTGCGTTATAAGCGGTTTCGAGGGCCGGAATTAAGAGTAAAGGTCCAATGATATTTTTAAAAAGGTGCTGAAGATGCACTTGAAAATAGAAAGAGACAGTTATATACTCTCCCTGCATGAGACACCCCACACCAAGGCCCAGGAACCGCTGAGGGACGCCGAAGGCATATTCAAAGGGCCCTTTTCAAGCGCATTTTTAGCAAATGGTGGAACGGAAAACCCAAGGCGATTAGTCAAACCCCCCTCTTTCGGTTACTCCTTCTTAA
>CAZRVT010000109.1:0-4610 GCA_964603505.1 uncultured Holophagales bacterium | reverse complement strand
GCCTCGTAAAAGTATGCGCCGATCGGCTCGTAAAATAACACGCCGCTGGACATTCCTTGGGCCTTTCAGCATCCGAATCGATTCCATTAGGCGGCAATCTTGCAGGGGATTTAACCCCGTAATATTTCCAAAAAACTTGTGGTTTGATGGCGCCAAGAAACGCAATGATAGAACCGAGGACCATGAACAATCCCCCTACGATCCCATTGACACTCCAACCTCTCGTTGCAAGCTGGAATACAAGCACCGGTACGATGAGCAGTGCTCCAACAATTAGCAATGTTGCGACCACCCAATAAGAAGCGGTTTTCTTGGGACCACCTTCCAATTCTTCCGGCATCTCTGAGCTCTAAACCCTCAACTCTGAACTAGTTTTTCTTCTTCACCAACTGCTTGTATTCGGTGTTCCCGTACTCCTTCGATTTCCCCATGATGATGACGGCGGCGTTGCCGTGCTTGAACGGGGGGATCTTGAGGGTCATGGTGAGCAGCCCCTCGGCGTTGGTGTAGCCGGTGAAGAGGTCCTGGGGCGGGCTGAAGGTTGTGATGAGCTTGGCCACCACCTCGGCCCCGGGGATGGGCTTTTTGGAGACCGAGGTCTCGGCCTTGACCTGGAACGGGACGATGCTCCCGGAGAAGAACTCGATCCCCTGCGGCACCCGGATCTCCAGCTGGTCCTTCTCCTTCTCCTGAATGAGGTAGGCCTGGATCATCTCGTCCAGGGAGGCCTTGGTGGGGGCCTCCTGGACCGAGGCGGGTGCGGTGGGAGGCGGGGGGGGGGGGGCGGCCGTCACTTTCGCCCCGGCGGGCTTCGCGGCGGCGGACGGAGAAGCGGGGGGCGCAGTAGGCGGGGACGCGGCCTTGGGGGCGCCCTCGAGGGTGACGGGGGCCACCGGCGGCGGCACCCCCTCCTCGAACTTGCCCTTTCGGATCGCGGCGATGATGGTCTTGTGCTGGTTCTCGAGCAGGGCCCGGATCTCCTTCTCGGAAATGCCGGCGGCGAGCTTGGAGGCGTAGGAGGTGCGCTTGGAAAAGATGATGCCCCCGCCGCGGTAGACGAGCGATTCGATGTAGGGGTTGTCCATCCCCTTGTCTTCGGTCTGGACGTGGTAGGTCTTGTTGTTGTAATCTACGTCGGTGTTGAACCCCGTGATCATGCGGGGTTATTTTCGCCCAACGGGAAGGAGAATGTCAAATGGAGCAGATCCTCGTCGTGCCGCGTTCGGCCCTGCTGGAAGTGCTCAGCCCCAAGGGGATGCTGAACGCCCCGCTGGAGCGCGCCCTGGGCCTCATCGCGGCCCACGGCGACTACCGCGGCCGGGGGACCGTGGAGGAAGACCCCTCCCTCAAGCAGCCCATCCCCTACCTGGTGCTGCAAGCCGACGGGCTCACCTTCACCTACCGCCGGCAGAAGGGGGGCGGCGAGAAGCGGCTCCACGACTGCGTCTCGATCGGGGTGGGGGGCCACATGCGGCGGATGGCCGAGGATCCGGCGGAGAACCTGGAGGCCAACCTGGAGCGGGAGTTGCATGAGGAGCTCCACGTGGAGACCCCCTATGCAAAGCACTTTCTCGGGTTCCTCAATGAGGACTTCACCCCGGTCTGCCAGGTCCACCTGGGGCTGGTCTACCGCATCGTTCCCGAGGACCCGGCGAAGGTGCGCGTCGCCGAGGAGCGGGAGTTGAAGGGCGAGTGGCTCCCGGCGTCGGCAGTGGACCAGCGGGTCCCCGACATGGAGATCTGGAGCCAGATCGTTTGGGACCATCTCCGGGGAGGGGCCCGGTGAACCGCCGCCTGTTCGCCGCCTGCCTCCTGTTGACCGCGGCCCTGGGGGCCCAGGAGCTCACTATCGAGCGCATCCTCGGAACGCCCGGGCTGACGACCGCCATGCCCCGGGGATACGCCTTCGACGCCAAGGGGACGCTCTATTACATCCTGCCGAAGGGCATGGAGACCCACCTCGTCGCCGTGGCCCCCGGGGGCGGCAAGCCCGCCACACTGGCCACCCAGGAGACGCTGAAGGCCCTCCTGAACCAGGAGGTCAAGGCGGTCACGGATTTCCGCGTCCTGACCCCCGGGCGCTTTCTCCTGACACTCGACTCCGGCGCCTATCTCTTCCGTCCCCCGGACGCCCTCGAACGCGTTCTGGACGACGGCGCCAGGGAGGTCACCCCCTCCCCCGACGGCCGGTGGATCGCCTATGTCCGCGACTGGAACCTGCGCCTGTTCGATCTCGAGGCGCGGACCGACACCGCGGTGACCGCCGCCGGGCGGGAGGACCACTTTTTCGGAATTGCGGACTGGGTATACGGAGAGGAGCTGGACCTGGACTCGGCCATCGTCTGGTCGCCCGACTCTAAAGCCCTGGCGTTCTACGAGTTCGACGAGACCGCCGTCAGCGCCGTCCCCCTCCTGGACCTGGGGCCGCCCGTGCCGGCCGTGACCTGGCAGAGATACCCCAAGGCCGGCGGGATGAACCCCACGGTGTCGGCGTGGGTGTTTCGGCCGGGCTCGGACGCTCCCCGGGCGGTCCTTCGGCTCACCGCCGACGAGTATTTGGGCCGCCTCGCCTTCCCGCCCGATGGAACAGCCCTCTACGCCCAAGTCCTCAACCGGGCGCAGGACGGCCTGGCCCTCCTGCGCATCAACCCCTCCACCGGCGACAAGACACTCGTCCTGGAGGAGCGGAGCGCCGACTGGGTAGACCTCTTCGACGGCCCCGTGTTCCTCAAGACCCGCCCCACCTTCCTCTGGCGTTCGGAGCGGAGCGGGTTCGCGCACCTCTATGAATGCTCCCTGGACGGCCGGACCGTCACCCCCCTCACCTCCGGCGACTGGGAGGTGACCGACCTTCTGGGCACCAACCCCCAGGAGACCGCCGTCTACTACCTGTCGACCGAAGCGGGCTGCCGGGGCCGAAACCTGTACCGGTTGGACCTGAAGGAGGGGAAGCGGACCCTGCTGACCGAGGGGCAGTACACCCACGCGGTGACGCTGGCGCCCGACGCCTCCGCCTATGTGGACACCGCCTCCGCCCTCCTGGCACCCCCCCGAGCCGAGCTGGTCCAGACCGGCCGGAAGGCGGGCTTTGTCCTCGCGGAGGGCGCCACCCCGGAGCTGAAAACCCTGCGGATGCCCCTCGTCGAACCCCTGGAGATCGACGGTTGTGACGCCCTGCTGATCAAACCCGCCGATTTCAACCCCGCTAAGCGCTATCCCGTTCTCATTTACACCTACGGCGGCCCGGGGGCGCAGATGACCCAGAACGCCTGGGGGCGGAGCACCTTCCTGTTTCACGCCCTCCTGACGCAAAAGGGCTATATCGTCTTTACCCTCGACAACCGCGGCTCCGCCGGGAAGGGCCAGCGATGGGAGGCCGAGTTGTTGAACCGGCTGGGGAGGAAGGAGCTGGAGGACCAGCTCAGAGGGGTGGCCTGGCTCCGGGCCCAGCCGTGGGTGGACGGGGAGCGCATCGGCCTCTGGGGCTGGTCGTACGGCGGTTACATGACCCTCACCGCCCTCACCCATTCGACGGCGTTCAAGGCCGGGGTGGCCGTGGCCCCCGTGACCGACTGGCGCTATTACGACACCATCTACACCGAGCGCTACCTCAAGCTCCCCCAGAACAACGAGCAGGGCTACCGCGACTCCTCGCCGGTCCACTTCGCCGCGGACCTTCACGGCGCCCTCTTCCTCGCCCACGGCACGGCCGACGACAATGTCCATTTCCAGAACACCGTCACCTTCATCGACGAGCTGGTGAAGCACGGGAAGGAGTACCGGCTGCACCTCTATCCCGGCCGGGACCACTCCATTCGCGACGAGAAGGCGCGGCTGCACCTGTTCAACGCGATCTACAATTTCATTTTGGAGAACCTGTAGGGACAATCCGGTTTCAGGTTTCAAGTTGCAGCACTTTGGCTTTGGGTTCTAACCTGGAACCTGAAACTTGGAACTTGGAACTGCCTCTAACCGCAGTCGTTCATGCCATTGATCTCCTCCGCCACCGTCATTCCGTCGGTGGAACGCTGGAGGCGCAGGGGGATCCAGCCCGTCACTCCGGCGGCATTCTTCACCCGCACCCACCACACCATCGCCGGCTCGGCCTTGAGGAGGGCCGTCTCCCGGTCGGGGTCGCCGGTGCCCCAGAAGGCCGGGACGCCGAGGACCTGTCCCCTCTGCCAGATCAGGTAATCCCAGGCCTGGTAGGAGAGGATGTAGAAGATGTCCCCCGGCTCGAACCGCCTTCCCTGCTTCTGGAAGGGCCTCAGCACCATGACGAAGCCCAATTGTTCGGTCCACAGGTCGCCGCCCTCCGCCTGGAAGGTCTCGCCCGTTCCGATCGAAAAGGCCTTCGGGGCAGTGCGTGCGGCCCGCTGGTAGGCCTGCAGAGGGACCCGTGCCGTCCAGGTCCCGTAGGCGCAGCACTCCAGGGGGCAGGCGGCCGTTCGAATGAACGGGGCCTTCGGGGGGGCGGGGCTTACCGGTCCCGCGGCCGTGGCGGCGGCCGCATACCCCAGGGCCGCGAGCAGGGGCCCGGCCGGAACGGGACGTCGCATTGGTAGTTACCGGCGCGGTTCCTGCTCAGGGCAGGCCCGGTTCCGGTTCCC
>CAZRVT010000108.1:0-5234 GCA_964603505.1 uncultured Holophagales bacterium | reverse complement strand
CCTCGTAAAAGTATGCGCCGATCGGCTCGTAAAATAACACGCCGCTGGACATGTGTCTTGTTCGTACACCTCCTTGGACGTGCGTCCGCCGAGCATGGGGCGGGGCCGTTCGTCGTTGAGATCGTGAATGGTCTCCTCTAGGCGTTCCTTCAGGGACAGGTCCGGATTGCAGGGGCGCATGGCGCGCTCATAGCCCTTGATGTCCCGGATGGTGCGCTCCATTTTGCCGTTGAAGGGGGGATAGTGCGGCGGGCTGGTGAGGCTGACCACGTGGTGCTCCTCCAGCAGGACCTCGACGGCGGCCTCGTGGAAAATGGCGCCGCCGTCGTGCTTGAGGACCAGCGGGGGGCCGTGTTTCTCGAATGCTTCTTGTAGATAGGTCAAGACCTCCTTGCTCGTGGCCGGCCCCTCCACCAGGCGGGTGTTGGTCTTGTAGCGGGCGCACTCGTCCTGCAGGATCAGAAGTTCTTTCTTGTGTCCCTTCTCCTTGAAGTCGGTGCCGTCCTCGCTCCACATCACCTGGGGGGCGGTGATGGCGTATCGCCGGGGGGCTCCTGGATCTCGGGGGTGGGCTGAAGGTCCTCGATGACGCCAGCGATGGTGGTGGGGCTGTACCACCCCCACTCCTGCCGCCCCACCCAGTCCGCCAGGACCTCAGAGCCCCACTGGCCGTACTTGGCCACGTACTGGGTGCGGATTTTGAGCTGGACCTCCTGGGGGATCGCCTCGGGCCGGCCCCGCTGAGGGGCGGGGCCGGGGCCGGGCGATCATGTTCCCTGCCGGAGCCCCCAGCGCTTAAGGCTTTTCGCCTTCACCCCCATCACCGCGGCCATCATTCCTGCCGGCCACCCCCGGGCCGCTCCGGTCCGCACCAGTCCCCGCCGCAGTCGTCCCTCCCTTCCGCCGCCTCTTTTTTTCCCCATCCGCCTCTTCCCCCGGCCGCGGCTCCCCGTTGAGCACCTTCCGGTGCAGCTCCACGAAGGTCATGGCGATCTCGTACTTCGTCTTCCAGTGCGCCAGCTCCTTCTCCATCCCCGTCGCCGTCTTCTTCGCCTGGGCCAAGGCCGCCGTTTCCGGGGAGGGGCCCTTCCTCCCCGGGGCCTTGGGCTCCAGCGCCGCCATCGCCGCCTGGTCCACTTTCTCCATGGCTTCCGCGAGCGTCTGCCGGCTCACGCCAAACGTCGTGCATAGCTCCCCCATCGGCACCTCCCCCTTCCGCGCCATCTGCACCACCCGGTACCGCTCCTCGCCGCTCAGCTCCTTCCACTGCATCGTCGCTCGCCTCCCTTCGATCGTGCCCCTGCTCGTCCACCGTAAACGGCGGGCCGAGCCGGATGACCTCGCGCACCTCGTCCCCCAGCTTGATCTCGATGGCTTCCCCTTTGCGCACGATGCGCACGTCGGTCCCCCCCAGTTTACCAAGAAGATACAGGGGCGGCTGAGGCTCCTGGCCCAAGGCCAGCTGGAGGGCGTTCTCCCGACACCCGTGTTTCAAGGCCTCTTCCACATCCCCGGCCACGCCGTAAAACCGCTCCGCCGGACCCTGGCCCTCGATCCCCTGGTGGGGCCGCTGGTGGTTATAGTAGCCGATCCAGTGGTCGAGGCGCTGGCAGGCGTCGGCAAACGAGGCGAAGACCGCCTCGGCGAGGAATTCCCCCCAGATCGTCTTCCAGAAGCGCTCGATCTTGCCTAAGGTCATGGGGTGGTGGGGGGCGGACCGGATATGCTGGACCCCCTGCCGCTGGAGCTCTTTCTGGAAGGGGGTCTGGCCCCGCCAGGCGGCGAATTGACGCCCGTTGTCGGAGAGGATCTCCCGGGGCGCCCCCCACTGCCCGATGGCCCCCTTGACCACCTCCAAGACCGCCTCGGCCGTTTGCTGGCGGTACAGGCCGTGCCCCACCAGATACCGGCTGTGGTCGTCGATCATCCCCACCAGGTACACCGGGTACATCCGCTTGAGCTTGAAGGTGAAGATGTCGATCTGCCATAGGGCGTTGGGAAGCTCCCGCTCGAAACGCCGCACCTGCGGCGGCCGCCGGGGGCTGGGCTCGGGGGGATTGCCCAGGCCGGCGTCGTTGACCACCCGCCGCACCGTCTCCGCGCTCACCGCCAGCCCCTCCTCCCGCCTCAGCTCGTCCCGGATCGTGCGCACCCCCGCCGCCGGTCTCTCTTTCCGCCGCTGGGTGATGCGCTCCTCCAGGGCCGCGCAGATCTTCCGGGCGCCGGGGTCCCGGGCCGTCCCCTGCAGGGCCGCCTCCCCGCCCACCTGGTGCAGTGTGCGCCACCGCTCCACGGCGGTGGCGCTGACTCCGGCCAGCGTCCCCACCTCGGCGGCCGTCAGCCCAGCCTCCAGGGCATCGAGGGCCCGCCGCTTGATCTCGAGCGGCACGACCTTGCGGGCCGGAACTTTGCGGGTCCTGCGAGGGCGGGGCTGGGGCTTGGCGGGGGATGGGGCCGGCTCACTCCGGGCCGGTCGTGACCGGTGCTTCTTCCACAAAAACAGTTTCATGCGTCCCTCCTTTTCACCAGACATCGCCGGTGCTTGGGTTAGGGACGTGTCAACCGATTAACCCCTCCAAAGGGTGACATTCTTTTCTGGACGCTGCATGGAAGGTCTGAAGATGCTTCGCACGGCAGACCACTAGCAAGGATTTGCTGGACGGCCTCCAACTCGCGGACAAAGCCCTCTTGGTCTGGAACTAGCAGAATGCCATGGATCCGGTTCGTCTGTGCAACGATGGTCTTGTTCGCGAGGCCAGCAAACGCCACATACCCTGGGAACAAGGGAATCCACGATCGCTTCGGGCAGCCATTATCCGGACGCAGGTGCGCCTTGCAGGCGATCGGCAAATAGTACCCGATGCCATACTGCAGGAGCACCCTGGCGAGCGCCTTTTCCTGGCGAGCCTTCACCCGGGCTACGAGCCATTCACCAAGATCAGCGGCCAGCGGCCGGCCAGCAGGATGCCTTTGCAGGATTCCAGAGCCCATAACACCTCCCGGAAGTACTTCTTAAAGTAAGTACCTTGAAACGGGGAGGTGGATAACTCGCGCAGAATCAATGACTTTAAGCGCTGAATTATATGTTGGAGGCCTAAGAGAAGTGCTGGAGGGCTTGGCCAATTAGCCATTCAGGGGTTGTCGGAAGGGCTCTGTGCAAAAGCTCGCTGGTTGCGCTACAATGGATGGCGTGACGAGGATTAGTTTCCCCAAAGAGCTTGTACTGCGAGTTTTGCAGGGCGACCGAGAGGCCCAGTTCGAATTCTATGCCGCAGTGAGACTTTATATTATGTGCTCCAGACCGCGAAGGACACCTTAGAACTTGTGCAAGCCATTTCTTTCCAGTACGATACACAGAATTGGCTGGAAAAGCGGAAAATGTTGAATTTATCCTATCGAACTGCACGCTGGATCAACTAACTATTGCGCCTTCAATGAGAAAGCCCTTCGACATCTTCGCGAGGGCTAATGCAAATCAAGATTGGCGGAGAGGGGGGGATTCGAACCCCCGGAGGACTCACATCCTCAACGGTTTTCGAGACCGCCCCGATCGGCCGCTCTGGCACCTCTCCGGGGGGCACATAGGATACCCGTTTTGGCCCGTTATTTCAAGGCGTTCCCGCTCCCTCTCCCCTCCCCGGACGGGAACGGAAGGCGGCCCAGCGGGCACCGGCGGCCACGGCCCCGGTGAGGCAGGCGCCCCACACCAGGTCCACCAGGGTCACGGTCAGGGGCCATCCCCGCATGGTGGCGTGGTTCGTGAGGTCGTAGGTGCCGTAGGCCAGCAGGCCCAGGAAGGCGCCACGGCCGAAGACGGCGGCGGCGGGCCACCTTCCCCGGCCGGCCGGGACCACCACGAACACCGCCACGCCGAGGGCGTACAGCAGGTAGAAAGCGGCCGCCGGGGTCAGGAACGGCTCATCGGCCAGCAGATGACCGATCCTGGGGGTATAGAACCGGGGGCCCATGACGAAGAGCCAGACCGCATCCGGAGGGAGCATCAGGAGGAGACAGGCAGCGAAGGCACGCAGGTGGTCGCGCATATCCATAATGATAGCAGACGCTCAGAATCGCGGATGCGGCCAGTCCACCCGTTCCCGCGGAATCTGCTATTCTGGGGACGGAGCACAGGAGGACCCGATGACCCCCGAAGAACGGAAAGAGAAGCTGGACGCGTACGCCCGCGCCGCCGCAGAGCTCGATGCCGCCCTGGAGCGCTTCCCCCGTGAGATGTGGAGCTTCAAGCCGGGCCCCGACCGGTGGAGCATCCACGAGGTTCTCCTCCACCTGGCCGACAGCGAGGCCAACAGCTACATCCGCTGCCGGCGCCTGGTCGCCGAGCCCGGGAGCGCGGTGCTCGCCTACGACGAGGAGCGGTGGACCGCGGAACTGCATTACCACGACCAGGACCCCGAGGAGGCCGTGGAGCTCTTCCGCCTGCTCCGGGGGACGACGGCGAAGCTCCTGCGCCGCCTTCCCCCCGCCATCTGGGCGCACACCATCGAACACTCCGAAAGCGGCACCATGACGCTGGACGACTGGCTCGCCATCTACGCCGCCCACATCCCGGCCCACATCGACCAGATGCAGGCCACCCACGTCGCCTGGCTGGCCGCCCGGCGGGGCGAGGCGGTGGAGCCCAAGAAATCGTTTTATCCTGGGGAACGATAACGGCGGGAATCCTGCCGGGGCGTCAACCATGGCCAGGAGGCGTTCGTCTCCTTAACGAGCGGGCCCAGGCTGCGCGGCCTGATTCCGGTCCTGTACCCGCCGTAAAGGAGTGTCCCATGCCCCGGATCGTCACCGTCCTGACTCTGACGCTGTTCCTCGCAGCCCCCGTCGCCCGTGCCGTCGTCCATCCTGTGGTGGACACGGCCCAATCGGCCTGTTACGACACCCTCCTGCCGATCGCCTGCCCGGCCCCCAGCCAGCCCTACTACGGTCAGGACGCGCAATTCACGGGCAAAGCCCCACAATACGCGGTCAGCGCCGACGGTTTGACCGTCCGGGACGGGGTCACCGGCCTCATCTGGCAAGCCAGTCCCGAGACAAACGGGGACGGCGTCTTGGACTCCGCCGACAAGTTGACCTGGGCCCAGGCGCAGGAGCGTCCCGCCGCCCTGAACTCCGAGGCCTTCGGCGGATACGCCGACTGGCGGCTCCCCACCATCAAGGAACTCTAGAGGCTATCCCAAAACCTGTTTGAGGAGCATGTAAGCGCAACCCAGGTGAAG
>CAZRVT010000107.1:0-5246 GCA_964603505.1 uncultured Holophagales bacterium | reverse complement strand
CGCATGCTGGCCAAAATCGCTAAATGTAAAGAAGCGTGTGAGACACTACACTAGCTCGCCTTGACGCATTGACACGATTGCCCACTTGCTCCGCTTCGCATTTACGCTGTTGGGCTTTGCGCTCTTTCCGGCTGAAAGAAAAGCGCCCCGACAGGGTCGGGGCGCTTGAGGGTTCGGGAACGGTCGAGGGCTACTTCTCGGCCTCCGCCTTGAGCCAGGAGGTGGGGACGGACTTGGGGCGGGTGATGGGGAGCCCCAGGCCGCGGGCGATGACCGCTTGGGAGCAGACGCCCAGGGCGCGGCTGACGGCGAAGAGGACGGTGTAGTAGGAGAACTCGGTGAGGCCGTAGTGGTACAGGAGGGCGCCGCTGCCGGCGTCCACGTTCGGCCACGGGTCCTTGATCTTCTGCACTTCCTTGAGGACGTTGGGGACCACGTCGAAAACGCGCGCCACTGTGTCGAAGGCGGGGTCGCCCTGGCAGTATTTCTTCCCGAAGGCCAGGAAGGCGTCGAAGCGGGGGTCGGTGATGCGGAGGACGGCGTGCCCGTAGCCGGGGACGACGCGGCCGCTGTTGAGGGTTTCCCAGGCGTAGTCCTTCAATTGCTGTTCGCTGGGGACGCCGCCGAACTTCTTGTTGGTCTCGAGAACCCACGCCAGGCACTCCTGGTTGGCCAGCCCGTGGAGGGGGCCCGCCAGGCCGTTGAGGCCCGCGGAGAGGGAGTAGTAGAGGTCGGAGAGGGCGCTGTTGACGGTGGCCGTGGTCATGGCCGAGACGTTGCCGCTCTCGTGGTCGCTGTGGAGGACCAGGTAGAGGCGCATCAGCTTGGTGAACTCGCCGTTGGGGTCCCCCAGGCCGAGCATCCTGACGTAGTCCGCGCCCCAGTCCAGCTTGGGGTCGGAGGCGATGCGGTCGCCCTTGCCGAAGCGCATCCGGTAGAGGCCGGCGGCGATGGCGGGGAGGACGGCCACGATGTTGAGGGTGTCCTCCAGCGTCGCCTTCCAGTACTCGTCCTTCTTCATCCCCTCGTCGTAGCGCTTCCGGAAGACCGATTCCTTCTCCATGACCAGAATGGCCGTGTTGAACAGGACCATCGGGTGGGAGTCGGCCGGCATGGCCTTGAGGACGGCCCAGACGTAGTCGGGGACCTTGTTCCGGGCGACCAGCTCCTTCCGGAGGTCACCCACTTCGGCCTCGGAGGGGAGCTCGCCGGTGAGGAGGAGCCAGAGCACCTCCTCGGGGAGCTTCTCCGCGAGGTCCTTCACCGGGATGCCGCGGATGATGAGCCCCTTGTCGGGGGGGACTTCCGAGGTGTCGCACACCAGGCTCTTGACGCCGCGCATGCCGCCGTAGACCTGCGCGATGGTCACCTGGCCGACCACCTTCTCCCCCTTCTCCTTCTGCAGGGGCTTGATCTCGTCCCGCCACAGCGGGAACTTCTGGTTGAGTTTGTCGAACAGCAGGCTCATAGCGCCTCCTTGATTGGATTGATGACCCGACCCCGGCATTATACTCCCATTTCACAAGCGCGGAAAAAAATCAACCCCGGGCGCGAAGGCCCGGGGTATGTATTCTTATTCGGTAATATCCTAAGGCTCGGTGCAGGGCCGCAGGCGGTCCCCCTGGGCCGGGATGTAGTTGACCTTCTGCTGCCACGCCGCGCCGTCGAACCGCTCGACGCAGGCGAAGCCGAACTTCTTGGAGCGGCCCTTCTCGCCGACGAGGTTGGTACTGACGTTGAGGGTGACCATGGGGTGGGGGCAGTCGCCGCTGTTCCCGGCCTTGGCGAGCGCCTGGCCGGGCTCCACCTTCTGGCTCGCCTTGACGGCAAACGAGCCGGGCTGGAGGTGGCTGAGGGAGAGGAACTCGTCCTTGGCGTAGCGGATGGCGAGGGCGTTGCCGTCCGGCGCCATGGCGTTGACCTGTCCCGGGGCGTTCTCCGGAATGCCGTCCAGGACCTGGGCGACGGTGCCCCCCACGGGGGCGAGGATCGCCTGGCCGGCCGTGAGGGCCTGGGCCCCGGCTTCGTCATTGCCCGCCGGCAGGGTGCGGACCAGGTCGAGGGCGAAGGCCTTGGCCGGAGGGCTCTGGCGTTCGCTGCGCAGGACCGTCCACTCGCCCTGGAGGGGGAAGCGGAAGAACACCGAGGCCGCCGGGGGATTGGCGAAATCGGCCTCCTCGATCGGCTTGAAGGCGTAGCGGTCGATCTTGCCCTCCGCCGTGAACGCCACCGTGAGGTCGGCCCGGGCCTTCTCGAAGCCGCACCGGACGCGCACCTCCCGGTCGGAGACCGGCTCGGGGGCCCCGGTGGTGTCCCAATGGCCCCAGCCGATGTTGGCGTTCTTGAAGAACTGGCCGGCCATCTTCTCGTCGAACCGGGCCTTCAGCTCGGGGCTGAACTCTTTCGAGAAGATGGTGTAGTCGCCCTTGTTGAAACCCTCCCGGAGGGTCTCGATGGCGGGGAGGGGGTCCGCGGGGACCTGGGCGAGGAGGGACGCGGCGAACAGAAGCAGGCAGATCGACAGGCGCATAAGGGTCTCCTTGTTCCCTATTGGATCTCGACGGCCGCGAAGAAGTAGGCCACCTCGCGGCGGGCGTCCTCAGGGTTGGCGGAGCCATGGATGGCGTTCCGCTCCTTCGAGGTCCCGAAGAGCTTGCGGAGGGTGCCGGGGGCGGCCTCGGCGGGGTCGGTGGCGCCCATGACCTTGCGCAGGTCGGCCACCGCGGCCTCCTTCTCGAGGGCCATGACCAGGATGGGGCCCTCGGTCATGAACCGGACGAGGGAGGGGAAGAAGGGCTTTTCCTTGTGCTCGGCGTAGAACCCCTCGGCCTCCTTGGGGGCCAGGTGCATGCACTTCATCCCGCGGATGACGAACCCCTCCGCCAGGAGGCGGTCGAGGATCTTGCCGGAGAGGCCCGCCGCCATGGCGTCGGGCTTGACGATCGAAAAGGTGAGCTCTTTCATTTCAGGGCGTCCTTCATGGTCTTGCCGATGTCGGCGGGGCTCTCGGCCACGTGGACCCCGGCGGCGGTCAGCGCCTCGACCTTCTCCTTCGCCGTCCCCTTGCCGCCGGAGATGATGGCCCCGGCGTGGCCCATGCGGCGGCCCGGGGGGGCGGTGCGGCCCGCGATGAAGGAGACGACGGGCTTTTTCACGTTCTTCCGGATGTACTCGGCCGCCTCCTCCTCCGCGCTCCCGCCGATCTCGCCGATCATGACGATGGCCTCGGTCTTCGGGTCCGCGTTGAAGGCGGCCAGGCAGTCGATGAAGTTGGTGCCCGGCATGGGGTCGCCCCCGATGCCCACGCACGTGGTCTGCCCCAGCCCGACGGCGGTGAGCTGGTCCACCGCCTCGTAGGTGAGGGTGCCCGAGCGGGAGATGACCCCCACGGGGCCGGCCTTGAAGATCGCGGCGGGCATGATCCCCATCTTGCACTCCCCGGGGGTGATGATGCCGGGGCAGTTGGGGCCGATCATCCGGGCGCCCGTCCGCTCCAGGTGGGCGTGGACCCGGAACATGTCGTTGACCGGGATCCCCTCGGAGATGCAGACGATGACCTTCATCCCCGCGTCGGAGGCCTCCATGACCGCGTCGGCCGCGAAGGCGGGGGGGACGAAGATGAGGGACGCGTCGCAACCCGTGGCCTTCGCCGCGTCGTGGACGCTGTCGAAGACGGGGATCCCCTCGTGGGTGGTCCCGCCCTTGCCGGGGGTGACGCCGGCGACGACCTTCGTGCCGTATTCCATGCAGAGCTTGGCGTGGAAGGTCCCCTCCTTGCCGGTGAAGCCCTGTACCACGACCTGGGTGTCCTTGCCGATCCAGATGGCCATTAGCGACCTCCTACCGCCGCGACGATCTTCTTCGCCGCGTCCGTCATGCCCTGGGCCTGGAGGATCGGGAGCCCCGACTCCGCCAGGATCTTCCGTCCCGCCTCCACGTTCGTCCCCTCGAGGCGGACCACCACCGGGACCGTGAGCTTCACCTGCTGAACGGCCCCTACGATGCCCTGCGCGATGATGTCGCAGCGGACGATGCCCCCGAAGATGTTGACAAGCACCCCCTTCACGTTGGGGTCGGAGAGGAGGATCTTGAAGGCGTTGGTGACGGCCTCGAGGTTGGCGCCGCCGCCCACGTCGAGGAAGTTGGCGGGCTCGGCCCCGTGGAGCTTGATGATATCCATGGTGGCCATGGCCAGCCCCGCGCCGTTGACCATGCAGCCCACGGTGCCGTCCAGCTTGATGTAGTTGAGATTGTACTTGGACGCCTCCACCTCCAGCGGGGCCTCCTCGTCGAGGTCCCGGTACGCCATGATGTTGGGGTGGCGGTCGAGGGCGTTGTCGTCGAAGTTCATCTTCCCGTCGAGGGCGATGATGCGGCCGTCCTGGGTGAGGATGAGGGGGTTGATTTCGGCCAGGGAGGCGTCGGTCTCCAGGTAGCACTTCACCAGCGCCAGGGCGAACTTCTGCGCGGCCTTGGCGGGCTCGCCCTTGAGGCCCAGGAACTGGGCCACGCGGCGCGCCTGGTAGGGCTGCATCCCCATGAGGGGGCAGATGGGGATCTTGAGGAGGGCCTCGGGGTGCTTGGCGGCCACCTCCTCGATTTCCATCCCGCCGAAGGGGGAGACCATGAGGACGGGCATCCGGCGCGAGCGGTCCAGCACCATCCCGATGTAGAACTCCTTCTCGATGGGGAGCCCCTCCTCCACGAGGAGGGTCTTGACGACGCGCCCCTCGGGGCCGGTCTGGTGCGTGATCAGGGTCATGCCGAGGATGGCCTTGGCGTGGGCCGCGGCCTCGTCGACGGTCTTGGCGAGCTTGACGCCGCCGCCCTTGCCCCGCCCGCCGGCGTGGATCTGGGCCTTGACCACCACGGGGCCGCCCAGCTCCGTGGCGATGGCCCGGGCCTCGTCGACCGTCTTGGCCATGCGGCCCCGCGGGATCGTCACGCCGTACGAAGCAAACAACTCCTTTGCCTGGTGCTCGTGGACTTTCATAACGGGAAGTCTCCTTTGGGGATTGAATTATCGTTCATCTATTATACACCCGCGGGGGGGTCCCATTAAATACGGCCGCGGGCGCCTTGGGCGTTGGGGAGAGAAGGGACGGGAGAGCGGCTCCCGGCCCTCGACGGCATCGCGGGCATCCGCGGTCCCGGCCCCGACCTTCTCGATGGGGAAGCCGTAGTGTCGGCACTAGTGTAGAGGCTATCCCAAAACCTGTTTGAGGAGCATGTAAGCGCAACCCAGG
>CAZRVT010000106.1:0-5481 GCA_964603505.1 uncultured Holophagales bacterium | reverse complement strand
TTTATTTACTGTTCTCTATTATGCTCCATGCGGCTTAACTTAACACCTATGGGGTTTGGGGTGGTGGTGGCGGCGCGTTTGAGCCGTCCCAAGGCGGCGGACGGGGGCCAGGCGTCCCCTCGCCGTGCGCCGCCGGGCGGCCGACCGGCATGAGCCTGCCCTTTGGACGGCACCTTCGACCAGTCGATCTGGGACCCCAGGACGCTGTGCGGGATGACGAAGACGCCCAGCACCAGCAGCGCCGCGGTCAGGACCCACCATCGGGGGTTCCGGCGGCGGTGGATCTGCACCAGGGCGATCCCCCAGCCCGCGACGGCGATCAGGGTCTTGTTGTCGGTCAGGTCATAGCCGAAGGGGGCGCCGGTCCAGAAGGCGCCGAAGGCCTGGTACTGGACGATCGGCCCCAGGATCAACCCCCCGACGAACAGGAGGTGGAAGGTCGCCCAGGCGAGCCGCCGCACCCCAGGGCGTCCGCTCATCGCCTCCAGGGCCGTGCGCGCGGACCCCAGCATTCCCAGGAACATGCAAAGGATGTGGACCAGAAGAACGACGGGGTTGACCGCCCCCTTGAACCGGGCCACGGCGGTCCGCTCCGGAAAGGTGGCCGAGACCGTTCCCTTTTGGAGCCGCACCTCGTACTCCACCTTGCCCGCCGGCGGCTGGTGGGGCAGCTCGGCCACCAAGACCTCCCCCCGCCGCTCCAGGGGAAGGACCTGCCAGGGGTCCTGCGTGGGATACCGCCGCCAGACCACCTCCCCCCGGACGGCGGGGTCGGCGACCGCGAGGCGAATCGGGAGGCCTCCCTCCCCCCCGTGGGTTCGCAGCAGCTTGTAGCTGATGTCGGTCCCCCCCACGGTGGCGGTGCCCCGGACCGGCTTGGTGGGACCGGTGGCCTCCTGGTAGACGGCCAGGACGAGGGTGACGAGCAGGGCGACAATCCAGAGGAACACGCTGCGCATGGGGCCCCTCTCAAGGCGCCGCGCCAGAGGCGGGCGCCGGACGCAGGTCGGCATAGAGCATCCGGTAGAGCATCATGTTATAAAGAACCGAGCGGACATATCCCTTGGTCTCGGCGTAGGGAATGAGGGAATAGAAGGCCGGGAGATCCATGGAGGCGGGGATCTTCATCCAGATCGCCACGGCGTCCTCGCCGGCGTTGTAGGCGGCCACCGCACAGATCCAGTTCCCGAACTGGGCGTGGAGTTTGGCCAAATACTTGGCTCCGGAGAGGATGTTTTCCTCGGCCTGCCACACCGTCCCCGCGCCGTTGGCGTATTCTCCGTAAGTGGGCGGGATGAGCTGCATCAGCCCCATCGCTCCCGCCGGAGAGAGGGCGTCGGGGTTGTAGGTGGACTCCTGGCGCATCACGGACCAGATGACCTCGGGCGGCACGCCGTGCCGGGCCGAGGCCTTCAGAACCTGGGCTTCGAAGGCCCGTGGGAAGAAATGGGCCAGGACGGCCGGATCCCACCCTTGGACGGGACCGGCGAGCATCCGGGAGGCCTCGGGATAGGCGAGGTTCATCTCTTTGCGGTATTCTCCCACGCGCTGGGCGAGGGCGGCCCGTTCCCGATCCCCGAGGGGGAGTTTGCGTCCCAAGAGCCAGGCGTCCTCCCACAGGCCCCGGGCGAGGAGGAAGCGGGGGAACGTGGTGGGGGGGGCCCTTTCGGCAGTCGGTTCCAGGATTGGGGGATTCGGAAGGGGAGACGGATTCAGGTGTAAAGCGTTGAAAGGGGAGGATTTGGGTGTGAGGTCGAGCCGGACATCCCCCGACAGCCGGGCCCGCCAGTAAGCGACCTCCCCGTCGCCCTTCAACTCCTGGAGGATGCGGAGGGCCTTCGCCTGGCCGCCGGCGAAGGTCTGGGCGATGGCGCAGGCCAGCAGGGCGTCCCGGCGGATCCGGCCCGGCCCGAGGGTCCGGGCCGTGCGGAGCGCCCCCTCGAGATCCCCCTCGATGAGCTGGATCCTGACGATGCCGTACCGCGCCAGCGGCGCCAGCTTTCCCTTCACCCCTCCAAAGGCCTCCCGCGCCGCCGCCCACTCCCCCATCGCCAGGCGGCAGCGGGCCACCTGGTATTCGGCCGCCTCCTCCCGCCCCCGGGAGGCCTCAAAAAACGGGATGGCCGCGGCATAGTCGCGCTGGAGGAACCGCAGGCGGCCGGCATAATAGGATCGGCCGGGGGGGAGCGGGAGTTTGAATTTCGCCAGCACCTCCTCGGCCGTCTTCAGTTCCCGCGCCTCCAGGCAGGCCTGGAACAGCACCTCCCACTGGGCGTCGCCCAAGGGCTCGCCGTGGTCGAGGCAGAGGCGGGCCAGCCGGGCCTTCTTGAAAGCGCTCCGGCCCTCCAGCACCTCCCGGACCAGCCGCTTCCGCTCCTGGGCCCCCGCCAGGAAGCGCGCCTCCACGAGCTGCTTCTCGGCCTTGCGCCGGAAGGCCTGGCTCGTCCGGTCCCGATAGCGGGCGAACAGGGCCGCGGCCTCGGGGTTCCCCGTCTCGATGAGCCGTTCCAATCCCGCCTCCAACAGCTCTTGTGTGGGGCCCCGCCCCGCCAGGGCCTGGAAATGCCGCGCCGCTTCGGCGGGTTCCACGGCCATCAGCCGATAGGCGGCGAGGGCGGCCACGTCGGCGTCGGCGTCGGCGTCGGCGTCCCGCAGCGACCGATAGGCGGCCGCGGCGGCGGCGGGGTCGGCCCCCTCCCCCTCCCGGGCCCGGGCGTACTCCTCCCAGGCGGGGGGGAGCAGGGTCAGCAGGAGCCCCAGGCAGAGGTTAACCGGGAGGCCAGCCAAGGGGGCGTCCTCCAAGCAGGTGGAAGTGGAGATGCCAGACCGACTGGCCGGCCCCTTTATTGACATTCGTCACGAGGCGGTAGCCCTCCTCCGCGACCCCGTGTTCCCGGGCCAGGTCCCGCGCGACTTCGAGCAGGCGGGCGACGACCGCCCCGTCCCCCGGCCCCAGGGCGTCCACATTCCGGATGTGCCGCTTCGGGATCAGGAGCAGGTGCAGGGGAGCCTGGGGATGGATGTCGCGGAAGGCGAGGACCCCGTCGTCCTCGTAGACCACCGAGGCCGGGAGCTCCTTCCGAACGATGCGGCAGAAGAGGCAATCGCGCATGGCGACCTAATTGTAACCGAAACCCGTCGGATCTCCGGCCGTATAATGAAGCACAATGATCGAACTGAGGAGCGTCCGCAAGACCTACGATCGGTTCGAGGCCCTCAAGGGGCTCTCGCTCACCGTCCCGCAGGGGGTCGTCTTCGGCCTCCTCGGGCCCAATGGGGCCGGCAAGACCACCACCCTCCGCATCCTGATGGACATCATCCGGCCCGATTCCGGGACGGCCTCCATCTTCGGGCGGCCCCCGGGGCTGGCCGTCCAGCACCGGATCGGATACCTCCCCGAGGAGCGGGGGCTCTACCGCAAGATGAAGGTGATCGACCACCTCGTCTTCTTCGGGGAGTTGAAGCGGATGAAGGCCGCCGACGCGAAGCGGAAGGCCTCCGAATATCTGGAGCGGTTCGGGCTCCAGGACTGGGCCCAGAAGAAGACCGAGGCCCTCTCCAAGGGGATGCAGCAGAAGGTGCAGTTCATCGGCGCCATCCTGCACGACCCCGACCTTCTGGTCCTCGACGAGCCCTTCACCGGCCTCGACCCCCTCAATCAGGAGCTGATGAAGGAGGAGATCCTCCGGTTCGCCCGCTCCGGGAGGACCGTGGTCTTCTCCACCCACATCCTCCCGCAGGCTGAGCAGTTCATCGACGCCCTCGCCCTCATCAACCGCGGCGAGGTGGTCCTCCGGGGAGAGCTCGATCGGATCAAGGAGGACTTCGCCGAAAACCGCATCCACCTCACCGCCGCCGCCGGCGCGGAAGCCCTCGCCGTCCGCGGCGCCGCGGTGGTCCCCAAGGGGGAGGGCTACAGCGTCACCCTGCCGAAGGACCTCTCCCCCCGGGAATACCTGCAGGCCGTCCTCGCCGCCGGCACGGACATCGAGCAGTTCCGCCCCGACGAGCCCTCCCTCGAGGAGATCTTCCTCAAGGTGGTGAAACATGGATAGGATGTGGGTCGTTTTCAAGAAGGAATACCTCCAGAAGGTCAAGTCCCTCGGGTTCTGGCTCTCGACCATCCTCCTGCCGGTCTTCATGTTCGGCATGATGATCGTTCCGATGCTCCTGATGACCCGGGCGAGGCCCATCGTAACCGTCGCGGTGGTGGACCCCTCCGGCGCGGTCTATCCCGCCATCCTGGCCGCCCAGGAGGAGCGGGCCAAGGCCGTGGAACGATCCAACACGCGGGCCGCCAAGGGATCGCTGGAGCGGACCCCCGAGGTCCAAGTGATCTTCCAGAAATCGGCCGGGGAGACCCCGGAGGTCCTGAAGCGAAAGGTGGAGGAGAAGGCCATCGACGGATACCTGGTCATTCCCGAGGAGTTCCTCCGGGCCTCCGAGATCGAGTTCTACGCCCGCAACCTCTCCAACATCACCGTCATCCAGGCGATGGAGTCCATTCTCAACCGCGCCCAATTCGCCCTGAAGGCCCGCGCCCTCAACCTGAGCCCCGAGGACAAGGATTTCCTCCGGGCCCGAATCGGGATTAAGGGGTTCAAGGTCGAAAAAGGGAAGGCCAAGGAGGAGGGGGCGCTGGCCGGCTTCTTCGGCGTCCTGGCCATCTTCATGACCCTCTACATGCTCATCCTCATCTACGGGTCGTTCATCATGCGGGCGGTCCTGGAGGAGAAGAGCACGCGCGTGGTGGAGATCCTCGTTTCCTCGGTCCCGCCGTTCCAGCTCCTCATGGGCAAGATCCTCGGCGTGGCCGCCTCGGGGCTGACGCAGACCGCGGTCTGGATCGGCACGGCCGCCCTCCTGGGGGCGGGCGTCCTCCCCATCGCCGCCTCGACGGGGTCCCTGCCCTCCTTCACCCTCCTCCAGCTGGTCTTTTTCCCCATCTTCTTCATCCTGGGCTACCTCCTCTTCGCCTCCCTCTACGCCGCCGTGGGGGCCATGTTCAACAACGAGCAGGAGGCCCAGCAGGCGGCCACGATGGTGGTCATTCCAATCATCATCCCGGTGATCCTGATGCAGATGGTCATCGCCAACCCCTCGTCCGCCGCCAGCGTGGTCCTCTCCCTCCTCCCCTTCTTCACCCCCCTCATCATGTACCTCCGCATCCTGGTGGAGACGCCGCCGATCTGGCAGATCGCCCTCTCCCTGGTCCTGACGGCGGCCACCCTCGTCGGCGTCGTCTACGCCAGCGGCAAGATCTACCGCACCGGCATCCTCATGTACGGCAAGCGGCCCAACCTCAAGGAGCTGTGGAGGTGGGTCAGGGCTTAGCGCATTGCGCCAAGATCAGTTCAGAGTTGGGGGTTCAGAGTTCAGAGTCCCCCGCCCCCCAGATCTTGGGGAGCTTGTTGGTGCGCTTTTCTCTATACCCTAATGTTGCATTAAATGACGAAAACTAATGTTCTCTATCAGGCGGCT
>CAZRVT010000105.1:0-5757 GCA_964603505.1 uncultured Holophagales bacterium | reverse complement strand
TTCACCTGGGTTGCGCTTACATGCTCCTCAAACAGGTTTTGGGATAGCCTCTAGTATTTCAGTCATGGTTGTGCTTGCTCTTCGTGGCACTTATCATGGCACAATATGTTACGCTGAGTCCTTTGCAGTGAGCGAAGCAGGACATCATGGCCGACCTAACAAGGAAATGAACCCGACGGCCCGCGCAGTAACGATCTCAGGCAAGTCAGGTTCTCAATCTGCGCGGTCCGCGGGTTATTTCCGGCGTTGGGCGTAACAAGGAGAAGGAAGGCTCTTCGCGTTTTCGAGTGGGTAAAATGGGTGGAGTCAGTTAAAGTAAGTGCTTGATACTCAGACCCTAAGGGTGGATAGAGTCAGCGTGAAAATCTGGTGCGATTGCAGCAATGCGAAAAAGGAAGACGCTTTACGATGCCTATCGGTTCCCCGGCTTCCAGCCTTTACGGGTCGTCAAAGGAGTCTTTGGTGATCCGAAGGCCCGGATCATCGAGCTGGTCCGCCGAGGAAAAAAACGGTCTGCGGGGTGTGTGGCACCATCCACTTCCATCATTACGATCATGCTTGGCGGTGGGTGCGGGACCTCTCCAATGGGGATACCCGGGTCTATCTCCATTCCGCGAAGAGCCAGAAGGAATAAGTATGACGGAAATTGACGAACGGGTCGTGACCAATCCGATCATCGAACGATTCTCTCGGAAGCTGCTGGACCACTTGCAGGTTGATGTGGCGATTGTTGGTGGCGGACCAGCGGGCCTGGTCGCCGGACACGCCTTGGCCCACGCGGGGCGCAAGGTTGCGCTTTACGAGAGGAAGTTGAGCGTCGGCGGCGGCATGTGGGGTGGCGGCATGATGTTCAACGAGATCGTCGTCCAGGAAGCCGCTTTGCCTATCCTTGACGAGTTCGGAGTCCGCCACCGCTTGGCCGAACCGGGATACCACTCGGCGGACTCTGTGGAGGCCATTTCTACCCTGATCTCCAAGACCGTGAAAGCCGGTGTCGCGGTATTCAACTGCATGACTGTGGAGGACGTGCTGATGCGACCCGACCGTGTGATCGGCGTCGTACTCAACTGGTCAGCAGTCGAAATCGCCAACTTGCACGTTGACCCGCTCGCAGTCCGCGCTTCATTCGTCGTTGATGCCACCGGTCACGCGACAGAAGTTGTAAAGGTCGTTCAGAAAAAGGTTCCTGGAAAGCTATCCACCCCGAGTGGCGAGATCGAGGGGGAGAAGTCCATGTGGGCAGATAGAGCCGAGACCCTGACACTTGAGAACACACGCGAGGTCTTCCCCGGACTGTATGTGGCGGGAATGTCGGCCAATGCCACATTCGGCGGGCCGCGCATGGGCGCCATCTTCGGGGGGATGCTGATGTCCGGGAAACGGGTCGCTGAAGCATTCGAAGCCCAGCTGAAAGCCGCAGGGATGGCATCAGCAGGCACGCTGAACCAACCGGTCGACGGTACGCGGTAAACCGCGCCGTCACCTGCGACGTTATTCCAACACCTTCTGCCCCATCCCCACCGGTCCCTTCAGCCCCAGGTGGCGGTAGGCGAGGGGGGTGGCGGCGCGGCCCCTTGGGGTGCGGACTAAAAACCCCGCCTGCACCAAAAACGGCTCGTAGAGGTCCTCCAGCGTCCCCTTGTCCTCCCCCACCGACGAGGCCAGCGACTTGAGCCCCACGGGGCCGCCGCCGAACCGCTCCACGATGACCTGGAGGATGCGACGGTCCATCTCCTCCAGCCCGTACTCGTCCACGTCCATCGCCTCCAGGGCGCGGCGGGCCAGAGCCCCCGTGATGGCGGGGTGGCCGTCCACCTGGACGAAGTCGCGCACCCGGCGGACGAGGCGGTTGGCCACGCGCGGGGTGCCGCGGGCCCGGCGGGCGATCTCCGCGCCGGCCTCCCCCTCGATCTCCACCTTCAGGATGCGCCCCGTCCGCTCGACGATGCGGCGCAGACTGTCCGGGTCATAGTAGTCCATCCTTAAAATGATGCCGAACCGTCCGTGGAGCGGGGGGGTGATGAGCCCCGCGCGCGTGGTGGCCCCCACGAGGGTGAAGCGCGGCAGGGTGATCTTCATGGTGCGCGCCGCGGGCCCCTCGCCGATGACCACGTCCAGGCGGTAGTCCTCCATCGCGGAGTAGAGGAGCTCCTCCACCCCGGGGTGGAGGCGGTGGATCTCGTCGATGAAGAGGATGCCGCCGGGCTCGATGTTGGTGAGGACCGCGGCCAGGTCGCCCGGGCGCTCCACCGAAGGGCCGGCGACGACGCGGATCGGGGCCCCCATCTCGGCGGCGATGATGAAGGCCAGCGTCGTCTTGCCCAGCCCCGGCGGGCCGGAGAAGAGGACGTGGTCCAGGGCCTCCGCCCGCTGGCAAGCGGCCCGGACGAAGACGCCGAGGTTCTCCTTCAGCTTGTCCTGCCCGATGAATTCCTCGAGCCGGCGGGGCCGGAGCGACTCCTCGAAGGTCTCCTCGCCGGCGACCTTGAGCCCCGTGAGGACGACGTCGCCAGCCATCTCAGGCCAGGCGCCTCAGCGCCAGGACGATGAGGGCCTCGAGGGGGGCCTCGGGGCGCTCCTTGAGGGCCGCCTCCACCGCGGCCCGCGCCACCTTAGGGACATAGCCCAGGTTGACGAGGGCGCTCTCGGCGTCGAGGCGGGCGGCCGCGGGCCCCGAGGCCCCGGCCTCGGGGAGGGAGCCCTTGAGCTCGAGGATGATGCGCTCGGCCGTCTTCTTCCCCACCCCGGGGATGGCGACGAGGGCGGCCAGGTCCCCGGCCGCGATGGCCCCCGTCAGCTCCTCCACCGGGTAGCGGGAGAGGACCTGCAGGGCCACCTTGGGGCCGATGCCGGAGATGGCGATGAGGCGCAGGAAGAGATCGCGCTCCTGCGGCGTGGCGAAGCCCATCAGCTGGAGGGCGTCCTCCCGCACGTGGGTGTGGGTCCAGAGGAACACCTCGCCGCCGGCCCCGGAGAGGCGGGAGAAGGTCTGGAGGGAGATCAGGCACGCGTAGCCCACGCCGCCGGCCTCCACCAGGCAGGCGCCCGGCCGCAGGTCGAGGAGGCGCCCCCGGAGGGAGCCGATCACCGCCCCCTCCGGACCAAAGGCCCAGCGAATGCCACCGGTTTCCTGTTCAGGTCACACTCCTGCCGCGCTTACGAGTATTGCTTCAGGAACTCGGTGTTCACCCGGACGTCGAACCGCTCCTTCTGCGCCTCCAGGAGGACGTCCATCAGCTGGGTGGCGAGGCCGCTGGCGAGGGAATTGCGGATCTCCGTCTTCTGGGCCTGGTACTTGGACTCGTCGAACCGGTCCACCGCATTCACCTGGAAGAGGGCGTATCCCCCCTGCACCTCTACCGGCCCCACCAGGGCGCCCGGGGCGGCGTTGAAGATGGCCTCGTGCAGGGCGCGGCCGCTGCCCAGGGTGGCCAGCGGGGAGAGGTACCGGACGGTCTGGTCCTTGCTCACGGGGATGTTCAGCGCCTTGGCGGCGGCTTCGAGGCCCAGCGGAGCGGCGGCGGCCATCCGGCTCTTGGCCAGGGCCATGGCCTTCTGCCGCTTCACGGCGTTCTCGGCCTCCCGCTTCACGGCCAAGAAGGCGGCCACGCCCTCGGGGCTGATGCCGGCGAGGCGTCCCACCATGTAGCCGCGCTGGATCTTGAGCATGGGGGTCAACCCGCCCTCCTTCATCGCGAAGATGGCGTTGTTGACCTCCTGGACGCGGCCGATGCCGGGGATAAAGTCGGCCAGCCCGAAGTACTCGGTGGTGTTGAAGGTGAGAGCCGGGTCCACCTCGGTGAGCCGCTTGAGGTCTTCGTCGGTCTTGAGGCCGTCGTCGATGATCTGCCGCTCCACCCGCCGGCTTTTGCCGAGGGCTTCCTGGGCGCCCTTCTCGTCCTGGATCTTTCTCCGGATGGTGCCGGCCACCTCGGCCAGCGGCTGGAGACCGGCGGGGCGCTGCTCGAGCACCTGGATGAGGTGGAAGCCGTACATGGTCTTCACCGGCTCGGAAATCTCCCCGGCGGGGAGGGAGAAGGCGGCGTTCTCGAACTCCGCCACCATCTGCCCCTTCCCGAAGAACCCCAGGTCGCCCCCCTTGTCCTTGGAACCGGGGTCCTCGGAGACCTGCTTCGCCACCACGGCGAAGTCCTCGCCCCGGGCCAGGCGGGCGCGAGCGGCATCCACGAGGGCCTTCGCCTCGGCCTCGGAGCGGGTGTCGGTCTTGACCAGGATGTGCCGGGCGTGGACCTGCTGGTCGGTCCGGAACTCCTCGGCGTGGGTGTCGTAGTAGTCGGCCACCTCCTGCTCGGAGACCTGGAGGCCGGCCTTCAGCTTCTGCTGGTCCACCAGCAGGTAGTTGATCTTGCGCTTCTCGGGTTGCCAAAACTCGGTGGGGTGGGCCTCGTAATAGGCCTTGGCCTCGGCCTCGGTAACCGTCACCTGGCTCTGCAGGGTGGCCTCGGCCAGGTAGGCGTAGTCCACTTTCGCGGTAAGGTTGCGTTTCTTGAACTCCTCGCGCACCTCGGCCTCGGAGACGGCCATGGCGCCGGCGAGCAGTTTGCCGTAGCGCTTCTGGAGCAGGTCCTCGTTCATCCGCGCCTCGAAATAGGCCGGCGTCATGTTGTTGGCCGCCAGCACGCGCTTGTAGGTGTCGAACCCCACGAAGGAGCCGTCCTCCTTCTGGAACACCTTCATCGCGGCGATCTCCCGGGTCACATCGCCGGGGGGGACCGCCAGACCGGCGGCGGCGGCCTCGGCCCGGAGCATCTTGCCCCGCACGAGCTCACGGATCACGCCCTCGGAGAGGTTCATCTGCTTCATCAGGTCCTCGTTGAATCGGTCACCGTAGGCCTGCCGGTACATCTCGCGCTGGTTCTCGTAGGCGCGGTAATACTCCGTCGGGGTGATGGGTTCGCCGGCAACCATGGCAACGTAGTTGCCTTGCTGCTGGGCCTGGGCGCGGCCCATGCCCCAGTCCACGAAGATGAGGGCCACGAAAACGAAGATGACAAGCCAGAGGGCCCACTTCAGGCGTTTGAACTCCTGCCGCATGTAACGCAAGGTGGTCATCGATCCAGCTCCTTGAAATGTATGGACGTAAAAGAAAATATAGGATACATCAAAACGGGCCCCCAGCGCAACGGGGCGAATTGCCTCATCGAAAATCTACTCGAAAAGTAATCATTGCCTCACGGAAGAATCTAGTCGAAAGGAGGCAGGAGTTTCCCGGTTAGCAATCATGGGAGGCTCCGATGAAAATTCTGGACATGAAGACGCGAAAAGAGATTCTACGAGCGTGGGCTCGGCGCTACAACGGCTTGAAAAAGAAAGAGAAAGCGAGTGTGCTGGACCAAGCGGTGACGCTGTTGGGATATCAGCGCAGCTACGTGGCGACGGTGCTAAGACATCTGGCGGAGGCAGTGGCGGAAGGGGACGGCCGGGGGGTGCGCCCCTTTCGGCGTCGGTCGCGGCGGGTGTATGACGCCCGGGTGCGGGAGGCGCTGAAGCGGATCTGGGAGTGGATGGATTATCCCTGCGGCAAGCGGCTGGCCCCGCTCCTGCCGAGGCGGATCCCCAAACTGGAGCACTGCGGGGAGCTGAAGGCACCACCGATTGTCCAGCAGAAGTTACAGCGCCTGAGCCCGGCCACGATCGACCGACTCCTGGCGGATCAGAAGGCCCGCCTATCGCTCCGAAGCCAGGCCCGGACCAAGCCCGGGACCCTGTTGAAATCCCAGATCCCCATCCGGACCG
>CAZRVT010000104.1:0-5861 GCA_964603505.1 uncultured Holophagales bacterium | reverse complement strand
CCCTCGTAAAAGTACACGCCTCTACTCCTCGTAAAAGTGTACGCCTATTGACAAATGGCTGTTTCTGGCATTCTGTACGACCAGGATCTTCATTAGCTTGGTGCCATTTTCCAGTTTTGGGATAGCCTCTAGATTGCCTCGGCACTGAATCTCGTCGGCGGCGTTGTAGCCGTAGGTCTCCGCCACCGCCCCGTTCCCCCCGCTTCTCCAGCCGGTTGCCCCGGCCGTCGTAGAAAAAGAGCTCGTTCATCCAGGCCGGCTCGCCGCAGCTGGCTCCCTGGAGCTGGAGGCGGTTGTCGTAAAGGTAGGCCTGGTTCCAGTAGGGATTTTCGCGCTCGACGCTCGTCACCATCCCGTTGGCGTCCCGGAGGTAGTGGAACGACTTGAGGATCGAGTCGTCGGGCTTGAGGTTCAGGACATCGGCGATCCGCTCGGCCAGGTCGTAGTCATAGTGGATGCGGGCGCCGTTGGCATGGATGACATCCTGGACGGCGGTGCAGCAGCTTGCATAGGTGAAACTCGTCGTCTCGCCGTAGGGGTTGGTGAGGTGCTGGGGGCGGTGGTTGGCGCCGTACTGATAGTTCCAGAGCTTGCCGTCCCACTCCATTTGGGTTCTCAAATTGTCGCCGTTGCAGTCGTAGGGGATCACCTCCTCCCGGTCGTCGTAGATAAATAGGGACAGTGGGGCTGTTGAAAAACCCCCCTCATAATACCTTGCTTCGGCAAAGCTGTCCCGACAGAATAGATGCATGATCGGTAAACAGGATCGGGACCAGCGGACGTTATTCATCGCGGGTGACCTAGCGGACTTCATCCCTGACGATCACATCTTGAAGCGAGTCCATAAGGTCCTGGACCTGTGCTGGCTGCGGCAGGCCGTGGCCGGGAGTTATTGCCTGGACAACGGGCGGCCGGGGATCGACCCGGAGGCGGCGGTGCGGTTGATGCTGGCGGGCTTTTTTGCGGGAATCAAAGAGGATCGGAAACTGATGCGCGAGGCCCAGGTGAATCTGGCGATGCGGTGGTTGGCGGGGTACCGACTGGACGAGACCCTGCCACACCACAGCAGCCTGACGCGAATCCGGCAGCGGTGGGGCGAGGCGCTCTTTCAGCAGATCTTTGCCCGCACGGTGTCGGCCTGCCTCCAAGCCGGCTTGGTCAGCGGCGAGACGGTCCACATCGACGCGACCTTGATCCGGGCCGATGTCTCGTGGGAAAGCCTGACGAAGAGACACGCGGAGCACGTGTGGGAAGCCAATGCCCCGGAGCCACGGCATGACGATAAGGAGGGGCCTCCTCCGGCCGACAAGGGGCAGGGGGTGGACAGACCGAAGGGTGAGGCCAAGAAGAGCAGCCCCACCGATCCGGAGGCGACCCTGACGACCAGCCGGCACAATTATCCGATGGAGCCGGCGTACAAACCGCACACGGTCAGCGACGACCGCTGTGGAGTGATCGTGGACGTGGCGGTGACGACTGGGGAAGCATCGGAAGGCCGGCGGTTGCTGGAGATGGTGGAGCGGGTGGAAGCGGCCACCGGCGTGGCGGTCTGCACGGTCACGGCGGACGCGGCGTATGCCCACTCGACCAATTACGAGGCCCTGGAGCAGCGGGGCATTCAGGCGGTCATTCCCCCGCAGCCCCAGCGGCCACGGGGGACGCATCTCCCCAGTCTGCGGTTTAAGTACGACGCCCGTCGGGACGTCGTGCGGTGCCCCCGGGGCAAGCTCTTGACGCGCTCCAGCCGCCAGGACAACGGCTGGCTCTACCGGGCCTGCGCCCAGGAGTGCCGGGCTTGTCCGCGGAGGGCCCGTTGCTTCTCCGCCACAGCAAGCGCTCGAACGATCCTGATCGTGGACGGCTATGAGGCATTGCTGCGCGCTCGGCGTCGGAAGCGACAAGGATGGACGCCGGAGTGGGAGAGGCTCTATCAACGCCATCGGTGGCGGGTGGAGGGGGCTCATGGGGAAGCCAAGACCCAGCACGGTCTGCGGCGGGCCGCCCGGCGCGGTCTTTGGAAGGTGGCCGTCCAAGTGTATCTGATCGCGGCGGTCATGAACCTGAAGCGGCTGGCGATGTACATGCAACAGCCGCCCCAGCCCCTTCTGGAGCCCTGGAGGCTTGTGTTAGAGGCGTGGTCAACGCTCCAGCACGGATTCCAGTCGCTGTGGGCCGAACTGAAGCCAAGGAAGGGCATCCCGTCAAGGCTCAAAGAGCAGTGCTCTGTTACCTAACGAAAACAGGGTTTTTCAACAGCCCCACAGTCACCCATTTTCCTTATTGCGCATCACTTCGCTCCCTCTCCCGCCGGAGCGATCTCCATAACAATCATGGGCGCGGTCAGATCGGCGACGGTGCCGGCGGTGGCGCGCACCTCCAGCACCTTCCCGGCCTCGGGGGCCTCGACGGTGTGCTCCATCTTCATGGACTCGATGATGACGAGGGGGGCACCTTTTTCCACCGTGTCGCCGGCCGCCACCATCACCTTCACCACATTGCCGGGCATGGGAGGACAGACCTTCCCGTCGAATTTCTCGGTCCCCGCCTTGGCCGCAAACCCCGGCTCGGCCTGCGCAAACTCCCACACCTTGCCGTCGAGGTGGAGGTAGAGGCGGTCCTTGACGCGGGCGAACGGGAGGCGGCGGACGGCGCCGCCGCGCTCAACGACCAACGCGCCGCTCTCGATACGGAACGCGAAGCCCCGCCCCCCGGCCACTCCAACGAGAAGGCGGTCCTCCTCGCGAACAACGTCGGCCTCGACCGGGGCGCCCAGAAACTGAAATCGGACCTTCATCGGCTCCCCTCCCCGTGGCGGAACGCCCCGACGCTCTCCCAGACCGGAACCGGGCCGGGCCCCGCCGCGGCTTAAATTGAGAAGGTCCGCCTTCGGGGCGTACAGCATCCGGCATTGCCATCCATGCCTTCCAAATCCAAGCGTTTGAACTGCCGTTTGTCCTGCATCATGACGCGGGAACAGACGGCCGACGGCGGATATTTCACCGAAAAGTCCTCGTCCATGGGGTTGCGGCGGACGGGGAGGCGTGCTACGATTCGAGCATGACGCCGAGGGCAGCAGGGCTCCGGACAGAGGGCGGGCCGGGATCGGGACGCGAAACGGAGGGCGGGGCTCCGCCCGGAGAATGGTCGTGACGGAAACCGCGGACTTCCTCAAATGCCTTCCCTCCTTCGCCCATTTGTCCGATGAGACGGTCGGGCGGATCGCCGAAAAAACGCGCTTGATCCGCTTCGCCCCCGGCGACACCCTGTTGGAAGCCGGACGGCCGGGCACCCGGCTTTTTATTCTTCGGGAGGGGAACGCCGAGGTCCGGCAGCGCCAGGAGGCCAACGACGTCCTGCTGACCGTCCTGAACCCGGGGGAATACTTCGGCGAAATGTCCCTGATTTCCAGCGAGCCGGTCTCGGCCGACGTGGTGGCCCGGGATGCCTGCGAAGTGTATGTCATCGAGGGGGAGGACTTCCGGTCGCTTCTCAGGGAACATCCCGACATGACCGCACAATTCGTCGGGGTGATGTCCAAGCGGCTGACGCGCACCAATGTCCGGCTCAGCCAGACCCATCGGCAGATCACGACGCTGCGCCACCTGCTTTGCCGCACCCTGCCCGAGGATACCCTCACCTTCATCGGGGCATCGCCGCACGCCGCGAAGGTCAGGGCCTTCATAGCCCAGGAAGCGGCCGCCGACCATCCGCTGCTGATCAGGGGGGAGCCGGGGACGGGAAAGAAGCTGCTGGCCGGCCTTCTGCACAGCGCCGGACGAGGGGCGAACCGCCCGTTCCTGGTGGTGAATCTCGCCCACCATCCGCTGGAGCACATGGAGGAGGTGGTGTTGGGAAGCGGGGACGGAGCGGAGCCATCAGGACTCCTGGCCATGGCGGAAGGGGGGACCGTAGTCGTGGAGCGGCTGGAATTGCTGCCCCGGGAGGCGCATCGGCGCCTGGCCGGGCTGCTGTCGGGTCCGGCGGGGGCCTCAACGGGCAAGCGTCCGCGGTTCATATTTCTGGCCGATGAGATCACCATGAACATGATCGAATCCAGGACTATGGACCCCGAACTGGCCACCCTGCTCCTCGCCCATGCCATCACATTGGCACCGTTGCGGGAACGCAAGCGGGACATCCCGGCCCTGGCGGAGGCCTTCGCGGCGCGCCACGCGCGTCAGTTGGGAACGGGGAGGAAAGGCATCGCCTCGACGGCCCTGTCAGACCTGGTGTCATATGACTACCGCGCGGGTAATGTCAAGGAACTCGAGGCGGCCATCCGACGCGCCGTGGTCCTGTCGGAGAGCGATACCATCGGTCCCGAGCATATCTTTCTCCGCGTCCCGTCAGCCGCCGCGGGCAGGGGGCCAGATCTGCTGAAGGCCGGGCCCGTGGCAAAGGCCGTCGCCTCGGGGATGATCCCCCGCGGGCTTCAGCTTATCACGGTTCTATCTTCCGCGGCGGTGGTGGGCCTGTGTCTGTCGCCTGCCGGTTCCGCCCTCCAGACCGCGGGATTGTCGCTGGCCTGGGGCGTGTGGTGGCCCCTGGTGTGTTTCTCCTTCTTGGTTGCGGGGCGGCTGTGGTGCGCCGTCTGTCCGATTTCCGCCGTGGCGGCCGCCGGCCGCCGAATTGTGCGTCTCAACCGTCCCGTGCCCCCGATCCTCCGGAAATTGGATTTCGCGATCCCGACGGTGGGATTCCTAATGCTCGTCTGGCTGGAGCATACCACCAACATGCACGGGTCGGGACGCGCCACCGTGGCGCTCCTGGTCACGCTGACGCTTCTGGCGGCGATGGCGGCCATGATCTTTCCGCGCGAGATCTGGTGCCGTTATTTATGCGCGCTGGGCGCGTTCATGCGGGTGTCCGCGGTGGTCTCTCCGGTCGGTTTGCGGACGGACCCGGACGTCTGCCTCAGCCGTTGCACGGACCATGCCTGCTACAAGGGCCGGGATGGCACGGAGGGCTGTCCCTTGTTCCAGCACGCGCTCTTCGTGGACAATAGTGAGATGTGCAAACTCTGCCTCCAATGTTATCGCACCTGTCCGAACCACTCGGTCCGGGTGCGTCTGAATGTTCCCGCGCAGGAGATCTGGACCTCCACACGGTGTTCCGGACCCAGTTGTTTGGACACAGGATAAGGCTCATGCGGCGGCCTTGTCAAGGGCAGCCTGACGGGCCTCGGCCGGCGTGAGGGCAAATAGGGACAGGCACCTATTTATTCAAAATCGGCAAGGAGGTGAAGACACGGCAATGGACGGTTGGGGGGCGCCGAGATCACGATGCGTGGCAAGGCCAGCCGACCGCTGTAACATGGGGGACCGGCCCGCCCACCGCCCTCCCCGCCGGACCGTCCCCCGGAGATCGCGGGAGACGCAGCGCTTCGACTATCGGGAGAAGATGACGGCGTTCCGGCGGCACTGGACGGTGGAATTTGGGGGGCAGGTGGTCGCCGAGGAGCGGCTGGGGGTGGACTATGCCTACCTGCCGGACGGGATGGGGCGGGTGGGGAAGAAGAGCGCCTTCTCCTCCCGGTGGGAGGGCGGCCCCAATCTGCCCGGCCGGACCGTGGAGCGGACGACGGAGACCTTCGTCCTCAACGACTTCTACAACCTCCTCGACGAGGAGATCACGACGATCGAGAGCCTCAACGGCGGCCCGCCCACCATGGACTTCACGCAAAAGGTGTATACCATGGGGCCGGGGCTTGACTTCCCCCTCGCCATGCGGCACAACGACAGCAGCTACCTCTACTACCTCAACGGGCATGGGGATGTGAGCGGCTTTGTGTCCATGGATGGGAGCTATGTCAATAGGCGTACACTTTTACGAGGAGTAGAGGCGTGTACTTTTACGAGGGA
>CAZRVT010000103.1:0-6159 GCA_964603505.1 uncultured Holophagales bacterium | reverse complement strand
GTCAATATTATATGTATACTGTTTTTAGAGCAGTTTTATGCAACTACAGGGTTAATTCATAATTCTTCCTTTGGGGGTGGCCAGTGAGGGACCCCGACCGCCTCCGCTCCGTCAAAACCCTCCCCCAGCTCATCGCCTACCTGCGCGATGAGTTGGATTGGCCCAACGAGGCGGAGGAGGTGGAGGACCTCACCTTTGAATTCAGCCCCTCCGAATTGGGCTTGAAAGAGGGGGCGTTCAAGCCGATCCGGCAATTGAGAAGACCGCGAGACACCGATGAAATGCCCTGGGGCGTCTTCTTTCTCGATCTGGACTCCGGCCGCATCCCCGTGGGTGCGCTCCGGCGTCTGCTCCGCACCCTCGTTCGCAAGAAGCGGGCCAATCCCGCCGACCGCGCCACCTGGGAACTGCCCGATCTGCTCTTCATCTGCTCCCACCGGGACGAATCGGGGGCGGCCTTTTCCTTTGTCCACTTCGACCAGCCCGCCGCGGCCGGCCGTTCCGCCCGGTTGACCTCCTTCGGATGGAGCCCCCATTCCCTCAACCGCACCGCCCTGGAACTCAACCTTCCGCCGCTCCGCTGGCCCGCCGTCCCCGAGCCCGCGGCCTGGCGCGCCCAGTGGCGCAAGGCCTTCGATGTCCAGGCCGTCACCAAGAAGTTCTACAAGGAGCTGGCCAACTGGTACTTCTGGGCGCGGGAGGTGGCCGTCTTCCCCAAGGACGCCCCCCTCGACGCCGAGGGCAAGCCCTCCCTGCACCTCATCCGCCTCCTCACCCGCCTCATCTTCTGCTGGTTCCTCAAGCAAAAGCGCAATCCGAAGACCGGCCAGGGGCTCATCCCCGACGCCCTCTTCGATCCCGCGGCGATCAAGGAATTGCTGAAAGATTCTTCCGAGAACTCCTGCACCTACTACACCGCCATCCTCCAGAACCTCTTCTTCGCCACCCTCAACACGGAGATGGACAAGCCCGGCGAGCCCCCCAAGCGCCGCTTCCTCGACGAGGGCGACGGGCGTCAGAGCGACGACCACATGGTCCACACCCTCTGGCGGCACGCCGGGCAGATGCGCGATCCCGAGGCCCTGGCCGCCCTCCTGCGCGGCATCCCCTTCCTCAACGGCGGCCTCTTCGAGTGTCTTGACGACCGCGTCCCCGGCGGCCGGCCCGGCAGGACCGTGGAGGTCCGCATTGACGGCTTCTCCAACTTCCCGCAGAAACAGCCCAAGCTCCCCAACTTCCTCTTCTTCGGCCCCGAGCGGACCGAGGACCTCTCCGGCGCCTACGGCGACCCCAAGCGTCGGCGCGAGACGGTCCGCCCCCTCCTCGACATTCTCAACGGCTACAACTTCACCCTCACCGAAAACACCCCGCTGGACCAGGAGGTGGCCCTCGACCCCGAATTGCTCGGCCATGTTTTTGAAAACCTCCTCGCCACCTACAACCCCGAGACGGGCAAAGTTGCCCGCAAAGCCACCGGCTCCTTCTACACCCCCCGCGCGGTGGTGGACTGGATGGTGGACCGGGCCCTCACCCTCCACCTGGGCAAAGCCCTGGGCCGGGAGGAGGGGGACGATCCCCGCCTCCAGCGGCTCCTCTCCTGGGAGGAAGGGGGGCATGAGTTCAGCCCCGCCGAGGCCGACGCCCTCCTGGATGCGGTGGACGGCCTCAAAGCCCTCGACCCCGCCTGCGGCTCCGGGGCCTTTCCCATGGGCCTGCTCCAGAAATTGGTCCTCCTACTGCGCAAACTCGATCCCCACAACGAGGGCTGGCGCCGCCGGCAGGAGGCCGCCCTCGACGCCATGCCCAGCGCCCCGGCGCGGGAGGAGGCGCGCGCCGCCATCGCGCGCGCCTTCGCCCGCGACCACGACGACTACGGCCGGAAGCTCGGCCTGATCGAAAACTGCCTCTATGGCGTGGACATCCAGCCCATCGCCTGCCAGATCACCAAACTCCGCTTCTTCATCTCCCTCATCGTGGACCAGGCCATTGACCCGTCCCTGCCCAACTACGGCATCCTCCCCCTGCCCAACCTGGAGACCAAGGTGGTGGCCGCCGACACCCTGATGGGATTGAAACGCGGGCAGTTGCGCCTGGGGGCGGAGAGGGTCAAGGCCCTGGAGGAGGACCTGCGGCGGGTGCGGCATGACTACTTCACCGCCCGGCGCTACCGGGACAAAAAGGCCCTGCGGGAGCGGGACCGCGAACTCTGCGCCCAACTGGCCGACGCCCTCGCCCAGGGGGGCGAGTACACCCCCTTCGATTCCAAACGGCTGGCCGAGTGGAACCCCTACGACACCACCCGCGCGGCCACCTTCTTCGACCCCGAGTGGATGTTCGGCCTCCCGCGGAGGCCGGGGGACGGCTGTTTCGACATCCTTCTGGGCAATCCGCCCTATGTGCGGCAGGAGGACCTCAAGGGGGTCGCCGTCACCGGCCACCAGGGCAAGCCCCTCCCCCTCAAGGACGCCCTCAAGGAGCAGTACGAGTGCTTCACCGGCACGGCCGACCTCTATGTCTATTTCTTCGAGCGGGCTTTTCAGTTATTGAAGACCGGCGGCACCCTGGCCTACATCACCAGCAACAAGTACTTCCGCGCCGCCTACGGCGAGCGGCTCCGGGCCTATCTCCTCTACGCCACCCGGCCCAGCGTGGTCCTCGACTTCGGAGACGCCCCCGTCTTCACCTCCATCGCCTATCCCTGCATTATCGTCGCGGAGAAAACCCGGCATGTGGATCATGGCCAAATGCCCTCCCCCAGCGAACCAACGGGGGTCCTTCACCCAAGCAATTTGCCGCCCAAGGATTGGCGGGCCAAAGTGTTCACCTGGCCTATGGACCGGACCCTGGAGGATTTCCCCTATCTGTTCGAGGAGCAGGCGCAAGCCATGGCCCAGCGCGAACTCAAGCCCGACGGCTGGCGGCTGGAAAGTCCCGTCGCCCTCCGCCTTCTGGAGCGCCTGCGGAAGGCCGGGACGCCGCTGGGGGAGTATGTCAACGGGAGATTTTATCGCGGCATCCTGACCGGCCTCAATGAGGCCTTCGTCGTGGACCGCGCCACCCGCGACCGCCTCATCGCCGAGCATCCGTCATCAAAGGAAGTCCTGAAGCCCTTCCTCCGCGGCCGGGATGTGAAGCGGTGGCGATGCGAGTTTGCAGATCAATACCTCATTAAGATCGAATCCTCGGAGAACAAGCAGCATCCGTGGTCGGGCAAGAGCGAGAAAGAAGCCGAGAGGGTCTTTGCAAAAACCTACCCGGCTGTCCAAGCATTCTTCCAGGCGCAAAGAGAGAAGCTTATAGAGCGATATGATCAAGGAAAGCATTATTGGGAGCTTAGATCCTGCGATTATTACAAAGAATTTACTAAGCCCAAAGTTCTCTACCAGGAGATAGCCACATACCAGGCTTTTGCATGGGATGATTCTGGTGCATATACCAACAATAAAACGTTTCTAATCACTGGATCGACAAAATATCTCCTTTTACTCCTAAATTCACCGATCTGTTGGTGGTTTCTTGGGCAAGTTGCCTCCAAGTTACAAGGCGGCGCCTATGCGATGCAGATGCCATATTTAGAGCAGGTTCCTGTTCCTTTAATCACATCTGAACGACAATCCAACAGTGAGCGCATAGCAGAAACCCTGATCTGGCTCCACGGCCCTGAGGCGGTCAAGATGGAAGAGGAAGAGCGGGCCAAACTGATCGCTTTCTTCGAACGCTGGCTCAACGGCCTGGTCTATGAGCTCTTCTTCCCCGACGACCTCCACGCCAGGAAGCTCAACCTCTTCGACGCCACCGCCAAGCTCAATCCGCCCGACCTCGCCAAACTCCCCGCCGCCAAGAAATCCCAGGCCCTCCTCGAACTCAGCGGCACAGCCCAAACCCGAAGCCCCATCCCCGCCATGCTGGACGATCTCCATAAAATCGAACCCATCCGCATCATCGAGGGTCTGTAATTCATGGACTACTATTTCGACACCAGCGCCCTCATCGAGCTGTGCAAGGACCCGGATCGGGACTGTCTGGTGGAGGCCATCTGGGGGAAAATAGGGACTGTCCCTATATTATGAACGGACCTGACACCTTCGCGGACCAATACATCTTTAGAAATAGGGACTGTCCCTATTTAAGAGGAGTGAAAATACTGACCATGTATTTAGGTCTCTGTTGTTCTTGGATTCATACCGCGGCGCAGGAGCTTTGTGCGGCTCTCTGCCGAGCAGCCCTCGCGGGTCGTGTGACAGTAAAGCATCCGGTGCCTATCAGAGTAAAATGATGTCAGGAGAAAACCCATGAATATCACCTCCTTGAAGCTGGAACACATCGGGCAGATCGAGAATGCCGACGTCACCTTTGGGGACCTGACGGTCCTCGTGGGGCCGCAGGCCACGGGCAAAAGCATCTTCCTCCAATTCCTGAAGCTCGTGGCCGATACGGGCTACGTGCATGACGAGCTCAAGAAGCACGGCATGGAATGGAAGCGGACAATGCCCGATTTCCTGGATGTCTATTTGGGGGATGGAATGCGGGAATTGTGGCGCGACACGGCACCTGGAAGCGGCATCGCCGTGAATGGCACGCCCGTTAATGGTGTGGATCTGGCACGACTAAAGAATCGCTCAAAGACCTCCTCGGTCTTTTATATCCCGGCCCAACGGGTGCTCACGCTCGCCAATGGGTGGCCGAGACACTTCACGGACTTTGGAAGCGAGGATCCTTTCGCCGTGCGTTACTTCAGCGAAACCTTCCGCATTTTGATGGAACAGGAATTGGGCCGCACCGAAGCTCTGTTCCCCAAGACCAACCGGCTCAAAGGGGAATATCGACAACTTCTGTCAAAGCATGTCTTCGGCGGTTTCGGCCTGCGTGTGGACCGCCATGGGGCGCAGAAGCGGTTGGTCCTCAGGCATGGCGAGGCCGGCAAGGCGATCCCCTACATGGCGTGGTCGGCCGGCCAGCGGGAGTTCGTCCCCCTGCTCATGGGCCTCTACTGGCTGATGCCGGCCGCCAGGGTCAGTCGCCGCAGCGAGGTGAAATGGGTGGTCATCGAGGAGCCGGAAATGGGGCTCCACCCCAACGCCATCTCCGTGGTGCTGCTCCTGGTCATGGACCTCGTGTGGCGCGGCTATCGGGTCTGCCTTTCCACCCATTCGCCGCATGTGTTGGATTTGATGTGGGCCATCCGCAGGATCCGGGACTATCAGGCGAGGCCCGAGCGCCTGCTGGATATTTTCACCGCGCATAAGACAAGAGAGATGAGAGCCGTGGCGGCCGATGTCCTGCAAAAAGAGGCCCGGGTCTATTATTTCGATCCCAACGGTTGGACGCGGGACATCTCCAATCTCGACCCCGGGTCCCGCGATGAAAAGGAAGCCGGATGGGGAGGATTGAGCGAATTCAGCGGCCGCGTCGCCGATGTGGTGGCGGGCATCGCCAATGGCGTCCGTTGAAATGACCCAGCCCTTGACATTTCAAGGAGCGGTACAGGCGGTTCCCCGGTTGGCGGGGACCGTTCGTCCCGGCCTTAGGGCCCTTCGGGAGGCGGATCGCAAGCGAATTACCTGCCGGAATTCCAGAGGATTGACGGGCAGTATCAATATGGATTCGGCCTTGGCCCCCGCATGTCCGAACGCACCGCGATGGGACTACGGCATCGGACACATGCACGGCAGAACGGAGGAGGCCGTATGGGTGGAAGTCCATCGGGCCAGCGCCGCCCAGGTCAAGGACATCATCCGCAAAAAGAGATGGCTTGAGGATTGGCTTTCGGAAAACGCTTTGCCATTGCAGGCCCTTACTCGGAGGACGGACGGCTATGTGTGGCTCAGCACAGGTGGAGTGGACCTGCAGAGGAGTTCCCGGCAGGCCCGCCTGCTGGCCCAGTCGGGCGTTTCCTTCCCAAGAGAGCACTTGGTTCTGTAACCGTTGAGGTTGATTGCCATGGCGAATGTGAAGTTAGCCGAAGGAAACTCAACCCTTCGAATAATTCGAAGAGTTCGGCGCGCCATTCTCGTCTGCCCACGATGAAGCTCCACTTCCCCGCCTCTATCCTCGGCCCCGGCACCTTCGCGGACCACTACATCTTCAACTGCGCGGAGACGATGCCGCTGTCGCCGGTCGTGTAAAAATGTACCAAAAATGATCATGAAAAGTGTACCA
>CAZRVT010000102.1:0-7144 GCA_964603505.1 uncultured Holophagales bacterium | reverse complement strand
CTTTGCGCGCAACCTAACTCAGACCAGTGTTGCACTTGAATCTTGAAAGCTGCCAGAAATATCGAACAGCAGAAATAGTATGGAAAGGCGAGGGGACTCGATCCCGACGAAGGAAGGGTAAGACTCCTTTGCTTTTGCCGGAGCCGGAAGAGAGCCCGCAAGGGCTCACGGACGGATCGGGCATGTCCCCCACCCCCGGAAAGCGGGGACAGGCACGGACACCCTCCCTCCACCCCGTTCCGAGCCAGTCCCCGTTTTCCGGCACCCTCTATTTTTGCGGGGGGAGTCGACCCCTGCAACGCAGGGGTGGGGATCCCCCGTCTCGTACCCCGGCACACCCAACCCCCCCCTCAGTTCGACTGCCCTCGCGATTCAATAGATTGCCGAAGCGTGCGGCGCAAAGCGCCGTTTTGTCGGGGCGGGCGTAAAGGCGGAGAAGCGCCCGCGCTTCGACAACTCGCGCCCGCCCCGACAAAAAGGGCCGCCCTTTCGGGCGGCCCACACGCGTTGGCCAACAAAATGGAGGCGGGGGGAGTCGAACCCCCTTCCGAAGGCGGCTTTGGAAACCCCACTACATGCTTAGTCCGTTCTTAAAAGCCTTCGCGCCTGGAGCAAGAGCGGACAAACCTTCAAGCGCTGCGTCCGATGAGGTCTTTGGGTGCCGGTATCGGCGTCGGGCCCCCGCATCCTGAAAGAATGAGTGCCGCTCCGGGCTATCAGGCGTCCCCCGGGCGACACGGCCGCTTAATTAGGCAGCCAGAGCGAGATCGTTGTTGGCATTTATATGCCGTGGCCCTTTTTTACGAGGGGAACCATCCTCGGCATGCGTTGTTCCCTCCGCATCTACCCCGTCGAAACCAACACGCCCCCACGTGGATATTTTAACACGCCTCCGGCCGGCGCCATTTCCACCAAGCCCGGAATCTGATACAATGCCCCCGTATGAGTTCAATGACCAAACAAGCCATCGGCGTCCTCCTCCAGCAGCGGGAGGTGGGCTATTTCGAGGGGGACGTTTTCGAGGTCCGCTCCTTCTGGAAGGAGACCTGCGTAGAGGTGCAATCGAAGGACGGCCACGACCACGACTGCCCGGTGGCTCGCCAAGCCGTGGGCATCAAGTTGCACCCTTTCTCGACCCTCTACGGCCGCCGATGGATGATCGGGGGGTGCTCCGCCTGCCGCAAGGTCTTCTACTACCCCATTCCGCTGACCTAAGGACCGCTGGGATGCTGGGACGCCAGGACGCTGGGAAACTCCTCCCCCCTGGCCTGTTCTATAATGAAATCAGGATGCCAATTTGGAAAGTTCTCGTTTTGGCGGGGGGGGGATTCGTCCTCTCCGCCTGCCACTATCCCCACCCTCCCATCCCCCCCTCGATTCCCGTCCCACCCGGCGTCTTCCTCTCCTTGGGCGGGGCCTCGGCGGCCGTGGACGGGGTGAGGGTGGAGGGGCGGGTGGCGGAGGACGGGCGGGGCCTCACGGTCCAGATCTACAACGAGAGCCCCTCGGCCGTCGACCTGCTCCTCGACGAATGGACCCTCACGGCCGGCGGGGAGACCTCGCCGGTCTTCTCCGGCACGGCCCTCCGGCCCAAAATCGGGAAGCGCCCCATCGGCCCGGTCCGCCTGGCCCCGGGGGAACTCCATCTGGCGTGGCTGGGGATGGCGTCGCGGCCCCAGGACGAGCACCCCTTCAAGGACGCGGGCAGGGTCATCCTTTCGTTCGTTTTCGAGAAAGACGCGGTGCGGCGGGTCGGGACCCTCGAGGTCCCGCTGGCGGCGGAAGAACCCATCTGAGGCCCAGACCGCCTCGGGGCCTCCTCGCGTCCCAGCGTCCTAACCTCCCGGCGTCCCAGCCGGACTCTTGAACACCATATCTCCCGTCTTCCTCAACGCCCGAAATATTTCCATGTACGACTGCGTCAGCCCGTGGGCCAGGTCCAGCCCCAGCCGGGCGGCCGCGGCCCGAACCACCTCCGGCTCCCCCTCGATCTCCAGGTAGGTCCCGATGGGGGTCTCGTCCAGGCTCGCGACGGTCCCGAGAAGATCGAAGTTCGTCCGATATTTCTGGTAGCGGAAGGCGGGAGCGTATCCCAGGGCGGCGAGCAAATCCCGCGCCGCGTCGAAGTCCCCCACCGCCGTCTCCCGCTCCTCCCGCACCTTGAGCCCCGCCTCCACGGCGGCGTTGCACTTGACGGTGAGGGTGGCCTGCTCCCCGTAGCGCCGCAGGCGCAGGAGGATCCCGCGTTTCAGCAACGCGCGCTCCGCATCGTCGAGGACGAGGTTGTCCTCGAACGTGCGCTCGTGCCGGACGGCGGCACCCGCTTCCGACAACAGCCGGCGCGCCTTCTCGGGACCCTCCATCATGAACTTGATCTCTTGCTCCGTGGCCACGGCAGGATTATAACAGGCGTTCGAGCGCTCCGGGCACAAGGGAAAGGGGCGGCCCCGTGGGGCCGCCCCTGCGGTGTTCTCAGCGTTCGACGGCGGTCTGCGGACTACGCCTTATAACTGAGCAGCGTCTTCATGTAGTTCGCCCGCTCGAAGGCGGTGGGGTCGGGGCACTTCTTCTGCGACAGCGAGCCCCGGATCTGCCGGACCGAATCGAGCTCCAGCCGGTCCATCAGGGCGTTGAGCTCGGCGGTCAGGACCCGCAGGTGGGCGGGCCCCTTCTCGAGCAGGACCGAGGCCACCTGCAAGGCGTCGGCGCCGGCCATCAGGAGCTTGAGGGCGTCTTCGCCCGTGTGGATCCCCCGGTTGGCGCAGAGGCAGATCTCCTCCTGGCCGTAGAGCATGGCGATCCAGCGCATCGGGATGCGGATCTCGTGGGAGGTGGAGAAGACGAGGCGGGGCTCCACCTCGCGCTCCTCGACATTGATGTCGGGCTGGTAAAACCGGTTGAAGAGGACGAGGCCGTCGGCGCCCGCCTTGGCGAGAGCGTGGACGAAGGCGGGGAGGGAGGAGAAGAAGGGGGAGAGCTTCATGGCCACGGGGACCTTCACGGAGCCCTTGACGGCGGCGCAGACGTCCAGGTAGCGTTGCTCGACGTCGGCCGCGGTCTCCCGGGCGTCGGTGGGGATGTAGTAGACGTTGCACTCGATGGCGTCGGCCCCCACCTCCTCCATTTTCTTCGCGTAGCCGGTCCAACCCCCGGCGGTGGTGCCGTTGAGCGAGGCGATCACGGGGATGGAGACGGCCCTCTTGGCCTTGCGCAGGTTGTCCAGGTACTCCTCGGGCTCGGCGTGGAACTCGTCGATGGCCGGGAAGTAGGAGAGGGCCTCGGCGTAGGACTCGGTCCCCGCCTCCAGGTAGTGGTTCAGCGCCTGCGCCTCCCCCGCGATCTGCTCCTCGAAGAGCGAGTGCATCACCACGGCGGGAGCCCCCGCGTCCGCCAGCTTCCGGATGCCGTCGGCGTCGGCCGTCAGCGGGGAGGCGGCGGGGATGAAGGGGTGCGCGAGGTCGAATCCGAGATAGGTGGTCTTGAGGTCGGCCATGGTCGTCTCCTTATTCCGACTTGGGCTCCGCCGGAGCGGCGGCCTTCGGGGCGAAATCCATCTTGGCGAGCTGCTCGTAGAAGTTCCACCGGAACTTGACGTCCTTCTTGGCGAACTCCATCAGGGTTTTCGCGGCCTCGGGGTGGGCCTTGGCGAGCATCTTGTAGCGGGTCTCGGCGTAGGCGTATTCCTCCAGCGGGATGGTTGGGGGCTTGCTGTCGAGCCGCATCGGGTGCTCCCCCTTGGCGATGCGGGAGGGGTCGAAGCGGTAGAGGATCCAGTGGCCGCTGTTGACCGCCTTCTTCTGCTGTTCCAGCCCCTTGACCAGGTCGTAGCCGTGCGCGATGCAGTGGCTGTAGGCGATGAGGAGGGAGGGGCCGTCGTAGGCCTCGGCATCGAGAAAGGCGTTGAGGCACTGCTGGTCGCTGGCCCCGAAGGCCACCTTCGCCACGTAGACGTTGCCGTAGGCGATGGCCATCAGGCCCAGGTCCTTCTTGGGCCGGGGTTTGCCGCCGGCGGCGAACTTGGCCACGGCCCCCAGGGGGGTGGACTTGGACATCTGGCCGCCGGTGTTGGAGTAGACCTCGGTGTCGAGGACCAGGACGTTGACGTTGCGGCCGGAGGCCAGGACGTGGTCCAGGCCGCCGTAGCCGATGTCGTAGGCCCATCCGTCGCCGCCGACGATCCACACGCTCCGCTTGACCAGGGCGTCGGCGATGGAGGCCAGGTGCCGGGCCTCGGTCGAGGGGTCCCCTTCGAGCTTCTTCTTCAATTCGGCCACCCGCGCGCGCTGGGCGGCGATGCCGGCCTCGGTGGTCTGGTCGGCCTGGAGGAGGCCGTCCACCAGGTCGCCGCCGAGCCGGCCGGCGAACTTCGGGAGCAGCTCGCGGGCGAACTCGTTTTGCTTGTCGAGGGTGAGGCGGTAGCCCATGCCGAACTCGGCGTTGTCCTCGAAGAGGGAGTTGTTCCACGCCGGCCCCCGGCCCTGGGGGTCCTTGCAGTAGGGGGTGGTGGGGAGGTTGCCCCCGTAGATGGAGGAACACCCGGTGGCGTTGGCGATGATGGCGCGGTCGCCGAAGAGCTGGGTGAGGAGTTTGAGGTAGGGGGTCTCGCCGCAGCCGCCGCAGGCGCCGGAGTACTCGAAGAGCGGTTGGAGGAGCTGGCTCCCCTTGACCGTATGGACCTTCACTTTGGAGCGGTCCACCTCCGGGATGGAGAGGAAGAACGCGTAGTTCTCGCGCTCGGAGAGGCGCAGGGGCATCTGGGGCGCCATGTTGATGGCCCGCTTCTTGGCCTCCTCCTTGCTCTTGACGGGGCAAGCCTCCACGCAGATGCCGCATCCCGTGCAGTCCTCGGGGGCCACCTGGAGGGTGTATTTACAATTGGGGAACTCGGGACCCTTGTAGTCCACGGACTTGAAGGTCTTGGGCGCGCCCTTCATGTGCTGGGGATCGTACACCTTGCACCGGATGGCGGCGTGGGGGCACACGAGGGCGCATTTGCCGCACTGGATGCAGAGGTCCTTCTCCCACACGGGGATCTCCAGGGCGATGTTGCGCTTCTCCCACTGCGTGGTGGCGGTGGGGAAGGTGCCGTCGGGCGGGAAGACGGAGACGGGGAGGGAATCGCCCTTCATGGCGGTGATGGGGGCGGTGAGCTTCCGGACGAACTCGGGGGCGTCCGCGGCGACAATGGGGGGCTTCTGGATCCGGCTGGTCGCCCGGTCGGGGACCGCCACCACGTGCAAGTGGGCCAGGGCCGCGTCCACGGCGTCCCAATTCATCTTGACCACCTGGTCGCCCTTAGGGCCGTAGGTCTTCTGGATCGCCTTCTTGATGGCCGCGATGGCCTCCTCGCGCGGAAGGATGTTGGAGATGCCGAAGAAGCAGGTCTGCATGATGCTGTTGATGCGGCCGCCCATGCCCGTCTTCTTCGCGACCTCGATGGCGTCGATGACGAAGAAGCGGAGCTTTTTGTCGATGATGGCCTTCTGGACGGTGCGCGGCAGCTGGTCCCACACCTCATCCTTGCCGTAGGGGCTGTTGAGCAGGAAGGTGGCTCCCTCGACGGCGGCGTCCAGCAGGTCATACTTTTCGAGGAACACCCACTGGTGGCAGGCGATGAACTTGGCCTTGTTCACCAGATAGATGCTGCGGATGGGCTTCTTGCCGAAGCGGAGGTGGCTGACCGTGACGCCGCCGGACTTCTTGGAGTCGTAGACGAAGTAGCCCTGGGCCCAGTTGTCGGTCTCCTCGCCGATGATCTTGATGGAGTTCTTGTTGGCGCCGACGGTGCCGTCGGCCCCGAGGCCGTAGAAGAGGCCGCGGAAGACGTCGTCGCCCTCGATCGAGAAGTCGGGATCGTAGGGGAGCGAGAGGTGGGTCACGTCGTCCTCGATCCCCACCGTAAAGTGGTTCTTCGGCCGGCGCTTCTTGAGGTTGTCGAACACCGCCTTGACCATGGCGGGGGTGAACTCCTTGGAGGAGAGGCCGAACCGGCCGCCCACCAGCCGGGGCATCTTCTTGAACGGCGCGGTGCCGTTGGCGATCCCCTCGATCAGGGCGTGGGCCACGTCCAGGTGGAGCGGCTCGCCGCCGGCGCCGGGCTCCTTGGTCCGGTCCAGGACCGCGACGGCCTTGACGGTGGCCGGGAGGGCTTGAACGAAATGCTCGATGGAGAACGGGCGGTAGAGGCGCACCTTCAGCACGCCCACCTTCTCGCCCTTCGCCGTCAGGTAGTCCACCGTCTCATGGGCGGTCTCGGCGCCGGAGCCCATGAGCACGATGACGCGCTCGGCGTCGGGGGCGCCGGCATAGTCGAACAGGCGGTAGGAACGGCCGACGACGGCGGCGAACCGGTCCATGGTCTCCTGCACCAGCCCCGCGCAGGCCTGGTAGAAGGGGTTGTGGGCCTCGCGGGCCTGGAAGAAGTGGTCCGGGTTCTGGGCCGTCCCGCGGATGACGGGGCGGTCGGGGTTGAGGCCGCGGGCGCGGTGGGCGCGCACGAGGTCGTCGTCCACCAGGGCGCGGAAGTTGTCGTCGGAGAGCTTCTCGATCTTCTGCACCTCGGACGAGGTGCGGAAGCCGTCAAAGAAGTGGAGGACGGGGACGCGGGTCCGGAGGGTGGCCGCGTGGGCGATGCAGGCGAGGTCCTGCACCTCCTGGACGCTGCCGGAGGCCAGCATGGCCCAGCCGGTGGCCCGGCAGTCCATCACGTCGCTGTGGTCGCCGAAGATGGAGAGGGCGTGGGTGGCCACGGTGCGGGCGGAGACGTGGAAGACGGTGCTCGTCAGCTCGCCGGCGATCTTGTGCATGTTGGGGATCATCAGCAGGAGCCCCTGCGAGGCGGTGAAGGTGGTGGTCAGCGCCCCCGTCTGCAGGGCCCCGTGGACGGCGCCGGCGGCCCCGCCCTCGGACTGCATCTCCACGACCGTGGGGACCGTCCCCCACAGGTTCTTGACGCCCTTGGCCGACCACTCGTCCGACCACTCGCCCATGGTGGACGAGGGGGTGATCGGGTAGATGGCGATGACCTCGCTCAGCTTGTGCGCGACGAAAGCGGCGGCCTCGTTGCCGTCGATCGTCACCATTTTGCGACCCATATGCTGCCTCCTTAAGGAATGGATGGTGGATTTGGGAATCATAATTATAC
>CAZRVT010000101.1:0-7747 GCA_964603505.1 uncultured Holophagales bacterium | reverse complement strand
GCCTCGTAAAAGTATGCGCCGATCGGCTCGTAAAATAACACGCCGCTGGACAAGGTAAAGCACTTCGGAGTATTTTCCGTTTCCATACAGGATTTGGGCGACCGATACAAACTCGATTATTCATTAAGTAATACATGGCGCAGCGAAGACGGATTCAAGGAGAGCAAGAGCGTCTCCAAATGATCTGCCCCGGCCATTGGGATTTCCCCGCCTTATCGCAGTTCGACAGATCCGCCCTACCGGGCGGCTCTGTCATGGTCCCGCCCAGGGGCATGGAAGGTCCCGCCCTTGGGCGGCAGGGCGGTTCGCCAACCGTTCTTACAATTTAATCGTTTTCTCCGCGAACTTCAGCCCCACCTGCCGGTTCATCTCTCGCAGGACGGGCTCGTAGATGAGGGGGTCCACGGGGATGTGAACGCCGGTCTTCTTGATCTTCCCCTTCAGCATCAGCCGGGCGGCGATGGCCGCCGGGAGGGAGACGGTCTTGGCCATGGAGGTGTCGCCGTCGGGGTCGCCGAAGGCCAGCAGGGTCGAGGTGATCTTCTCCCGCTTCTTCGTTTGGGGATACTCGGCGATGAACTCGTGGTGCATGACGCACATGTCGCGTTCGGCGGCCTTGTATTCCAGCCGCGGCTGGAGCAGGCCGAGGAGGAGGTCAAGGCGGGTGGTCTTGGCAGGAACCACCGGCTTGTCGTCGAGGAGGCCGATCCAGGCGAACTTGTCCAGGATCTCGTGCCTGGTGGAGAGGTTCAGCTTCTCCGCCAGCGCCCCGCGGACGCTCTCGACGGAGCATGTCTTCGTGCACCCCAGGAGCGAGCAGAGGTAGTCGCGATAGGTCATGCCCGAGAAATCCTCCTCGTCCATTCGGAACATGTCGAGTTGGACCATCTTCAGGAGGAGGTCGCACCACCCCAGGTTGCGGAAGGTCCCGCGGTAGAGGGTCTTGATGCCCTTGAGCTTGTAGATGTCCTTGTACTGGACCGAATCGCGGTTGGGGTAGGCCTCCAGGTGGCCGAGTCCCGGGACGTCCACGATGTGGTGGTCGGCGAAGTAGAAGGCGTTGGGGACCTCGACGAGGCGGCCGTCCTGAAGGTACCGCCCCTGGTTGCGGCCCGCCATCAGCACCCCGCGGGGGCTCCAGGAGAACTTGTAGCCCAGGGGATTGTCGTTGGCCTCGGGGGCGGGGAGCCCGCCGCAGTAGGACTTGAACGCGGTGATCTTGCCGCCCTTCTTCCCCACCTTGTGGATGATCTGCATGGCCGACATGTGGTCGATGCCCGGGTCGAGGCCGATCTCGTTGAGGATGAGGATGCCGGCCTTGCGGCAGGCGGGGTCGAGCTCGCGCATGGCGGGGCTGACGTAGGAGGTGGTGACCATGTCGCGGCCGTGCTTGATGCAGTGCTTGGCGATGGCCACGTGGTAGGTGTAGGGGACGAGCGAGATGACGAGGTCGCAGGCGGCGACGGCCGCCTCCAGCTCCCGGTCGTCGTCCACGTTGAGGGCGAAGGCGCGGCCCCGCGGGTGCTTTCCGACGAGGGCCTCGGCCTTGGAGACCGTGCGGCTGCCGACGTGGAGCTCCACGTCCCCCGCGTCCAGGAGGTACTTCACCAGCGGGCGCGTGACCAGCCCCGCTCCGAGCAGGAGAACCTTCTTCATTCGACGCTCCTTTCCAGATGGGAGTATTCGGGGGTCAGGCGCCCGCGGTGCAGGATGACCGCCCGCTTGATCGGCTTGGGGAGGGCGAGGCGGTCGAGGTCCGCGGCGTATTCGGCCTCGGCGATCGCCGGAACGAAGGGCAGGAGGATGCGGGAGAAGAACTCCGTGGATTCGCGCGGGATCTCACACGGGAGGTTGTCCACGGCCAGGACCACGGGCCCCTCGCCGGCGACGCCGTCGCGCGCGGCGCCGGTGGCGGGCTCCCACACATAGACGGGGTTGCCGGGGGTGGTGGAGCGGACGTTGCACTCGATGGAGCCCTCGGTGTCGCAGGTGATGTCCCCCAGCACCCGCAGGGAGGGCGCGCCCGCGCCCCAGAGGCGGCGGAGGGCTTCCTTCGTGACCAGCCGCGGGTACCGGTGGTCCCAGTAGATGCAGTTGAACAGGACGGTCAGGTGCGGGAGGAAGCGCTCGAAGTCGGGGCGGTAGCGCTCGGGGTGGCGGTAATACTCCTGGAGGTCGAAGGGCTTCCCTTCCTCGATAGGACGGACCATGTCCTCCTCCTGGAAGACCACCTTGTAGACCTTGTGGCGGGAGACGCCGTTGGAGCGGAGCGAGGGAAGCTCCTCCGGGGTCACCTCGACGTAGGGCAGGCGGTTGAAGAGGGACTGGGCCCCCTGCGAGACATGGCCGTAGCCGGCGAACCCCACCACCAGGGGGACCAGCGACCGGGACATCCCGTCGTGCTCGAGCCGCTCGGCCACCAGGTCCAAGTCGCGCTCGATCTCGTGCATGTCCAGGTAGGTGTGGGTGGGACGGAAGCGGTCGAAGGGGTTGGGGATATCCTCCCAGTCGAGGCGCTGCCCGAGGGCCCACATCCCGTCGACGAACCCGGCCATCCCAGCCTGGAGGCCGAAGAAGACGAGGCGGCGGTCCGAATCGTCCACGATGCGCTCGTAATCGATGAGGGTGCACTCCCGCGCCATCATCGTGCGGAGCATCGGCATGTTGTGCTTCTGTCCCTTGATGACATGGGCGAAAAAAACATAGGTCTTCCGATGAAGGAACTGCTCCACCGGCATCTCCTTGACCCCGAAGACGACGTCGCAGGGGGAGAGGTCGTCCGCCAGGACGGCCCCCGCGTGCTCGTACTCCTTGTCCCGGTAGGCCCGGATGCGCGAGGGCTGGACGAGGACCCGGAGGTCGTGCTCCCGGATCAGGGTGGCGATATGGGACGGCGCCAGGGGCGCTCGGCGTTCCCAGAGGTTCTTGTCCTCCCGACGGACTCCGATGATTTTTTCCATAATATTGTGAAAAGTATAGCAAACCCGGGCCCCCGGCGCAACGCCGGACGCGGCCGGGGGCGTGCCGCTTTTTTGACAGCCCGCCCTGGGGATGCGTATAATTTGTTCCATGCTGGGGCATCTATCCCGGGAATCCTTGGCTGAGGTTCTGCGCACCCTTCATCTGTCCGGCCGGAGCGGCCAACTCTCCCTTCGAAGGGAGCAGGAGGAGCGCCAGGTTTTCCTCGATACCGGGGAGATCGTCCATGTCGCCTCCTCCAACCCCGGCGACCGCATCGGCCAGTTCCTCCTCGCCAGGAAAGTCATCGGCCCCGAGGAGCACGCCCGGGCACTGACCGAGGCGCGGCAGGGGCTCCTGTTCGGGCAGGTCCTGGTCGGACGGGGCGTCCTCACCCCCGCCGACCTGGAGGCCCAGCTCCTCCAGTTCCGGGCGTGGCTGCTGGCCCGCTTCCTCCCCTGGACCGACGGCGCTTACATCTTTCAGGAGGGGGGCACCCCCCTCCCCCCGACGGTCGCCCTGCCCTTCCCCTACGCCAACCTGTTCCTGCGCGCCGCCCGCCAGATGGGGGACCCGGTCCTGCTCCTCCGCCATGTCGGCGGGGAGGAACGGCTGGTGGGCTTCACCACCAACCCCCGCCTCCTCTTTCAAAACTGCGCCCTGACCCCCGAGGAGTTCTATGTCATCAGCCGCATCGAAGGGATCCTCACCGTCCGCGAGGTGCTGGCCCTCACGCCGCTGCCGCGCGTGAAGGTGTTGCAGATGCTCTACGCCCTCATCGCCGCCGGGGTGTTGGAAACCTACGACCGCGCCCGTGCCCTGGAGGCCCAGCTCAACCGGGGCGTCTCGGCGGCCGTGCTCAACCTGACCGTCGAATCCGGATCCGCCAAACCCTCGGCAAGCGGCGGACGGTTGACCGACCAGCAGCAGTGGCACCGCGACTTCGTCCTCAAGCTCCAGTCCCGGGCCGCTTCGGGCGACCATTACGCCCTGTTCGACCTCGCCAAGGGCGCCACTCAGCAGGACATCCACGCCCGCTTCCTCGAATACTCGAAGCTGGTCCATCCCGACAACGCCTTCCAGCCCCACCTGGCGGACCTGCGGCCGGTGATGCAGGGGCTGCTGCCCCACCTCGAGGCGGCCTACGCCACCCTGGCCGAGAGCCGGACCCGCGCCATCTACGACCGGATGGGTCCGGCAGAAGGGCCCGCCGACCGGGAGACCCTCCAGCGGAAGGTCCTCCAGCAGGAGATCGTGAAGAAGAACCTGGAGAAGGCGAAGGAGTACATGGAGCAAGAGGACTGGCACTCCGCTTTCCAGCTCCTGCGCGACGCTTGCCGCTTCGACCCCGACAACTCCGAGGTGATCCTCTCGCTGGCCCGCGTCGAGATGAAAAACCCCCTCTGGGCCCGGCAGGCGGCCGAACGCCTCGCCGCGCACCTCCAGGACCATCCCATGCTCGAGGAGGGGTGGACGCTGTTGGCTGAGATCTACCTTTCGCTCAACCTCCCCCTACGGGCCCGCGCCAGCGCCGAGAAGGCCCTGGGGATCAACCCCAAGAACGCCCGGGCGGAGGAGCTCCTCCGCGCCGCCCCCAAGGAGGCCCCATGATCCGCTGCCTCACCGCCCTGATCCTGTTCGCCGCCCTCCTCCCCGCCCAGCAGGCCGGGCTCTACCTCCGCTACGGCCAGTGGTCCACCGACCTCGAGGGGGACGTGGACCTCGACGCCGGAGGCTTGTGGGACCTCTCCAAGGACCTGGCCCTGGACCACGACAGCCCCATCGGTTACGGGGTCGTGTACCGGGGCATCAAGCACCGTTTCTCGGCCGAGCTGTTCGAGTCCTCCTTCCACAACACCTTCGCCGCCCCCGAGGGGATGGCCATCGGCGGAGTCCCGGTGGAGCCCGGCACGGTCGTGACCGCCGCGATGGATCTCCAGACCCTCGAAGTGGAGTATTGGTACCACCTCGTCAGCGTCCCCACTTTCCGGACGGGCCTCGTCCTGGGCGGAGAGATGTACGACGCCACCACGCGCATCCAGGACATCGAGGCCTCGCAGGACGAGGTGGTGCCGTATATCGGCCTGGGCATCACCGCGATGACGCCCAGACAGGGGATCTACGTGGACGTGGCCCTCACCGTCGGGGAATACCAGGACACTTCGCACCTCTCGGGGCGCGTCGAGTCGGGGCTGGACCTTTTCTCCGGCTTCGGCCTCTACGCGGGCCTTCGGATGGTCAAGCTGGAGCTGTCGGGCGATTCCGCAATCTGGGACCTGGACACCGCCAGCTACTATTTCGGGGCCCACCTGCACTTCTGAGGGCCTCTCGGTGCCGTTCCGTCTCCCCCGCCTCCCGGCGGGGCTCGCCTCGTTCGCCCTCCTTCCTCTCATCGCGGTCTTCGAGGACGGCCGGACCCTCAAGGTGGAGGCCTTTACCCACCCCGAGGGGGCCTATGTGTTCGCCCTTGCCGGGGGGGGACGACTGACCGTCCCCGAGGGTCGGCTGGCGGCCATCGTGGACGACGAGTTGGCGCCGGGGCCCCCGCCCTCCCTCCCGCCCGCCCTGACCGTGCGGCCGTTCGAAAACCGCTACGGCGCCCTCGTGGTCCCCTACGGCACCCTCCTGGCCCGCGAGGCGCAAGCCTACGACCTGAACCCGCTCCTGCTTTCCTGTGTCATGCAGGTGGAGTCCGGTGGAAATCCCTACGCCCTCTCGCCCCGGGGGGCGATGGGGCTGATGCAGCTGATGCCGGGGACGGCGGCGCGGTTCGGCGTCCAGGACCCCTGGGACCCGGGGCAGAACATCCGGGGGGCCAGCCGCTATCTCCGATTCCTCTCCGACCGGTTTCAGGGGCGCGCCGATCATGTCCTCGCGGCCTACAACTGCGGGGAGGCGGTGGTATAGCGGCATGCCGGGGTGCCCCCGTACCGGGAGACCCGGGACTATGTGCGGAAGGTAACCAAGCTCTATCTGGACCAGGCGTCCCGGTTGGCCCGATAATCCCCATCAGCCGGCAACCTGGTTGCTTGCGCCTCAACTGCGGTATGTGCCTCTCACCAATTTTAAAGGTTGCCTAAACTCTGCCCAAAGTGTCGAATGTCGCGCAAGTGGTTAATTCCCATCCATATGGGATGGAACTATTTTATGCTTTGTTGAGAATGCGATTGCAATTGAATATGGCCTATCACTTGCACAGGCATAGCTCAACCATGAGCGTCATGCACTTGAATTCGAGCGCTTCCGGAGAGACCCCATGAGCCCGAACCGCATCATTGAATTGACCAACCTCCTCCTCGAGGCCTCGCACGATCCCGCCCGTTGGGGCGCCGCGATCGAGAAGCTCGTTCGTCTTCTGGGGGCAGAGAAGGGCGGCATCGAGTTCACCGAAATGGCCGGCGGCCGGCGCACGATCTGGCGCGAATATGGCCTCGGCCCCGGTTTCGGGGAGCAGTATGAGAAGCGGTTCGCCGCCCTCAACCCCTACCTGGAACACCCCGAGGCCTTCGTCGTGGGCAAGGTGGTGGACCCGGCCACGATCATCCCTCCCGCCGAGTTCCGCAAGACCGCGTTCTACCGGGAGTTCCTCAAGGCCCACGACATCGAACACCTCTTGAGCGCGGTGCTCTTCCGGGAGCATGACCTGCACGGGTTCCTCAACGTGACCCGCCCGGCGAAGGACCGCCCCTTCGGCGCCCCGGAGGCCGCCCTGCTCCAGAGCTTGGTGCCGGCCCTCCAGTCGGCCCTCCTGATCAACCGCACCCTGGCCCAACTCGCATCCGAGCGCTCGGTCACCGCCGGCGTGCTGGACCGCTCGCCGCGGGGTGTGATCCTCCTGGACGCCCGGGGCAAGGTCGTGATGGTCAGCCGGCCGGCCCTGGCCATCCTGGAAGCCCGCGACGGGCTGATGTTCGAGGACAACGGCATCCGGGCCCTCGTGCCGGAGGAGAATGGCCGGCTGAAGAAACTCGTGCAGGAGGCCGCCACGGGACACGATAGCGCGGCCCCCGGCCCCGGTGAGTCGGCGATGCTGGTGACGCGCCACTCGGTCTCCACCCCTATTTCCGTGTTGGTGGCCCCCGTGCGCGGATCGAAGGCCTTTCCCGAGGAACCGCGCGCCCGCGTGGCGGTGTATATCCATGACCCGGAGCGGTGCCCCGAACACGCCCCCGAAGTGCTGAAGGGGCTCTATGGGTTCACGGATGCGGAGGCGCGCCTGGCGGTCTGCATGCTCAGGGGGTTCTCGCTGGAGGAGTCCTCCGCCCGCCTGGGGATCACCCTGAACACCGCCCGCACCCACCTCAAACGGTTGTTTTCCAAGACCGACACCAACCGTCAGGGGGAGCTGGTCAGGGTGCTGTTGGAGAGCCCGGCCATGATGAATCTAGAGTGAGTCGCCCAAGGGAAATACACAAAATGGGTGATGACAGGGCCCGGCGGGAGGCAGTACACTGATCGTGGCCGTATGGACCAAGGTGCGAATCTGGTGATGAGAGCGGAACCATTCCGCCTGACCCGGGGTCGGTGAGGAACAGGGCCCAGGAACCGCTCCGGAGCGGGATGGGAAGGGAGACCTCCGCAGAGCCCGAGCGGCGCCATAAGGGATATCATGATTTCCATGCCGAGAGGGTCCGCCGGCGGACCGCGTCGCAGTTGCTGCTGCTCTTGGTCTTCATTATGGGCGGGGCGGCGGCAATGGCTCTCATCACCCTGTTCAGCCGATAATTGCTTCCCCTGTCCCGCCCCAGCTGGAAATGGACAGTTCCGCCAAATCGTTAGCCACTAACGG
>CAZRVT010000100.1:0-7780 GCA_964603505.1 uncultured Holophagales bacterium | reverse complement strand
CCCTCGTAAAAGTACACGCCTCTACTCCTCGTAAAAGTGTACGCCTATTGACAGAGGCCGGCGGCGCGGCGCAAAAGTGTGGGGGAGCGCAATGATAGGATGCCGGATCAAGTCCGGCATGACGATGAGCGGCGACCGGGGCACGGAGGGCGGACAGGACGGAGATGACGGGCCGCAAAGGCATTCCTGCCTTTGCGGAACGGTAGAGCCAGTCTGACCGGGCGAGCCGCCAGGCGCGCCCAGGCCGCCGCATACGATCATCGGGCCTGCCCCGACCATGGTCGGGGCAGGGATGGTTTCCTTATGGGGAGAGAGTGGTCCCAGGCGGATTTACTCCGCCTGGCGGGGGAGGGAACCGCCCTCCCCCGCTTTCAATAAGGCCCCCCCTTGACGCCCGCCGCTTGTGCTAAAATGGGCTCCGATGCACATCGACGAACTGCTCAAATACACCAAGGAGGTCGGGGCCTCCGACCTGCACATCAAGCCGATGCGCCCCCCCCTGGTCCGCATCAAGGGCAAGCTCCTCCCCATCAAGGCCGACCCCCTCAAACCCCCCGACATCGAGGCCATGCTCAAGGCCATCCTCAACCACAAGCAGTTGGAAAAGCTCGAGGAGACCCAGGCGGTGGACTTCGGCTACGGCGTCCCCGGCGTGGCCCGGTTCCGCGGCAACGTCTACTTCCAGCGCGGCACCCTCTCCGCGGCCTTCCGCCGCATCCCCTACGAGGTCAAGCTCATCGACGACCTCAACCTCCCGAAAGTGCTCCACGAACTCTGCGACCTCCCCGACGGCCTGGTCCTGGTGACCGGCCCCACGGGGATGGGCAAATCCACCACCCTGGCCGCCATCATCCGCGAGATCTCCGAGAAGTCCTACCTGCACATCGTCACCATCGAGGATCCCATCGAGTTCCTGTTCTCCGACAAGGCCGCCTCGATCTCCCAGCGCGAGGTGGGGACCGATACCCCGGCCTTCAAGGAGGCCCTGCGCAACTGCATGCGGCAGGACCCGGACGTGATCATGGTGGGGGAGATGCGGGACCCGGACACCATCTCCACCGTCATCACCGCGGCCGAGACGGGCCATCTCGTCTTCTCCACCCTCCACACCAACAACTCCAGCCAGACCATCGACCGCATCATCGACGCCTTCCCCTCCGGTCAGCACAAGCAGGTCCGGGCCCAGCTGGCGCAGGTCCTGCGGGCCATCGTCTCCCTCCGCCTCCTCCCCAAAGCCGACAACTCCGGCATGACCGCCGCCGTGGAGATCCTCCGCAACACCCCCCGCATCGCCAAACTCATCGAGGAGGGGGCCATCAAGGACATTCTGGAGGAGCTGGAGGGCTCGGTGGCCCACTTCCGGATGCAGTCGCTCAACCAGTCGCTCATCGCCCTCATCGTCAACGGGACCGTCACCTACGCCGAGGCCATGGCCGCCTCGCAGGACCCCGACGACCTGTCCCTGAAGCTGCGCAAGCTCTTCCCCGCCGTGGAGGAGAAGGCGCGAGGAGGTCAAATGCCGTCCACCGCCGATTTCGCCGAGATCCAGGAGCTCATGGGCATCAAGAAGGCCTACGAGGAACAGGAGGAGAAATACCGCCTGCGCCTCCAGGAGAAGGAGGAGCAGTTCCAGCAGCTGGAGGACGACCTGGCGGCCCTGCGCCAGCGGCTGTCGGAGGAGGGCGGCTCGGTGCAGGCCATGAAGGCGGAGAACGACAAGCTCCGCAAGGAGATGGAGGCCCTGAAGAAGGACCGGGACGAGAAGCTGCGCGTCCTCCAGGAGCGCATCAAGGAGCTGAACCAGCAGTTGCTGGACGCCCGCAGCAAGCCCGGCGCCCCCGCCCCGGAGCAGAAGTCGGGGTTCTTCAAGAGATAGCCAGGCAGCGGAACAGCCGGGCAGCCGGGCAGTTTCCCCCTCCCCAGTCATAGCCGTATCTCCGGATCCCCCGGCAGGTCTCGTCCCCTGCCTCAACCTGACGCCGCCGTCTGCTATATTCTCATCCTGCCCTTCAATTACCCTGTCCCACTGTCTCGCTGTCTCGCTGTCTCGCTGCCCCGCTTGCTTTGAATGGGTTTTTTCGGTATCCTACCTCAATATGACGCGCCTGGTGCTCGGGCTGTTGGCCCTGGCGAGGATGTTGTCCGCCGACACGGTGGTCCTGACCGTGGACGGCATCATCCAACCGGTGACGGCCGCCTATGTGGTCCGGGGGCTGGAGCGGGCGGGGGCCGAGGGGGCCGACCTGGTCGTTCTCCGACTCAACACCCCCGGTGGGCTCATGACCTCCATGCGCGAGATCATCACCGCCATGCTCAACTGCCCCGCCCCCGTGGCGGTCCAGGTGTGGCCGGAGGGGGCGCAGGCCGCCTCGGCGGGGTTCTTCATCCTCATGGCGGCCGACCTGGCCGTCATGGCCCCCGGCACCAACACGGGGGCCGCCCACCCCGTCGGCGGACAGGGGGAGGACATCGGCAAGCACATGGGGAAGAAGGTGGAGGAGGACGCCTCCGCCCAGATCCGCACCCTCGCCGAGCGGCGGGGCCGCGACGTGGAGCTGGCGGAAAAGGCGGTGAAGGAGAGCCTTTCCTTCACCGAGACCGAGGCCCTCGACCACGGCCTCATCGACTTCACCGCCTCGTCCCTGGCCGACCTGCTCGCCAAGGCCGACGGGCGGACGGTGAAAAAGGGGGAGAAGGACCTGACGCTGCGGACGAAGGGCGCCCCCGTGGCCGATCGCCCCATGGGGTGGCCTCAGCGCCTCCTGGCCGTCCTGGCCCACCCCAACATCGCCTACTTCCTCATGATCTTCGGTTTCCTGGGCATCTACGTGGAGATCACCCACCCGGGCTCGGTGGCCCCCGGGGTCTTCGGGGCCCTTTGCCTCCTGCTGGCGTTCTACTCGCTCTCGGTCCTGCCGGTCAACTACGCCGGCCTGGCCCTCATCCTTCTCGGCATCGTCCTCCTCATCTTGGAGGTCAAGATTATCAGCTACGGCACCCTGACCATCGGCGGACTGGCGGCCTTCGTCATCGGCTCGCTGATGCTCATCGACAGTCCCGCACCCGCCCTGAGGATCTCTATGACGCTCATCGTTACGCTCACGCTGTTCGCCGCCGCGGTGGTCGTCTTCCTCACCACCCGCGTCATCCGCTCGCACCAGGAGAGGGTGGTCACCGGGCGCGAGGGGCTCGTGGGGGAGGTGGGCGAGGCCCGCTCCGACATCCACGCCTCGGGCAAGGTCTTCCTCCACGGCGAGTGGTGGGAGGCCCGGTCGGAGGAACCCATCCCCCAGGGGAGCCGGGTGGCCGTGGAGGCCGTGGAGGGAATGACACTCAAGGTCCGAAAGGTCTGAAGGAGGCCCTATGGAACATCTGCAGATTCTGTTCGTCCTGATCGCCGGCGGCATTTTCCTGCTGTCGCAGTGGATCAAGGTCCTGAAGGAGTACGAGCGCGGCGTCATCTTCCGCCTCGGCCGCATCCTCTCCCGCCCCAAGGGGCCGGGCATCATCCTGGTCCTCTGGCCCATCGACCGGATCGTGAAGGTCTCGCTCCGGACCATCGTCCACGACGTCCCGCCGCAAGACGTCATCACCAAGGACAACGTCTCGGTCAAGGTCAACGCGGTGGTCTACTTCCGCGTCATCGACCCCATCAAGAGCGTGATCGAGGTGGAGAACTTCATGTACGCCACCAGCCAGCTCTCCCAGACCACCCTGCGGTCGGTCCTCGGACAGGTGGAGCTGGATGAGCTCCTCTCCCACCGGGAAAAGCTGAACCAGCAGCTGCAGGAGATCCTCGACAAGCACACCGACCCGTGGGGCATCAAGGTGGCCATGGTGGAGGTCAAGCACGTGGACCTGCCCCCCGAGATGATCCGCGCCATCGCCCGGCAGGCCGAGGCGGAACGGGAAAAGCGCGGCAAGATCATCCACGCGGAGGGCGAGCTGGAGGCCTCCACCAAGCTCAGCCAGGCCGCCAAGGTCGTCGCCTCCGAACCCACCGCCCTTCAGCTGCGGTACTTGCAGACGCTGACGGAGATCGCCACGGAGAAGAACAGCACCATCATTTTCCCCATCCCCATCGACCTGCTCCGCGGCTTCCTCGAGAAGAAGTAGGCCCGCTTTCGCATGAACGCCCTTCTCCCCGCCTCCCTCGCCCCCCGGATCGAGCCCCTGCGCCCCCTTCTGGAGCGGCTATGGGTGCGCCCCACCTTCTGGGACGGCACGCCCGGGGCGCTCGACGACCGCTTCTTTCCCCTCTGGGTGGTCCGGGAGGGCGAGGGGCCCGCCGTCCCGGCGGGAACGCCGGGTCTCATCCTGCGGGTGGTCCTCGACCGGGAGAGCCGTCTGGAGGACTCCGACGGGGACACGCTCCGCGTGGCCGAGGAGCGGTTCTTCGCCGACCCCGAGGCGGTCCTCCCCCTGATCCTCCAGCACTTTCAGCTCCGGCGCCAATACAACGTCCTGGCGCGGCACGTGGAGCTCCTCAAAGCGGTGGAATCCCTCTTCCTCACCCAGGAGATGGACAAGGTCTTCGCCCAGATGCTCCAGGCGGTGATGGAGGTTTTACAGGTCCGGGGGTACAGCATCCTCCTCCTGCGGGACCCCAAGAAGGCCTCCTACGAGATGTACGTCCCCCCCGAGGCCCGCCGGCAGGCCATCGAGCGGCCCAAGTACACCTTCCACCCCGACTTTCTCGACGACATCCTGTTCTCGGAGAAGGGGTACGAACTCATCAAGGACCCCAACGACGAGGCCCGCAAACTCCTCGCCCTCCCCGTGCGGGGACGGGACCGCGGCATGGCGCTGGCGATGGTCTCGGTGGAGGAGGCCGAGTTGGACATGGAGCAGGTGATGCTGGCCAGCCGCTTCGCCATCCAGCTCTCGCCCATGCTGGAGAACCTCCTGCTCTTCGTGGAAACGAAGGAACTGACCATCAAGGACGACCTCACCCAGACCTACAACCGCCGCTACTTCGAGGCGTTCATCGACGAGGAGCTGGAGCGGGCCAAGCGGTACGGCAACGCCTTCTCCATCATCTTCCTCGACCTGGACGACCTCAAGAGCGTCAACAGCCAATACGGACACCTCATGGGAAGCCGCACCCTCCAGGAGGTGGCCACCCGCATCCTGGGCTCCGTCCGCGGCGTGGACCGCGTGGTCCGGTTCGGCGGCGACGAATTCTGCATCATCCTCCCCCACACCACCGTGGAGGAGTCCCTCATCGTGGCCAACCGCGTGCGCGAGGACATCGCGGAGAAGCCCTTCATTCTCTCCCCCAACGTGCAGGTGCGGATCACCGCCTCCATGGGCATCGCCTGCTTCCCCATCCACGGGCGCACCAAGGAAGCCCTGATCGCCAAGGCCGACCAGGCCATGTACGACATCAAGACCAAAAAGAAGAACGCGGTGGGAGTGGCGAAGCATGGCTGAGTCGCTCACCCTGCAAGGCAAGCTGGAGGCGTTCCCGGAGCTGCTCAAGACCATGCTCGCCAACCAGGGGACGGCGAGCCTGCGGGTGGAGCACGACAACGCCGAGGTGCGCATCTGGTTCCAGGACGGCCGCATCGTCCACGCGGAAGCCGCCGACCCCGACCTCGCCCTCCCCGACGTCCTCCTCTCGCGCGGAGAGCTCTCGCTGGAGGGTTACTATCGCATCCAGGAACAGTTGCGGCGCAAACGCTCCCTGACGGAAGCGCTCGCCGAGGGGGAGGCCCTCACGCCCGACGAGTTCCTGCGCGCCCTCGAGCTCCAGGTTCAGGAAATCCTCAACCTGGGGTGCCGCTGGACCGGCGGCCGCTACACGATGGTCCTCGAGGACGCCCTGCCTCCCGGTTCGGCCTCTCTGCGCCTCAACACCGAGCGCCTGGTTCTCAACGCCGTGCGCCAGGTGAGCCGCTTTTCCCTCGTCAAGAAGGGGCTGGGCTCCTTCCACCGGATGCTGGGACAGGTCCCCGGCCAGGACAATCGCCTCTACCGCATCGAACTGACGGAGGAGGAGACCACGGTCTACAACCTCTTCGAGCCGCGGCGCACCATCCAGGAGGCGTGCGGCCTCTCCTACCTGCCCAACTTCGAGACCCTGCGCACCATTTGGGCCCTCCTCGTCATCCGCGTCCTCGAGGAGGCCAAGGCGGATCTCAAGACCGACAAAGCCGAGGAGACCGAATTCCGCCTGGGGGCCATGGCGGAGAGCTACAACAACGCTTTCGCCTCCATCTACGCCGCCGTCTACCAGGAGATCGGCGAGGCGATCGAGGAGTTCCTCCCGGAGGTGGTGGCGCGGGTCCAGCCCGAGTGCCGCCGCTTGTTGGAGGGGAGCGCCATGGGAGAGGAGGGGCGCCTCGACTACGACATCCTCAACCACACCCTCAATCGTCTGAAGGTGCCGGACCGCCCCCAGGCCCTCCTCGACCTGCTGAACGAGCTCCTCTACGCCTGGGTCCTCCAGGTGCGCCTCCGCTTTGGGACCAAGCTCCAGGCCGTGGTGGACAAGGCCATCAACGACATCCGCGAAGAATGAGAAACGCCCTTCGGCGCCCGGCGTCCAGCGTCCCGTCCGACCCCATGCGGAACCCTGAACGGCCCCGATGACCTCCAAGGTCTCCTCCCGCCTCCCCGACTGGCTCGACAAGCGGCTCCGGTGGGAAGACACGGTGGCGGTCAAGCGCATCCTGCGGGACGGCCGCGTCCACACCATCTGCGAAGAGGCCCGCTGCCCCAACATCGCCGAGTGCTTCAAGCGGCGGACGGCCACCTTCCTCCTCCTGGGGGACCACTGCACCCGCGGCTGCGCCTTCTGCAACGTCAGCCACGCGGCGCCCCGCCCTCCCGACGAGGGGGAGGCGGACCAGATCGCCGAGGCCGCGGAACTGCTCGACCTGCGCTACGCGGTCCTCACCTCCGTCACCCGCGACGACCTTCCCGACGGCGGCGCGGCCCACTTCGCCCGCGTGGTGCGGACGGTGAAGCTCCGGCGCCCCGGCATCCGGGTGGAAGTCCTGACCCCCGACTTCGGCGGCGACCCGGCCGGGGTCCGGACGGTCCTCGACGCCCGCCCCGACGTCTTCGGCCACAACATCGAAACCGTGCGCTCCCTCACTCCGAGGGTGCGGAGCCACGCCTCCTACGAGCGCTCCCTGGAGGTCCTGCGCGCCGCGGCCGCGGACGGCCGCGGCGCCGTGGTCAAGAGCGGGATCATGGTGGGACTGGGAGAAACGGGGGCGGAGATCCGGGAGACGCTGGCCGACCTGCGCCAGGCCGGATGCGAGGTGGTGACGCTGGGCCAGTATCTGCGGCCCAACCGGGCGTGCCTGCCGGTGATGCGCTATGTGGAGCCGGCGGTATTCGACGAGTACCGCGCCCACGCCGAGGCGCTGGGGTTCCGCAAGGTGTTCGCCGGGCCCTATGTCCGGTCGTCGTACCTGGCCGACGAATTATTCGCCGAATAACTCAAAGCCCGTTTCAAGTTCCAGGTTCCAGGTTTCAGGTTAAAAGAAAGAGCGCCGCTTGAGCGGCGGCTTAATCCTGAGCGTCCATCTCGTACCCACGGCGGGTCAGAGCGAAGGGGCCAAACTCAAGGCGGACCGCTACCTTTTGTTTTTTCCCTTTTCCCCACCTCGCAGTCCGCTTCGTCTCATGATTGCTTAGGGTTCAGAGAACTCCCTTGGCCGATCTTGTAACCAATTTCATCTTCGGTTGCCCACCAGAATATTATCCACAACCAATGTCAATAGGCGTACACTTTTACGAGGAGTAGAGGCGTGTACTTTTACGAGGG
>CAZRVT010000099.1:0-7980 GCA_964603505.1 uncultured Holophagales bacterium | reverse complement strand
ACTTGTCAATATTATATGTATACTGTTTTTAGAGCAGTTTTATGCAACTACAGGGACACTTCTCGGGGTTATAATCGCATCAAGCGATATCCAACATGAAGGAGGCGGTATGAGAAAGGTCCTTCCACTGATCTGGTGCTGGCTGGCGTTGGGCTCCATTTTGTGGGGCGTCCAAGTGTTGGTCGCGGCCAACACGGTTTGGGCGGTGGACCCTGATTCTCCGATCGCGCTTACGAGCAGCGTTGTCCTGGCTGGGCTGGCGACCTGGCTCATCTCGCGGCGCAACATCGAGGCCTGGGCGCGGTGGCTGGGGGTTTTCTACATCGCCCTGATCGTGGCCTCCGGTGCGGCGCTCTTTGTCTTTTTCGCTCAGGTTGGCCTGAACGGCTTTGTCCGGCCCTGGATCGCCTGGGGGTGCGGCATCGCGTTCCTGATGGGCTTGGCGGCGGGAGTGCTCATTGGCAGGAAAGGGATCCTCCGCGGGGTTGCCGTTGCAGCCGCGATCCTGGTCCTCGCCTTCGGCCTGATCGTCTTACTCGCCCAGCGGCAGAAATCCATCATCCGGGACTACGAACAACAATGGGAATCCATGGGCTGGGCGATGGATCTGGAATCCGTCTACCCGATGCCTTATTCCAAGCCCCAGTGCCAAGCATGGTTCGACGCGATGGCCGTGATCTCCCCGAGGTCGGAGGGGGGGAAGGGAAAAAGGGACTGGAAGCCGTTCTACGACGAGACGGTGGTGCCGCTCTGCAGCGACACGTTGATCGAAACCCTTCAGAAGGGACAGGATCTCCGGGCGGTCGTCCTTGCGCATCCCGCCGCCTCCGATCCCCGCTGGCCCGAGTACCGGGCCGTGGACGCGGCCGTCCGAACGGCGATGGAGCAGTGTCCTCATGTCCAGTGGTTCGAGCCGGTCGAGTATAAAGACCGCCTGTTGGAGGCCCCCATCCCGAACCTTCTGGGAATGATGAAGTGGACACGGGGAGCGATAGCCCAGTCGCAGATCGCGGCGGCAAATGGACGCTTTGACGAGGCGCGGACCAATCTGGACGCCGTCCACCGGGGAGCGGGGAAGATGCTTATCAAGGGGCAGATTCTCATCGGCACCCTCATCGGCATCGCGATGGAGAAGCTCTCCCTCGTGGGGCATGCCGGGGTGATGGCCATGGGGGGCGGCCCCCTGCCGGTCGAAACCAGGAAGCGTATCGAGCAATCTGCCCTGCAGGACATGGACTGGTACGAAGCATCCTTGAAAGGGGAATTGAAGGCCTTCTGTTCCGCGCTAAAGAACGCCGAGGAGCAACAATTCGGGAAGATGGATTTTGCCCTGCACCGGTGGATCCCAATGAAATCGATGATCTTCCGCGCCTTGTATGTCGGGGAGACCGATAATTACCTTTTCAATATGACCCAGACGATTCAGAGAAAGATCGATGGTTATAACCGTGAAGCCCAACAATTCGGGTGGGCGATGTACAAGCATCTGAAAGCGAAGGAATCGCAAATTTCATTCAACTTGAGCGCTTCCTACGGCCGTGCCCTCTCATTGCTCGCCCAGGCGCGACTGGTCCTGATGATGGACGAGGTGCTGAAATACCGGCAGGAGCACAAGGCCCTGCCGGAGGATCTCGACTCCGTCCAGGCCCCGTGGCGGGTGGACCCGTTCGACGAGAAGCCCCTGCGCTACAAGAAAGAGGGAGAGAACCTCTTCGTGGTCTGGAGCGTTGGGCCCGACGGCCGGGATGATGGAGCCCAGAATCTCTACGTTTCCAGGGCCATGGATATGAAGGACGAGCTGAAGGAGGACATCGGGTTCAGGGTCCTGCTCCCCCCGCTCGGCAGATCGTAGTTCGCCCCCCGCCCGCCAACCGGCCGGACTGCAGTCGGGCCGCTGCAGAAGCCGCGCCTTGCTCATGCTCGGGTGCGGAATGCGGCCCACAGGGGTGGGGGAACCTACAACGCGGACTCGCGGAACTCCGAACGGTTTCCATGGTTTCCGCTACAATACGCCCGATGACTTTTCTCGACTATGCCATCATCGCGTTCTTCCTCCTGGTGACCGTCGGGTTGGGGCTCTACTTCACCAAGAAGGCCTCGGGGACCATGAAGGACTTCTTCGTCTCGGGGCGCAACCTCACCTGGTGGCTGGCGGGGACCTCCATGGTGGCGGCCTCCTTCTCCTCCGACACGCCCCTGGCGGTGACCGAGTTCGTCTATGAGCACGGCATCGCCGGGAACTGGTACTGGTGGTCGTTCGCCATCCAGGGGATGATGGTCACCTTCCTCTACTCCAAGCTCTGGCGCCGGGCGGAGATCCTGACCGACGTCGAGTTCTTCGAGTTCCGCTACTCCGGAAAGAGCGCCGCCTTCCTCCGCATGTTCAAGGCGTTCCTCGGGGCCGTGGTCGCCAACTCCATCATCATGGGTTGGGTCATCCTGGCCATGGCCACCATCCTCAAGATCACCCTGGGGATCGATCCCGTGCTCGCGGTGGCGGCGTGCATCGTCCTGGCCCTGGCCTACTCCATGGCCTCGGGGCTTTGGGGGATCGCGGCGGCCGACTTCTTCCAGTTCATTATCGCCATGGTGGGCTCCATCGCCCTGGCGGTCTTCGCCGTGGGCCGGGTGGGAGGTTTGGGCGCCCTGAAGGCGGCGGTGCAGGCGAAGCCGGGGCTCGACTACCTGGCCTTCGTCCCCTCGCCGGGGGAGGCCCTCTTCACCACCTTCCTCGTTTTCATATTTATGCAATGGTGGTGCGCCTCGGCGGCCGACTCGGGCGGCGGCATCCTGGTCCAGCGGATGCTGGCCTCCAAGAGTCCGAAGGAGTCGTTCAAGGCGATGCTCTGGTTCAACACGGCCCATTACGCCCTGCGCACCTGGCCGTGGATCCTCTGCGGCCTCTGCGTGGCGGCGCTCTACCCCGGACTGGCCCACCCCAAGGACGGCTACCCGATGCTACTGATGGAGGTCCTCCCCGCCGGCTGGAAGGGGCTGATGGTGGCGTCGCTGTTGGCGGCCTTCATGTCCACCGTGGACTCCTCCCTCTCCTACGCCTCCTCCTACCTCTCCCACGACATCTATAAGCGCTTCCTGGTGAAGGGCAAGGACGAGCGGCACTACGTGCTGGCCTCCCGACTCTGCATGGTCCTGGTGGCGGTCCTGGCCGGGATCGCCTCGCTGACGATGACCTCCGTGGCCAAGGCGTGGATGTTCTGGACCCTCCTCGGGGCCGGGGCGGGGCTGGTCAAGCTCCTCCGCTGGTACTGGTGGCGCATCAACGCGTGGTCGGAGATCGCGGCGATGGGCCACTCGCTTGTCTTCTCCGTTCTGCTGAATACCTTCACCAAACTGCCCTACTGGGAGAAGCTGGTCCTCAACATCGGCGCCTCCACCGTTGTGTGGGTGGCCGTCACCCTTTTGACCCGGCCGGCCGACACGGAGAAGCTGGTGCAGTTCTACCGGAAGGTACGCCCCTCGGCCTTCGGGTGGCGCCCCATCGCCGCCCTGGCTGGGACGGACGGGGAGGCCCCGCTCTCCCTGCGGCGCGAGGCCGTGTACTGGGGGGTCTCGGTGGTCTTCATCTACGCCCTCACCTTCGGCCTGGGCAAGCTGGTCCTTCTGGAGTGGGGCCCGGGGGCGGCCATGATGGCGCTGGCGGCGGCGACGGGGTATTATCTGTATCGGAAGGCGTTGCGCTAAGTGCATGGACGCAAAGGCGCAACCGTGTAACAGCGCAAGTGCATAAAGGCGAAGCAGAGAAGACACACTGCTTTTGCATGTAGCGCATTGGCGGCATACGCCTTGGCGCTATTGCGCTTTGAATCCCCAAAACAGGTAGGTGATTCCGAAGGTGAGCCGCCGCTTTTGCGTTCCGGCCAAGCCGGCGGCCGCCATCTCGGCCAGGAAATCGTCCGGCCTCGGGAACGAGAGGATGGAGTCGGCCAGGTAGTGGTAGGCCGCGGGGTCGGGGGTGAACCGGCGGGCCAGGGCGGGCAGGAGGCGGGTGAGATAGAGGCGGTAGAGGGCGTTTTCCGGGGGGACCATCTCCAGGACATAGAGGCCGGCGCCGGGCCGCAGCGTCCGGCCCATCTCCCGCAGGGCCCCCACCCGGTCGGGCATGTTGCGCACCCCGAAGGCCAGGGCGGCGGCGTCGAAGGAGGCGTTCGGGAAGGGGAGTTGCAAGGCATCCGCCAGGACGAGGCGGACGCGGGCGGAGGCGCCGGCGCGCCGAAACTTGGCGCGGGAGGGGAGCAGCATTTCGGGCACGAGGTCCACGGCGGTGACCGCGGCCCCCGGGCAGGTCCGGCACACCTCCACCCCCACGTCCCCAGTCCCCGCCGCCACGTCCAGGACGCGCGGCGCCCCCCGCAGGGCCAGGGACCGGACCAGCGCCCGGCGCCAGGCGATGTCGCGGCGCAAACTGAGGAGATGGTTGAGGAAATCGTAGCCCCGGGGAACGCGGGCGAAGAGCCGCCGGACCAGCGCCCTATGCTCGGCGGGGGAGAGGTCGCGGACGGCGGGATAGAACGGGCCGCGGTCGGGGGCGGGCATCGGGGCGCTATGCTATCACGCGGGCCCGAGGGGGTCAATCGGCCGGGGGGTGAATTTCATGGCGCAGATGGACTATAATCAAGTCCATGAGCGAAGAGACCACCGGCCGTTCGTTCTTCAAGCCTTTTCCGGAAGTCATCGCTGCGCTCCACAGCGAGCACAAGAGCGGCATCCTGGAATTGAAGGAGAAGGGGCGCACCTACCGCATCCACCTGGACCAGGGCTCCGTCGTGGCCGTCGAGTCGGACGATCCCGGCCAGACCCTCTCGCAGCGGCTGATGAACGCGGGGGTTGTGGCCCCCTGGGACGTCGAGCTGGCCGTCTCCATCGCGCAGGACGGAAAGGGGAAGAAGCTGGGGCAGATCCTGGTGGACATGGGCATCCTGCAGAAGGAAGCCCTCATTCAGGAGCTCAACGCCAAGCTCAAGGACACCTTCACCGCCCTCTTCGACATTCCCCGAGCCAACTACGTCTTCAACGAGATGCCCCCCGTGGGGCCGTCGTGGAAATACGTCCCCACGCACACCACGGCCGACCTCATCCTCGACGGGTGCCGCCGGATGCAGACTCTCCTGCCGGTGACCCGCAAACTGCAGAACCCCGACGCCTACCTCTCCATCTCCTCCGACGCCCGCCTCCTGTTCCAGAGGGCCCACCTCTCCAACCTGGAAAAGCTCATCCTCCACCGCCTGCGCCAGCCCCAACAGGTGCAGACCGTGGTCAACATGGTGGGGCAGGACCGCGTCGAGGTGCTCAAGGTCCTCTACGGCCTCATCACCGCCGGCTTCCTCAATTTGACCGTCGAGCGGCCCGCCGAGACGCCGCAGGTGGCGACCCCGGTCCTCCCGGCGGAAGCCCCGGCCGAAGCGCCGGTCACGCGCAAGGAGGTGGTGGAAAAGTTCCAGCAGGTGGGGGTGGTGTCGCACTACCTCTTCCTCGACATCATCCCGAGCGCCCGCAACCCCGACATCGAGGAGGCCTTCCAGAAACTCGCCGCCAAATTCCATCCCGACCACGCCGTCAACGAGTCCCTCTCCGACCTCAAGACCCAGCTCGACTCCATCTTCCTCACCGCGGTCAAGGCGCGGAACACCCTGGTGGACGCCAAGGCCCGCGCCGAGTACGACAAGAGCCTCCAGAACGCCCTCGGGCGCGACGAGACCACCATGGTCAAGGCGGCCTCGGCCGCGACCAACTACAGCTACGCCCAGAAAATGCTCTCCAGGGGGAACGTTCAGGACGCCGTCCGGGCCCTTCTGCAGGCGGTGGAGAACGACCCCTCCAATCCGGTCTATCCCTTCAAACTCGCCCAGATCCTCAAGCGCCTCCCCAGCCAACAGAAGGAGGCGGAGCTCTACTTCAAGCGGGCCCTGGAGCTCGACCCCCTCAACACCGATATGATGCTGGAGCTGTTCAAGCTTTACCGCAACAACAACATGAAGGCCAAGGCCGAAGCCCTCATCAAGCACGCCGCCAACCTCGACCCCATGAACGGGGAGATCAAGGAGGAGCTGGACAAATACTTCAAGCCCTTCGTCTTCCCCGTCCGGGAAGTCGCCTGTTTCCTGGGGGGCATCCTCCTCACGATCCTTCTCTACGAGCTGTTCCTGACCCCCTAGCCCCTCCGGGGCGGATGAAGGCCCCCCTCCAGCGGGCCGTCAGGTCCGTCAGGGGACGAAGCGTGCGGATATCCATCCCGCGGACCTCCGCCTCCAGCGATGCGCCGGCGCCCGGCAACGTCAAGCCGGGGGCCAGCTCCAGGAGGGGAACGGCGACGAACGGATACCGAGCGATGCCCGGGTCGGGGAGGGTGAGGCGGGGGGTATCCATCGTCCGGTCCCCGTAAAGGAGCAGGTCCAGGTCGATGGTCCGCGGAGCGTTCCGGTCCCCCGAACGGGTCCGCCCCAGCGCCTCCTCGACGGGGCGCAACAACTCCCATTTGACCGCCTCGGGCTCCAGAGGCGTGGCGATCTCCGCCGCGCCGTTGACGAACGGCGGGCCGTCCGGGTCCCCCTCGGCCGGGCAGGCGTAGAACGTCGAGAGGGCGAGGACCCGGCTGTGTCCGGAGAGAAGCCGGAGGGCTTCCGGGATGTGGCGCTCGGGATCGAGGTTGGAGCCGATGCTGATGAAGATGCGCTCGCGCAAGACCGCCATCCGCTTCCCCCCCAGCGCCTACCGCCCGGAGGAGGACCAGCGGAGCGCGGTTCGCGGGGGGCGGCAAGCGGTCTCAGCGTCCGCGCTCAATCTCCACCCCCACGCTCCGGGCGAAGCGCAGGGCGCCCGGCTTTTCCACGCGAACCACGGCCTTCAGGACGGTCGGGTCTTCGAGGGCCACGGCGGCGATGCGCTCGGCCAGGGCCTCCACGAGGAGGAACTGCGAGCCCTCCACCAGAGCGAGGATCTTTTTCTTGAGCGCCTTGTAGTCCACCGTGTCGGCCAGGGCGTCGCTCCACCCCGCCTTCGACAGGTCGGTCTCCAGCGTTATGGAGATGACCACGTCCTGCTTCTCCCGCCGTTCCTCGGCGTTGACGCCGATGATGCAGCGGAGCATGAGGTCGCGGATCAGGATACGGTCCACGGTCAGTCCCTCAGGTGCCGGCCGCCGTCCACGAAGAGCGTCTGCCCCGTGACGAAGCCCCCCCTCAGCAGATAGACCACGGCTTCCGCCACGTCCTCCGGCTCCCCGTGGGTCTGCAGCGGGACGGTGTCCGCCAGCCGGTTCAGGTAGTCCGGGCCTTCCCCCTCGGGGGGGAGGATGAGGCCGGGGGCCACCGCGTTGACCCGGAAGCGGGGGGCCAACTCCAGGGCCAGGTGGCGGGTCAGATACTCCAGGGCCCGTTTGCTCAAGAAATAGGCGGCGTGGGTGAAATTGTAGCCCCCGACGCGGGCGTCCAGGAGGTTCACTACCTGCCCGGCCGGGGCCTTGCGGGCGAAGGCCAGGGTCAGCGACAGGGGGGCCCAGGCGTTGATGTTGAGGTGGCGGAAGAACGATTGATAGGATGTCGCGGCCAGCGGTCCCTTTTCGAAGATGGAGGCGCTGTTGACCAGGATGGAGAATCCGCCGGAGCGCTGCCAGGCCCGGTCCACCAGCCGTTCGGCCTCCACGGGGAGCTCCAGGTCGGCCGCCAGCGTCCAGGCCCGCACCCCCTTCATGGCGACCGCCGCGGCGGCCTCCTCGGCCTCGTCCCGCGAGGTGTGATGGTGGAGGACGACATGGACCCCCTCGTCCGCCAGACGCTCCGCGATGGCCCGTCCCAGCCGCTTGGCGGCGCCGGTGACCAAGGCGGTCTGACCCGCGATCTCAAGGCTCACAAAACCAGTATAGCATGGCGGGCGGGAGAGCTTTAGCTCCACAAAGTTCAGAGTTCAGAGTATACCCTGTAGTTGCATAAAACTGCTCTAAAAACAGTATACATATAATATTGA
>CAZRVT010000098.1:0-8089 GCA_964603505.1 uncultured Holophagales bacterium | reverse complement strand
AACACCAGCTGGACACCCTGGCTGGCTCCCCCTCCCGCAAGGTGGATGATGACGCGATTTGACCCAAGAATTTCGAGTATAATGTCCGTGAGGCAACGAATCTCATTTCGAATAGATTCTTACATGAGGCAACGGGCGGGACGGGACGAGGAGGGCCGCATCCTCGACCCGGCCGGATTCGGGAAACGGGCGGGATCCAGGGGTCCGGACCGGCGAATGTGGCCCGGCTCTGCGGGCCGGGGCCGCTCGGGGGGCCCGCGCCGCGACAACGATTGTATTCGCGGGAACGGGCAAGAAAAAAGCGGCCTCGACGATCCGTCGGAGCCGCCGTCAGGGGCAGCGGAAACAATGGTGGAGCCGACCAGGATCGAACTGGCGACCTCCTGAATGCCATTCAGGCGCTCTCCCAAACTGAGCTACGGCCCCATGGATGACCGGCCAATTGGAATGCACTTTATAGCATATTATCTGTTACAATGCAAGGTGGAAGCGACCGGGGTCTGGTGGCCCCCGCGGTCTTCAAAACCGTTGTTTCCTCTCGACGGGGAAAGGTAGGTTCGATTCCTACCCGCTTCCGCCAATTGCAAAGGGGGAGCCGATGGTCCTGATCAATCACGCAGCGAAAGAGATGACGGCGAAGCTGGTCTACTACGGGCCCGGCCTGTGCGGGAAGACCACCAACCTCATCAAGATCTTCGAGGCGCTCCCCGACGCCCAGAAGGGCAAGATGCTCTCGCTGGCCACCAAGCAGGACCGCACCCTCTTCTTCGATCTCCTCCCGGTGGAGGTGGGCAAGGTCAAGGGGCTCACCCTCCGGTTCCAGCTCTACACCGTCCCCGGCCAGGTCTTCTACAACGAAACGCGCAAGCTGGTGCTGAAGAACACCGACGCCGTGGTCTTCGTCGCCGACTCGCAGGAAGCCCTCATGGACAGCAATCGCGAGAGCTTCGCCAACCTCCTCGAGAACCTCCGGTTCAACGACCTCGACCCGAAGCAGGTCCCCATCCTCATCCAATACAACAAACGCGACATCCCGGGGGTGCCCCCCATCGAGAAGATCCGGAAGACGATCGGCCTGGAGGCGTACCCCTTCACCGAAGCGGCGGCCCTTCAGGGGCAGGGGGTGATGGAAACCTTCGCCGCGATCACCAAGCTCATCATCCGGAAGCTGAAGGGGAAGGAGCCCGAGGAGGCCATGCCGCCCGAGTTGAAGAAGGTGGCCAAGAAGGTCCTCGAGGACACCGACCCGGGACGCAAGCGCCCGGCCGCCGACGCCCTCCCCTTCCCCGAGGCGGCCGCCAAGAGTTACGACAAGGTGGAGGAGATCTCCCTTGAGCGGCTCCTCGACGAGCGCAAGCGCGCCACCACCGTGATGACCTCGCCCCCCCCCAAGCCCGTCTTCGCGAAGGAAGAGGACGAGGCCGAGGAGCTCCCGCTGGAAGCCCTGGTGGAGGAGGGGCCGGCCGCCGCCATGGAGGACACCCTCATCCACGCCGAGGAGCCCCTGGAGGTGAGCGTGGAGGCGGAAACGGGCGTTGATTTGGAGTCCTTGCGGGCTGAAGTGCTGAAAATAAGGGACTTGGTGGACGCCCTCCTGAAAAAGTTGCAGTAACTATATCTTGTGGTAGGCCTTGCCGGAACAAACTATATGTAGTATTTTTTTCTCTTGACAAAGAGGCCGTTCGGGTCCATAATCCCCCTTGCGCTTTTCAGGAGGTTCGCATGACCGCTCAGACTGCTTCCGTTGCCTCCAACGGACTGCGTTTCCACCGTTTTTTCACCCGCGAGGGAGTCCATCCCTACGATGAGATCCAGTGGGTGAAGACCTCGGCCACCATCCGCAACGCGGAGGGACAGGCCATCTTCCAGCAGAACGACGTCGAGGTGCCCGCGTTCTGGAGCCAGACCGCCGTCAACGTGGTGGTCTCGAAGTATTTCCACGGCGGCGTGAACACCCCCGAACGCGAGAAGAGCGTCAAGCAGCTCATCGACCGGGTCGCCAAGACCATCGCGGCGTGGGGCCTCAAGGACGGCCTCTTCGGCTCGATCCAGGACGCCCGCGTCTTCGAGGAGGAGCTCACCTGGCTCCTGGTCAACCAGGCGGCCTCCTTCAACTCCCCCGTGTGGTTCAACTGCGGCATCGAGCCGAAGCCGCAGTGCTCCGCGTGCTTCATCAACTCCGTCACCGACTCGATGGAGAGCATCCTCAACCTCGCCAAGATCGAGGGGCTCCTGTTCAAGTACGGCTCCGGGACGGGCACCAACCTCTCCCCCCTGCGCTCCTCGCGCGAGTCGCTCTCCACGGGCGGCACCGCCTCCGGTCCCGTCTCCTTCATGCGCGGCTACGACGCCTTCGCCGGCATCATCAAGAGCGGCGGCAAGACGCGGCGGGCGGCGAAGATGGTGATCCTGAACGTGGACCACCCCGACATCCTGGAGTTCATCGAGTGCAAGATCAAGGAGGAGGCGAAGGCCCGCACCCTCATTGAGGCCGGCTACGACGGCTCGCTGTACGGTGAGGCCTACCGCTCCGTCTTCTTCCAGAACGCCAACCACTCGGTGCGCGTCTCCGACGCCTTCATGGACGCCGTGGAGCGCGATCGCGACTGGACGACGCGCGCCGTCACCACCGGCGCCCCGATGGACACCTACAAGGCCCGCTTCCTGCTGGAGCGCATCGCGCACGGCACCTGGACCTGCGGCGACCCGGGTCTGCAGTTCGACGACACCATCAACCGCTGGCACACCTGCAAGGGGACGGGGCGCATCAACGCCTCCAACCCCTGCTCCGAGTTCATGTTCCTCGACGACACCTCCTGCAACCTGGCCTCGCTGAACCTGATGAAATTCCTCCGCGACGACAACGCCTTCGACGTGGAGCGGTTCCGCCGGGCGGTGGATCTTCTCATCACCGCGCAGGAGATTATCGTCGACAACGCCTCCTACCCGCGGGAGGAGATCGCCCAGAACTCGCACGACTTCCGCCCCCTGGGCCTGGGCTACGCCAACCTCGGCGCGATGCTCATGGCCATGGGGCTCCCCTACGACAGCCACGAGGGGCGCCACGTGGCCGCGGCGGTCACCTCCCTGATGACCGGCGAGGCCTACCTGCAGTCGGCCCGCCTCGCCGCGATCGCCGGCCCCTTCCCCCGCTGGGCCGAGAACCGCGACTCCATGCTCGAGGTGATCGGCATGCACGGCGACGCGGCCCGCACCATCGACGCGGCGCCGGTGCCGCCCGCCCTGCACGAGGCGGCGGTCCGCGTGTGGGAGGAGACGCTGGCGGCAGGCCGGGCTCACGGCTTCCGCAACGCCCAAGCCACGGTGCTGGCCCCCACCGGAACCATCGGCTTCATGATGGACTGCGACACCACCGGCGTGGAGCCCGACCTGGCCCTGGTCAAGATCAAGGCGATGGTGGACGGCGGCTCGATGAAGATCGTCAACCGGACGGTGCCGCGGGCGCTGCGGAACCTCGGCTACTCTGAGGACCAGGTGCGCAAGGTGTCGGACTATGTGGAGGAGCGCGGCACGATCGAGGGGGCCCCGTTCATCCGCGAGGCCGACTACGCCGTCTTCGACTGCGCCATCAAGGCGCATCAGGGGACCCGCTTCATCTCGCACATGGGTCACGTGCGGATGATGGCGGCGGTCCAGCCCTTCATCTCGGGGGCCATTTCCAAGACGGTCAACGTCCCCAGCGGCACGACCGTAGAAGAGATCATGGAGATCTACCAACAGGCCTGGAAGCTCGGGTTGAAGGCCGTGGCCATCTACCGGGAGAATTCCAAGGTCCATCAGCCTCTCTCGGCCCTGAACCGGGAGAAGGCCAAGGCGGAGCCGGCCACGGGGGTCCCCGTCCGGAAGAAGCTTCCCAACGACCGCCTCGCGGTGACCCACAAGTTCGAGGTGGGCGGCCACGAGGGCTATCTGACCGTGGGGATGTACGAGGACGGCAAGCCGGGCGAGATCTTCATCACCATCTCCAAGGAGGGGAGCACCATCTCGGGGCTGATGGACGCCCTGGCCACCGCCATCTCCATCGGGCTCCAGTACGGCGTCCCGATCGAGACCTTCGTGGACAAGTTCGCGCACATGCGGTTCGACCCCATGGGGATGACGAAGAACCCGCGCATCCGGTTCGCCTCCTCCCTCGTGGATTACATGTTCCGGTACCTGGCCTCCCGGTTCCTCCCCGTGGAGGACCAGGAGCGCTACGGCATCAAGCCCGAGAAGGAGGACAAGCAGCTGGAGCTCTTCGTCCCGCGCGTCAGCGGGGCCGAGGTGCGCGGGGACGGCCCGCCCTGCTCCAACTGCGGCGCCCTCATGGAGCGCAGCGGCTCCTGCCATCGGTGCCCGGTGTGCGGGACCACCTCCGGGTGCTCCTGACGCGGGCGGCGGCGCCAATCCGATCCAATGAAGGAGAGACCATGCGCAAGACCCTCGCCATCTTGTTCGTTCTGTTCACCGTCCCGGCCGCGTGGGCCGGGGACTATTTCACCGTGGGGGGGATGGGGGCCTACGGCTCCAATGTGAGCAGCGGGGTGGACGTCCAGAAGCAGGACCTGGAGGTCTGGGAGGGGTTCGCGGCCATCACCCTGGAGGAAGAGACCTTCCTCGCCCTCCGGGGCGGAAACCTCTCGCCCTCCGAGACGACCGACACCGACCTGGACCTCGACTACCTGGCGATGACGGTCTCCTACCTGTTCCCCAACCCCCTGGGCTCTGCGGGGTTCTACGCCGGCCCCGCTTATTATTCCGGGGACATCTTGCACTTCAACCCGGAGCTTCCGGCCGGCTCCCAACACTGGACCGAGGAGGTGGAAAAGCTCGGGGCCACCTTCGGTGTGGAAGCCCTCTTCCCCCTTTCGCAGGTGTTCCACATCTACGCCCAGCTCTCGGGGCATTACATCCCTGCCGACGAGGAGCAGGTCACGATGGAGCTCGGGCTCGGGCTGGCGGTCAGATTTTAATCACGATGAGGGGGGAGGGTCTCTGTCCCCCTCCAAGTGCGTCTGAAAACCCGACGGCCTCCCGCGAAGGGAGGCCGTCGCGCGTTCGGCGGAGGCGTGGGAACGGTCAGAACGATTCGAGGATGAACTGCAGGGGGTTGACCGGGGTCCCGTTCTGAAGGACCTCGTAGTGCAGGTGGGGGCCGGTGCTCCGCCCGGTGGAACCGGAGTAGCCCAACAGGGTGCCGCGTTTGACCTTGTCGCCGGGCTTGACCAGGATCTTGGAGAGGTGGCCGTACCGGGTGGTGATGCCCAAACCGTGGAAGACCGAGACGCACTTGCCCAGCCCCCCCGTGTAGGCGGCTTCGGTCACCATGCCGTCGGCGGTGGCCACCACCGGGCGCCCGGAGGGGCAGGAGATGTCGAGGGCGGCGTGGAACTCCCGCTCGCCCCCAAACGGGTCCCGTCGGTTGCCGAACCCCGCGGTGGGAATCCCCTTGACCGGGGTGATGGTGGGGGTGATGCGGAGGCGGGCCATGTCCTGATCCCACGCCTCCTTGAGCCCGTCCACGCGCCGGCTCAGGGTCTCCTGCCACTTCAGGAGCATCTCGTCCTTGGAAACAACGGGGACGGGCACTTCCATGCCCCCCATGCCGCCGGAGGCGCCGCCGCCTCGGGTCTCCACCCCGGAGAGGACGGCCAGGGTGTCGGTCTTCTGGTCCAGGTCCTGGAGCCGTTTTTCAAGGTCGGCCAGCTTCACCTGGTAGGCGTCGGCCAGCTTCTTGAGCTCGATGTTCTTGGTGCGCAGGCTCTTGAGTTGAACGCTTTTTTGAAGGGAATAGAGGAAATTGACGGACAGGAAAAGGGAAGCGAGCACCGCCAGCGCCACAACGGCGATCGACCCCCACAGGAGATGAAGCGGAATGCGAATTTTCCTGAACTTCGCCCGTGCGTGGGGGACAAAGATGAGGGTGATGTGCTTCATGCGCAGAAGGTTATACCAAGACCGGGGGAAAAAGTCAAGTCGCCCCCTGTTCCGACCCGTTTCCGCACCATCGACAGGCTCGGGTCCTTTGATATAATAGTAGAGAATGCGCGAACGCCTCATCCTGGAGGGGGACCTCCAGGCCCTCCTCCTTCCGGACGTGCTGACCTTCCTGAACATGATCAAGAAGACCGGCCGGGCCGATTTTTTCCGGGAACAGACCCAGAAAAGCATCTATTGGAAGGCTGGGGACATCGTCTTTGCCACCTCCACCAGCGAGGAGGACAGCTTGGGGAAGTTCCTCCTGCGGAATGCCCGCATCACTCGCCAGCAGTACGAGGACTCCCAGCGCCAGCTGAAGCCGGGGCAGAAGCACGGCAAAATCCTGGTCAAGATGGGCGTGATTTCCCCCAAGGACCTCTGGTGGGGGGTCCAGGGGCAGATCCTGGACATCATTTATAGCCTATTCACTTGGAAAACGGGCAAATTCCTCTTCTTCGAGTCCCCGGAGGAGGCGTTCCATCAGCGCATCTACCTGAACACCAGCACCCTCAACATCATTATGGAGGGGGTGCGGCGGCTGGACGAGTGGCAGCGGATCAAAGAGAAAATCCCCACCCCCGAGATGGTCTTCGCTCGGTTCCCGGTGGAGAAAAGCTACCTGGACGGCCTGAGCATGGACGAGACGGAGCGCCGGGTGCTGGAGAATATCGACGGCAAGACCAGCGTGGCGGAGCTGATGCGCACCCTCAACCTCCCCGAATTCGACACCCACCGCGCCCTCCTGACCCTTATCTTCGCCCAGGTCATCGCCCCCGCGGCGGGCCGGGAGGTCCCGGTCGCCGAGGTGGACGACCAGCCCCACCTCCTCCGGATCGCCCAGCGCTACGAGGGGCTATTTCGGCGCATCTTCGAGGACCTCCAGAAAGCGGTCGGCGCCTTGGAGGCCCAACACATCATGAACCGCATCCTCAAGGAGAACCCGGTGAGCCAGGAGCTTTTCGAAGGGGCGACCTTCAACGCACAGGGGGGGTTCGACGCCAACGCCCTCATCGCCAACATCTCCGAGCTCCCGGTGGATGAGCGACGCCAAGTCCTCGACGATACCCTCAACACGCTCCTCTCGTTCTTCCTGTTCGAAGTGTCCCAGCACATGTCGGCCGAGGCCAAGACCCGCCTCTTCGCCGACATCTCCAACGCCCAGGCGGAGGGGATCAGCTGACCCCTCCTCGCCAAGTACCCGATCGGAGGCCCGCATGATCGCTTGGATCCTCGCCCTTGCGCTCCTTTCCCAAAGCCCCTCCCCCCTCACCCCCCAGCAGGTGCTGGAGGCCTACCGCGCCGGCCTGTCGTCCGAGGGGATCGTCAACATGATCCAGGCCCAGGCCGCCGTGGCCCCGGCGACCGAGGCCGAACTGGCCGCCCTGGCTCAGGCCGGCGTCCCGCCCGAGGCGATCGAGGCCTATCGCGCCCGGCTGCGCTCGGCCGCTCCCCTCCCCAAGGGGCCCGAGGACCCGCGGCTGGCCGACATCGTCCGGCTGGTCCGGGCCGGCCTGTCGGAGGAATTGATCGTCCGGCAGGTCCGCGCCTCCGGCGAGGCATACAAGCTCAGCATCGCAGACCTCATCTACCTCAAGGAGCAACAGGTCCCGGAGGCCATCATCGCGGCCCTCATCGCCACCTCCCCCGCCACTCCTCCCGCCGCCGCGGTTCCCCCCTCTGCGTTCGGTCCGCTCCTGCAGATGAAGGGCTTCCTGAAGAGGGACGCCCCGGGAACCCTGAACCTCCGGGAGGACCGCCTGGAATGGCTGGACGGAAAGGAGCCCGAGCGCAACTTCGCCGTTGAGATCGCTTCGATCAAGGCCTGCTTGCTTGAGTGCAGCCCTCGTCCGCAAGGGAACTTCTGCTACGCCATCGGGATCGAACTTTTCAACGGGGACACCTACGAATTCCGCGACCTGACCTGGGAGAAGGGGGACAACGCCCAGATCCTGGCCCTTTCGACGGCCTTGAAAAAGGGATTTCCTCAGATCATTTACCACGAGCGCGTTCAGTAAGCCCGCCCCTATTCCTGGCATTGGACGGGAGAGGCCCCCGATTTCTGTCCAGCGGCGTGTTATTTTACGAGCCGATCGGCGCATACTTTTACGAG
>CAZRVT010000097.1:0-8118 GCA_964603505.1 uncultured Holophagales bacterium | reverse complement strand
GGCCTCGTAAAAGTATGCGCCGATCGGCTCGTAAAATAACACGCCGCTGGACAATCTATACAAGCTCTCTCCCGACGGAACCATTCTCCAGCAGCGAGTTTACCCTTACCAGTATTATGATTCGCTCCTGTTTTGGGATGTTCTGGCCCCCTATTCCAATGGCAGATTTTATGCGTTGGCGACCAATACTTTTTCGTTTAACCGTCCGGCTTCTCTTTTGCTACTGGACGAAACAGGTCAAGTCCTTCGCCGCCGGCAGATTGACGCCAGGATCGGATATGCGCAAATGGTCGCCACCTATGATGCTCTTTTTATCTTAGGGAGCTGGCTGTTTGTTTTTAACCATGATGGACTATTAACACATTCACTTGATTTTATGGAAGGGCAATATTATGTGAATCCCAGTGCGTTGGGAAAAGATTCCACGGACCAACTATGGATCGGGGTGGTTGGAGGGCGTGATTCCATCGAATCCCGGATTTTCCGGATCAGCGCGGAGGGGGAGATAGGAGCGGCCTATGTTCTCAGGCCTCGATTCACTTATGGGATGCCCGAACACGGCGGTTGGATTCAGGACATGGCGGCTCTGCCCGACGGGGGCTGGGTCATTGCCGTCCATATCGCCTATTTCGATCCCGACAACCCTTGGGAACAGCGGTGGAAATATCTCGCCTATCTGGCGGAGATGGGAGCCGATGGAACGGTGCGGTGGGCCCAACTCTACCGGGACATGCAAATCATCGGCATCGAGCGGGACGGAGGGGGGTGCATCTGGGCTTACGGTTACCTGGAACGGACGAGCAACATCCTTGAAAAGGCCGTGGTGATACGGTTCTCGTCCCAAGGGGAGCCGGAGTGGGCCCTGGAGCGCATGGAGGGAATCTACGATTGGGTGCTCCCGGACACCCTGGCTGTGACGCCCGGGGGCGGGCTGGCGATGGGGTGGACCGAGGCGGGGCATCAGGAGCTGTGGTTCGGGGTGGTGGCCCCGTCGCGGTACCAGGCGGGGTGCGACAAGTTTACGGCGGCGGAGATCGCGGACCGGTGGATGGGACCGGTGGAGATAGAGGTCCGCCCGGCTGCCATCGAGGCGGTGGAACAGGCCCCGGTCGAGGTGTGGGAAGAGCCGATCGAGTTGTGGGAGGGAACAGGAGATGTGACCAATTATTGCCCCTTGGGAGTCGAGCCGCTGAAAGCGCCGTGAGGAGATGTTCATCAGCACCATCCGGGTTCTCTGTCACCTGCTATAATCTCACCATGGTATTCATGAGAACAGATCCCATTCGGGGCCTTGCCAGGTTTCTATTAATCGGATCCCTCCTCTCCTGCTCCTCCACCAAGAAGATCCCCCTCGATCGCTGGGAGCCCGGGGCCGAGGGGCGCTACGAGGTCTCCTACCGCCTCGGCGACCAGGTGGGGACGGCCCAGCTCCGGATCCGCTACAACGAGCGCTGGACCGCCGTCCTCTACGGCGCCATGTACGTCCCGGTCTTCACCGCCGACCTGGGGCCGGACGAATGGGTCGTCAAGGTGAAGGGGGAGGAGTACCGGTTCCCGCCCTGCGAATTCATGGACGCCGCCTTCATCGCCCAGGCGCTCAACGGCGACTTTTCGGCCCTCCCCTCCCATTTCGAGTGCCAGGGGTTCGACTTCACTTGGGACCTCCCCGCCGGGCGCCTGGCCGGGATCAAGGACGACGGCCAAACCCTTTACTTCATCTTCTCCTCGGAGAAGCCGGTGTACCACATCTCCATCGAGGCGGTGGAGAAGGGGCTGACGCTGGAGATGGTGGGCAAGGCCATCTACCGCATCGAGCCGCCGGCGAAGTGATCCTCCGGGCCCCCGCCAAGATCAACCTCCACCTGCAGGTGCTCGGGCGCCGCCCCGACGGGTACCACGACCTCGTCTCCCTGATGGCCCCGGTCTCCCTCTTCGACGAGCTGGAGATCGAACCCCTCCCACAGCCGCGCATCGTGGTGGAGGGGGGCCCCCCGGGGCTGCCCGCCGAGAAAAACCTGGCCTGGAAGGCCGCCCGGGCCCTCGCGCCGCACGCCGGGACGGTCCCGGGGGCGCGGATCCGGCTGACCAAGGGGATCCCCGCGGGGGGGGGGGTGGGCGGGGGGAGCTCGGACGCCGCAGCCGTCCTCCAGGCCTTGAACGCCCTGTGGGACTGCGACCTTCCGGAGAGCGCACTGTCGAAGCTGGCGGCGGGGTTGGGAGCGGATGTCCCTTTTTTCCTGCACGGAGGGCCCGGAGTGGTGCGAGGGGCGGGGGAGCGGTTCACCCCGGCCGTCCTGCCGGACCGGTTTCCCCCTTTTCTGGCCATCCTCCAGCCCGACTTTGAGATGCCAACCGCCTTGGTGTATCAAAAGTGGGACATTCTGGGCCGTTCTTCGGAGCGCGAAGACCCCTCTCTGACCACATTCCTGGCCGGAAAGGGCCCCCTGCCGCTGCGGAACGATCTCGAAGCGGCCGCGTTCGCCCTCAGGCCGGAATTGCGGGAGATCAAGGCGATGATCCTGGAGGCCGGGGCGGAAATGGCCCTCATGAGCGGTTCGGGGAGCTGTTTCTGGGCCGCCTGGAGCTCCGAAAAGGCCCGCGGCGAGGGGGAGGGTCCATTGACAAAACGGCTGAAATTTTATATGATATCGGCTGTCCGGGGGGTTCCCGGACAACGGAGTTCGACTGCCTCGCAGGAGGACGAGCCATGGAGATCACCCAGGTCCACATCTATCCCGTGGAGGACCCGAAGGTGAAGGGGTATGCGTCTATCGTCCTGGATGACTGCTTCCTCGTGAACGACATCAAGATCATTCACGGTCCCCACGGCTGCTTCATCTCCATGCCCTCCCGCAGACGGAAGAACGGGAAGTTCCGGGACATCGCGCACCCCATTACCAAGGGGATGCGGGAGCGAATTGAGGACCGGATCTTCGACGAATTCGAGAAGGTCACCGGCCAGCGGATCGCGATTCGCGCTATCCCCGAGAAGGCGCCCGAGACCCGGCCCGCCGACCCCACCGAATAGCGGCAACGATAATACTGGGGTGTCGCCAAGCCCGGTAAGGCACGGGCCTTTGGAGCCCGCATTCGGAGGTTCAAATCCTCCCGCCCCAGCCATGAGGGACCGTCTATGCAGGGACCGTTGAAAGTGTTTTGCGGCCGCGCCAACCCGGCGCTGGGCGCGGAGATCTGCCAGGCCCTCGGGCTGGAGCAGGGGAAGATCGACCTCTACGACTTCCCCGACGGGGAGACCTGCTGCCAGTTGAAGGAGAACGTCCGCGGGACCGATGTCTTCGTGGTCCAGCCGACGACCCCGCCGGCCAACAAGAACCTGATGGAGATGCTCATCCTGCTGGAGACCATGCGGCGCTCCTCCGCCCAGCGCATCACCGCCGTCCTGCCCTACTTCGCCTACGCCCGGCAGGACCGCAAGGACAAGGCCCGCGTCCCCATCACCAGCAAGCTGGTGGCCAACCTCCTCATCACGGCCGGGGCCCAGCGGATCCTGGCCATGGACCTGCACGCTCCCCAAATCCAGGGCTTCTTCGACGTCCCGGTGGACCACCTCTTCGCCCTGCCCGTTTTCCTCGAGGAGTTCCGGCGGCAGAAGTTCGAGAACGTGGTCATCGTCTCGCCCGATGCCGGGGGCGTGGAGCGCGCGCGGGCGTACGCCACGCGCTGCAACGCCGAGCTGGCCATCATCGACAAGCGCAAGGCCGACCCCAAGCGGGTGGTGGACAAGGTGGAGGTGATGAACGTCGTCGGGGACGTGGAGGGCAAGACCGCCATCCTGGTGGACGACATGCTTGACACCGGTTCCACCATGATGAAAGCCGCCCAGGCCCTCATGGCCCAGGGGGCCGCCGCCGTCTACGCCGCCTGCACCCACGCCCTGCTGTCGGGGGAGGCGGCCGCCCGCCTCAACGACAGCGCCATCCGCCAGGTGTTCATCTCCAACACCATCGATACCGCCGAAAAGCGCAAAGTTTGCCCCAAGATCGTTTCGCTCTCCGTCGGTCCCCTGTTGGGCCAGGCCATTCAGCGGATTCATGAAGATGATTCCGTGAGCAGTTTATTCGTCTAGGAGGATTCCATGCACAAGGAAGTCACCCTGTCCGTCGAGGTCCGCGAGGGCTCGGGCAAGATCGCCAACCGCAAACTCCGCCGCGCCGGCCGCATCCCCGCCGTCATCTACGGCGGAGAGATTCCCGCCGTCCCCGTCACCATTTCCCGGGACGACATGCACAAGCTCCTGCGCGAGCGTGTGCACGAGAACACCGTCTTCTATCTTCAAGTGGCCGGCAGCGACGCCCCCAAGCCCGCCTTGGTACACGACTACCAGGTGGACAGCCTCACCCATGAGATTGTCCACCTCGATTTTCTCCGAATCGACATGGCCAAGCCGGTCCACCTCAAGGTCCCGGTGGTGCTCCAGGGGACCGCGGCGGGCGCCAAGATGGGCGGCCTGGTTGAGTTCCTCCAGCGAGAGGTCGAGGTCACCTGCCTCCCTGCCGACATCCCGGAGTCCATTGTGGTGGACATCACCCCCCTCCAGATCCACCAGGCCATCAAAGGCGGTCAGCTCCCCCTGCCCGAGCGGGTGAAGCTCCACTCCAGCCCCGAGACCATCTATGTTCGCGTGGCCGCCCCGAAGGAGGAGGCCGCCGCGGCGCCGGCCGGCGCGGAGGCCGCCCCCGAGGCCGCCGAGCCCGAGGTCATCGGCAAGGGCAAGAAGGAAGCCGAGGCCGAGGAAGCCGAGGAGTAGGGTCGGGGGACGGGAGGCGTCCGGGCCCGTCCTGCCATGCAGATCCTGGTCGGTCTGGGCAACCCGGGGTCGGAATACGCCGCGACGCGGCACAACGCCGGGTTCCTGGCCGTGGACCACCTGGCCGCCCGCTTCGGGGTCCGGGTGGCCCGCATCGAGGGGCAGGCCCTCACCGGGCGGGGGGCCTTCCGGGGCCGCGAATTGCTTCTGGCCAAGCCCCAGACCTACATGAATCGCAGCGGCCGCTCGGTGCAGGCCCTCCTAGGGCTCTACGGCGCCGGCCCGGCCGACCTGCTGGTCCTATGCGACGACTTGGACCTCCCCCTGGGGCAGCTCCGCCTCCGCCCCTCGGGGGGGGGCGGCACGCATAAGGGGCTTCAATCCATCCTGGAAGCTCTCAGAACCCCCGAATTCCCCCGTTTGCGCATCGGGATCGGCCCCCAGGAGGGCGATGCGGCCGATTTCGTCCTTCAGCCCTTCCCTCAACCCGATCTGGAGGCCCTGAACGGCCTCTTCCCCCGGCTGGCCGACGGGGTGGAGCGGTTTCTTGACGAGGGGGTGGAGGCCGCCATGCGGGTCCTCAACCCTCGTCCGCCTGCGGCCGTATAACCCTTGAAATGCACCGAGGAATGGGTTACAATTGGGCTGTGAAACCGATGGCCTCCTTGGCGATCCTCCCCCTGCTGTATGCCTTGAGCGCCCGCCAGGAGCTGTTCCTGGTCCAGAAGTTGTGCCCCTCCTGCGTGTCGGTGGGGGTGGTGGCGGCCAAGGGCGAGAACCAGGACCGCGTGGGGGAACTCGAGAAGGCGAGCATCTACTACAACATCGCCATCGAGAAGGAGAACCCCAAGAAGGCCGGCGACCTCCCCGCCGCGTTCGCCAACCTGCTGAAGAAGAACATCAACATTCTGATGGTCTTCGACGACTCCGTCATGGGCGACCCCAACGCCATGCGGTTCGTCATCAGCCAGGCTCTGGAGAAGGGGATCCCGGTCATCTGCGGCAGCGACAAGCAGCTGTCCTACGGGGCCACGTTCTATTTTGCCGTCAAGCCCGACGGTTCGGTCTTCGTCAAGGTCAAGAAAGCGGCTCTCGAGTCGCTGAAGTTGACGCTGCCGCCCCCCGAGGAGATCCCTGTCGAGGTCGTCGAATAACCCCGCCCCCCATTCCCGGTCCACAAGGAGGTTCCACCATGCGCATCTTGATGTTCGCCATCCTTCTGGCCGCCGGGTCCGCCCTGTTCGCCCAGGATGCCCCGGCCCCCGCCCCCGCCCCCCCGGCGGCGGCCCCACAAACGCCCCCCGCCCGGGAGAAGGGGGAGAACGCTCCACGCCCCATCCCGGCCAAGATCATCGCCGGGACCATCGTCTCCGTCAATCCCGACCAAAAGAGCATCACCCTCACCCGCACCGATGAGGAGGGCAAGGGGGAGACGGTGGTGTTCGGGTACGACCTCAAGTCGCGCTTTTATCAGCGCAACAAGCCCATGACGCTCGAGGACCTGGTCCCCGGCACGCCGGTCAAGGTGCACTATTCGGAGAACCGCGACGGGAGCTTCCAAGTCAAGCGCGTCATGATCGAGGCCCCTAAGGCCGATGCCCCGGCTCAACCCGGCGGAACTGGAAATTGACCTTTTCTGCAAGGGGGTGAGGCTCGACCCGAGCTGCGCCCTTGAGCAGGACGCCCGGTCGTTCTCCCGCACCCGCGCCGGCCTCGGCGACGGGCTGGAGATGGTCATCGAGTCGCCCCAAAAGCGGATCTGGATCAACGCCCCCGTCTTCGAGGAGTTCGCCAAGGCCTCCCCCTACCTTCTGAAGAAGGCGGACGGCCGCTACACCCTCGTCCACGAGGGCGACCGGGAGGCCTACGTCGTCTCGCTTCCGCCGGCTCCCTCGTGGTACGGGAGAAAGACCTCCCGCGGAACCGAGATGACCCGGATCGGCGTCCTGCAGGGCACATACCTGGGGATTTACCTGGGCGCCACCTGCGCCTTCTGGGACGGCGACGAGCGCGTCAACTGCAAGTTCTGCACCACGGGGCTCAACGTGGGCAAGCACGAAGTGCTGGAGAAATCGGTGGAGGACGTGGTGGAGACCGCCGCGGCCGCGAAGGCCGAAAGCGGCATCACCTTCGTCCACTTCAATTCCGGCTGGCAGCGGGGCCGCGGCCTCAACATCGCCGCCCCCTTCGTCAAGGCCCTCAAGGAGAAGGTGGGCGTCTTCGTCGGTCTCCAGGCCATCCCGGCGCCCAAGGAGCGGTTCGCCAAGTACGACTGGCTCATCGACTGCGGCGTGGACCACTTCTCCTTCTGCTACGAACTGCACAATCCGAGGGTCTTCGCCGAGGTCTGCCCCGGCAAGGAAAAGTTCATCACCCAGCGGGCCTTCTTCGACGCGATGGAGTACACTGCCCGCAAGCTCGGCAAGGGCAAGGTGTCGGGGGAGATCATCGCGGGCATCGAGCCCATCGAGGACACCCTGCGGGCCATTGAGTACATCACGTCCATCGGCGCCTTCCCCACGGTCTGTATCTTCCGCCCCGTTCCCGGGGCCGACATGGAGTCCAGCCCCTCGCCGTCTTACGAGGACATGCGTCGCGTCTTTGAGCACGTGTATCACTGCATGCGGAAGAACGGCGTCCCCATGGGGATCGTCCCCAACATCGAGGTCTCCCTCGTCGTCAACCCCGACGACACCCGTTTCCTGGCGCCGAGGGATTGGGCCTCGCGCTGGTACGACTTCAAGCTCAAGGCGATGAAGGTGCTGGCCCGTCCCCTCATCGCCAAGCAGCTCCGGCCCCGGCCCATCGCGGCCGACGCCGCGCGCTCGCCCATCCCCGAGGAGAACCTCCCCGCAGCGGGGGCGGCGTGAAGAGCCCCCTCAGCTGGCTATTGCTGATCCCGGTCCTCGCGGCCGGGATCATCCTTTTGGACCGGTTCCTCCTCTGGTGCGAGCGGCGGGGCTGGATCTACTGGCGCAAGCGCAAAGGCACCGCCGTCAGCGCGCGCCACGCGATGCTGCACATACAATCGCTCATCGAACCCGTCAAGACCTACCAGATTGAGGAAGAGCGGTCGGAGCGGGAGGAGGAGGACGGCGAGGCCGCGCCGCCGGAGGGCGAAGTCAGAGGCCGGCTTCCGAAGCGCAACTCATAGAGTTTATTGACGTGTTGAACCGGCTGTGCTACGGTTGAGCCATGCCCGCGCATCGAACCGCCTCTCGAGAACACCCGGCACCCCGGGGGGGATCGAAGGCATGAAGATGACCCCCCAGGAATTCATCGGCAAGTGGAGGAAAGTGGACCCTAATGTTGCATTAAATGACGAAAACTAATGTTCTCTATCAGGCGGC
>CAZRVT010000096.1:0-8193 GCA_964603505.1 uncultured Holophagales bacterium | reverse complement strand
TGGCCTCGTAAAAGTATGCGCCGATCGGCTCGTAAAATAACACGCCGCTGGACACATGTCACTGCAATGGATGCTTTGCAGCGCGCCTTAGGACTATAATGGCCCGGATGATCCGCAGATCCAACGCCCAATGTCGGAGCCATGCGTCTCGCCGGCCCAGTATGCGTGGCTTGCCTTGGTTAGCGATTGCATTTTTCTGCTTCATGCCATCTTGTGCGCCGGCCGGTACGTCGGCTGCTTTATCCGCCAGAGTCGGCCGGGTGCTGGACGGGGATTCGTTCTATGTGAAGACGGACGGAAGAACGGTGGAAGTGCGCCTCCAAGGGGTGGACTGTCCCGAGGGGGGCCAGCCCTACGGCGACACGGCGCGCGCCTTCACCCGGGAGTTCCTGAAGGGGCGGGCCCTGACGGTGGTGCTCCTGGGGCTCGACGACTACGGCCGGACCCTGGCCCGGGTCTCCGCCGGGGGGCGGGACCTGGCCCAGGAACTGGTCCGGGCGGGCCTGGCGTGGCACGCCAAGCGCTATTCGTCGGACAAGACGCTGGCGGATGCCGAGCGGGAGGCGCGGCGGGCGAAACGGGGGCTGTGGGCCGATCCCCGGCCGGTCCCGCCGTGGAAGTGGAGGAGGGAACATTCCAATCCGTAAAGGGGACGGGGTGCAGGGAACCGCTCTCCGCTTTCCGCCTTCAGCCCTTAACTTTCAGCCCTCTCCTTTTGCCTTGGGCCTGACGCCCCCCGCCGGACGCTGGACAAACCCCCGCACCTCCATTAGAATAGGTGCGATGATCCCACGGGATTTCTACCACCGCCCGCTGACGGCGGGGCTGTGGTTCAAGTTGTTCCTCTTCGGGCTGCTCGCGGCCCTGCTATGCGTTCCCCTCGCCTCCGCCATGCACGCCCTCGGCCACGCCTTCTTCGGCATGGCGACGGGATGCAGGTGGATCGGGGTCTTCATCCCGTTGGGCGGCCACGTCCAGGCCCTGGTCAACTACCCCTCCAATCTCTATCCCGCCCAGTCCGCCTTCGCCTGGTTCGCCTTCGGCGGCTATCTCTGGACCGGCGCCCTCGTGGCGGCCGCCCTGCTGTTCCCCACCGCCGACGCCCTCCTCCAGAACCTCTTTCTCCAGGTCCTCGGGTTCCACATCGCCTTCTGGGGGATCCTGAAGGAGGCAATGGTCCTATGGCCCGCAGGGGAGCGAAACGAGCTTTCGGGGTTGCCGGACCCCGCCGCATGGCTCCCCGCCGCGGCGGGCGTGGTGCTGACCGCCCTGTTCGCCGTCCGCTCGGTTCGCATTCTGGGCCAGGGCGTCCACCACACCTTCTTCACGCCGTTTTTCCTGAGTTTGGCCCTCTGGTTCCTCCCCGCGGCCGGCATGGCAGCCGCCCTCTTCCTCCTGGGCGGACCGCTCGCCGCCGTCGCCGGCCTCGGCGGGACCGCCCTGACCCTGCTGCTGGCCTCCCCGCTTTTCGGGACCGGCCCCCGCCTCTGGCGGGAGCCCTCCTTCGCCCCCTGGCTCTACGGCCTCGCCCTGGCGGGCGGGGCGGCCGCGCTGGCCGCCGTCCTCCTCCTGGGCTGGGGCCAGACCACCCGCCCCCTGACCTGGGACACCCCAACCACATCCATACCCGGAGCCGCCCGATGAAGAACGCCCTCGCCATCCTTCTCCTCCTCCCCGCCATCACCGTTGCATCCGCCCCCCGCGCCGAGGTCCGCACCCCGGTGGAGCTCGCCGCCGCCGTGGGCGACGCCCGGGCCCTGGAGATCCGGCTCCCCTACGCCAACCTGGAGCTGACCGCCGGCGCCGGCGACCGGGTCGCGGCCACCGGCACCATGGAGACGCTCCACAAGGACCCCCAACGGGCCCGGGACCTGGCCCAGGGATGCGGGCTGGCCTTCCGGATGGAGCGGGAGACCCTCGTCCTCGAGCCCCGCGCCCCCGTCGGGGTGCTGGGGAACGATGCCCGCAAGGGGGGGCTGTGGTTCCATCTCCGGCTCTCCGTCCCCGCCTCCCTCCCCTTGACCGTGCATTCGAAGGCGGGCGACGTGACCCTGCGGGGCGGCTTCCGCGCCGACCTCGCGGTGGAGGCCGGGCGCGGGGACATCGTCCTCGATTTCGCCCCGGCCTACCGGGAGCTGGACGCCCGCGCCCTCGCCGGCCGGGTCCGGGGCCTCCCCGATTCCGCCCTCAAGCGCTTCTACTACTCCCCTGTGGGCCAGCGCCGCCTCTGGCTGGATCCCGCGGGCGCCGGGACCGCGTATTTCAAAACCCTCCGGGGCGACATCATCCTGCCAAGAAAGGACACGCCATGAAAGTGCCGCTGTACTCCATCCATGTCGAGGAGGAGGGGCGCCGCCTGGTCCAGGAGGCCATCGCCTCGGGTGCCCTGCGCCAGGGCAAGACCACCGAGACCTTCGAGAAGGAGTTCGGCGCCGTTTTCGGGGCCCCCCATGCCGTCGCCGTCGCCTCGGGCACGGCCGCCCTCCACCTGGCCTGCCTGGCCCTCTTCCAGCCCGGCGACGAGGTGCTGGTGCCCACCTTCACCTTTTTCGCCACCGCCTCGGCCGTCGCCCTCGCCGGGTGCGTCCCCGTCTTCTGCGACATCGAGCTGGACCACCTGGGGATCGACCTGGCGGACGCGGAAACGAAGATCACCCCCCGGACCAAGGGGATCGTCCCCGTCCACCTCTTTGGCGTCCCGCTGGACTGCGACGCCCTCCATGCCTTCGCCGCCCGTCACGGGCTGAAGGTGGTCCATGACGCCTGCCAGAGCCACGGCGCGGCCTGGAAGGGGACCGACCTCGCGGCCCTCGGGACCTGCACCTGCTACTCGTTCTACCCCACGAAAAACCTCTTCACCGGCGAGGGCGGGATGGTCACCACCGCCGACGCCGCCCTGGCCGAGACCCTGGGGCAGCTGCGCAACCACGGCATGACCGCCTCCTACCACCACGAGTCGCTGGGGCTCAACTACCGCATGACCGACCTGGAGGCCTCCATCGGCCTGGGCCAGCTCCATGTCTTCCCCGCCCAGCTGCAGCGCCGCCGCGAGAACTACGCCCGCATCCTGGAGCGCGTCGGCGCCCTCCCCGGCATCCGGTGGCAGAAGGTCCCCGAGGGCGGCACCCCGGGCCCCTCCCTCCTGACCGGGGTCCTTTTGAGCACGGACCGGAAGGCGTTCCAGGCGAAGCTCTCCGCCGCGGGGGTGGACTCCGGCGTGTATTACCCCAAGTGCCTGCATCAGCAGCCCGTCTTCGCCCGGATGAGCCCCGGGACCGCGTGCCCGCGGGCCGAATCCATCTGCCCGACGGTGGTCTCCCTGCCCACCCACCACGCCCTCTCCGCCGAGCAGATCGACCACCTCGCCGCCGCCGTGAAGGGGGCCCTGGCGTGACCTTCGGCGTCCCCTGCATGTGCTCGCGGGACTGCCCCGACGCCTGCCTGATGCGGGCGGAGCTGGACCAGGGGCGCGTCGTGCGGCTGGCCGGGGACGAGGGCAACCCCTACACCCGCGGAACGCTGTGCGCTCCGCAAGAGCGCTACCTCGAGCGGATCTACCACCCCTACCGGGTGCGCTACCCCCATGTCAAACGCGCCGACACCCACACCTCGTGGATCCACACCGACCTCGGCCCCATGCTGCGCGACTTGGCCCACCGGGTCACCGCCGCCGTCGCCTCGCACGGCCCGTTGAGCATCCTCCACGTCCAGGGGCCCGAGAGCCGCGGGCTGGCCTCGCGGCTCAACGCGCTGTTCTTCCGCCAGTTGGGGGGCACCTCGACGCTTTTGGAGGACGGGTCGCGCGACCCCGGGGCCCTGGCGATCCGGCAGGACTTCGGAGCGCTGGACGCCTCGGACCCGCGGGAGCTCCTCAACAGCCGCCTCATCGTCCTTTGGAGCCACAACCCCTTCCTCCGCAACGAGCACCTCCTGCCCTTTCTCGCCCACGCCCACAAGAAGGGGGCCAAGATCGTCCTCGTCGACCCCGTCCACAGCCCCGCGGCCAAGGTGGCCGACGCCTACTACCAGGTGCGGCCCGGCTCCGAGGGGGCCCTCGCCCTCTGCCTGGCCCACTTCGTCGCGAAGCACCGCCTCGCGGACGCCGCCTTCCTCCACGAGAAGGTGGAGAACGCCGGGGAGTTCCTCTCCTTCGTCCAGGGCGTCAAGCCCGAGCCGCTGGCCGCCGCGGCCGACCTCCCGCTGACCACCGTGGAAAACCTGGCCCGCCTCATCGCCGGGGAAAAGCCCGCCGCGATGGTCCTCGGAGAGACGCTCGCCGCCTGGCCCCACGCGGGCTCCACCTTCCGTCTGCTCAACGCGTTGGCCGTGATGACCGGGCAGATCGGCGTCCCCGGCGCCGGCGTGTTCTACCGCAACGAACCAAAGGGACTGGATTTCTCCTTTTTGGAGAAGACGCCCCTCAAGCAAGAGCGGGCCCTCTCCCTCCAGGACCTCATGGACGGGAAATATCCGGCGGATCCCCCCATCCAGGTGGCGTTCATCAACCGGTGGAACCCCGCCTACGATCTCCCCTCCGGGGAGCGGTTCCTGCAGTTCCTCCGCACCGTCCCGACGGTCGTGGTCTCGGACCTTTTCTTCACCGACACCTGCGACGCGGCCACCCACTTCCTCCCCCTCGCCTCCGCCCTGGAGGAGGAGGACCTCGTCGTCTCCGCCTGGCACAAGGGGATCGGGGCCGCGCACGAGGTGATCGCCCCCCGGGGCGAGGCCCGCTCCGATTTCTTCTATTACCGCCGCCTCTCCCGTCTCTTGGATTTCAAGGAGATGGACCGGCCCCTGGGAGCGTTCCTCCACGCGATGATCGGCCGCCTGCGCGCGCAAGGGGTCACCCTCGAGCGCCTCGCCTCGAAGATGCTCCTCAACCCCCTGGAGACCAAGGTGGCGTTCGCCGGACGGCAGTTCCCCACTCCCACCGGGAAGGTGACGCTGATCACCCATGTGGACCCGCCCCCCGCCGGCCCGGGCCGCGACTTCCCCTTGCTTCTGCATCCCCTCCCGCACCGGGACCACGGCACCCTCCAGCCGCTGCCCGAGGAGGACGAGCCCCTCCCCCGGGCCGCCTCCCACCCCGATGTGCTGGCGGCCCTGGACCTCGCCGCCGGCGACCCGGCGGCGGTCGTTTCGCCCCACGGCCGCATCCGGGTGGCCGTGGAAGCGGACCCCAACCAGCGCCGGGACGTGCTCCTCGTGTCCCGGGGCGGCTCCACCCTTTCGGGGCTCAACGTCATGGGGCTGCTCCCCTACCGCGGGGCGGTCCTCTTCGGCCAACCGGTCAGATTGGAGAAGGCATGAGCGCCAAGGTCCTCCTCGTCGGCGGCACCCAGTTCATCGGGCACCACATCGCCTCCGCCCTCCTGAAGGCGGGGCACCGGGTCACCCTCCTCCACCGCGGCCAGCACAAGAGCGAGCTGGGCGCCAGGGCCGAGGAGGTGATGTGCGACTGGCACGACGAGAAGGAGATGAACGAGCGGCTGAAGAAGCGCGCTTTCGACGCCGTGGTCCACTGCATCTGCTTCACCGAGCACGAGGCGGCCCTCAGCCACCGGCTCTTCGCCGACCGGTGCGGCCACTTCATCTACTTCTCCACCGCCGCCGTCTACCTGATGAACCCCGAGGTGCACCCCCCCTTCCGGGAAGAGGACGCCCTCCGGGAGCCGGCCAAGTCCTATTTGGAGAGCGAGAAGTTCTCTTACGGGGTGAACAAGCGCAAGGCCGACCTGTTCTTCCTCCTTCGGCACACCCGCAACGGCTTCCCCGCCACCATCTTCCGCCTCCCCGTGGTCACGGGACCCCGCGACTACACCGGGCGCTTGGCGGCCTATCTCCACCGGGTTCGCGACGGCAAAGCCATCCTGATGCCCGACGGCGGGCACAACACCTGGGGGTTCCTGGCCGCCGAGGACATTGGGCAGGCCGTGCTGAAATGCCTCCGGAACAAGAAGACCCACGGCAAGGTGTACAACCTGGCCCAGCGGGAGGCCGTCTCCCTGCGCAACCTCGTCCTCGCCCTCGGCCGCCTCTCCGGGCACCACCCCTGCCTGGTGGACATCCCCTCCATCCACCTGGTCAAGACCCGCCTCGGCATCGGCTTCTCCCCCCTGAGCTCGTCGCACCACGTGCTCCTCGACTGCGCCGCGGCCCAGCGGGACTTCGGCTTCGCCCCCACCCCCTTCCTCTCCTGGCTCAAGGGATTCACCGAGGCCTTCAAGAAGGAGGGGGCGCGCGACCTGTTCCGCTCCACCCGGGCCCTCGAGGTGGAGATCGCCAACGAGTACATGAAAGACCGGTTTCCGTATTAGGCGCCGAAGGGCGCAAGCCGCTTTCCGCCCTCCGCCTTTCGCACCCCATCCTTTGTAGGTCGCGGCCATCCGCGGTCGGCGGTGCGCGGTTCGCGGACGGCGGCTTGCATCCCGCTCGACCTTGGGCTATGATGAAGGCGCCTATGCCGGACATCCTTGCCTCCATCATCCAGATCGGCATCGCCATCTCGGCGGAGAAGGACTTGGACCGCCTGCTGACCCTCATCCTCGAGAAGAGCATGGACCTCTCCTGCAGCGACGCGGGCAGCATCTACCTCGTCCAGAAGGGAGGGCTGGGCTTCAAGGTCGCCATCACCCGCTCCCTCCGGCTGGACCAGCGCTTCACCGATGTCGTGCTCCCCGTCACCTCCTCCTCCATCGCGGGCCACGTGGCACTCACCGGCCTGCCCCTGCTCATCGACGACTGCTACGACCTGCCCCCCGGGGCCCCCTACACCTTCAACCGCACCTTCGACGAGGGGCACGGCTACCGCACCAAGTCCCAGCTCGTCATCCCCATGAAGAACCACCACGAGGAGGTCATCGGGGTCCTCCAGCTCATCAACCGCAAATCGGCGGCGGACGCGGTCCTGGCCGGGCCCTCGGACATCGAGCGGCACGTCCTCCCTTACGACGAGGACCTCGCCCGGCTCATGACCGCCCTGGCGTCGCTGGCGGCCGTGTCCATCGAAAACAACCAGCTCTATCAGTCCATCCGGCGGCTGTTTGAGGGGTTCGTGGACGCCTCCGTCAAGGCCATCGAGCAGCGCGACCCCACCACCTCGGGCCACTCCCAGCGCGTCTCCATCCTCACCTGCGGCCTGGCCGAGGCCGTGGACCGCCTCCCCGAGGGGCGCTTCGCCCCCGTCCGGTTCGACGAGTCCTCCATGCGGGAGATCAAGTACGCCGGGCTCCTTCACGACTTCGGCAAGGTCGGGGTGCGCGAGGAGGTGCTGGTCAAGAGCAAGAAGCTCTACCCCTTCGACCTCGAGCGCATCTGGTGGCGGGTGCAGTACCAGAAGCGGACCGTCCAGTTCCAGGCCCTCCAGCGGAAGCTGCGGGCCCGGGGCGACCAGGAAACCGCCGCCATCGACGCGTGGGAGGCCGAGGAGCTGGCCAAGCTGGAAGCCGCCTACGCCACCATCCTCCGGGCCAACGAGCCCACCGTCCTCCCCGAGGGGGACTTCCGGTTCCTGCAGGAGTTCTCCCGCCTACCGTTCGACCACCCCGACGGCGGGCGCGTCCCGTTCCTCCTCGACGACGAGGTGAAGGTCCTCTCCATCCGCAAGGGCAGTTTGGACGACCGGGAGCGGCTCGAGATCGAGTCCCACGTCACCCACACCTTCGAGTTCCTCTCCAAGATCCCCTGGACCGCCGACCTGCAGGACATCCCGGACATCGCCTACGCCCACCACGAGAAACTCAATGGGAGGGGCTATCCCCGCGGTCTGACCGACCCGGAGATCCCGCTCCAGTCCAAGATGATGGCCATCGCCGACATCTTCGACGCCCTCTCCGCCTCGGACCGCCCCTACAAGAGGGCCGTTCCCGTGGACAAGGCCCTCGACATCCTGATGATGGAGGCGAAGGACCACCAGCTTGACGGGGACCTGGTGAACCTCTTCATCGAGGCCAAGGTGTGGGAGCAAACCCTGCACATGCGGCGCACCCGGGCCTGAGGGTTGACGGCAGCGCAACGAAAAGGCGGGCCGGACGGCCCGCCTTTTGTTATCTTGGAATGAAGCGTCCTACGGACAGGTCGCCTTGGTCTTGTTGTCGGCGGCCATGCCGCAGAGACCGGCGGCGTTCCAGGTCCGCGCCCCGCCCGTGCCGAACCCCGGGTGCCCCGCCGTCGTCCCGTTCGTCCACACCA
>CAZRVT010000095.1:0-8714 GCA_964603505.1 uncultured Holophagales bacterium | reverse complement strand
CCCTCTACACAAACTCGATTAGGCGATTGTCCTTTTTCGGCTGAACCAAAACACCCCAAGGAGACGCGGTAGGCCGAACAGAATCCCATTGTTCCCCGCACCGTCCGACGCCGGTCACGTTGTTGGAATAGCCACCCACCCCAAATGGGTTATAACCTGGCATGTCTGGCGCATATGCGCTCGAAAGGCTGGCAACATATTATTGCCCATCATGAAGAAAACGAAGGTATATACAATGTCATGTCCAAACGAATTGGACCACGCCGCGAGCCCCCCGGCATTCTTAAACACCCTTTTGGCGGGGATCTCGGACGGCGTCTATTGCACCGACCGGAAGGGGACCATCACCCTGTGGAATCGGGCGGCGGAGGCGATCTCCGGGTATTCCGCCGCCGAGGTCATCGGCCGCCGGTGTTGCGACAGCATCCTCGTCCACGTGAACCAATCGGGCGAGCGCCTCTGCCATTCCATCGGGTGCCCGATGCAGCGGGTCCTCACCTCCGGCGCATGCCCGGTCATGGAGGCCTACCTGCTCCACAAGGCGGGGCACCGGGTCCCCGTCCGCATCCGGGCCCACCCCCTCCTCGGACCGGACGGCCGGCCCCAGGGGATGGTGGAGATCTTTTCCGACCTCTCCCACCAGGAACAGGCCGGGGAGCGCATCGAGGAGCTGCAAAAGCTGACGCTCCTCGACCCCCTCACCCAGATCGGCAACCGGCGCTACGGCGAGATCCACCTGGAGACCCGCCTGCGGGAGCTCCAGCGGTTCGGATGGGGGTTCGGGGTGCTGTTCGCCGACATCGACCATTTCAAGCAGATCAACGACCGATGGGGCCACGACGTCGGGGACAAGGTGCTCAAGATGGTCGCCAAAACCATTTCCAACGCCCTCCGGACGAACGACTCGGTGTGCCGCTGGGGGGGGGAGGAGTTCCTGGCCCTGGTCATCAACGTCTCCGAGGACCAGTTGCGGACGGTGGCGGAGAAGGTGCGCGCCCTCGTCCAGCAGAGCAGCCACCCGCACGGGGCGGAGGCCATCCGGGTCTCCGTCTGCCTGGGGGCCACCATGGCCAGCCCGGGCGACACCGTGGAGACGCTGGTGGCCCGGGCGGACAAGCTGATGTACCGGTGCAAGGAGTCCGGCCGCAACCGCGTGACCGCCTCCACCCCGCCGCCCAGGCGCTGACTCTCCTCCCCTACCGCCCCTTTTTCCCGTTCAGTTGCTCCTCCGCCGCCTCCAGCACCTTTCGGTCGAGTACCGACAGGGGCAGGGCGCGCGCCCGGGCGGGCGAGATGAACCGCTCGCCGCTCCCCCCGCCCCAGGCCCCGCCTTTTTCCGCCACGATCACCGGAACGGCGGTGAGCGTGGCCATCGAATAGGCGTGGACGATGGGGGCCAGCCGCGTTCCCCCCTCCGGGGCCCGATCGGCCAGCGGAAACCCCCACAGCCCCGCCAGCCGCCCCCCCTCTCCCCGCCGGACCAGCCCGATCTTTCCGGACCGGACCCGCACCAGGACCACCTTCCGTTCCCGCTTCGGCTTCGGCCGCGGCGCGGCGGCCGGATAGGCCTCGGGATCACCGCCGGCCCGGCCGAGGCACCATCGCCGGACGGGGCACTCCCCGCAGAGGGGGCCGCGCGGTTTGCAGACGCGCCGTCCCAGCTCCATCAGCGCCTCGGTGAACGGCCCGGCCTCCCCGGCCGGCATCAGGGGTTCCAACCGCTCGCGGGCCTCCCGGTCGCCGAGGGCCGGCCGGGCGCACAGCCGGGCGCCAACGCGCCGGATGTTGCCGTCCACCCCCAGGACGGGCGTCCCATAGGCGAGGGCGGCGATGGAGCGGGCGGAGTACTCCCCGATGCCGGGAAGGGAGCGGAGCCCCTCCACGGTCGCCGGCAGAACGCCGCCGAACTCCTCCACGATCACCCGGGCGGCCCGGTGGAGGTGGCGGGCGCGGGAGTAGTAGCCCAGTCCCTCCCAGAGTTTCATCACCTCGTCGGGACGCGCGGCCGCAAGCGGCCCCACCGACGGGAATCGTTTTAGCCACCGTTCCAAATAGGGGATCACGGCGGCCACCTGGGTCTGCTGGAGCATCACCTCGGACACCCAGACGACATAAGGGTCCCTCGGCTCCCGGCGCCAGGGGAGGTCCTCCCGGTCCCGCTCGAACCAGCGGAGAAGAGGGCGGACCCAGGGGGCGCGCTCCGGCTTCGGCCGCTTCACACCCGGCGGACTCGAGCGGCGCGGCTCATACCGTCCCGGCGTAGACGATCACCTTCAGCACTTCCCCGCCGGCGGCAAGGGCGGCAAAGGCCTCCCGCGTTCGCTCGAAGGGGAACCGGTGGGTGATGAGGCGATCCACGGGGAGGACGCCCTGTTGAAGGAGCCGCAGCGCCTCGCGGGTGTCCTCGGGGTCGCAGGAGTAGGAGCAGGTGAGGGTCAGGTCGTCGAAATAGAGGCGCGAGGGGTTGACGGGGAGGGTCTCGGCGGGATCGGCGGGGGTGTAGAGGAGGACGGTGCCCCCTTTTCCCACCAGCGACAGCCCGGTTTCCATCGCCTCGATCGTGTGGGGCCCCACGACGACGATGTCGGCGCCGCCGCCGGTCAGCTCGCGGACTTTCTCCGCCATGCCGGGGGTCGAGGCGTCGAGGACATGGGGGAGGCCGAGTTCCTTCCCCCATCGAATCCGGACCGGCGTGAGGTCGAGGGCAACGATGTCCTTCACGCCGTAGGCCATAAGGGCGAAGCAGTTGACCAGCCCCATCACGCCGAGGCCGATCTGCACGGCCTTGTCGCCCGGTTTGGCGCGGGCCTTCTTGGCCATCCGCAGGGAGCACGCCAGAGGCTCGATGAAGACCGCCTCCTCCCACGCCATACCTTGGGGGATCTTTAAGGTATCGCACTTCACCGACGCCGCCTCCACTCGGACCACCTGGGCGAGGCCGCCCGGGAACACGGAATTTTTCTTCCACTGCGGACAGAGGGTGAACTGCTTCTTCAGGCAGAAAGGACAGGCCATGCAGGGGGCGTGATGGTGATAGAAAACCCGATCGCCCGGCGCAAATCCTTCCACGCCCTCCCCCACGGCGCGCACCGTCCCCACCGCCTCGTGGCCGAGCACGACGGGGGCCTTGCTCCGGACATACCATGCCAAGACATCGGTGGTGCAGACGCCGCAGGCGTGGAGGTCCACCAGAAGCGAGCCGGGAAGGAGCTCTGGCTCGGGCCGCTCCTCGATGCGGATGTCCAGGTGGTCGTAGGCGACGGCGACTTTCATCTCACGGCTCCAGGATGTACTTCATCCCCTCGCCGGCGAGGATCTTCTCCATCACGGCGGGAAGGTCGTCCAGCGAATGGATCCCCGAGAAGAGGGGCCCCAGAGGCAGGACGCGCTCGCTCAGGAGGACCCGCGCCGCCGCAACGGCCTTCCGCCCGTAGTGGAAGGACCCCACCAGCCGCTGGTGCTTGTAATGGAGGGCGGCGGAATCGAAGGTGAGGACCTCCCCGGCAGAATGGCCGGCGAACAGGCAGAGGGCGCCTCCGGGGGCCAGGACCCGCAGGCCGGAAGCGAAGGCGGAGACGGCCCCGGAACACTCCATGACGGCGTCGTACGCCTCCGCGTGCCCCGCCTCCCAACCCTCCCCCGCCTCCACGACGGAGAACCCCAGGCCCCGGTAGATCTCCAACCGCCCCGGATTGAGGTCGGCGACGGTGACGGCGTGGCCGTAGCGGCGGGCCGTCACGGCGTGAAGGTAGCCCATGGGACCGCCGCCCAGGACGAGGAGGCGGGAGGCCGGGGCGATGGCGGCGGCGTCGAGGGCCTGGATGACCGAAGCCAGGGGGTCGAGGAGGGCGGCCTCGGCGAACGGGAGCGATGGGGGCTTCGGGAACGCCTGCAGCGCGGCCACCCGGGCGGGGACGAGGCAATACTCGGCGAAGGCGCCCCACACCTTCCGATCGAACAGGGTCTCGCAGAGGTTCTCGCGGCCCGCCCGACAGGGACCGCATGCCAGGCAGGGGGCGGAAACGGGGACCATCACGGCGTCGCCCGGGCGGAAACCGCACACCCCATCGCCGGCGGCTTCCACCGTCCCCGACATCTCGTGGCCGAACAGGGACGGGAACGGAAACTTGGCGTGTCCCCGGAGGTACATCTTGGTGTCCGTGCCGCAGGTGAGGGCGGCCTTCACCCGGACCAAGAGTTCGCCCGGGCCGGGCACGGCCTCCACCTCGGCCAGTTCCAGCCGCCGCACGGCGGTGAGCAGGTAGGCGCGATAGCGCATCGGGACATTGTATCAGAGGGAAGCGTTTGACACGCCCCCGCGTTTCATACTATAAGTTATCCAACATTGGACCAAGGAGGAGCCATGACCGTCGTGATCGTTCTCGTCGCCGTCCTCGCCGTGTTTGCGGGGGCCGTCATCGCCATGTACAACGGGTTGGTGCGCGCCCGCCTGCAGGTGACCAACGCCTGGGCGCAGATCGACGTCCAGCTCAAACGCCGCTGCGACCTCATCCCCAACCTCGTCAACGCCGTCAAGGGGTACATGAAGTTCGAGCAGGAGACGCTGGCCAAGGTGATCGAGGCGCGGGCCAAGGCGGTCTCCGCCACCGCCATCCCCGACAAGATCAAGGCCGAGGGGGAGCTCTCGGGGGTCCTCTCCAAGCTCTTCGCCCTGATGGAGAACTACCCCGACCTCAAGGCCAACCAGAACGTCCTGGCTTTGCAGGAGGAGCTGACCACCACCGAGAACCAGCTCGCCTTCGCCCGCCAGCACTACAACGATTCCGTGATGGCCTACAACACGAAGATCCAGGTCTTCCCCAGCAACATCATCGCGGGGATGGGCAATTTCCAGCCCTCCGATTTCTTCGCCGCCCCCGAGGCGGACAAGGCGGTGCCCAAGGTGGACCTGGCGCTGTAGGAGCGATCGTAAGCTAAAAGGCTGGAACGCCGGAATGCTGCCCCACCCGCCCCGTTTGTCTGGTCGTCTGGTCCGTCTGGTCGCTGAGGGCCGGCTGCCGGTTGCCCACTGCCGACTGCCGGGGGGGAGGTAGGGCTTGCCCGTCGATTTCTTCGCCCGGCAGCGGTATAACCGGAGGGTCACCACGCTGCTGATCGCCGGGTTCGTCCTCCTCCTGGGCCTCATCGGCCTGGGGATGGACCTCGGCTACGCCGGCTGGGGGGTCCCCTGGTTCACCCTTGGGGCCGTGGCTTACGGCGCGTTCCACGGCTGGGTCTCCCTGGCCCTCGGCGACAAGATGGTCCTCGCTTCGGTGGGCGCCCGCCCGCCGGACCCGCAGAACCTCAAGGAGAAGCAGTTCATGAACGTGGCGCAGGAGATGGCCATCGCCTCCGGCCTCCCCGTTCCGAAACTGTTCGTCGTCCGGGAGGCCTCCCCCAACGCCTTCGCCACGGGGCGCGACGCGGCCCACGCTTCCGTGGCCGTCACCACCGGCCTGCTGGAGACGATGGACCGGGAGGAACTCCAGGGAGTGATCGCCCACGAGATCGGCCACATCCGCAACCGCGACATCCTCACCATGACGGTGGTGGCGGCCCTCCTTGGCGCCATCGTCCTCCTGGCCGACTTCGGCCGCCGGATGGTCTTCTATGGCGGGATGGGCCGGGGCCGCCGAAGGGATTCGAACGGGATCGAGGCGGTCCTGATGGTGCTGGTTCTCCTCCTCCTCATCCTCTCCCCCATCGTCGCCCGGCTCATGGCCCTCGCCGTCTCCCGCTCCCGCGAATACATGGCCGACGCCGCCTCGGCCGAGTTCACCCGCAACCCCACCGCCCTGGCGAATGCCCTGGAGAAGATCGCCGGCCACTACGACCGGGTGGTGGACAAGGCCTCCCGGGGGACGGCGCACCTCTTCATCGCCGATCCCCTGAACCTCGCCGTCAACAACAAGGAGGGGCATCTGGCGACCTGGCTGGGGACCCACCCCCCCATCCGGACACGCATTCATATTCTAAGGTCCATGGCAGGGGCGGCGGCTAAAGCGTAGTTTCTGGTTTCAAGTTCCAAGATACCCCGCCCACCACCAAGTGCAGAATTCGCAAGGGCGCCTCCGGCCTGCCGATGGCCCGAAGCGGATTGAAGATTCCTCACTCCCCCGAACGATCGGGACAATGAACCTGAAACTTGAACCTTGGAACCTGAAACTGGTTCTACGGATTCAGCCGGTTCAGCACCCGCGCGTAGGGGATGGTTTCCCGCACGTGCGGCAGGCCGCAGATCCAGGCCACGCACCGCTCGATCCCCATCCCGAACCCCGCGTGGGGGACGGTGCCGTACTTGCGGATGTCCAGGTACCACTGGAGGGGCTCCACCGGGAGATTGTGCTTCCGAATGCGCTGCAGCAAGAGGTCGTGGTCGTGGATTCTCTGCGACCCGCCGATGATCTCGCCGTATCCCTCCGGCGCCAGCATGTCCACGCACTTGGCCTTCGACGGGTCCGTTTCGTCCGGCTGCATGTAGAAGGCCTTGATGTCGGCGGGATAGTGGGTCACCATGACCGGCTTCTCGGCGTCCTGCGTCAGAAGGGTCTCGTCGAAGCCGCCGAAGTCGTTCCCTCTCGTGAAGAGGGGGACCTCGGCCGCTTTCATCTTCGCCTGGTTCTCGGGTTTCAGCAGGAAATCCGACGCCTCGTCGTAGGTCATCCGGATGAAGGGGGGGGTGATGCGCTTCAGCTTCGAGAGGTCGCGTTCGAGGTGCTTCAACTCCTCCTGCCGCCGTTCCAGGACGCGCTCGACGATATAGGCCACGAAATCCTGCGCCAGGAGGAGGAGGTCTTCCAGGTCGCAGAAGGCCACCTCGGGCTCCACCATCCAGAACTCGGTGAGGTGGCGGCGGGTCTTGGACTTCTCTGCCCGGAACGTGGGGCCGAAACAGTAGACCTTCCCCAGGGCCATGCAGGCGGGCTCGATATAGAGCTGGCCCGACTGGGTTAGGTAGGCCAGCTCGTCGAAATACTTCACCTCGAAGAGGGTGCTGGCCCCCTCGCAGGAAGTGGGGGTGAGGATGGGGCTGTCGATGAGAGTGAAGCCGCGGTCGTAGTAGAAGTCGCGGATGCTCTTGCAAATTTCGTCGCGGACCCGCAGGATGGCCGTCTGCCGCCGGGAGCGGAGCCAGAGGTGGCGGTGGTCCATCAGGAACTCCGTCCCATGCTCCTTGGGTTGGATGGGGTACTCCGCGGCGAGGTGGACCAGATCGAGGTCTTTCAACTGCAGTTCGACGCTGCCCGGCGAACGGGAATCCTCCACGGCGGTCCCGGAGAGGATGACGCTCGACTCCTGCGTGAGGGTATCCGACAGGGCCCAGACCGACTCCGGAACCTCCTTCTTGCTGATAACCGCCTGCACGGTGCCGGTCCCGTCCCGCAGGACGAGGAAGCGCAGCTTGCCCGAGGAGCGGCGGTGGGTCACCCACCCCCCCACGCGCACGGGTCGGCCGATATGGTCCTTCAGATCGACGATTGGGGTCAGGTCATTCATGCACCATATTATAGCGTAGGGGAGGGATGAGCGCCGGCAGAGCCGGCCGGAAATCCCTCCCGGTCTCTTCAGAGTTCAGAGTTGAGAGTTCGGAGTTCGGAGTCCCGCCCCCACCTGAATCGGTATCGGAATCAGCTTGCTCGGCTATGATGATGGGACGTGATGACGCTGGGATGTGTTGCCTGCCCAAAGGATGCATTCGAGGTCAATCCGAATTGCAGCAGCCCTGCTCCCTTAGCAACTTCAAGCCTTCGGCTGCTTTTCCCTTCGCTATTTCATCCCTTTCTCCCCTTGGAATTAAAGACGGAATGCCTTCAAGCAACCGACAAGCCATTGAGTATTGACCTGCGTCAATGAATTTAAAAGCGCCAAATAATCGACCCATAATCGCACATCGCGATTCCGGGTGAGCATTCAAAACTTGTGAAGTCAAGTTATTGTGATATCGCGTCTTATTAATTTCTCTGAGCCTTTCGCGGTCATGTATCGGATTATCAGATTTCCATTTCGAACACCCTATCTTGTCCTGCATATTAATCCTAGCCAACTCAATGGCAGTGATCCCGAACGAACAAATTCCATAGAGCAACTGTTCCGCTAATTTTGCTTGCGGGTACTTCCTCAATAATTCCCAATATTCATCATTCCTGTAAGATTCTGTCTTACTTCGTTTTTCTCGCGTGCTCCAGTATCGCTCATAAACTAAGCGATCGACACCTTCCGCTTCCTGAACATGGACGGTCAACGTATTCGACACAAACCTTCCGGACAGGATGGGATGATCCAATATCAGGTTATGCTGACGATATTGTTCAAGTTCCGCGGGAAAATCACACTCGATCTTGTACTCCACTGTCATGGGCACCAAGGCATATCCCTGATGAAAGATGAAATGACGCTTTTCTCCAGGGCGCAAAGTCTCAGTTTCAAGCTTCCATGGGCCGGGAGGCATGTCGGCCATCCCAATCATGTGGAAGTACTCTTTCGAATCCAACGACTCGCCGTTGCTTTTCTTCCAGTAGTTCCGGCAAAGTCCTCCGAATCCAAAATGAAAGCCACCGACCTTGGGGATTTCGACATTCTCGGAAGAATTATTAAAGACCGTTCCATCCACCTGGATATATATCCATGGAATCGTTTTGGATTCTGACGTTGCCAACCGGATGTCAATAGGCGTACACTTTTACGAGGAGTAGAGGCGTGTACTTTTACGAGGG
>CAZRVT010000094.1:0-8970 GCA_964603505.1 uncultured Holophagales bacterium | reverse complement strand
TCAATATTATATGTATACTGTTTTTAGAGCAGTTTTATGCAACTACAGGGTGGAGAGTTCAGAGTTCAGAGCAACCCGCGGAGCCGCATGCCGATCCATCGTTCTCTTAACTCTCGACTCCGAACTCTGAACTTCTTCTATTTCACCTTGCCCGTCACCGGCCGGTCGGTGGCCACCTGGATCCCCGCGGCGAGGAGGGGCTCGCCGTTGAAGAACACCTTCCCCTCCCGCGCCTCGATGGCGAAGGCGGCGAAATCCTGGATTCCGATCTCCTTGGCGGCGGCCGTTTCGACGCTCCCCACCGACAGCCGCGTGCCCGGCTCGGCCTCGGGCGCGAGGACCGAGACCACCTCCCCCTCACCGGCGGCCAGCAGCATCCCCTGGCTCTCCACCCCGCGCAGGGTGGCGGGCTTGAGATTGGCCACCACGACGATCTTGCGCCCCACCAGGTCCTCGGGGGCATAACACGCCCGGAGGCCCGCGACGATCTGGCGCTGGTGGTCCCCCACGTCCAACTTAAGGATCAGCAGCTTGTCGGCCTTGGGATGGATCCCCGCCTCCAGCACGCGCGCCACCCGGAGATGCAGGAGGGAGGCGGGATGGGGCGGGGAGAAGGTGACGTCCTGGACGCGTCCCAGGAGCGGCTCCGAGGGGCCGAGAGTCCGCTCCGTGAGGGGCTTCTCCAGGTCGGTCAGGGCGGGGGGGCCCGCCAGCCCCAGCGTCGCGAAGAGCCGCGCGGAAAGGGACGGGAGGACCGGCGCGTAGAGGATGGCCAGCCGCTTGATGAGCTCGATGGCGCTCGAGGTGATGCGCAGGGTTTCGTCCCGGTCGGCCTTGAGGACCGCCCAGGGCTGGGCGAACTGGAAAAAGCCGTTGCCGATGTCGGAGATCTCCAGGAGTCCGCGCACGGCGTGGTGGAAGTTCCGGTTCTCGTAGTTCACGAGGACCTCGGCGGTCAGCTCCTGGACCTTCTCCTCCTGCGGCGGGGCGGCCGGCAGAACCCTCCCCTCCAGGTTCTTGGCCGTGAAAGCGAAGACCCGGTAGGCGAAGTTGCAGAAGTTGTCCACCAGCTTCCCGTTGACCGTCTCCTGGAAGTGCTTAAGGTCGAGGTCGAGGTCCGCGGGCTCCGCCGAGAGGTGGGAAGCATAGTAGAAGCGCAGGTAGTCGGCGGGGAGCTGGTCGAGGTAGTCGCGCGCGGTGAAGAACGTGCCGCGCGACTTGGACATCTTCTCCCCGTTGACGGTCAGGAAACCGTGAACGAAGATTTTGGTGGGGACGTTGAACCCCGCCCCCTTGAGGACGGCGGGCCAGAAGAGGAAGTGAAAGTAGATGATGTCCTTCCCGATGAAGTGGACGATTTCGCTCCCCTCCCGCTCCCAGTACTCGGCGAAATCCAGCCCCCGGTCCGCGCAGTACTTGGCGGTGGAGCTCATGTACCCGATGGGGGCGTCCAGCCAGACATAGTAGTATTTGTCGGTCTCCCCGGCAATGGGAAACCCGAAGTAGGGGGCGTCGCGGCTGATGTCCCAGTCCTTGAGCCCGGAGTTCACCCAGTAGAGGAGGTAGCCCTTGATGGACTCCTGGAAGTGGGGATTCTCCTCGATGTAGGCCCGGAGCCAGTCCGCGTAGGCCGAGAGGCGGAAAAAATAGTGGGAGGAGGTTTTCCGCACGGGGGGGCTCTTGCAGAGGGAGCAGTAGGCGTTCTTCAGTTCCGTCGTCTCGTAGGTGGCGTTGCACGACTCGCAGGCGTCGCCGTATTGGCCGCCGGCCCCACACCGGGGGCAGGTCCCCATGACGAACCGGTCGGGGAGGAAGCGGGCGCACTGCGGGCAGTAGGTCTGCTCCACGTCCTTGAGGTAGATGTCGCCCTTCTCCTTCAGCCGGGTGAAGATGAGGTCGGCGAACCGCTTGTTCTCCGGGGAGTTGGTGGAATAGAACTCGTCGAAGGCGATCTGGGCGTCGGCGAAGTCGCGCCGGTGCTCGCCGTAGGTGCGGGCGATGAGTTGCTCGGGGGTGATCCCCTGCTTGCGGGCATTGATCTCGATGGGGGCGCCGTGGGTGTCGTCGGCGCAGATGTAGACGGCGTCCAGCCCCCGCATTTTGAGGAACCGGACATAGATGTCGGTCTGGATATACTCCACCAGGTGCCCCAGGTGGATGGGGCCGTTGGCGTAGGGAAGGGCCGAGGTGACGACGATCTTCTTGCTCATGGATGCTCCTTGGATATGGGCCTGCAAAATAATATTTTGCCATAAAACGGCCTTGCGCTCAATCCCGTTTTTACTTGTATAATAGCGTCATGCGATCATTCGTCCTCTTCTGCATTCTGCTGTCGGCTCTGGCCGCCCCAGCGGCCGACCCCGCCGAGGGGGAGCTTGAGCGCCTCCAGCGCCTGGTCCGCGAGCGGAACCTTCCCGTTGAAGTCGGCCCCACCGAGGCCTCCCGCCTCGGCGTCTCGGCCCTGGCCGGCCTGAGGGTCCCCTCCGATTTCAACCCCGCCGGAAAGGCCCGCTCCCTGCCGGTCTTTTTCGACCTCCCCTCGCAGTGGAACTGGGCCGACCAGGGCAAGGTCTCCCCCGTGGCCAATCAGCGCCACTGCGGGGCCTGCTGGGCCTTCGCCACCATCGCCCCCCTAGAAGCGGCCATCCTCATCGACGGGGGGCCGGTGGAGGACCTCTCCGAACAGGCCCTCGTCTCCTGCAATCCCTGGGGCTGGGGGTGCGACGGCGGCTGGTGGGCCTTCGACATGCTGGAGTCCCCCGGAGCCGCGCTGGAGTCGTGCCAGCCCTACTCGGCCACCAACGGCAACTGCAACACCGGCTGCGCGCACCCCTACCGTATCGAGGACTGGGCCTATGTCTCGTCCTCGGACATGCCCACCGTGGACCAGCTCAAGACGGCCATCCTCCTGCAGGGGCCGGTGGCCTCGGGCATCCATGTCAGCACCGCCTTCTCGTTCTACAAAGGAGGGATATGGACCCTCGACGAGGAGGGCGACGTCAACCACGGCGTCGCCCTGGTGGGGTGGGACGACGCCAAGGGCGCCTGGCGGATCAAGAACTCCTGGGGGACGGGGTGGGGCGAGGGCGGATTCGCCTGGGTGGACTACGACATCCTGCGGATCGGCTATGGCGCGGCCTACGTGATGTATAAGAGGACCGGAGGGGATGACGCCTACGAGCCCGACGACGATCCCGCCGCGGCCACGCCCCTGGAGATCGGCACCCCCCAAGAGCACACCCTCGCCGCCGACGCCGACTGGTTCAAGTTCACCCTCGCCCCCGGCTGCACCTACCAGGTCTACGCCTTCAACCTCCTCTCCGGCGCCGACACCCTCATCGAGCTCTATGACGCCGCGGAGGCCGAGCGCCTGGCCTTCAACGACGACTACAACGGCGATTCCTCCCTCTCCTGAGGGTGTCGCTGAATGAAGAGATGCAAAAAATGCATACGATATGATGCATGCTTCGCACTGTGAGGCCACTATCTATTGTGGTCATCTGTTAGGGAGGCTCCATTATGCAACAGGCTCTCCTGCCTCTTCGTCACCCCGGAGTCGGCGACCACCTACACGCTCAAGGTGGACGACCTGTTCGGCTATTACGAACCCACCGCCCGATATCTGGCCGGTCTCAGGCCCGTCCGCTGCGCGGCCGATCCGGTCCGGCCCTGACCCCAAGGAGGGACCCATGAGCGACCTGCTGCTGATCGAACGCGACGGGCGCGTCGCCGTTCTGACCGTCAATCGCCCCCAGCAACTGAACGCCCTGAACAAAGAGGTCTTCGACGCCCTCGACGACTGGTTCCGCGCCGCCACGGACGATCCAACCGTCGGCGGGGTCATCCTGACCGGGGCCGGGGAGAAGGCCTTCGTGGCCGGGGCCGACATCAAGGAGTTCGCCGACTTCACCCCCGAGCAGGCCCTCGCCCTCTCCCGCCGGGGCCAGGAGGTGTTCCTGCGCATCGAGCGGTTCCCGAAGCCGGTGATCGCCGCCGTCAACGGCTTCGCCCTGGGCGGCGGGTGCGAGCTGGCCCTGGCCTGCCATGTCCGGGTCGCCTCGACCAAGGCGAAGTTCGGCACCCCGGAGGTCTCCCTCGGCGTCATCCCCGGCTACGGCGCCACCCAGCGCCTCCCCCGCCTGATCGGGAAGGGGCGCGCGCTGGAACTTCTGCTCACCGGAAAGATGGTGGACGGCGCGGAGGCCTACCGCATCGGCCTGGCGAACGCCGTCGCCGAGCCGGCCGACCTGATGAGCGCCGCACGCGCCATGCTGGACGCCATGCTCGACAAAGGGCCGCTGGCCCTGCAGGCGGCCATCGCCGTCGTCAACACCGGCCTGGACCTGCCCCTGGAGGAGGCCATGGAGGCCGAGGCCCGCGCCTTCGGCCGCCTCTTCGACACCGCCGACCTGCGCGAGGGGACCCGGGCGTTCATGGAGAAGCGGAAGGCGGAGTTTAAGGGGAAATAGACAGGCTGCAGGCAAGAGGTTGAAGGCCTAAGGCTGAACAACTGAAGGGCGGGCCGCCGCGGCCCGCCCGATTCATTTGTATGCGAACTACGGTCTACGACCTGCGCGCTGCGCGCATCAATGCTCCTCCGCCAGCGCCCCGCCGACATAGACCATGAAGAGCATGATGAAGATGAAGGTCTGCATGGTCGCGGCGATGATGCCGATGAGCATCACGGGCCAGGGGGCCAGGAGGTAGGTGAAGGGGGCGGCGATGCCGGCGATGTTGCCGGTGACAGTGTGCTCGCCGTAGACGTTCCCGAAGAGGCGGAGCCCCAGCGAAACGGCCCGGACGAGGTGGGAGATGATCTCGACGGGGAAGATGATGAACGCCACGGCCAGCATCGGCCCCAGGAACTGCCGAAGGTATTTGACGCCGTGCTTGCCGATCCCCTGCAGGTTGTAGAGGAGGAAGGCGGTGATGGAGATGGCGAAGGTGGTGTTGGGGTTGGAGGTGGCGGGGTTGAGGAAGAAGAAGAGCCCCGACATGTTGCAGAGGAAGATGAAGAGGGCAAAGGCGCCGGTGATGGCGAGGAACCCGCGCGACTGCCCGTGGCCGATGTTGTCCTCCAGGAGCTCCAAAAGCCCCCCGGTGATGAGCTCCAGCAGTTGCTGAAACCGGTTGGGGACCCCCGGCACCGCCCCCTGGCCGCTCCGGAGGATCATCCGCCGGACGAAGGGGAGGGTGACGGCCAGGAGCAGGAGGATGAACAGACCGTTCAACACATGGTCCGGGACGGCCCAGCCGAAAGTTTTCTCCCACCAGGGGTTCACGAGCGAATAGAACACGGAATTATGCATGCAGCGCCTCCGACAAACCGGTGATGATCAGGGCCCCCGCGTAACACGAAAACCCCAGCAGGACGTACAGGGCGCTCCCGGGGAGGAGCCCCAGGGCCAGAACGGCCGGGACCAGCGCTCCCAGGAGCAGGACCGCCTTTCCGAAAGGCCGGTTCTCGGCGGCTCCCACGCGCCCAACGAACAATTCCAGGACCGAATAGGCCCCCATCCCCAGGGCCGCCCCCTCCAAAACCCCGGCGGCGGCCGGCAGGTTCCGCCTGAACGCGAACAGGCCGGCGAGGAGTGCGGCGGAGATGAAGGTCAGGCCGAAGAGCACGCCCTTCCTCACTTGGCCAATAGAGGCGTTCCCAATAGGAAGCGGACCACGGCGGGCCAAAGGCCGAACAGCACCGTCCCCGCCGCGCAGAGCCCCACGGTCAAGCTAACCGGGAACCCCCGCCGTTCGATTTCCGGTTCCACGTCGGCGATATACATGTTGACAACGAGGCGGAAGAAGTACCAGGCGGAGACGGCGCTCATGAGGATGCCGATCACGGCGGGGAGGATGAACCCGCCCTGGATGGCGCCGCCGAAGAGGAAGAACTTACCCACGAACCCGGCGGTCCCGGGGACGCCGATGAGGGAGAGGAGGAACACCAGCATGGCAAACGCGATCCACGGGTGCCGCCGGCTGAGCCCCTTGAAGTCGTCCACCCGCTCGCCGCCGTAGTCCTTGGCTTTAAGGTAAAGGACCACGGCGAAGGCCCCGGTGATGGCGAAGAGGTAGGCGAAGAGGTAGTAGAGGACGCCGGTCGAGCCCCAGGCGTTCTGCGCCAGGAGCCCCAGGAGGACAAACCCCGCCGACCCGATGGAGGAGTAGGCGAGCATCCGTTTGACGTTGTCCTGGACGATGGCCATGAGGTTTCCGCCCACCATGGTAAGGACGCAGGCCAGCCCCAGCAGGAGGCTCCACTCCCGGGCCGAGGTCCCGAAGGCGGTCGAGAAGATCCGCAGGAAGGCGGCAAAGGCGGCCGTCTTGGGACCGATGGAAAAGAAGGCGGTGACGGGGGTCGGAGCCCCCTGGTACACGTCGGGGGTCCAGAGGTGGAACGGGACCGCCGCCACCTTGAACAGCATCCCGCAAGCCACCAGCACCATCCCGGCTAGGACCAGTTTCCCCGGCGGGGAGGGCATGGCCTGCCCCATCGTGATCAGGTTGAGGGTCCCCGTGGCCCCGTAGAGGAGGGAGATGCCGTAGAGGAGCACGCCGGAGGAGAAGGCGCCGAGGACGAAGTACTTCATCGCGGCCTCGAACGAGCGCCCCTCGCCGCGGGCGTAGCCGGCGAGGACATAGGAGGCCAGCGCCATGGTCTCGAGGCCGACATAGAGGGAGAGCCAATCGGTGGAGAGGATGAGGAAGACCATCCCCACGGCCCCCAGGAGCATCACGGCCGCGTACTCGGTCATCCCCCATCCGCCCTCCCGGAGGTAGTCCCAGGAGAGGAGGAGGCAGAGGGCGGTGGCGGCAAAGACGACGAACTGGAGGAAGAAGCCGGCCGGGTCGAGGGTGACCGTCCCGTCGTAATAGGGCAGGCCCCACGCGGGCGGGCGGACCGCGGCCAGCCCGACGGCGGCGGCCGCAAGGCCGCCGAGGGCGATCGTCAGGGCCGCGCCGTCCCGCTTCAGGCCGACAAGCCGCAGCAGGAGGAGCAGGAGCCCCGCCGCGGTCAGGAGGATGGCGGGGAGGATGACCGTCATATCACTTCCCCCCGATGGAGCCATAGTATCCGGGATCGACGATCTGCACCACGTACTTGACCGATTGCTCGATGCGGGCGAAGAAGGGCTTGGGGTACAAACCGATCCAGAACACCAGGGCGATCAGCGGGATGAGCGTCCACTTCTCGCGCCAGGAGAGGTCCGGGAGGTCCTTGTTCTTCTCGTTCTCGAGCTTGCCGTAAAAGACCCGCTGGTACATCCACAGCATGTACGCCGCCCCGAGAATGACGCCGAGGGCGCCGATGAAGGCCCAGAGCCAATTGCGGTCGAAGGCGCCCGCCAGGATGGTGAACTCCCCGACGAAGCCGTTCATGGCCGGAAGCCCCATGGAGGAGAGGGCGATGATCATGAAGTAGATGGCGTAATTGGGCATCCGGTAGGAGAGGCCGCCGAACTCGGCCATCTCGCGGGTGTGGCGCCGCTCGTAGATGATGCCGACCAGGAGGAAGAGCGCCCCGGTGGAGATGCCGTGGTTGATCATCTGCAGGGTGCCCCCCTCCAGCCCTTTGGGGTTGAGGGCGAAGATTCCCAGGGTGACGAAACCGAGGTGGGAGACCGAGGAGTTGGCGATCAGCTTCTTCATGTCGGACTGGGCCATGGCGACGAGGGCCCCGTAGACGATGGCGATAAGGGAGAGGGCGATCACCCACGGGAGGAGCTTCCAGGTGGCCTCGGGGAAGAGCGGCAGAGAGAACCGGACGAAGCCGTAGGTCCCCATCTTTAGGAGGACGCCGGCCAGGATGACCGAGCCGGCCGTGGGGGCCTCAACGTGGGCGTCGGGGAGCCACGTGTGGAAGGGGAACATCGGGACCTTGATAGCGAACCCGAAGAAGAAGGCCAGGAAGAGCCAGAATTGCAGTTCGGGGGAGATGCTTGCGCCGATCTGGTGGAAGTGGAGGATGTCCAGCGTGGCGGGGTTGCCCAGCCCCTTGAACCCCAGGAACCCGGTGGTGTTGTAAAAGTAGAGGGCCAGGATGCCCAGGAGCATCAGGACGCCGCCGACGAGGGTGTAGAGGAAGAACTTGATGGCGGCGTAGAGCTTCCGCGGGCCGCCCCACACCCCGATCAGGAAGTACATCGGCACCAGCATCAGCTCCCAGAAGAGGTAGAAGAGGAAGAAGTCGAGGGAGCAGAAGACCCCGATCATCCCGGTCTCGAGGAGGAGCAGGAGGGCGTAGTACTCCTTCTCCCGGTGGGTGATGGCGGTGAAGGAGGAGTAGACCGAGATGAACGACAGGAGGGTCGTCAGGAGGATCAGGAGGAGCGCGATGCCGTCGATGCCGAAGTAGTACTGGACCCCCAGCGAGGGGATCCAGGGGGCCTTTTCGATGAACTGGAAGATCTCCTGTCCAGCGGCCCCGTGGTCGTAGGCGAACCACAAGGGCAGGGACAGGAGGAAGGTCAGGCCGGCGAAGAAGGTGGCCGTCGCCTTGATGACCTTGACGTTCTCCCGGTCCAGGAAGACGATGACGAGGCCGCCGAGGAGCGGCAGGTAGGTCAGGATGGAAAGGATCGGCACGGTTTTCACGAAGTCCATGAGCGCCCCCTCGTTATTGGAGAAGCAGGTAGAGCCCGAGGGAGAAGAACACCCCGAGCGCGAAGATCAGCACGTAGTTCTGGACCACCCCGGTCTGGACCCGCCGGAAGAGGTCCCCGAAGAACCGGTTCAGCCAGGCCACCAGGTTGACCACCCCGTCCACGACGCGCAGGTCGAAGAACCCCGAGAAGAGCGAGGTGCCGACCGTGGCGTGCCGCATGCCGTTGACCGCGCCGTCGATGACGTTCTGGTCGAAGGCGGCCGAGGCCCGGGAGAGCTTGAGCGTCCCGCCCACGGCGGTGGCGCCGTAGAACTCGTCCACATAGTACTTGTTGAAGACGGTCTGGTGCAGCCGCGGGAACCGCG
>CAZRVT010000093.1:0-8971 GCA_964603505.1 uncultured Holophagales bacterium | reverse complement strand
TATTTACTGTTCTCTATTATGCTCCATGCGGCTTAACTTAACACCTATGGGGTGGGCGGGGAAGGCGGAAGAAACGCGGTGTCCACCGCGGCCATTGTAGCATGCGGCAGTTATAATGGGTCCATGCGCTCTCTCGTTCTCGTCCTGCTCGTCCTGTGCTCCGCCTTCCTTCCGGCCCAGGCGCCCCACGAGGCGTGGATGACCGTCGAGACGGATCACTTCCGGGTCCACTACCCCGTCGAATACCGCGAGTGGACGCTACGGCTCGCTTCCCGCATGGAGGCCATCCACGCCGCCGTGACCACGGAGGTGGGGTTTGTCCCGAGGGCGAAGGCGGATGTCCTGGTCATGGACCCCGTGGCCCAAGCCAACGGAACGGCGCTGCCGTTCCTGAAGTATCCGCGCATGGTCCTCTGGACCACGCCGCCGGAGTCGTGGTCGCCCATCGGCCACTACCGCGACTGGCCGGAACTGCTCTTCCTCCATGAGGACGTCCACCTGGTCCACCTCCTTCGCCCCTCGCGCGGCGGCTGGGGCCGGTTCGTCGAATGGATGCTCCCCGTGGGAGCCGTCGGGCGAAAATCGCCCCGCTGGGTGAGCGAAGGGTACGCCACCTATCTCGAGGGGAAACTGACAGGCGTCGGGCGGCCCAACGGCGACTTCCGGGCGGCCATCCTGCGCAAGTGGGCCCTCGAGGGGAAGCTCCCCTCGTACGGGCAGATGTCCAACGACGCCGAATCCTGGATGGGGATGTCCATGGCCTACCTCATGGGCTCGGCGTATATGGAATGGCTGGTCCATCGCTCCGACGAGGGGGCGTGGCGGCGGCTGTGGGCCCGGCTGACCGCGAAGAAAGACCGTTCCTTCGACGCCGCGTTCGAGGGGGTGTTCGGCGATCCTCCGGCGAAATTGTACGACCGCTTCACGGCCGACCTCACCTGGCGGGCGAAGGAGTTGGAGCGGGTGATGAAGCCCACGCTGGCGGAAGGAGCGTTATGGCAGGACACCGCCTGGACCACCGGCGAGCCGGCCCTCTCGCCCGATGGGACGAGGATGGCCATCGTCCTGCGGGCCAAGGACGAGCCCTCGCGGCTCGTCGTGTGGGACACTCGGCCCGATCCCGAGGCGCGGAAGAGGTGGGACGAGTCCATCGAGCGCCTCCGGAAAGAGGATCCGGAAGATGTCCCGGGCGTGCGAACGAAGCCGTTCCCGGCGAAGGAGCTCTTCCGAATGCCCGTCGCCGCCGCGAAGGAGCCGACGAACCCGCGGTGGATGCCGGATGGCAAGGCCATCCTCTTCACCGCCTACGCGCCCGACGCTGACGGATTCTGGTCGCCGGACCTCTACCTCTGGACCCCGGAGAACGGCGCGGTGCGCCGCGTGACGAAAGGGGCGCATGTCAAGGAGGCCGACCCGTTCCCGGACGGCAGGTGGGCGGTGGCGGTGCAGACGCGGTTCGGCAAGAGCGCGCTGGCGGTGGTGGACCTGGAAGGCGGCACGGTCACCCCGGTGACGGAACCGTCCCTGGACACGGTCTTTGCCCAGCCGAGCGTGAGTCGCGACGGCAAACGGGCGCTTTGCGTCCGGCACGCGGAAGGGAAATGGACTTTGGCGGCGATCGGGCTGGTGGCCGATGCCGGCCCCGACGCGACGATTGCCCTGCCCGATGGAGCGGTTCCGATGTTTCCCTCCTTCGGACCACACGGTTCCATCTTCGTGTCGCTCGGTGCGAATGGATTCATCAATATCGTCCGAATTGTCCAACCGGAGCCGGGAGCAGGTTCCCCGATCCGTCAGATCACGAATTCCTTGGGCGCCACGATCGCGGCCGAGCCGACGCCGGACGGCAAGGGGCTCTATTTCCTTTCCTTGGAGTCCGACGGACTGAAGGTGCGCTATACCGCCGGTGAACATCTCTGTTCCTCATCACCGGATTCGACGCCGGATGTGTCCCTCGCCCCCGCCGTCCGGCCCGTTCCGCCGCCGGGCCTGGCCTTCCAGGACGAAGCGATCAATCCTCCGAAGCCCTACGGCGCCGGCCGGCAGGAATTCTCCTTCCTGTTCGGCGGCCATTGGACCTCCTATACCGAAGCGTGGGAGGCCGGTGTGCGCGGCGGCGACGTCCTCGGGCGGTGGAACTATTTCATCGCCGGAGGGGCGGGGCGGGACGGCGCCCCCGAGGGCGGGACCTTCGCCCTGGGCTGGCGCGGCTGGCCGGTGGAGATGACCCTTCAGCTCTATCAGGTGGAGCGGGCGCCGTCGGAACAGAAGGGATGGCCTGCCGGGGGGATCCCGGAGTCCCACGGCGCCTGGGACCGAGAGCGACATGGGCTCTCCCTGGCGTTTGGCAGGGATTGGGCGTTCCTTCGCGGCGAAGCGGAGGCGAAGGTCGGGGGGGTGTGGGAGCGGGTCAAAACGAATGGAACGGGGGAAGGGACGGACCGCGGGATCGGCTATCTGGAGATCTCCGGCCGCCGCACCCGTCCCGTCGGCCCGGGGGAGGTCGTCATCGCTCTGGGGGTCCGAAACGAATGGGGTTGGACGGCACTTCCCGAGGCTGGGGAGGGCTGGACGCGCGGACGGGTGGAGGCCATGGCGGGGGTCCGGCGAGGGGAATCGGCGCTCCTGCTCGGTTATGAGCGCCGGGAGATGACCGGACTCCCCGACACGCTCGACTGGTTCACGGAGGCCATCACCTTGGGCGGAGCCGGCTCCACCCTGCTCCCCGATGCCGCCCGGTTCGCCGAGATCCTCGACCCCGCCTTCATGCAGATCCAGCGGACCGGAAACCGCTATGAGGGGTGGAGGGTCGGATTGACCGTCGGCGGCCTCCCCCTGTTCTACCAGCGGCACCGTCTGTGGTGGGACCGGCTGTCCCTGGGGGGAACGGACGATGGGATCGATCTTGCCGGCTTGGAGTGGGACATGACCGGCGGGCCGCTGTCCGTTGTGCGCCTCCCGGGGTTTCGCCTGCGGCTGGGCGGGGTCTATGTCTTCAATCCGCCGCTGGAGGACCAGACCCGCTTCTGGCTGGAGCTCCACTGGCGTCCGTGACCGTCCCCTGCCTCCATCCGTTGCGGCTGAAGGAGTGGGGGCGGTTGAAGTCGGTCGGAGCTTATGATAAGGTTAAATCATTCATACAACAGAGGTGTCGCATGCCCCACGCCTTCTTCACCGCTCTCTTGGCCGCCACCCTGTTCCTCCTCCCCCAGTTCCAGGTGCAGGAACACCTGACGGAGACCGAGGCCTTCGTCCGGGAGATGTCGGCCCTGGCCTCCGATCCGTCGCTCATCCTGTTCAAGGCGGGGACCTTCGACCCTGTCCAAGGGGTGCCGGAGGACGCGGGGTTCGCGGTCACTGCGTTCCGCGACCGGAGCGACGGCGACCTCCTCTATGTGGTGCAGTTCCGTCAAACGCCCGGCGAGACGGAGCGCGCCGTCATCGAGCGCGAGGGCGGGACCATCCTCCACTACATCCCCAACAACGCCTACCTGGTGCGGATGCCGTCGGCCCAATTCTCCCGGCTGTTCGGCGATGTCTCGGTGCGGGCGGCGTTCCGGCTCCCCAAGTTCGCCAAGCTGGATCCCGCCGTCACCGGCAACCCCGTCCCCGTCCTGACGGTGGAGTTGGTCGCCCCCTCCCGGGAGGACCTCTCCCCCGCGGCCGGACTGCTGGCCAAGCGGTTTCCGGCCCTGCGCTTCCGCTCGACAGACTACCACCACGCCCAGGGGCGGATCATCGTGGAGGTGCCGGCCCCGATCCATCGGCCGTTCCTCGATTTCGCCTCGGGTCTCGAGGACATCCTCTCCATCCTGCCGTGGGAGGAGAAGAAACTGGTGAACGACCACTCCGTCTGGGTGGTCCAGAACTACGACACCGCCAACGGCCCCACCGAGGCCGGCTCCCTCCCCTCCAACTACCCTTTGTCGGCCACCGTCTGGGCCAAGGGGATCACGGGGACGGGGCAGATCGTCTGCGTCAACGACTCGGGGGCCGTCAACACCTCCTGCTTCTTCCGCTACAACGGCACCGCCGGGAGCGAGGCCACGGCCCAGACGTTGACCCCGCCCGCCATCGGGACGGTGGACCTGACCAAAAAGACGATCGCCTATTACGTGGAACCGGGCGCCGCGGCTTATGACACCTCATCCGCCTCCTACCACGGCACCCATACCTGCGGATCGGTGTTGGGCGACAACTATGCCAACCTCTCCACCCCCACCGCCGGCGGGCACAACACCGGCGACGGCATGGCCCCCAACGCCCAGCTCGTCATGCAGGACGTCGGCGATGCCGGCGGCGGCCTCGCCGGCCTGGCGGGGGACCTGGACAACATGTTCCTCCAGGCCTACAACGCCGGGGCCCGCATCCACTCCGACTCCTGGGGCACCACCTCCAGCAACTACGACAGCACCGCCATGGACATGGACGAGTTCATGTACCGGCACGAGGACTTCCTCTTCGTGGTCGCCATGGGCAACAGCGGCACGGCCCCCGGCGACGGCTCCATCGGCGCCCCCGCCACGGCCAAGAGCGTCGTCAGCGTGATGGCCACCACGAATGGGAGCGCCGCCTCCCGCGCCAACAACCTGATGTCCTACAGCCGCGGTCCGGTGGACGACGGCCGCCTCAAGCCCGACGTCTGCACCCCCGGCTCCGGCGTCATCTCCGCCTACACCGGCACCTGCGCGACCCAGTCCTTGAGCGGCACCTCCATGGCCACCCCCACCACCTCGGGGGCGCTGACCCTCCTGCGGCAGTACTTCACCGACGGCTGGTATCCCACGGGCACCAAGACCGCGGCCGACGCGCGCATCCCCTCGGGCGCCCTGATGAAGGCGTGCCTCGTCAACGGGGCGATGGAAGTGACCGGGACCGACCCCCTGGGGCCCCTCACCCGCATCCCCTCGATGGACCAGGGGTGGGGCCGCACCCACCTGGATAACGTCCTCTACTTCAGCGGCGATTCGCGCCGCCTGAGGGTGTGGGACGTCCGCAATGCCGACGGCCTCAGCACCGGCCAGCAGGCCGAGTATGTGGTCAACGTCCCGTCCAACAGCCAGCCCCTCAAGGTCCACCTGGTGTGGACCGATCCCGAGTCCACCACCCTGGCGGCGGTCAACCTGGTCAACAATCTCGACCTGGAGGTGGTCGCCCCGGGCGGCGCCATATATCGTGGCAACGTGTTCACTGCGGGCCAATCCACCACCGGCGGGAGCGCCGATGTCCTCAACCCCGTGGAAGGCTTCGTCCTCAACAGCCCCGCGGCCGGGAATTGGACCCTGCGGGTGAAGGCCACCAGCGTTCCCGGGGCCGCCAGCGCCCCCTACAGCCATCGGCAGGGATACGCCCTCGTGGCCACCTACGCCTCGTGCGCCTCCTCCCTGGCCGCCCCCACCGGGCTGACCGCCGCCAACAACGGCTCCACCGGCATCGACCTCTCGTGGAACCCGGTTCCCGGCGCCTCGGGCTATGTGGTCTACAAGGCCGTGGGCGCCAGCCCCGCGGCCGGGGATTACAGCGTCCTCGTCCAGCAGGCGGGGACCGCCTTCACCGACACCAAGGTGCAGGGCGGATATACCTACTGGTACAAGGTCCGGGCCACGGACCACTGCTCCGAGTCGCCCCTTTCCGCGGCCGTCTCGGCCACCTATACCGGCAACTGCACCCTCTACCCCACCTTCAGCGGCATTGGGAGCGTCGCCAACGACACCGGCACAGTCGTGTGCGACCTGGTCCTGACCTGGCCGGCCGCCGCCAGCAACTGTCCGCTGGGAAACACGGTAACCTATAACATCTACCGCGGCACGACCCCCTACTTCGCCCTCAATGCCGGGTCGCTCCTGGCCCACGGCGTGACGGGGACCACCTACACCGACTACGCCGTCAACGGGCTGACCACCTACTACTATGTCGTCCGGGCCGAGGACTCCACCACCCTCAACGGCGGGCCCCACAACGGCGGGAACCAGGACCTCAACACCAAGATGCTCAAGGGGACCCCCTGGGCCTCCACGACCACCCCCGGCACCTTCACCGACGACGGCGGCGACACCAACGCCAAGCTCATCACCAGCGGCGTCTGGCGGGTGACCAACCGGCAGAACCACACCGCGGGCGGCTCCCTCTGCTACTACAACGCCCTCGACGGCAACACCTACCAGGCGGGGCAGTGCGCCGATCTCCGCACCCCGCCCCTGCCGCTCCAGGCCAACGCCCAGCTCTCCTACTGGGTGCGCTACAACGTGGAATACCAGTGGGACGGCGTCGTGGTGGAGATCTCCACCAACGGCGGGACCAGCTGGACCGCCCTGTCCCCCACGGGCGGATACCCGTCCAACTTCTCCCAGACCGGCACCCCCCCGGTGAACGCCTGCGCCTATCCCTCCACCCAGGCCTGCTTCAACGGCCCCAGCGGCAACGCGGCCCTCACGGCGTGGACCCAATACACCCACGACCTCTCCGCCTATGCCGGCCAGACCGTCATCCTCCGGTGGAACTTCTCCTCCGACGGCGGGGCCGAGTTCGAGGGGTTCTACCTTGACGACATTGCCGTCACCAACGCCGCGGTCTACGAGGGGTGCGCCGCGCGCGACGGCATCATCGCCCTCGACGCAGCCAGCTACCACTGCGCGGGGGACGCCGTCGGCATCCAGCTCGCCGACTTCGACCTTCAGGGGGCGGGCAGTACCGCCGTCAACGTCAGGAGCACCACGGAGCCGGCCGGTGAGACCGTCACCTTGACCGAGACCCCCGCCAACTCCGGGAGCTTCACCGGCTCCATCCTCACCACCCCCTCGACCCCGCCCTCCCCCGGGGCGCTTTCCGTCGCGAACGGCGACACGATCACCGTGACCTATCTCGACGCCGACGACGGCCACGGCGGCACGAACGTCACCAAGACCGACACGGCCGCGGCCGACTGCGTCGCGCCGGTGATTTCTAACGTTCAGATCGTCAACATCGGCGTCCATTCCGCCACCATCACTTGGACCACCAACGAGCCGGCGGACAGCCAGGTGACCTACGACACCGCCCTTCCACCGGCGACCTGGACGGCGGGCGACGGCGCTTCCGTCACGGCCCACTCCATCCCATTGACGGGCCTGTCCATGTGCACGGACTATCATCTCTTCGTCACCTCGGCCGATCCCGCGGGCAACAGCGCCACCGACAACAATGCCGGCGCCTATTACACCTTCCGCACCTACGGCATGGGGTATGCGCTGGGCCCCGACGCGGTGGAGGGAGGGGCGGGATCCTGGATCGCCACGGGGGAGTGGCATATCGATACCTGCAAGGCCCATTCGGCAACCCATGCCTGGAAGGCGGGAAGCACCGCCTGCCCGGGCACGCAGGGCATTTCCGTCACCTCGGCCCTGACCTGGAGTTCCGATATCGACCTGGGACCCCCCGGGCACGGATACCACCTGAAGTTCTGGGAGTATTATGACACCGAGCCGGGCTATGACGACTGCCGGGTCCAAATCAGCACGGACGGGGGAAACACGTGGAACCTTCTCTCGGAATATAGCGGCAACAGCGGCGGCTGGCACCCGAAGGACTACGACCTGGCGTTATACAGCGGCTCCATTCGGATCCGGTTTGAGGCCTATGCCGACAGCCTCTACAGCTACGAAGGGTGGTACCTCGACGACATCGAGGTCGGCAAACCCATGGCCTGCGGGCCCGAACTCCACCACCAGGCGCACAGCGTGACCGACGATTGCGCCGGAGGGGGGGTGGGGGACGCCGACGGGGTGCTGGACGCCGGGGAGACGGCGGTGGTGCAAGTGACCGCGGCGAACACGGGGACCCAGCCGGCGACGGGGGTGACCGCGACGCTGTCCACCGCGACCGCGGGGGTGGTCGTGACGGATGGGTCGGCCGCTTTCCCCGACATTCCCGCCAGAAGCGGGACAGGGACCTCCATCGCCCCCCACTTCGCCATCGCGATAGATCCCTCGGTGGCGTGCGGGACCACCATCGACCTTTCGCTCGACTTCACCTCGGCGGAGGGGACATGGACGGACGCGTTTTCCCTGACGGTGGGCGACCCTCTTCCCGGTAACTTCACTGTGGTGGATGAGGACTTCGAGGGGACCTGGGGCCCGTACGGGAACATGCCTCCGGCGGGGTGGACCATCGAGGACCACGGCAGCGTCCCCGGGACTTGGGACGCCAACGACTGGTACAAGTACGCCAAGGGGGGGAGCTACGGCAGCATCGCCCGGGTGTACTACAGTCCGCTGGAGAACCAGGACGAGTGGCTCGTCACGCCGGCGTTCGCCATCCCGGCGGGGGCGACGGCGGTGACGCTGGAATACGACCATTACTTCTATGAATACAGCGCCGAGGACGCATACGTGGACTACCGGTCCGACCAGCATCCGACTTGGACCCCGCTGGCGCACTATACGGAAACGACGGGGACCTCGACGGCCTACGCGCATGCAAGCCACAGCCTGCTGGGGTACGCCGGCGATACCAACGCGCAGGTGCGATTCCGCTATGTGGGGTACAACGGGTGGTACTGGGAATTGGACCACGTGGTGGTGTCGGGGACGCAGCCGGAGACCTGCAACCAAACGGTGTGCGCCGCCACGGGGCCGAGCGTGCAGTACGACGCAACCTTCGACCCCTACGCCTCGCGGGTGGAGGTGTGCGGGGACGGGGACACGGTGGTGGAGCCCGGGGAGGACTGGCGGGTGACGGTGCGGCTGAAGAACGTCGGCGACGCGGCCGCCACGGGGACCGAGGCGATCCTGTCGGTGGACGGGGGGGCCGCCGGCATCCTGTCGGGCAACACCGTCGACAATTTCGGCACCATCGCCGCCGGAGGGACGGGGACGGCCGATTTCATCTTTCGGGTGGCCCAGAATACGGCCCTTTGCGGCAACGATCTCGTTTTCGACCTGACGAACATCAGCTCGGCGGAGAAGAGCTACCCCAGCCAGAGTCCGGCGTTCAA
>CAZRVT010000092.1:0-9054 GCA_964603505.1 uncultured Holophagales bacterium | reverse complement strand
TCCCTCGTAAAAGTACACGCCTCTCCTCCTCGTAAAAGTGTACGCCTATTGACACCAACAGCTTCTCCCGCATCTTTTCTGCTACCTCCATACCCCATGTTTACAAGCAAATCGATCACTACATTTTCAAACATCTTTGGGGCAATACTTTTAACTTTGCTCAACAGGTCAGATGCTAGAGGCTATCCCAAAACCAAGTATCGAGGCCTTGTGAGAGGCAAATAATCGAGGTTCCTAGATGTCCAATTGGCGTTTTCCCTCTGGAAATGGCTGTTTCTGGCGTTCTGCACGACCAGGATCTTCTTTAGCTTGGTGCCATTTTCCGGTTTTGGGATAGCCTCTAAGTTGTCTCTAACATCAAGATATGCTTTTTCAAGTGCTTCTTCTGGACTTATAACTGGTTCCTCAGGAATGCTACCAGTTGTGGCTGTGTCCTCGCTTTTTCTGTCATGAAACTCATTAAATTCTTGAAATTGCCTAAGTGTCTTAACCGTAATTTCTGGTAGGTTTTGTTGAAGAATTGAAAGCCCTCTCTCTGTGATACGGAAGTAACTCCGGCGGGTGGATTCAATAAGGCCGGCCTTTATTATATATGTCCGTGCCCAGCCAATCCTATTATCAATAATAGGCTGTTTCCCACTTGGGAGCAGCTGGCGGCGCTCTTCGTCTGTAAGATTGAACTGCTTAGACAAACCATCAATAGCTTCTCACAACGAATGTTCTTTCTTGTCGCCAATCATTTTAAGCAAAGGAAGCATCACGCTCTGAAAACCAGGAATTGCCATTGATTGCCTCCTTGTCGCTCGGCATTATTGCTCGCTCTTCTTGCTTTTCCCCAGCTACCAGCTGCCAGCTACGAGCTGCCGCCTCTAATACTTCATCCGATCGATGTCCTTCCACGTCGGCCGGTCGCCATCGAAGGGCTTGTAGCCCAGCTTCTCCCCCTGCACCCGCTCGGGCAGCTCCACGAGCTCCTTCAGCGTCACCACGGCGTCGGCGCGGGTGGTGGTGGCCAGCTCGTCGTCGCGGGTCATGTAGATAACGTTGCAAGGACAGGCGTCCACGCAGTAGCCGCAGTAGACGCAGCGGAGGAGGTCGATCTCGAAAGTCGTGGGGTACTTCTCCTGCGGCATCCCCTCCTTCTCCCCCGCCTGGATGCGGATGCACTGGGCGGGGCAGTTGGTGGAGCACATGTAGCAGGCGACGCACGCGACGCTCCCGTCCTCGCGGGTGCGGAGCCAGTGGCGGCCGCGGAAGCGCGTGGAATAGGCGCGGCGGGCGTCAGGATACTCGATCTTCGCGATGGGCATCCGCTTCCGGTTGAAGAGGTTGAGGAGGAAGTGGCGGATGGTGACGGCGTGCCCCTTGACCAGGGGCCACAGGGCAAGGCCGAAGGTCTGCCGGGGCCGAGGGGTGGTGATCATCGGTCCAACTCTCCGGCGATGATGTTGAGGCTGCCCAGGATGGCGATGGCGTCGGCCAGCATGCCGCCCACCATCATCTGGGGGAAGTACTGGTAGATGGCGTAGCACGGCGGGCGCACCTTGATCCGGTGGGGTTTGGGGGTCCCGTCGGAGACGATGTAGAACCCCAGTTCGCCGTTGGCCCCCTCGCCGAAGCCGTAGAACTCGCCCTTCGGGGGCTTGAGGCCGAACATCACCTTCTCGAACTGGTAGATGAGCCCCTCCATGGTGTTGTAGACCTCGCCCTTGGGGGGGAGGGCCAGCCGCGGATCGTCCACCATGACGGGCCCGGGTTCCATGCGGTCGAGGGCCTGCCGGACGATCTTGAGCGACTGCCGCATCTCCTCCATGCGCACCTGGTACCGGTCGTAGGTGTCTCCGGCGGTCCCGACGGGGATGTCCCAGTCGAACTCGTCATAATGGTAATAGGGATAGGCCTTTCGGACGTCGTAGGGAACGCCGCAGGCGCGCAGGCAGGGACCGGTCCAGCCGTATTCGATGGCCTGCGCGGGGGTGACGGCGCCCACCCCCATCGTCCGCTCGTGGAAGATGGTGTTGGCGGAGAGGAGCCGGTCCACGTCGTCCAGCAGCGGCGGGGTCATCTTCAGGACGCGCTCCACCATCGCCTTGAAGTTCTCCGGCACGTCGTGGAGCATCCCCCCGATGCGGCAGGCGGAAACGGTAAGGCGCGAACCGCAGACGGCCTCCAGCACCCCCAGGATCTCCTCGCGCGGCTGGAAGAGGTACCAGTAATTGGTCAGCGCCCCGATGTCCACGATGTTGGCGCCCAGGCAGACCATGTGGTCGGTGATGCGGGAGAGCTCGCCCAGGATGACGCGAATCAGCTGGGTGCGCTCCGGCACCTCGATCCCCAGCATCTGCTCCACGGTGCGGCAGTAGGCGGCGTTGTTGAGGTAGGGGGAGCAGTAGTTGAGCCGATCGGTGTAGGGGATGACCTGCTGGTAGATGTGGGTCTCGGACATCTTCTCGAAGCAGCGGTGGAGGTACCCCACCTCCACGTCGGCCCAGGCGACGATCTCGCCGTCGAACTGGGCCAGGACGCGGAAGGTGCCGTGCATGGAGGGGTGCGACGGGCCGAGGTTGATCACCATCATCTCGCGGTCGTCGGTCTCGTTCTTCGGGGGTATGTTGCGGTAGACGTCGTCCACCGTGACGGGCCAGCGCTTCCCGGCCGGATAGTCCTTGCGCAGGGCGTGCCCCTTGAAGTAGTCGCCCGTGAGAAGCCGCTTGAGGTTGGGGTGCCCCTCGTACCGGATGCCGTAGAGGTCCCACGCCTCGCGCTCGAACCAGTTGGCCCCGGGGTAGACGGGGACGATCGAGGGGATGGTCGGCTCCGGTCCCGGCGCGGCGGCCTTGAGGCGGAGCCGCTTCAGCGACTTCGTGGAGAGGAAGTGGTAGACCGTCTCGAACCGCTCGGCCCGGTCGGGGTAGTCCACGCCGCAGAGGTCCACGAGCATGTCCATCCCGAAGGCGGGATCCTCCTTGATGAAGCGGGCCACTTCGGCGATCCGGTCCTTGGGGACGCGGAAGGTGGGCTGGCGGTCGAGGGCCGCCTCCTCCTTCAGGTCGGGGAACCTCTGGAGCAGGTCCTCAGAGGTCCACACGGGGGTCCACTCCATGGGTCTTGCCCTTGAGGATGCGCTCGCGGAGGCGCAGGATGCCGTAGAAGAGCCCCTCCGGCGTCGGGGGACAGCCGGGGACGTAGATGTCCACCGGGACGATCTCGTCGATCCCCTGCATCACATGGTAGGCGCGATAGAAGCCGCCGGAGGAGGCGCAGACCCCCATCGCGATGACCCACTTGGGGTCGGGCATCTGCTCGTAGATGGTCTTGATGACGGGGGCCATCTTGTCGGTGACGGTGCCGGCGACGATCATCAGGTCGGCCTGGCGGGGGGAGAAGCGCACCACCTCGGCCCCGATGCGGGAGAGATCGTAGTGGGAGGAGACGATGGACATGAATTCGATGGCGCAGCAGGCGGTGCCGAAGGGGAACGGCCACAGCGAGTTCCCCTGCGCCCAGCGGGCGGCCAGGTCGAGCTTGGTGGTCATGACGACGTTGTCGAGCATCCGGGGTAGTTTACCATATTTCATGGGCAGAACCGGAAGCCGCCCCCGCTTGTGAGGCGGGGAATGCCCACATACGGATCGTTGACCTGCAACTGCCCGATGGGGGACCCAACGCGGCGGGCCGTTAAGCCGGAGCGATGACGCCGCTAAACCACAGGGACAGGCGGCGGTTTCACCCCCGATCCCCCGAAACCGACCCAGCCCCGGGTTTTCGCCATCGATATTCAAACAGGGTTTTTCAACAGGCCCGTCGAGGGGGATTTCGTCGCAAGCTCCAACTGCGGAGGGGCCCCCCGGGCCCGCGTTTCACGCTACAATATCCGTGGAGGCGACCATGACCCGACCTCTTCTCCGGTTCATCCTGCTCGCTGCGCTCTTCCCCGCCCTCCTGCCCGCCCAGCGCCTGTGGGTGGGCATGCCCGTCACGGCCGTCGCTCCCGACTCCCAACTGGGCGATGGCCTGCCGCCCGACCTTAACCGCGAAGACCTCTACCTGGTGGAGTTCAACGACACCCGCTTTGCCGATCCCGCCACCGAGTCCGGCCGCCTCAACCTCCAGCTCCTGCTCAACCAGTGGGACCAATTCCGCGCCGCCCCGCCCCGCGGCCTCACCCGGCTGGCCTTTTTGCAGTTGGAGGGGCGCTTGGCCGTCCTCCACCGCGTCGAACTGGTCGGATGGGACGGCCGCCTGGAGACCGGCGCCACCCCCAGGGCCTTCCAGCTTGCGGCCGATCCCGAGGTCCGCCACCACAACGCCTTCATCTACTTGAAGACCGCCCGGCAGGCCCTCGCCGCGGGAGAGACCGGCCAGGCCAAGGCCTTCCTTGCCCGCGTCCCCATCATGGATGCCACCGGCGCCGAGGCCCCCCAGGCCCGGGACCTGCTGGCCACAATCGAGGCCGACGAGCGCCGCCGGGCCCTCGAAGCGCTCCTGGCGCGCGCGGAGGCCGAGCGGAGCGCCGGCCGCCTCGAGGAGGCCATCGCCCTGTACCAAGAGGCCCAGGACCGGTTCGGAGCGCCGGAGGAAGCGCAGGAGGCCATGGCGGAGATCCAGGCCGAGCTGCAATCCCGACTGAAGGCCGCCGAGGATGCCCGCCGGGCCGTGGAGGAACAGCAACGGAAGGAAAAGGAACAGGCGCGGCGGGCCCAAGAGCAGGCCCGCGTCCAGGCCGAGGCCGTCCGGCAGGCCCAGGTCCAGGCCAAGGTCGCCAATCGGGAGCGGGAGCTCACGGTCTTCCTCACCCAGGCCCGCATCCATCGCGAGCAGAACAGGTTGCAGGAGGCCGCCGAAGCGCTCCAGGCCGCCAGGAACCTGGATCCGGACGACTCCCGGGTCGAGGCGGAGTCCCGCGCACTCGGCGCCGCCGTGGCCCGTCAGAAACTGCGGGAAGCCCGGGAAGCCCGCAAGGCCGGCCGCATGGGCGAGGCCCTGGGCCTCCTGCGCGAAGCCGGGGAATGGGACCCGCGGAACCAGGCGGTCGCCGCGGAGATTCAGGCCCTGCGGGACGACCTCTCCCCCGGAGAGGTGGACCGCATGGACCTGGCCCAATTCGTATGGAATCCGGACGAGAACATGCAGTTCGTTTTTACCCCACCCGCCAGCCCCGAGACCGAGACCGGACGCATGTTCCTATGGAAAGGGGTCCTGGATCAGGAGATCGAAGGACATTATCTCGTCAAGGTGGGACGCCACTATCAATTCTGCTTCATCGCCGGCTTCCCCCTCAAAGGCATTGGGTTCAACACCGGGGTGCAAGTGGTGGGCGAGTATATCGGCAACCTCACCTTTACCACCGTCCTCGACGTCCCCGTCCAAGTGCCGTGTTTGAAGGCGTTCTATGCCGAGTAGCGGCGGGCTCCGGCGTCCCCGCTCTCGGGGCCGTCTCCATCCTCCTCCCGAAGCACAAAGCGCGTAGCGGCATCGCCCCCCTCCATGATCCCTGCGCTCCGGGCCGACGGCCCCCCTGGCGTCGGCCACGCCCCGACCGGCTCGGGGGGCCGCCGCAGGAGACGGGACCGCCTCACTCCTCCTTCACGCTGCCGTCCTCGTTCACCCTCAGCGTCCGCCACTCGTAACGCTTTTTCGACACCGCCCGTTCGATGCTCCTCTGGAGCCGCTTGCGCTCCGGGGAGCGGGTCTCGTGGTCCAGCAGGACCAGGTTCCGGATGGCCGACTGGGTCTTCATGCCGTTGAAGACGATGAAATCCACCGGATGGAGGATGGGCTTGGCGTCGTCGGGATTCAGCCGCCGCGGGGCGAACACGGGGTCGATATTCCGGATCAAGCGATTGGCCTCGAGCCGGGCTTTGGCCCGGGCTTTCTCCCTAAGCTCCTCCTTCTGCTCTTCCAGGCGCTCTTCCAACTTGCCCAGGCGTTCATCCTCCGCATCCAGCTTGTCCATCCAGTCCCTTTCCGGGCGCGTCTTCACGAAGACCCGCGCGTCGCTGAGCCGGAAGAGCTCCCCGCAGCAGGGGCAGACGCCGAAGATGCCGCGCTGGAGGGTGAAATAGCGGAGCAGGTCATTCCTCATTCGCCGCCTCCGCCCGGTACCGGTCGCACTCCACCCTGCCCCGCTCGACCAGCGCCTTGATCTCCTTCTGCTTCTTGGCCAGCCCGGCCCCGCCGGTCTTGATGTCCGTGAAGATGATCCGCTCGACCTCGCCCTTGCGGCTCAGGCCCTCGAACACGATGTAATCGATGGGATCGAACAGCGAGCGGCAATCGTTGCGGTGGAACCGGAAGCCCCGCATGGTGGGGGCCAGGCGCTCGAGGATAAACCCAAGATTCACCGCGCGGGTGGTCGCCTCCGCCCGCTCCGGCACCGTTTTCCGTGCCTCCTTCAGCTCCTGGGCCCGCTCCTTCAGCTCGGCCTGGCGCTGCGCATAGAGCTCCTGCGCCTTCGGCGTGAAATCGTCCAGGTAAAAGAGACCCGCGTCCCGGAGCCGGAAGGCCTCACTGCAGGACGGGCACTCCGCCATGAACTTCCCGTCCTCCAGAGCCTGAATCACTTCCCGCGTTTCCTTCTTCAACCGCATAGCGCCTCCTTTCCGTCCATGAGCATTATAAACCCGACCAGGAACAAGATGGCTTCGAGAGGCCCCGTCCTTCGAAGGCCGCTTGGGCCCGCCCGTCCGTGCCGGCGGCAGGATCCGGACGGCCGCCCCCTCCCGCGCGAATGGGGGAATGCGGACCGCGCGCTCGCTGGGCGTTCAGGCATGGTCCACCATCAGCGACCGCACCACCCCTCCCGGGTCCCGGATGTAGGCCGCAAGGGCGAATTGAAGGCCGTTGACCGCCCCCACGGGACCGAAGGTATTGGGGCTGAAAGTCCAGGCCTTCCGCCTCTTCGCCGGGGCGACTCCCACGATCAGATCGCAGTGGTCGGCCCCGATGGTGGGCAGGTCCCGCTCGCTGGGCCGGGGATCGCCGTCCGTGTGGCTGTGGAACAGGCCCAAGTAGGTCAGGCCGGACCCGCACAGGCGGGCGATCTCCCCTGGAGAACCGAAGTTCCAGTTCCCCCCCGCCTGTCCGGGCCCGACCCTGGCCGACACCGAAGGCAGGACGGCGCTCACGCGGTACTCGTTGCCCTTTCGGGAGCCGAAAAGCAGGCCGAGGGCCTCGAACCCGCGCCCCTTGCCGTGGGGGCCCCGCCCCTCGTAAAACCGCTCCGAGACCGCCAGGCACAGGAGGGCCAGGGCGTCCGGCCCGATCGTGAGATGGAGCTTGTCGTGCGGCAGAAAGAGCCAGGGCGGGATGTAGCCGCCGCAGCAGGCGCAGTAATACCCCGCCGGGGTGTAGTAGCGCCCGCAGTGGGGACACTGCTCCTCCTCCGGCAGGGCCAGGACCACCCGCTCGCCGCACGAGGGGCAGTGCACCATGGTGAAAAAGAGCATGCCGCCGCAGAAGCGGCAGGTCCAGGGGTACTCCCAACCCTCGATATTGTGGAGGACCTCCCGGGTCGTGTTCCCCAAGTCCGCCCCGCACCAGACGCAAAAAGCGGCGTCCTGGATCAGTCCCCCGCCGCAGCAGGGACAGGACGGGCGCCGAAGGTCCCACACGCGGCGCTCCTGCTCGTTCCCGCACCAGTGGCAGAACCGGGCCCCGAAGATCGTCGCGTTGCGGCAACCGGGGCACACCGGGTCGTACCGCCTCGGCTTTTCCATTGCCGCCGCCTTCAGGCGGCCGGTCTCCCGGCCTGCCCCGCCCCTCTTCCCACCGCTCATACGGCCCCCACCGCGGCCAGGCGCCGCGGGAGGGGCCCCGCGGCCCCCATTCCCGAGCGGCCCCGGGCCTGCCCCGTGCCGCCCCCGGGGCACAAGCGCATTCCCCCGGCCCAAGCGTTTCGGAATCGTTGACCCCAAGCGGTCTTCATGTTGATAGTATCGGCCCATCGAAGGACATGATATGTCCTATGGGGTTCCACGGCCATCGGGGCCGGCATGCGGGCGGAGGCCGGCGTCCCCGGCGCTCGAACGCGCGTCCGGCGTTGGGGCGCCTTCCGCCAGGAGGACCACCAGCAGTTCCGTCGCCCGGGTGGTCCCGACATAGTGCAGCATCTTGTGCTTGTCATCCATCTTTTCCACGTCCGCCAGAATGACCACCTTGCGCTCCAACCCCTTGAACTCGTGGACGCTGCAGGCGTCCAGATGCGCGTCGCTGGCTGGCACTCGCGGGTCGAACGGCCGGAGCGCCAGCTTGCCCACGTGCCCCCGCCCAGCCATCACCGATTTTTCGAAGGCGTGTTCCGACAGGACGATGATGTCCGAAGGCCGCACCCCGCCATCCAACAGCTCGGCCACAACCTTTTGGAGGGCCTGCCACTGTTCCTTCTTGGTGCGGTAGGATATCGTCCGCACTTCTTCCCCGCCGTTGTTTTCACACGGCGGGAGGGTCAGGGCCGATAGGGCCTGAGCGCAGTCCACGATCTTCTTGGTATTGCGAAAGTTGCGCGACAGCCGCCAGCGGACGGGCTTGAATTTCTTGCCGACATCCACGGGCATGGCGTCTGGAGGGCGGTAGATGGCCTGCTGATCGTCCTCGAACCATAGCCAGCGCCCCGCTCCCATCTCGCCCTTCACCATCAAATCCAGCGTATCCACGAAGGCCTCCCGGATGGCCAGATCCTGGCCCTCATCCACGATCAGAGCGTCCGCCCTCGGACCGGGGTCGTCGAAGAACGCAACAAAGAACTGATTCGGCAGATCGTGCGCAAAATACTGCGCCATGGCGGCGGGCTCTTCGGGGACCGGCGTCGCGTGTCCCGCCGCCATCAGCCGTTCCCGCATGTACTCCTGATAGGTGCCCACCGCAATGCGCCCCGCCAGCCCCTCGGATGCGACGGTGCCCCGGATCTGCTCCATCAGGAGCCGGTTGAAGCACAAGAAAAGCACCTGCTTGCCCTCTGCCGCCAGACGCCGCGCGGCTTCCAGCGCCACCACCGTTTTCCCCATAGGTGTTAAGTTAAGCCGCATGGAGCATAATAGAGAACAGTAAATAAAG
>CAZRVT010000091.1:0-9118 GCA_964603505.1 uncultured Holophagales bacterium | reverse complement strand
CATGGTTATCCTGCTAATAAAAAGAAGGCGGCTTAACTTAACACCTATGGGGCGCGCCCCCACTCCCGCAGGGAGCGCCGGCGCGGCGAGAGGCGGTTGAAGAACTCCACCGCCGCCCCCACCGCCTCCAGCCGCGCCACGGCGGCGCCGGAGAGGGCGAAGGAGCCCACGGCGTCGAGGACGAGCCGCACCTCCACCCCCGCCCGGGCCCGTTCGCAGAGCAGGTCCACGAAGCGCGCCCCCTCGGCGTCGTCCACCAGGATGTACACCTCCCACAGGACGGAGCGCTCCGCGGAGGCGATGGCCCGGGCCATCGCCTCCCAGGCGTCGCGCGTCGAGGCGTAGAAGCGGTAGGCAAAGGCGTCGCTCATAACCGTGCGGGGGGCATTATCCCAAACCTCGCGTCCCGAATCCACCCCGCCCTCCGGGGTCGCCCCGCGGAGGACGGCCGGCGGCGGGTCACTGGAGGGGGGCCGCTCCCTCCCCGCCGAAGGTGTCCATGTGGATGGTGATGTAGCGGTTGAAGACGTCCACCAACCAAGGGTTGTAATTGAACCCCGAGGCGTCGTTGATGATCTCCAGGGCCTCCATGATGTCGTAGCGCCGGTGGTAGGAACGCTGGGAGAAGAGGGCGTCGAAGGAGTCGGCCAACGCCACGAGCTGGGAGGCCATGCACGGCCGGCGGGGCGGCTTGCACCGGGGGTACCCGCCCCCGCCCTGGTAGTGGAGATGGTGCTCGAAGGCCACCACGACCGACAGGTGGTTCACCTTCTTCTGCTTGAGGAGGAACCGCGCCCCCTCGGAGGGGTGCTTCTGGATCAGGTCCCACTCGTCCCGACTGAGCTGGCCCGGCTTTTCCAGCACTTTGTCGGGCACGAACCGCTTCCCCACGTCGTGGAGGAGCGCCGCCATCCCGAGGTCGAAGATGTCCCGCTTTTCCAGCCCGAGCCCCATGCCCATGCCGATGACCAGATTGGCCACGTTGGTGGAATGGATGTAGGTGAACTTGTGGTGCTGCTTCAGCTCGGCCAGGTTCATGAGGGGGTTGAACTGCTTCGCGAACCGGGAGAGGAAGGCGACCACAAGCTGTTCGAAGTTCTGGACCCGCACTTCCAGGTGCTCCTTGACGTGGCGGTAGAGCATCTCCAGTTCGCGCACCTCCTCCCCCACGTCGTCGCGCCGGTCCCCCCCCGCCTCCTGAACGCGCAGGGCCTCGATGGGATTGACGTATCCCTTGGGGATGTACCGGGCCTCCCCGAGCTGGATGTGGGCCTGCGACCGGACCGGGCCGCCGGCCGGGTCGGCGAACTCCGCGCAGAAGGCCAGGAGTTCGTCCAGCGACAGGCCGGCCCGCAGCTCCAGGAACCCCACGCCGCGGGAGGAGAGGCGCTTCGCCAGCGCCCCCACGGCCCCGATTCGGAGGGGAAGGGCCTGGTCGCTGACGAAGAGCTCGTCGCCGCTGACGACGATCTTGAGGGGCCGCCCCCCGCCCGTGACCTGCTCGTAGTGCCGCATGAAGTCGCGGCCCACGGTCCGCGTCACCGGGTGCTTGACCCCGTAGAGGCGGCACCGGGTCGCGGTGGTCATGAAGAGGGTGCAGAGGGCCTCAAAGGTCGCGGCGCCCTCCACGGTCAGACCTCCCTCAGCATGTCGGCCACGGCCTGACGCAGGCGCTTCCGGCGCCAGAAGAACCACGCCTTCCGGGCATGGAGCAGGGTGGCGACGTAGTTGCGGGCCTGCCGGTTGCCGCTCCGCACCAGGTACCGGAGGAGCTCGAGGTGGAACGGCGAGCCGAGGGCCCAGTCCGGCACCCGCTCGGCGCGTGCCTGGACGATCTGCGTCACCTCGTTCCAGCGGATGTTGAGGAGGAGGCGGGCGGCGGCCAGGACCAGCTCCCGCGAGGAGTCGTCCACGGCCCGCTTGAAATACTCGAGCCACTCCTTCCGGCGGAGGGTGTAGAGGTAGCGGATGATCTCGATCTTGGCCTTGGGGTGGGCCCGCTCCCACAGCGCCTGAGTTTCGGCCTCCCCCGACGGGTCCTTTCGCTTGCGCAGGACATAGACCACGTTGCGGGCCAGGTACCACGGCGGCGAGTCGGCCAGAAGGCCGAGGAGGGGGTGCGCAGGGTTCTCCTCCATCTCGATCAGGGCGTTGACGGCGTGCATCCGGTTGTCCATGGACTCCGAGGTGCGCAGGATGTCCACGATGATGGGAACGGCCTTCCGCCCCACCGCCGCCAGCACCCGGGAGGCCCGGACCGCCTCCTCGCGGTCGTCGCTGACCAGCGCCTCCATCAACCGCGCCAGCGTCCCCTCGTCCTCCCAGACATAGGGGACGGTCGCGGCCTTGGGGTCGATTTTCGCCGCCTGCCGCTGCAGAAGGATGGCCTGCTGGCAGTTCCCGAGCTGACGGGCCTCGAGGAAATGCTGGAACACCGGGTTCATCTGGGCGGCGATGGCGCCGGCCTGCTCCACGTCCTTCGGGAACAGCTCGAGCTGCTCGCTGGCCACGCCCATGAAATGCTCCTCCACCGCCGACCGGGAGAAGAGCGACCGGGCGTGGGCCTGGAGCTGGGCCTGGGCCAGCTGCTCCGCGTGGGCCTGGAGGGCCTCGATCTTGGCTTCGTACTCGGGGGAGATGTAATTGTACCGGTCCTCGGCGGAGAGGAGGTTGTCCAGCAGGGCCTGGAAGCCGTCGTGCTCGAGTTCGTGCAGGTGCGGGTCGTCGTCGTCGTGGAACTCGTCCCCCAGGTCCTGGTCGTCCATCATGGAGACGATGGAAAGGGTGCGGTAGATGGTGATGGGAATCGCCCGCCCCTCCGCGTTGAGCTTCTCCAGCGCGCCCAGAAGCGCCTCGTGCCCCACGAGGTGGCTCAGCTCGTGGACCATGACGGGGGAGAGGGACTCCTCGGTGAGGCAGGTCCCCAGGATCTGCTGGCGCAAGGCGGGGTCCAGGTTGGCCACCAGGTCCGCGATGCGCTTCCCCGTCGTCGTCTTCCGAAGGACCCCCTCCTGGCGGAAGGTCTGGTCCACCTTCTTCAGGTAGTCCACCACCGCCGTGCCGTAGTCCTTCCCCTGCTCCTTCCCCTGCCTGGATATTTTCCTGGCCAGCTCCACCACCGACTGGGAGAGGAAGAGGTCCTTGGCGCCTCCGTCCATCGGCCCTTCCAAGGACATGAGGAAGTCGTGCCAGAGACGCTCCTCCACGGCGGTGTCCTTGGGGGCCACCGCCTGCTGCTCCCGGATCATCATCTGTCGCGGATCCAGGATGTCGAGGGCGATGTGCGGGAACGGGGCGCCCGCGAGCTTCGCCCGACGCTCGTCGGGCTTGAGGTTGGGCCGGGAGGCCTCCGCCAGGAGCCCAAGGAACCCCTCCAGTTCCTCCGGGGACATCCCCGCCGAGTACCGCACCCCCACGATCCCCAGGTTCCAGAATGTGGCGGCGTGCTGCTTGAAAATGGGATTCTTGCGGTCCAGGTAGTTCTGGCCGAAAATGACCGTGCCCCTCGCGAAGTGGAAGTGCAGGGCGCCCTGGAGGCGGAAGGCGAGCTGGAACTTCTCCATGGCCTTGCGGAAGCTCTCCTTGGCCACGGGGTGGCCCGGGCCATACACCGCCCGGTTCTTGAGGGCGACGCTGAGGTTCACCGCCAACTCCGCCGCCTCGTTCAAGACGGGGGAGATCGAAACGTTGACCGGGGCTTTCAACTCCGCTGTCTGGGACAACCGGCCTCCTCCGGCGCCTTCCATGGCGCCCTCTCTGGACTGCCCAAAGAAAACCTTACCATCCGTTTGTGTATTCCTACCGCATAGTATGCTCTTCCCACCCGCGCCGCGCAAGGGGGCAGCCCGCCCGCGCGTCTCCTTCGGCTTTTCCCCCGGCCTCGCCGTCCTTCCGTCTTGCCGCCCGGCGGACGCCGTGCTAAAGTGGCGGGATGGACAAGAAAGCGTTGGGGGAGGCCCTGGAGCGCATCGCCGTCCTGATGGAGGTGCGCGGGGACAACCCCTTCAAGATCAGGGCGTTCGCCAACGGCGCCCGCATCATCCCGGCCCTGCCGGACCTGGAGGAGCGGCTCGCCGCGGGGACCCTGACGCAGGTGCGCGGCATCGGCGACGGGTTGGCGGGGGTGGTGGCCGCCCTGGTGGAGGGGAAGACCCCCCCTCTGCTCGAGGAGCTGGCGGCGGCCCTGCCGCCGGGGCTGCCCGAGCTCCTGTCCGTCCCCGGCCTGGGCCCGAAACGGACGAAACTGCTCTTGGACGAGCTCAAGGTGGGCTCGATCGAGGAGCTGAAATACGCCATCTACGAGAACCGCCTCCTCGACCTGCCCGGCTTCGGGCCCCGGACCCAGGAGAAGCTCCGCGCCGAACTGGCGGCCATGGAGTCGCGCCGCGGATGCCTCCTCCTGGACGCCGCGGTGGCGGCGGCCGCCGCCGTCCTCTCGAAGGTCGCCGGCCTGCAAGAATCCGGCGGCCTGAGGCGCCGCCTGCCCGTCGTCGGGTGCTTGGAGTTCATGGCTCCCCCCGGAACGACACCCGCGGCCCTGGAAGAGGGGCTCGGCCTCCGGTTCGAGGACGAGGGAGGGACGCTCAACAGCATCCATCGGGGCACGGGGACGCCGGTTCGCGTCAGGGTCTGCACGGGAAACCCGGCCCTGGAACTCTTCCTGGCCACCGGGACCGCGGCCCACATCGAACACATCCGGGCCCTGGGGCCCCTGCCGGAGGCGCCGGAAAGCGAGGAGGCCCTCTATGCCGCCGTGGGCCTCCCCTGGATCCCGCCGGAAATGCGCGAGGGGGCCGGCGAGGTGGAGCTGGCCCGGTCCGGCCGGCTGGACGAGGTGGTGGGGTGGGAGGACCTGGGAGGGTGCCTCCACAACCACACCGTCGCCAGCGATGGGGCCTCCACGCTGGAGGCGATGCGCTCGGCCGCCCTGGGGCGCGGTTGGCGGTTCCTCGGTATCGCCGACCACAGCCGCTCCGCCAAGTACGCGCGGGGGCTGGAGCCGGAGCGGCTGATGGAGCAGGGGGCCGCCATCCGGGCCCTCAACGCCTCCCTCCCCCGCTTCCGCCTCTTCCACGGCGTGGAGAGCGACCTCCACCCGGACGGCTCCCTCGACTACCCCGACGAGATTTTGGCGGCGCTCGACTACGTCGTCGGCTCCATCCACTCCCACTTCCACCTGAAGCGGGAGGATCAGAACGCCCGCCTGCGGAGGGCCCTCGCCCACCCGGCGATGCGGATCCTCGGCCATCCCACGGGGCGCCTGTTCCTGGGGCGCGACGGGTGCGACCTCGACATGGAGGCGGTCCTGCAGGCCGCCGCCGAGCACGGCAAGGCGGTGGAGCTCAACGCCAACCCCCACCGCCTGGACCTCGACTGGACGCTCGTCCCCCGGGCGCAGGCCCTCGGGGTCCCGGTCGTCGTCAACCCCGACGCCCACGAGGCGGCCCGCCTGGACGACCTGCGGTGGGGCCTCCTGGCCGCCCGCAAGGGGCTCCTGCAGAAGAAGCACTGCCTCAACGCCTGGCCCGTGGAGGCCGTCGAAGCATTCCTCGGAGGGAAACGATGAGCGCATCGGTCATCCTGAACCGGCTGAAAAAGCACTATCATTGGAGCGGGCCGTTCCTCCGGTTCGAGAACCCGCTCCAATCCCTGGTCGCCACCATCCTTTCCGCCCAGTGCACCGACGCGCGGGTGAATAGGGTCACCCCGGCGCTGTTCAAAAAGTACCGAACGGCCGAGGACTTCCTCAAGGTGCCCGCGGAGGAGCTGGAGGCAGACATCCGCGCCACCGGCTTCTTTCGCAACAAGGCCAAGAACATCCGGGGCGCCTGCGAGGCCATCGTGAAGCGGTTCGGCGGGAAGGTGCCGAACACAATGGAAGAGATGCTCACCCTCCCCGGCGTGGGGCGCAAGACCGCCAACTGTGTCCTCACCCAGGCCCACGGCGTGGTGGCGGGGATCATCGTGGACACCCACGTCCTTCGCCTCTCCGGCCGATTGGGGCTTTCCGGAGCGACCGACGCGGAAAAGGTGGAGGCCGACCTGATGAAGCGATTCAAAAAAGAGGACTGGTACGCCGTCTCCACCCTTCTCATCCTCCACGGCCGGCAGGTGTGTACGGCCCGGAAGCCCAAGTGCCCGGAGTGCTTCCTCCTCGACCTCTGCCCCTGGCCGGACAAGACGCGATGACGCCGGCCGCTTTCCGCCCTCCGCTTCCCGCCAACCGCTTTGTGCTCTTCGTTCTCCGCTTGAGCGGCAGACGGTAAGCGGTTCGCGGTTGGCGATGCCATGAGCATATACATCGACGACGCCCGGCGGGAGCTCACCTGCTCCGTCGGCGACCTGGTCCTCCAGGAGGAGCGGTTCCGCATTGGATTCTCGGCCCACGAGGGGTACGAGCGGCTGTGGGTGGGGCAGTCGGTCCACTCGGCCTACGGCGAGGGGATGCGCGATTCCCACCCGGAGTACCGCACGGAGGTAACGGTCCGCGGCGAATTCCAGGTGGAGGGATACCGGTGCATCGTGCAGGGCCGCATCGACGGCCTGGTCCGCTCCGCCGAAGGCCTGCGGGTGGAGGAGGTGAAGTCGCTCCACTTCGGGCGCGACCTGGCCGACTTCTACGACAGCGCCGCCTACGGGCGTTACAAGTTCCAGATGGAGATCTACGCCTACCTGGTCGCCCTCCAGGAGGACCGGCCCGCGGAGGCGCGCCTCGTCCTCATCGACATCGCCAGCCGGGAGGAGAAGATCGTCGCCGTCCCCGTCGATCCCGCCGCCCTGCGGGGCCGCATCGAGGGGCGGCTGGGGCGGATCCTCCGGGCCCACTTCAAGGAACGAAAGGCCCTGGAGAAAAAAGCCGCCGCCGCGGAGCGGATGCCCTTCCCCCACGAGGGGGCGCGCCCCTTCCAGGCCGACATGATGCGCGAAGTGGAGGACGCCCTCCGCAACCGCACCCCCCTCCTCGTCACCGCTCCCACCGGCGTGGGCAAGACCGTGGCCGCCCTCTACCCCGCCCTCCGCTACTGCCTGGCCAACGGCCTCCGCCTCTTCTTCCTCACCGCCAAGACCCTCCAGCAGGAGATGGCCGTGGGGGTGCTGAAGCGGTTGAACACCGAGGGGGCCTTCCGGTCCATCCAGCTGAGGGCCAAGTCCAAGATCTGCGCCCACACCGAGCAGTTGTGCCACGAGAACTTCTGTCCCTATGCCAGGGACTACGCCGAGAAGATGGAGTCCACCGGCGTTTTGGACAAGCTCCTCTACGCCTTCCCCCACATCGAGCCCGACGCCGTTTTTTCCGCGGGGCGGGCCGCCGTGGTGTGCCCATTCGAAGTATCGCTGGAGCTGGTGCGCCACTGCGACGCCGTGGTGTGCGACTACAACTACATCTTCGACCCCGCCGTGGCGCTGAAGGACGCCAAGGAGCCCGGCGCCCTGGCCGACGCGGTCCTCATCATCGACGAGGCCCACAATCTCGTGGACCGCGGCCGCGGCTACTACTCCCCCCTCCTCTCCCTCGCCAAGGTCCGCGCGGCCCGGGCCGCCCTCGACGCCGTCCCCACCGCGTCGGGGGGCCGCATGGCCTCGGCCCTGGACCGCCTCGCGGCGGCCCTCGACTGGATCGGGGGGGAGCACCCCGGCGAGGCGGAACTCGTCATCGAGCCCGACCCCGCCCCCCTGCGAGAGCCGATGGCGGCCCTGGAGTCGGAGATCGTGGACTATTTCACCTACCTGCGGGAGAAGGAGCTCCTTCGTCCGAACGACGTCCTCCTGGAGCTCTACTTCGAGTATTACCGGTTCGTCAAGGTGCTGGGGCTCGGCGGGGACGAGTTCACCACCCTCCTGCGGCGCACATCGGACGACCTTCAGGTGAAGGTCCTGTGCGCCGACGCCTCCCACTTCCTGGGCGAGGCCATCCGTTCCGCCCACGGCGTCATCGCCATGTCGGCCACCCTGGACCCGCCGTGGTTCTACCGCAACGTCCTGGGCTTCCCCAAGGAGGCGGTGGACGCCTCCTTCCCCAGCCCGTTCCCCCGGGAGAACAGGAAGATCCTGGTCTACCCCCACCTCGACACCACCTACAGGAAGAGGATGCAGCAGGTGCCGGAGCTGGCCGCCCTCCTCCACCGGATGGGCAACGCCGCCCCCGGCAACTTCCTCGCCCTTTTCCCCTCTTACCAATTCCTCAACGCCGCCCTGAAACACTACCCCCGCGGGGGGAAGGCGGTCATCGTCCAGGAGCCCGGTCACTCGATGAAGGAGACGGCGGCCCTCCTGGAGCGCCTCAAGGGGGCGAGGAAGAGCCACTTCCTCTTCGGCGTCTCCGGGGGGATGTTCGCCGAGGGGGTGGACTACCCCGGCGAGGCCCTGCGCGGCGTCTTCATCGTCTCCCCGGCCCTCCCCCAGGTCTCCCTCGAGCAGTCCCTGCTCAAGGACTACTACGACCGCACCCACGACGACGGCTTCTCCTACGCCTACCTGGTTCCCGGGATGACCCGCGTGGTCCAGTCGGCCGGCCGCGTCATCCGCTCGGAGACCGACCGCGGCGTCATCGTCCTCATCTGCCGCCGGTTCGCCGAGCGGCAGTATGCCCAGTTCTTCCCCAAGGACTGGTATGATACGGGCGTGAGCGAACTGGTCACCGACGACCCCGCGGGGGAGATCAAGGCCTTCTTCGGAGGAAGGCATTGAGACCCGTCTGCCCCCTCCTGACCGTGGACGGCATCCTGCGCAACCGGGAGGGGAAGTTCCTATTCATCCGGCGGAAGAACCCGCCATACCAGGGGCGGTGGGCCCTGCCGGGGGGCTTCGTGGACGTCGGCGAGACGGTCGAAGAGGCCTGCGCGCGGGAGGTACTGGAGGAGACGGGGCTGGCGGTGACGGTGGAGCGCCTCGTCGGCATCTATTCCGACCCCGGCCGCGACCCCCGCGGCCACACCGTCGGCATCGCCTTCGCCTGCTCCTGCGAGTGCGCAGCCCACTCCGCTGGCGACGACGCCGCCGAGGCCGCTTGGCTCACCATCGAAGAAGCGCGCCCCCTGGCCTTCGACCACGAGAAGATACTCATGGACCCTAATGTTGCATTAAATGACGAAAACTAATGTTCTCTATCAGGCGGCTT
>CAZRVT010000090.1:0-9426 GCA_964603505.1 uncultured Holophagales bacterium | reverse complement strand
TTGTCAATATTATATGTATACTGTTTTTAGAGCAGTTTTATGCAACTACAGGGTCCACCTGTTGACAAGAGCGAGGTCTTCTACCTTCGGGGTGATGCTGAGGTAGTCTCGTTTATGCAGCACCTTGATCTGATCCTTTAATGCACGCAACAGTTCAGATAGTTCCTGCAAATCAGATGATGAAGACCAAGAACGAAGCCGGAAGTCTAATTCACGAAAGGTCTCGTCATTTGACCTTTGGATCATGGACAGTATTTCTGGGCTCTTCTGTTGAAGCAGCTCTCGCATTCTGTCTTGCAGGATTGCAGTTTTCAGTTCGCGACACCTCTGAACCGCTTCGCTGGCCCTTGTTTCCATGAACTGACTATACCGATTTGCCAAGAACGAGCTTGATCGAACTTCGATAGCGGCTACAGCTCTTGAGACTGTGTGGGCATCGTCAAGATTGAGCGGCGCATCCCCTACATCGCTTCTCCTGAAAATCAGCAAGTCGGGGCGTTTGCCAATACTGTTTAACTCGTCCTGATAAGCTTGGTAGAAGGTTTCAAACCCAGGATCTCCAGCGGCCAGAGCATCTGAACGACCGTACTGCACAGCGCGATAGTCAGAGGAATTCTCGTTGATTGCCCTGAAGACAATTTGCTCGGCCCAATCTCCCTGTTCCTTGTTGGTCAAAAATTCGGAACTAGCCATGGTGGGCGGTCTGCCGGTCATTTGAATATCTGTATCAACCGCAAAAGGGGAGGCGGCAACGAGTCTCGCTATTGCTTGCTTGTAAGTCTCTGGCATTTATTGCTCCTTCTTATATGTTGCCGAACTTTACTTCGGCGTAATGCCGGGTTTTGGGTGGGGTCAACATGAGATCAACCTATCACACCCTCCGGGGCGAGTCAATCGGGCGATTTTCCAAGCCGCAGTGCGCATTTTCGCTTCAATACTGTGATATTTAGCATTGCGCCTAATGGGGGAAAAATGCAAATCAAGCCCATGGCGCCCCCTGGGGAGCCAGGCGCCGGAGGTGCGCAGTTCACTCCCCCGTCCCGAAGGTCTCCTTCAGCGTCGCGAGGCGGGCCAGGAGGGCTTCGCGCTTCCGCTTCGCCTCCTCGATGACCTCCGGCTTGGCCTTGCTGGTGAAGGCCTCATTGGCCAGCCGGGCGTCGGCGCGTCTCCCCTCCTCCTCCAATTTGGCCATCTCCTTGCGCACGCGGGCCAGGAACTCGGGGGTGAGCTCCTCCACCGGGACCTTGAGGCACCAGGTCAGCCCGGCAAAGTTATCCTTGACGCCGGCCGGAAGGGAGTCCACCGAGGAAACGGCTTCCGCGTCGCAGTTTTCCATGGTCTTCAGGAGGGGGAAGTAGGCGGCGAACGCCTCCTGTTCCGAAGGAAGGTGGAGGAAGAGGCGCAGGTGGGCCTTCTTGTCCAGATTGCTCCCCACCTTGAAAGCGCGGATCCGGGTAACCAGCTCCTCGAACGCGGCGAAGTGGGCCTCGGCCTGGGGGTCGCGCTTCGACGGGTCGGCCTTCGGCCACGCGGCGATCGCGAGCGATTCGCCCCCCGTCTCCAGGTTCTGCCAGATCTCCTCGGTGATGAAGGGGATGAAGGGGTGGAGGGCGCGGAGGCAGGTCTTCAGGACCTGGTAGAGGACCGACTGCGTCTCCGCCTTCGTCGCCTCGTCCCGCAGGTGGGGCTTGGCAATCTCGATGAACCAGTCGCAGAACTCGTGCCAGAGGAAGTGGTAGAGGGCGTGGGCGGCGGTGTCGAACCGGTAGAGGGCCAGGGCCTCGTCCACTTCGGCCAGGACGGCGTGGAGGCGGCTGACGATGTGGCGGTGGGGCCACAGCGTGGGCTTCATGGCGGGCGGCGGCCCGTCGAGGTTGGAGAGGATGAAGCGCGAGGCGTTCCACAGCTTGTTGACGAACGCCTTGTAGCCCGCCATCCGCTCGTAGGAGAGGGGGATGTCGCGGCCGTAGGAGGCGTGGATGGCCAGGGTGAAGCGGACGGCGTCGGGGCCGAACTCGCGGCACACGGCCTCGGGGTCGATGACGTTGCCCTTGGTCTTGCTCATCTTGTCGCCCTGGGCGTCGCGCACGAGGCCGGTGAAGTAGACCTGGCGGAAGGGCACCTCGCCGCGGAACTTGAGCCCCGCCATGATCATGCGGGCCACCCAGAAGAAAAGGATGTCGAACCCGGTGATGAGGAGGTCGGTGGGGTAGTAGCGCTTCAGGTCTTCCGTCGGCTCGGGCCACCCGAGGGTGGAGAAGGGCCACAGGCCGGAGGAGAACCAGGTGTCGAGGACGTCCTCGTCCTGCTTCAGCTCCGTTCCGCCGCACTTCGGGCAGGCGGCGGGATCGGCCTCGGCGACGACGGTGGCGCCGCAGGGACAGTACCACGCGGGGATGCGGTGGCCCCACCAGAGCTGGCGGGAGATGCACCAGTCGTGGATGTTGGCGAGCCACTCGTTGTAGACCTTCACCCACTGATCGGGAATGAACTGGATGCGGCCGTCCTCCACCGCCTGGATCGCGGGGGCGGCGAGGGGTTTCATGGTCACGAACCACTGGCGGGAGAGGGTGGGCTCCACCATGGTGCGGCACCGCTGGCAGTGGCCGACGTTGTGGAGGTGGTCCTGGATCGCGACGAGGAGCCCCCTGGCCTCCAGGTCGGCCACCACCTTGCGGCGGGCCTCGAAGCGGTCCATCCCCCGGTAGGGGCCGGCCTCGGCGTTCAGGACGCCGCGGTCATCCATGATGAGGACGCTGGGGAGGTTGTGCCGCTTGCCGAAGGCGAAGTCGTTGGGGTCGTGGGCCGGGGTCACCTTCACCGCACCGGTGCCGAACTCCCTCTCCACCCCCTCGTCGGCGATGACGGGGATGGGGCGTTCCATCAGCGGGAGCACGACCCTCTTTCCCACCAGGGCTTGATACCGCTCGTCCTGGGGGTGGACGGCCACGGCGGTGTCGCCCAGCATCGTCTCGGGGCGTGTGGTGGCCACGACGATGGAGCCGCTCCCCTCCTGGAGGGGGTAGCGGACGTGCCAGAGCTTCCCCTTTACCTCCAGGTGTTCTACTTCGAGGTCGGAGAGCGCCGTCTGACACCGGGGGCACCAGTTGACGATGCTCCAGCCGCGGGTGATGAGCCCCTCGTCGTATAGCGTGACGAAGGCCTTCCGCACGGCCTTCGAGAGCCCCTCGTCGAGGGTGAACCGCTCGCGGGACCAGTCGCAGGAGCACCCCAGCATCTGGAGCTGGCGCTTGATGTTGTCCTTGTACTGCGCCTTCCACCGCCACATCACATCGAGGAAGGCCTCCCGCCCCATGGCGTGGCGGTTCTTCCCCTCCTTGGCCAGCTCCCGCTCCACCACCATCTGGGTGGCGATGCCGGCGTGATCGGTGCCGGGGAGCCACAGCACGTCGAACCCCTGCATCCGCTTCCACCGGACGATGATGTCGTGGAGGGTGTTGTTGAGGGCGTGCCCCATATGCAGTTTCCCCGTCACGTTGGGGGGCGGGATAACGATGCAGAAGGGCGGCTTGCCGGAGTCGGGGTGGGCGGTGAAGTACCCCTTCTCCAGCCAGAAGTCGTACCAGCCGGACTCGAAGGTGGAGGCCTCGAAGGCCTTGGCGAGCTCTTTTTTCATGGCGCATCATTATAAAGGAAAAGCACGGACCCCGTAAACGCATCGCGGGGCCCGGTCGCACGGGCCCCGCGGGGAATACCTCTCGAGAGCGAGGGGCCTATTGTTCGGATTCCTCGATCTCCTTGATTCTCTTCCGGATAAGCATCTCGGCCAGCTCGGGGACCACCTCCCAGGCGATCTTCTCCACCGTTTCGGCGGCCATCTTTTTCACCACCAGGTCGGCGAGTTCCTCCATCTGGCGGGGCGAGAGGGTCACCCCGCCCGCGGCCACGGCCTCGAACGTCGGCACGGACGCTGGGACCGGGGCCGGGGCCTCCGCCGACGGCTTGAGGGGCGGACCGGCAAGGGCGGCCGCCAACGCCGCGGCGCCGGGCTCCTTCGCCGGTTCGGGGGCCGGCGGCTCGGGGGCGGCCGGAGCAGGCGGTTCGGCGGGGGCGGACTCGCGAACCGGGGGCGGCGCCTCGTCGAACGTCGGCGCCTCGTCGAACGCGGCGGCCACGGGGAACCCGGTGGGTCTCCCGAAGGAGGGGATCGCCATCGGCACCGTCTCTTCCGTCATGGCAGCGGGGGGTTCGGGCAGGGGGACCGGCGGGAACTCCGCGGGGGGCTGCACCCGGTCGGGCTCAGCCATCGGGGGGCCCTCCGGCCAGGTCTTTTCAAGGGAGGAATCGGGGGCGGGGGCGGGGGCGAAGATGTCGGCGGGGGGGGGCTCGGGAGCGGGCGGTTCGGGCTCCTCCGCCGGGGCGGGTGGCTCGAAGGTGGCCGCGGCCGGAGGGATCTCCGCCAGGGGGGGCTCGACCTCGGGGGCCGGCGGCGGGGCCGGCTCCTCGACGGCGGGCGCCGGAGGGGGTTCGGGGGGGGCGGCGTCCAGCGGCGGGGCCGTTTCGTAGGAGGGGATCTCCGCCGGGGGAGGCGGCGGGAACTCCGGCCCGGCCGCGGGCATCACGGCGTCCAGCGGCGGCGCGGATTCGAACTCCTGCGCGGGGGGAGCGGCCGCTGCGGGGGACTCCAGCGGGGCGGCCGGGGGTTCCTCCATCGGAGGGGCGAACTCCTCCACAGGGGGCGGAGGAAGCGGCGGCGCCTCATCGAAGACCGGCTCGCTGGAGAACACATCCGCGCCCGCGGACTCCTCGGCGGCCGGGAACGGAGCGGGCGGGGGCAGGGGTTCGTCGAAGGTGGAGGCGGCCGGCACGGGAAACACGGGGGCGGGGGGCTCGGGGGCCGGAACGGCCGCCGCGGGGGCGGGGGCCGCCGGGACGGCGGCAAGGAGGGCCTCCACCTTGCCGATGAGGGCGGCGGAGTCGAAGGGCTTGACGACGACATCGTCGTAGCCCGCGGACTCGGCCTTGAGCTTGTCGAACGGCTCGAAGGTCCCGGTCAAGAGGATGACCGGCAGGCCGGGCTGGAGGGCCTTGGCCTCCCGGCAGAGCTCGTAGCCGTCGAGTTCCGGCATGATCACATCGGCCAGCAGGATGTCGGGGCGGTCGCCCCGCAGATGGTTGAGCGCGTCCCGGCCGTTGCCGAACGCGAGGACCTGGTAGTTCTCCTCGGAGAAGGTCAACTCGATCACCTTCTGGATCGTCAGGCTGTCGTCTGCCACGAGCACTTTCTTGGCCATAGTCCCTCCGTTGGATGCGGCTCAGGCCAGGTCCAGCATCGCCCGAACGATCTCATCGGTGCTGGTGCCCGGGGTGAATACTTCCTTGACGCCGCGCTGCTTGAGCGCGAGGGCGTCCGCTTCGGGGATGATGCCGCCCACATAGACCGCAATGTCGGCGGCGTCCTGGGCCTTGAGAAGGTCCAAGACCTCGGGCACCAGGGTCATGTGGGCGCCGGAAAGGATGGAGAGGCCGATGGCGTCCACATCCTCCTGCACCGCGGCGGCAACGATCTGCTGCGGGGTCTGCCTCAAGCCCGTGTAGATCACCTCCACTCCGCCGTCCCTCAGCGCCCGCGCCACGACCTTGGCGCCCCGGTCGTGGCCGTCCAGCCCCGGTTTCGCGATGAGCACACGCAGTTTTTTATCCACGAAAGGATTATAGCACAGGAAGATACGCAGGGGAGCAACCCCCCGCCCTCCACCATAGTCGGTAGGCCGTAGATCGATGCCGGGATGAAGCCAGGAAGGGCGGGCCCGCCTACCGGATGCCGGGCGGGGGGTCAGGCGGTATAATGCGGGGGCATGGACCACTGGTATGCCGTCTGGACCCGGGCGCGGCACGAGTTCGCCGTCCGGGACGACCTGGGGGTCAAGGGGTTCGAGGTCTTCCTCCCCACCATCGAGCGGGTCTCCGTCCGGAGGGACCGGAAAAAGGTCCTCACCGTCCCCCTCTTCCCCAACTATGTCTTCGCCCGGGCCTCGCTGGATCGGGAGCAGTATCTGGCCATCGTCCGCACCCTGGGGGTGGTCAACATCCTCGGTTTCGGCGAGCACAAGGACATCTGGATTCCCGACGAGCAGATCGAGTCGGTCCGGATCCTGGTGGACCGGCAGGTCCCCCTGAGCCAGCACCCCTACCTTCAGGTGGGGAAGCCCGTCCGCGTCCTCAACGGCCCCTTCGCCGGCGCCGTCGGCATCATCAAGCAGGTGAAGGGGAAGCGGCGCCTGGTGGTGCAGTTGGACCTCCTCCGCCGCGCCGTCGCCTGCGAGATCGCCGCGGCGGATGTGATTCCGGTGGAGACGCCGTACTGACCCCCGGCCGGCCGCGGGTAGATACGGGTAGATAGTAGATGGTAGCTGGGGGAGAAGAGACAATCCTACTCGCTCCCGGTAGCCGGTAGACGGTAGCCGGGGGAAAACGGGAGAGGATCCGCCGCCCGCCCGGTCGATGGCATCTCGCCGCTGGCAAAGGAAAGCCCCCCGTTTCCGGGGGGCTTGATTGTTTGGTTGTTGTCGGGCTTTCCCGCTTTCCCGCTTTCCGGCCCTCGGGCGTCCCGACTGCGTCGGGACTAAATCCACCCTCTCTTCTTGCAGGCGTCGGCGACGCGCTGGATGGAGATCATGTAGGCGGCGTCGCGCTGGTAGGCCTGCTTCTCCTTGGCCAGGGTGTGGACGGCGTGGAAAGCCTCGGTCATGATGTGGTCGAGCTTGGCCAGGACCTCGTCCTTGGGCCAGAAGTAGTTCATGTTGCACTGCACCTGTTCGAAGTAGGAGCAGGTCACGCCGCCGGCGTTGCAGAGGAAGTCGGGGATCATGTAGATGCCGCGGCGCTTCAGGACGGCGTCGGCCTCGGGGGTGGTGGGGCCGTTGGCGCCCTCGGCGACGATCTTGACGGAGGGCTTGATGCGCTCCACGTTGTCTGCGCGGAGCATGTTCTCCTGCGCCGCGGGGATGAGGACGGTAACCTCTTGGTCGATCCACGCGTCGCCGTCGAGCTGCTCCCAGCCGTTCTTCTTGGCCTTCTTGGCGTCGATGGTGCCGAACTTGTCCACGGCCTCGAGCAGCAGATTGCTGTCGATGCCGTCGGCGCACCGGTAGGTGTAGGCCTTCTTGTCGGCGTTGTCCCAGCAGGAGATGGCGACCACCTTGCCGCCGTACTGCTGGAAGAGCTCGGCCGCATATTGGGCCACATTGCCGGAGCCCTGGATGGAGGCGGTGGCGCCCTTGAAGTCGATCTTGAGGAGCTTCATGGCCTCGCGGACGGTGTAGATGACGCCGTAGCCGGTGGCTTCGGTTCGGCCGAGGGAGCCGCCCAGGCCGACGGGCTTGCCGGTGATGAAGCCGGGCATGTGGGCGCCCATGATGTGCTCGTATTCGTCGAGCATCCACAGCATGTGCTGGCCGTGGGTCATCACGTCGGGGGCCGGGACATCCTGGAGGGGGCCGACGAGGCGGCACACCTGGCGCACCCAGCCGCGGCAGATCTGCTCCTGCTCGCGGTCGGAGAGTTGGCGCGGGTCGCAGATGACGCCGCCCTTGCCCCCGCCCAAGGGGATGCCCACCACGGCGGTCTTCCAGGTCATCCAGGTGGCCAGGGCGCGGACGGTGTCCACGGTCTCGTTGGGGTGGAAGCGGATGCCGCCCTTGGCGGGGCCGCGGGCGTCGGAGTGCTGGACGCGGAACCCTTGGAACACCTTGGTGGTGCCGTTGTCCATCTTGACGGGGATGGTGAAATGCACCTCCCGCTGGGGAACGCGGAGCAGTTCCCGGGTCCCGCTATCGAGTCCCAGCGTCTCGGCGACGCTGTCGAACTGCTGCTGTGCCATTTTGAATGGATTGAAGTCACCCATGGTAAAACCCCTCCTAAATATGAATTTTATGATTTGGGCTAAGCCCCCGTATCATAGCGCTTTAAAATTATTTGTCAAGGCACTTGTTAATCATTTCACAAAAGCCGCCCGGCCGAACCGATCAATCCATCCAAAGGTTGCGAATACACTAAAGCATTGGTATTCAGCGCTTTCCCTTTCCATCGCCGTCGTTCAAGGCCCTGGGGCTTCCCGCCCCCCTATTCACAGACGGAGGGCGCACCAGAGATGCCGGGGGCGTGGTGGCCCTTAACGGCCCGCTGTCGGGTCGCTGTCGAGCAGCGCATCCAGCGGGCTCCGCGGGGCCGAGGCCATGGTCCGCATCACATGGGTATAGATCTTCGTCGTCTCCACGCTCCGGTGACCCAGCAGTTCCTGGATCTCCCGCAGGTTCACCCCGTTCATCAGCAGGTGGGTGGCGAAGCTGTGCCGCAGGGTATGGACGGTGGCGTGCTTGACGATCCCCGCCCGGCGCGCCGCGCCGGCCACCGCCGTCTGGAGGGTCTTCTCGCTCCCATGCCAGCGCCTCACCTTCCCGCTCCGGGGATCCACGGAGAGCTTCGAGGAGGGGAAGACATACTGCCACCCCCACGCTTTCAGAGCGTTCGGGTATTTGCGGTCCAAGGCGTCCGGCAGCGGGGCTTCTCCGTAGCCGGCGGCGAGGTCCGCCTCGTGCAGGGCCCGGACCGCCTCCAGATGCCGCTTCAGAGGCCCGTGGAGCGTCCGGGGCAGCAGCGTCGTCCGGTCCTTGTCCCCCTTGCCCGCGCGCACCGTGACGGTGGAGGCCGAAAAGTCCAGGTCGTGGACCCGCAGGCGCATCAGCTCCATCAGGCGCAGGCCCCCGCCGTAGAGGAGTTGGGCCATGAGAAGGGGCTTGCCTTCCATGTGGGCGAACAGCAGGCGCACCTCCTCCGGGGTCAGGACCACCGGGAGCCGGAGGCCCCGTTTCGCCCGGACCGTGCCGCTCCAGTCGCCGGGCGCGGCCCCCAGCACCTCCTTGAACAGGAACAGCAGGGCATTGAAGGCCTGGTTCTGGGTGGAGGCGGCCACGCCCCCCCGGAGGGCCAGGTGGCTGAGGAAGGCCCGCACTTCCCCATCGCCCGCCTCGGGGACCTCCACCTGGGCCGGGCCGGTCCCGCGCAGGTGCTCAATGAACCGATGGATCCATTGGAGGTAGGTCTGCTCGGTGCGAAGGGAGTAATGCCGCAAGCGCATGATCCGCCGCACCTTCTCGGTGATCGCTCCCTCGTCCAAACGGTGGCGTACGCCCGCCTCCCCCAGCCCATGCTCGTGCTCCAGCCAGAGGCGGACCGCGTCCGCCGCCTGCTTCAACAGCCAGTCGGCCGCCCGCCCCCCCGCAGCCAGGTCCTCCTGGAAGGCCAGGGCCGCCTGCTCCTCCGTCAGGCCGGACCGGCTTTTCCGAAACGCCAGGAACCGGGCGGCCCAGCGGGCGAAGAAGGGAATGTGCTTTTCAGGCGCCAGCCGGCGGTGTCAATAGGCGTACACTTTTACGAGGAGTAGAGGCGTGTACTTTTACGAGG
>CAZRVT010000089.1:0-9495 GCA_964603505.1 uncultured Holophagales bacterium | reverse complement strand
CCTCGATCATTTGCCTATCTAAAGGTCTCGATATTAGGTTTTGGGATAGCTTCTAATCACCGCTTACGCCGGAACAGTCCTCACCCGGCAGAGCGTCCCCGCGCTGGTCTGCGCCACCCTCCTGCTCGCCCCGGCGATGCTGTTCCGCGCCCGGCTGCAGGAGCGGGCGCTGGCGGCCCGGTTCGGCGAGCGGTGGGAGCAGTATGCCGCCGCCACCGGGTTCATCCTCCCCGTCGTTTTCCCCCGCCGGCCGCACTGATCCGCCAAACCCGGCCCTCGGTTCGGTCGGCTGCGCCCCGGCCGCCGCGGGGCGCGCGCCGTCTCTCCGCTACGCGGCCCCCCTTTTCATCACGGCATGGAAGAGGACCGGCAGGACGACGAGCGTCAGCAAGGTGGAGGTGACGATCCCCCCCATGACGATGACCGCCAGCGGCTTCTGGATGTCGGCGCCGGAGCCGGTGGCATAGACCATCGGGAGATGGCCGATGAAGCTGACGAGGGCGGTCATGAACAGCGGCTTGAACCGCCGGTCGCATGCCTCCAGGACGGCCTCCTTCAGGGGGCGCCCCTCGTCGAGCAGCTGCCGGAAGAACGCCACCAGGACGACGCCGTTCTGCACGGCGATCCCCAGCAGGACGATGAACGCCACCGCCGCGGAGACCGAGAGGTCCATTCGGAACACCACCGCCGCCGCCACCCCGCCCACCAGAGCAAAGGGGAGGTTGAGGATCACCAGCAGGGCGTTCTTCATGCTCCCCAGGGCGGAGTACAGGAGGAATCCGATCAGGAGCAGGGCCATGGGAACGACGAGGGCCAGCCGGCGCATGGCCCGCTGCTGGTTCTCGAACTGGCCGCCGTACTCGACGAAATAGCCCGCGGGGAGCGAGGCGGCGAGGGGGGCGATCCGTTCCTGAACCTCCCGGACGAACCCTCCGAGGTCCCGGCCGCGCACGTTGGCCTCGGCCACCACCCGGCGCGACATCGCCTCGCGCCCGATCTGCATGGGGCCCTCGACCACTTTCAGGGAGGCGACCTGGGCCAGCGGAACCCGTTCCCCCCCGGGCGCGGGGATGAGCAGGGCCCCCACCCCGGCCATGTCCCGCCTCGCCTCCTCCGGGAACCGCACCAGGATGTCGAATCGGCGCTCCCCCTCCACGAAGGTTCCCACCACTTTGCCCGCGAAGGCCGCCTCCAGCAGGTCGTTGACCTCGGCCACACTCAGCGCGTAGCGCGCCAGGGCCTGCCGGTCCAGCCGCACCTCCACCTCTGCCATCCCGGAGATCTGCTCCACCTTGACGTCCCGCGCCCCTTCCATGCCCGCCATCGCGGCCGCCGCCCGGTCGGCAAAGGCCTTGAGCACCGCCAGGTCCGGACCGAAGGCCTTCACGGCCAGGTCGCTTTTGACGCCGGAGATCAGCTCGTTGACGCGCAGGGCGATGGGCTGGGAGAACGAGAACCGCAGGCCGGGGATGGTCGCCAGGTCGGCGCTCATCGACTCGACCAGTTCCGCCTTGCTTCGGCCGGTGGTCCACTGCCGGGCCGGTTTGAGCATGACAAAGACATCGCTCTGCTCCGGGCCCATCGGGTCCTCGGAGATCTCCGCCCGCCCCGACTTGGAGACCACCGTCTCCACCTCCGGAAACGCCAGGAGGCGCTCCTCCAGCATGTCCGCCACCGCCACCGTCCCCTCCAGGGAGGCGTTGGGCAGGCGGACCACATTGATGGCGATGGACCCTTCGTCCAGCGGGGGCAGGAACTCCGTCCCCATCAGGGGGACCAGGAGCAACGCCCCCGCCAGGACCGCCAGCGCCGCCCCGATGGTGATCCCGCCATGGTCCAACGCGCGCCGCACCAGCCGGAGGTAGCCGTGGTGGAACCGGCGAACCACCGCGAATTCACGCTCCTCCGCCTGCCTCAGCACCAGCCCGGCCAGGGGCGGCACTAGGACCATGGCCACTGCGATCGATCCCAGCATGCAGAGGAGGAGGGCCAGAGCCAGGGGACCGAACATCTTCCCTTCCAACCCCTGGAGGGCGAAGAGCGGAACCAGGACCAGGGCGATGATGAGGACGCTGAAGGTGACCGGCCGCCACACCTCGGCCATCGCCGTGGTGATGATCTTCGCCCGCCGGGCGGGGTCCCGGTCCTCGGCCAGGTGGCGGCGGATGTTCTCGGCCACCACGATCGTAGCGTCCACCACCATCCCGACGGAGAACGCCACCCCCCCCAGCGTCATGAGGTTGGACGACATCCCCAACCCGCGCATGACCAGAAAGGCGTACAGGAAGGTGATCGGCAGGGACGCGACGACGATGAGGGCGGTGCGCAGTTCGGCCAGGAAGAAGAATAGGACGACGATGACCAGGACGGCCCCCGCCAGCAGGGCGTCCATCACCGTCTTGATACAGGCCTCGATGAGCGCAGTCCGGTCGTAGAAGACGTCGATCCGCATCCCGTTCGGCAAGCTCTCCTGAACTTTGGCCACCGCCTCCTGGACCGCGGTGACGACCGTCTTGGAGTTCTCCCCGCGGAGCATGATGACCATGCCCGCCACCGTCTCGCCTTTCCCGTCCCGAGTCACCGCCCCCTGCCGCTGGGGGAAGGGACCGTCGGCGATGTCGGCCACGTCCCGCAGAAAGACCGGCGTCCCGTCCTTGGCCCGCAGGGCCGCGGCTCCCAGGTCGTCGGCGTCGGCGTAGAGCCCCACCCCGCGGATGATCATCTGCTCCCACCCTTTGAGGATGTAACCGGCCCCGGCGTTGGCGTTGTTCCGGGCCACCGCCTCCATCACCTCCCGCAAGGTGAGGCCGTACTTGACCAGCCGATCCGGATGGACGGTGACCTGCATCTGACGCACCGCGCCGCCGAAGCTGTTGACCTCGGTGACCCCGGGAACGCTCCGGAGGCGCGAGGCGACCAGCCAGTCCTGGACGGTGCGCCGCTCCGTCAGGGAGAACCCCTCCCCCTCCAGGGTGTATTGGAAGATCTCCCCCAGTCCCGTGCTGAGGGGGGCCAATTCGGGCTCGGCGCCCTCGGGGAGGTCCTCGCGCGCCCCCTGGAGCCGCTCGAAGACCAACTGCCGCGCGAAGTAGGGGTCCACGGAATCCCGGAAGACGATCACCGTCTGGGAGAGGCCCGCCCTGGAAAGGGATCGGACCTGGGTGACATCGTGCAGCCCCCCCATCTGCTGTTCGACGGGGATGGTGATGCGCTGCTCCACGTCGAGCGCGGAAAGGCCCGGGGCCTTCGTGAGGACCATCACCTGAATGTTGGTGACATCGGGGAAGGCATCGATGGGGAGCGCCTTCCAGGCCATCGCCCCCGCCACGGCCAGCAGGGCGCCGCAGAACAGGACGGCATACCGCCTCTGGATCAGAAACTCGAAGAACCGTTCCATGGCCCACGCCTCAATCGGCGCACCCGGCGCCCATCTTGGAGCGGAGAACGTCCGATTTCAACAGGAACGCCCCCTGGACGACCACCTCGTCCCCCTCGGCGACCCCCTCGGACACGAAGATCCATCCACCCGCCTCCCCCGCCGTCCGGACCGGGCGCCGAACGAAATAAGACCCCTCGGCCCGGACGAAGACGAAAGCCCGCCCCTCGTCCTCCATCACCGCCCCGGCGGGCACCGCCGTGGCGGCCGCCCCGATCGGAAGGGCCAGCCGCACCCGGGCAAACATCCCCGCCTTCAACGCCCCGTCGGGATTGGGCACCAGCAGGCGCACCCGCAGGGAGCGGGTGACCCGATCGAGCGTCCCCTCCAGGCGGTCCACCACCCCGGCGAATTCCCGTCCGGGGAAGGCGGCCACCGTGACGGCGGCCGTCACCGTTCCGCGCCAGCGCGCCTCCTCGAGGGCCGCCACCTCGTTCTCGTAGATCGTGGCCAAGACCCAGACCACCGCGTCGTCCCCCAGCAGGAGGAGCGGGTCCCCCGGAACGACCGAGGCGCCTAGGTGGAGGGTCTGCTCCAGCACCGTTCCCGTAAACGGCGCCCGCACCGACAGGATCCCGGAGGCCTCACCCGTCGCGTCTTGGGCGAGCGCCTCGATCTGTTCCGACGAGAACCCCATGCTGCGGAGGTTCCCCTCGGCCGAGGCCTGGTCCGCTTCGGCCTGGCGCAGCGCGGCCTGTGCCTCCAGCAGATCCTTCTGCGGGCAAATCTTCCGGGCAAAAAGCTCCTCCTCCCGCTGAACCGTGAGGCGGGCCAGGTCCACGGCGGCGCGCGCCTTCAGATACTCCGCCGCCTCTTTGCGCGCCTCGGAGCTGTCCACGGTGTAGAGCACCTGCCCCTTCAACACCCGCCGGCCGAGGTCGGCGTGGATGGCGGCCACCACTCCCGGCGCCCGGGGGCCGATATAGGCCGACCTGGAGGCGTCCAGGCGCACTTCCCCGTTGAACGACCGGCTTTCGGCCGCCGTCCGCCGTTCCGCCCGGGCCGTCCGCAGCGCCCCGCCCCGAAGGGGATCGAAGAGCTCCGGCGGCACCTTGACGAACCCCACCTCGTAGCGGCATTCGTCGCAGATGTAGGTCGGCATGCCGTGTTCGCATCGCGCGGCCCGCAGTTCCGCCAGCAGGCGGTCGAGGTCGGAACCTTCGGCCTCCTCCGCGTATCCGTGTCCGGCGCCGTGCTCCGGCACAGCCGTTTCCACGGGCGCCGGGACCTCCGGCGGCTTTCCGCCGCAGGCCGCGAGCACCATCAGGATCGCCGGCAGGATGCCGGCCGGGATGAACCGGATAATGACTGAACGGTTCGCAACGGAACAACCTTTATTCACGGATGCGTCCTCCCTCGGTCTTGATGGTCAGGCGGCCCGGGGCGTAGCGGGCCACGTCGGCCTGGGCCTGGGCCAGGCGCACGCGCGCCTCCACTTCCCGAAGCCCCGCTCCCGCCAGGGCGCGCCGCGCCTCCAGCAGGTCCAGCAAGCTGAATTTTCCCCGAATGTAGCCCTCGTTCACGGCCGCGTAAACCTCCCGGGCCTGGGGGAGGATCCGCGACCGGAGCGCCTCCGCCTCCTCCCGTGCCTGCTCCCAGCGCCGAAGGGCCTCCTCGCCGGCGGCCCAGAGGCGCACCTCCTCGCCGCGCAGGTCCGCCTGCGCCTGCTCCAGCCGGGTTTCGGCTTCCGCCACCGCGCCCCGCCCCGCGTTGAAGATGGGCAGGGAGATGGAGAGCCCGGCGACATAGGCGTGTTCCCCCGTGGAGGCGTACTCGCGATACCCGGCGGAGAGGGTGGGAACGGGCCAGCGGGCAGCGCGGGCCTCTCGCACCCGCGCTTCCCCGGCCGCCCGACCGGCCTCTACGAGGGCGAGGTCGGGCATGACCGCCGGCGGCTCCGGCGGAACCGGGGAGATCTCGGCGTCCCCCGCTTCGGGAAGATGTCCTTCGATCCGCTGGAAATCGGCTCCTTTCAATCCCACGACGGCGGCCAACGCCTGGAGCGCGATCGCCAGGTCGGTCCGGGCGCGGCGCTCGTCCACCTCGGCCAGGGCGGCTTCGTTCGACGCCCGCGAGGCCTCGATGGCCGAAACCTCTCCAGCGGCCGCCAACGCCGTGACGGCCTCCGCCATCGCCCGGGCCGCGGCGGCGTTCTCCCCGGCGAGGCGAAGCGTCTCCTGGGCCCCCAGGGCCGAGGCGAAGGCGTGGTCCACCTCCCGGACGAGGTCCAGCCGGACGGCCTCCACCGCCCACCGCGCGGCCTCCGCGTCCGCCCGGGCGGCGTCCTCCCGAGCCCGCCTCGCCCCCGTGATCTCCAGGGGCTGGGCCACGCCGAGGGTGGTCTGGGACTGGCCCGAGCCACCAAGGTCCCCGCCGAAATCCTCCTTCTCGAGGGTCAACTCGGGGTTCTGGAACGCCCCGGCCAGGACCAGGGCCCCTTCGGCAGCCTTCATCGCCGCCGCGGCGGAGGCCAGCACGGGGCTGTGGGTCAGGGCCAGTTCCAGGGCCCGGTCCCGTGTCAGGGCCCCGGTCCGGTCGCCGCCCCCCGCGGACGATGCCGCGATGGACGGCGCCCATGAAATGAGGCAGTAAAGAACCCATGAAATAACGGACAGTCGCATGATCGGTTCCTCTCTACGCGATCGGGGGGGCCGAAGCCCCGGGATTGGATCAACGAACGCGCGAAGGAGCGATCAGCAGCGCAGGATGCTCGAATGCAGGGAGGAGGGGGTAGGGCGGAGAGGTGCCGGGTTGGTCCGGGAGGAACTCCCGCCCGTCGGATAAAGGATCCCGCCAGCCTCGGGAAGCGCCGCCAGAGTGGGGGCCGAGGGCCGGGTGCCGGGTGCCTTCAGAACATAGTCGGTGCAGTCCACGCATGAAGGGCCCGGGGCCACCCCGGCGCCGCGGTGCGGCGCCGATGGCGCCGCGCAGCACTCCTCGAACTCCATCTCCAGGTGCGCATGGCCCTCCTCTCCGACGCACAGAAGCCGTGACCCGGCGGCTCCGGCCAGGAGAACGACAACCATCGAGAGGAGGGCGAACGAGCGGCGCACCATGACGAAGCATGATAACACCGACGAGACCTCCACCGCTTCCCGGGCCGGCCCCGCTGGCCTCGCCGAGGAGTGGGGTCGGGCGATCGTGTTCCCTGCCGGCTCCCCAAACCCTTATGGCTCTTGACCTTCACCCCCAGCCCGATGGCCTCCCTGCCGGCCATCCGTGGACCGCTCCGGTCCGGATCAGGGTCCGCCGCAGTCGGTCGCCTCTTCCCCCGCCAACGGCTCCCCATCGAGCACCTTTCGGTGCACCTCCACGAAGGGCTGGGCGATCTCGTATTTCGTCTTCCCGTGCACCAGCTCTTTCTCCAATGTATCCTTCGGTTGCTTTGCCTCGGTCAGCGCGGCCATCTCCGCGCTCGGCCTCTTCTACATCGGGCTTTTGAGCTCCAGCTCCCCCATCGCCGTCCGGCCGAAGGACCTTCTCCATCGCCTCCCCAAGCGTCGTCCGGCTCACTCCAAAGGTCGAGCACAGCCCCTGGACCGGCCCCTCCCCCTTCCGCGCCGTCTGCACCACCCGATGCCGCTCCTGCCCGCTCAGGCCCTTCCCCGCCCACGAGATACATCCGCTTCAGCTTGAAAGAGAAGATGTCGATCTGCCACAGGGCGTTGGGAAGCGTCCGCTCCAAACGCTCGACCTGGGGCGGCCGCCGGGGGGGTGTCCTCAATGACCGCTCTCGAAACGCATACCCTTCCGCGGATCCATGCCCCCCTTCCAGACCCGCCGCTGGGTTCAGGCGGGACTTCCGGATCCCCCCACACACCCACCGGCCCGCGAGACCGCCGGACGGCCGTGGGCTGCTTCCGGCGGACAGGCCTTGGCGCTGAGGAACCGCCCGCCGTCCCGCCGGGACGCGGTTGACAATTTCTTTTTCTCTATTGTATTATTGTTCACATACATATCGGTGCGCAGAGGCCTGCGTCATTCGATACGGGAAGGGGGCCCGTTTTTGATCTTCGGCATCGGCACCGACATCATCGAGGTGGCACGGATGGAGGAGAAGCTCCTCCGCACGGAGGGGCTCAAGGCCGAGCTCTTCACCTCGGGCGAGATCGCCTACTGCGAGTCCAAACGATTTCCCGCTCGGCACTTCGCGGCCCGCTTCGCGGCCAAGGAGGCCTTCCTCAAGGCCATGGGGACCGGCTGGGCCGACGGGTACCGGTTCGCCGAGATCGAGGTGGTGAACGATCCCTCCGGCCGGCCCCGCCTGCGGGTCCACGGCCGCGTGGAGGGGTTCTGCCGGGACCGCGGCATCGCCGGGATGCTGGTGTCGCTGTCGCACGTGAAGGAATACGCCAAGGCCGTCGTCGTCCTGGAGACGGACGCGGCCGGCGCCCATAGGGAGGAATGACGGCATGTCAAACATCGGCTCCTACGAACAGCGGTGCAAGGACTTCTCCTGGAAACTCGCGGAGGAGGAGCTGGAATACGCGCCCGGCGGCCCGATCAACATCGGGTGGCACTGCACCGACCGCATCTGCCAGAAGGGCAAGGGCGGCAAGGTCGCCCTGTATTGGGAGGGGCACACGGGGGCGGAGAGGGCCTTCACCTACAACGACCTCCGGCTGGCCTCCAACACCATCGGGGCCTTTCTGCGCGGCCTCGGGGTCCAGCCCGGCGAGCGGGTGTGCCTGTTCATGGACAAGATCCCCGAGCTCTACCTCGGGTTCCTGGCCATCCTCAAGCTCGGCGCCATCGCCCAGCCCCTCTTTTCGGCCTTCGGCGACGAGTCGCTCCTCGTCCGCCTCTCCAACGCCGGGACGAGCGCCATCATCACCCAGAAAAAGCACGCCCCCAAGGTGCGCAAGATCCTGGACAAGATGCCGCACCTGAAGCACGTCATCATCGTGGACCACGACGGCGCGGCGCCCCTGAAGGAGCGCGAGGTGGCCTTTTCGCTCGAAAAGGCGGCCCCCGTCGAGCAGTTCGAGGTGCATCCAACCACCGCCGAGTCCCCCTCCGTCCTCCACTACACCTCCGGCACCACTGGGATGCCCAAGGGGGTCCAGCACGTCCATTATTCCCTTGTTTCCCAGTATCTTACGGCCAAATGGGTCCTGGACCTCCGGGACAACGACATCTACTGGTGCACGGCCGATCCCGGCTGGGTGACCGGCACCTCCTACGGCATCATCTCCCCGTTCGCCCTCGGCGTCACCCAGTGCGTCCAGGACGTCGGTTTCAGCGCCGAGGGGTGGTACAAGTTCATCGAGAAGCACCGGGTCTCCATGTGGTACTCGGCCCCCACGGCCATCCGGTCGCTCATGAAGGCGGGCGATGAGGCGGTCAAGAAATACGACCTCTCCTGCCTGCGCCACCTGGCCAGCGTGGGCGAGCCGCTCAACTCCGAGGCGGTGGTCTGGTCGCAGAAGGTGTTCGGGAAGCCCTTTTACGACACCTACTGGCAGACCGAGACCGGCTCCATCGTCATCACCAATTTCCCCGGCATGGAAGTCCGCCCCGGCTCCATGGGCAAGGGCTTCCCGGGCGTCACGGCCACGGTCCTGGACCCGGTGAAGAACGAACCCTACCCGACGCACGGCAAGATCGGCCTGGTGGCCCTGAAGTTCGACTGGCCCGCGAGGATGCGCACCTACTGGAACAACCCCGAGGCGTTCCAGAAGAAGTTCCGCGGCGAATGGTACATCACCGGCGACCGGTCGAAGCTCGACGAGGACGGCTACTTCTGGTTCGCGGGCCGCGACGACGACATCATCAACACCGCGGGCCACCTGGTGAGCCCCTTCGAGGTCGAATCGGCCCTGCTCGAACACCCCGCGGTGGCCGAGTCGGCGGTGGTGAGCAAGCCCGACCCCATCAACCTGGAGGTGGTGAAGGCCTTCGTGACGCTTAAACCCGGCTTCACGGCCAGCAAGGACCTGGACCTGGAGATCATGAACTTCATCCGCAAGAAACTGTCGCCCCTGGCCATGCCGCAGGAGATCGAGTTCACTCCGTCCCTGCCCAAGACACGGAGCGGCAAGATCATGCGCCGCCTCCTC
>CAZRVT010000088.1:0-9515 GCA_964603505.1 uncultured Holophagales bacterium | reverse complement strand
TGGTACACTTTTCATGATCATTTTTGGTACATTTTTACACGACCGGCGACAACCGGCCAGTTCCCGGCGAGCGTCGAGGAGATCGCGGGCTACATCGCGTCCCACTATGCCGACTGGCTCTACTTCGCGAACACCCTCACCTGGGACCAGCTCCACGCCATGGTCACGGCCTTCCCCCCCGAGATGCAGGCGGGGCTGATGCAGATGCTGATGTCCGGCGCCTACCGGGCCGGGTACCCGGTGGACAACGACATCATCTACACCAACCGCCTCCGCCTCGGCTTCAAGGCCGACATCGCCAAGGACTGGGAGTTCCAGGGCCGCCTTTCCATGTATAAGGTCTGGGGCGACTCCACCGGGGTCCAGGTGTTCAACGGCCAGCCCACCTCGATGAACATCGACGGCACCACCACCCGCGTCCCCAACAGCGACATCGTCCGTGTTGACCGGGCCTTCTTCTCCTGGAAGAACATGTTCGGCCTCCCCATGTACCTCTCCATCGGCCGCCGCCCCTCCACCGAGGGCCCCCCCCTCCACCTCCGCGAGGGCGAGCTCCGGGCCGGCACCCCCATCGGGCTGGCCGTGGACTACCAGTACGACGGTCTCACCTGGGGCTACCACTTCGGCGAGCACTCCCACTTCCGGCTCTGCTACGGCGTCGGGTACGAGGCGGGATTCGGCCAGGCGGCGGAACTCCAGTCCCCCGCCGACCGCCTGGACGACGTCCACATGGCGGGCATCAACTGGGACCTCTGGGAGACGGACGACATGCTGATCCAGACCACCGTGATGCGCGCCTTCGACATCACCGACGGGTTCAACGGCCTGGTCGTGATGCCGGCCAACCCCCTCACCGGGGAGAGCGTCAACGCCCCCGTCGTGATGCGCTACGGCCCCAGCGCCAACCTCGGCGACATGGACCTGGCCACCCTCCTCCTGCTCCGCAAGGACGGCCCCGTCAACTGGTTCGTCTCCTACGGGTGGAACAAGAGCCGCCCCAACGGCGTCACCACCCCGTTCGGCGGCCTCCTCTCCGACCCCTATGAGACCCCCGAGTCCCACACCGGCAACGCGGTGTACGCCGGCGTCCGGGTGGACATGAACAAGAACCGGACCATGCTCGGCCTGGAGTACAACCACGGCTCCGAGTACTGGTTCAACTTCGCCCAGGGGGCGGACGACCTGGTGGCCCCCAAGACCAGCGCCCGCGGCGACGTGTATGAGGCGTACCTCCTGCACAAGCTCCACAAGAACGTGATGCTGAAGCTCGACTACATCCGCTACGACTACGGCCACTCCGGTTCCGGCTGGCACGTGGGCGCCCCCAAGGAGCTCGACGCCACCCCGGTGCTGGGCTTCCCCACCTACGAATCGGTCGACTCCTTCACCTTCGGGATCGTGACGAGGTTCTGAAGAGACATGAGAGCCGCGGCATGGCTTTTGGCGTTCACCCTGGCGGGTCCGGCCCTGTGGGCCGGCCCGCCCGCTTCTTCCCATAAGGACTACTTCGAGCATTACGAGGGAACGAAGACCTGCCTCGGCTGCCACCGCGAGGCCGCGGAATCGTTCTTCCACTCCCAGCACTACCAGTGGAAGGGCGAGACCCCGAACCTGGTCAACGCCGGCGGGAAGAAGCTCGGCAAGATGAACACGATGAACGATTTCTGCACCAATCCCGCCGCCTCCTGGATCGCCAAGGTCGCCAACAAGGAGGGGACCGTCATCGCCCGCGGCTGTTCCCAGTGCCACGCCGGCCTGGGGAGGATGCCCGCCGAGGCGGTGAGCGACGAACAGCTGGAGAACATCGACTGCCTCATCTGCCACGCCTCCGGCTACCGCCGCGAGGTGTACGAGGAGAACGGGACGCTGGCGTGGAAGCCCATCCTGTGGCAGAACCCCGAGGGACTCGATTCCGTCGCCAAGCGCATCTCCCTCCCCACGAAGGAGATGTGCCTCCGCTGCCACGCCGGCGCGGGCGGCGGCCTCAACTACAAGAGGGGCGACCTGGAGTACGCCCTGGCCAAGGCCGACCGGGCCTACGACGTCCACCTGGGCGGCGGGATGGACTGCGTCACCTGCCACAAGGGGAAGGACCACCGCGTCGTCGGCCGCGGGGCCGACCTCGCCGCCACCGACACGCCCGGCGCCCGGCTCACCTGCGAGGGCCCCTGCCACCCGGCCGCCCCCCACCGCTCGGCCGTCCTCAACACCCACGCCGCGCGGGTCAACTGCACCGCCTGCCACGCCCCCGCCTTCGCCCGCACCGAGCCCACCGACCTGCGGCGCGACTGGAGCCGCCTGGTCTTCGACGAGGAGAAGGGTAAGTACGAAGGGGACATCACCAAGGGCACCGCCGTCAAGCCGGTCTTCGGCTGGTGGAACGGCGACTCCTCCATCCAGGAGCTGGGCGCCCCCGTCCGGAAGAAGGGCGGCGTCATCCAGATGATGATGCCCGAAGGGAATCGCGCCGATCCCCGAGCGAAAATCTATGCGTTCAAGAGGCACGAGGCGGTCCTCCCCGTGGAGAAGGGCACCAACCAGCTCGTCCCGATCAAGGTGGGAATGGCCTTCACCACCGGCGACATCACCGCCTCCGTCAAGGCCGGCGGCGAGGCCTTCTACCACCGCCCCGTCAAGGGCTGGGACTGGGTCCCCGCCGAGCGGCTCATGGGGATCTTCCACGGCATCCCGCCGGCGGAGCAGGCCCTCACCTGCACCGACTGCCACGGGAAGAAGGGCCGGATGGACTTCAAGGCCCTCGGCTACGACGCCGATCCACTGGTCAAGGCCCTGCTGGCGGAATAAGGCCCTCCCCGCCTCCGGTCGCCCAAGCCCCGCGCAAGCGGGGCTTTTTCTTGCCGGCCCCCCCCCGGCCGGGTTCTGTTACAATCGTTCCATCGAGAAGGAGGTGCCCCATGGTCGAACGATGGCACCATCGCCCGTTGAACGAGGGGGAGCCGCTGACGCCGGCGTTCGTGCGGGACCAGATGATCGAGTGCTTCTTCGCCTCCCAGAAGGAGATCCTCGAAATGGCCGCCCGCTCGGTCCGCCACGCCGCGGACGAGGCGGAGATCCGGCGGAGCGTCTGCCAGATCATCAAGATGGCGTTCGCAGAGGCGGGGGGGGATTACGAGGCCCCCACCAAGGAGGTCCTGATGAAGGTCATGGACATCCTGAAGCGGAAGAGCCGGGCGACCGGGAAGGAGGCCGAGGTGATCCAGCACCACGCCGGCGAGATGATGGACCTGGTGGGCAAGCTCCGCTGAATACCGGCCCGCCGGGGGCCGCCATTGACAAACTCGCCCCCCCTCTTTAAGATGGGGGGAAACCATCCTCCGAAGGGAGCGCCAATGGAGAACCTCATCTACCTCGACAACGGGGCGACCTCGTACCCCAAGCCCGAGGAAGTGTACTCCTTCATGGACAAGTTCTACCGCACCGCGGGGGTCAACCCCGGGCGGTCGGGCTACGACGTCTGCATCATGGCCGGGGAGATCCTGTTGGAAACCCGCAAACTGATGACGGCCTTCTTCAACGGGCCCGCCGCCGCCCCCGAGCGGTGCGTCTTCGGCTACAACTCCACCGACGCCCTCAACCTGGCCATCAACGGGCTCCTGAAGCCGGGCGACCACGCCGTCACCACCGCCCTGGAGCACAACTCGGTCCTCCGGCCCCTCTACCACCTGGCCGAGTACGGCGGCGTGGCCCTGGACATCGTCCCCTTCGACGGCCGGGGCTTCGTGGACCCGGACGAGGTCCGGCGCCGCTTCCGCCCCAACACCCGCCTCGTCGCCGTCAACCACGGATCCAACGTCATCGGCACCGTCCAACCGGTCGCCGCCATCGGCCGCCTTTGCCGGGAGGCGGGCATCCCCTTCGTCGTCGACGCCTCCCAGACCGCCGGCAAGGTGCCGGTGGACATGGAGGCGCAGTGCATCGACGTGGTGTGCTTCACCGGCCACAAGTCGCTGATGGGCCCGATGGGGATCGGCGGGATGGTCGTGGGCGAGGGGGTGGAGATCCGCCACACCCGCGCCGGCGGCACCGGGGTCAAGTCCGCCCAGAAGCTGCACCTGGCCGAGTACCCCTACCGCATGGAGTACGGCACCCCCAACATGAGCGGCATCGCGGGGCTCAACGCCGGGGTGAAGTGGGTCAACGCCAAGGGGGTGGCCCCCCTCTACCGGCACGAGATGCACCTGACCGCGATGCTCCGGGACGGCCTGAAGGCCGTCGAGGGGGTCACCCTCTACTGCCAGGACGACCTGAAGGACCACATCGCCGTCCTCCTCTTCAACATCGACGGGCTGGAGGCGGCGGACACGGGCACCATGCTGGACGTGGACCACAACATCGCCTGCCGCACCGGCCTCCACTGCGCCCCGCTCGTCCACGAGGGGCTGGGGACCGACCAACTCCACGGGGCCGTGCGGTTCGGCATCGGTCCCTTCAACACCGAAGAGCACATCCGCACGGCCGTGGCGGCCGTGGCCGAGATCGCCGCCGACCGCCGGAAGCGCTGAGCGCCCGGCCCGGGCGGGGCCCTACGGGGCGGTGAAGAGGACTTCCCGCTCGGTCTCCAGAAGGGCGGCGTGGTCCTCCTCCTCGGCCGCCAGCTCGAGGTACAGCTCCTTCTCGAGCGGGCTGGAGACGATCTTGGCCTGGTCGCGGTAGAAGTCGAGGGTGCGCCGCTCCATCTGGATGGCCCGATCGTAGAGGGCGAGCGGGGAGTCCTGGGCGGCGGCGAAATCGATCCCCTTGAGGAGCCAGCCGATGATCATGTCGTCGGGCGCCTGCCCGGCGACGTCGTCCTCGTGGACGTGGTACTTGTCGAGCAGGGTCTCCAGGTGCTCCCGTTCCTTCGCCATGAAGTCCTCGAAGAGGGCCCGGGCCCGGGGGGTCCGCGTGTTCAGCGCGGCGAGGCGGTAGTAGTGGAAGGCGTTGTACTCCATCAGGAGGCCGTTGTGGACCGCCCGGGTCCGCTCCGGGTGGTCGTCGCCGGTGGACTCCAGCACCTGCAGCTCCCCGCCGCACAGGTGGCAGCGGGAAAACGGGACGAAGAACCCCGTGCTCCGCTTGTGGCACCCGCGGCATTTCCAGGTGAACCGGACCTCCGCGCAGCAGACGATGTCCTCCTCGACCGTTCGGTGGCATTTCGGGCATTGGCTGGCCATGGGGTCCTCCTCCGGGGTTATCTGTCCCATTATAGCGGCTCCCCCCCTCCCACGCCAAATCCCGCTCACTTCGGCAAAATATGCATCCTCAGGTCGATGTCGAGCAGGTGGTAGGTAGAAGAGGCCGGGAAGATCAGGATGAGCCGGTAGGCCAGGACCAGCAGAAGAACGCAGAAGAGGGTCCACCCGGCCAGCCGCCGCGGCTCCCAGTTGCGGAAGAACGACAGGTGGACCAGCGTGGCGAAGGCGAGGTAGGAGGCCAGGTTCATGGTCTCCATGGGGTCGAACGACCAGGGCCTGCCGAAGAGCTGGAACCGGTAGAAGCTCCCCAGGGCCATCGTCAGCGTGTAGTACAGGAAGAACCAGAGCAGGAGCGGTCTCAGCGGCGCCTCCTGCTTGAGATAGATGAGCAGGGACGCGGAGAGGAGGGCCAGGGCGAAGCCGAAGGCGATGTAGGCCGCCAGGGCGTGGAGGTGGACCCAGACGCTCCGCTCGGAGATGGTGAGGGCCCACACGGCCGAACTGTACCGGCCCCCGTGCAGGAGCAGAAAGAAAACGACCGCCGGGTAGAAGGCCATGTAGGGCTTCTTGTGGAGGAGCGAGAGGACGAACAGCGTCAACCCCCCCACGAACGCCAGCGACAGGGCGCTCTCGTAGGCCCCGAAAATGGGGAAGTGGCCGGTGACGGCGAGGCGGACGCCCCATACGACCCCCACCCAGGCGAACAGCTCCACCACTCCCAGTTTCTGCGCCGTGGGCCATTTGCGGCGCAGGAGGGCCACTACGGTGAAGATGACGCCGTGGACCATCGCCCCCCGGTAGAGCATCAGCGTCCAGGACGGCGGTTCCATCAGCGCACCTCCTCGATATTCCTGCCCGTCACCCGCCAGGACCCGTCGGGCTGGGGCGACGCGAGCAGTTCGCCCCGTTTGCCGCGGACGCGCAGGAGCAGACCGGCCAGCGCGACGAGGAAGGCCAGCCACAGCACGGGCACCCCCACATCGCGCACCACGGTGTACTCGGCCGTCGGGACCACCCCCAGGAAGGCGATGGTGAACTCCTCCACCGGCAGGGCATCCCCGAAGGCGACCACTTTCCTCCCCAGAAAGATCTTGCCGCGGTAGTAGTCCACCCGCAGGCGGGGGTTCTTCAGGTTCATCGAACGGCTGGAATCCCCCTTATCATCCCGCTGGAAATCGGGATAGAACGCCAGATAAAAGCGGTGGGGGAAGTTCTGGGGCTGGAAGGAGTCCGTTGTGCCCGGTGGGAAGATGTTGAGCTTGACGGCCCCCTCCTCCACCGGGGCCGGCACTCCCTCCACCGCGACCAGATAACGGACCGCGTAGCCGAAGGAGGAGAGGCGGACGGAGGTGAAGGGGCCCAGGTAGGCGGGGTCGTTGATGGCCACGCCGACGGTCCTCCGCCCCAACTGGATGGAGGAGGTGAAGCGGGTGAAGAGCAGTTCGTCCTCCCAGAACTCCGCCCGGATCTCTTTGGCCAGGATGTTGAAGGCGGGAGGATGGGCGGTCAGGGGGACGGGGGGGGTGGCCGAGGCGTAGGCCGAACCCTCCACTCGCAGGGCCTCCCCCTCCCCGGCGGTGAACTTCCCCTCGAAGCGCGAGAGGGAGGAGAGCCAGAACCCCAGGGCCAGCAGGAAGACCGCCAGGTGCAGGAGCAGGGTGCCGAGGGCCGAGAACCGGCGGCGGACCCACAACCGGCCGCCGTCCGGGGTTTCGGTCCATCCCTTCCGGTCCGGCGGCGCCGGCAGGGACTTCTCCCAATCCGCCGGGCCGGGCAGGAGGACGGCGCCCGCGCCCGTCTGCTTCCACAGGCCGGGCAGGCGCCGGAGCATGCACAGGAGGGTGTTGACCAGCAGAAGCGTCCACAGCAGGACGAACGGGCTCATCCCCGCGATGATCTGCACGGTCGCCGCGGGCGACCGCGCCGCCCAGATCGCGAGGAACCCCTGGTAGAGCGCCCCCGAAACCGTCAGCACCACGGCGAGCTTCCAGGAGGAGAGGAGGTCGTAGAGCCGCGTCAGCATTGCGCGCTCATAAAATAGGGACAGTCCCTATTTTTTTGAATCCAATTACGGCTCAAACCGGCTTGATGATCTCGCCCTCGCGGCGGGCGATTTCGATGAGGGCGCTGGAGTCGTCATCCTCCCATTGCCGTTCGCCGCAGGGAATGGGTTCGATGCGGCCGGCCACCTTCGCGGCGGTGATCCACAACCGGTCGATCTCCTCTCGCGTGTACGGCGAATCATAGCGCGGAGAGACGACCACCAGATCAATGTCGCTCCACCGGTCCGCCGTCCCTTTGGTTTGGGAACCGTACATCACGGCGAAGGCCACCGGCAGGCCCTGGTCGGCCAGGGCCTTTAAATAGTTGCGCACATGGCTCAATGCCGGCTCAGCAGCCATCGATAAGCCTCCTCGGCCTTCATCCTGTACCGGATCGCATCGGACGGGGTGACCGGCGGCGCCACGAAGTCGGGATAACGCCCCTCCATCTGGAACGCATTCATCTGCGCGAGCGATTGCGCCATCAGGTCATCTGCTTCCGCGGCCAGTCCCGCCAAATCAAGCAAGGAAACGAGCTTGTGAATTCTCGGAGGCAGGTCGCGCGTTTGCCTGCATACCAGTCCCTTGAGCAGCTTTTCCAAGGCCTGATGGGAAAAATAAAGTCCGTGCCGGATCATGCCCCCTTCCAGGAGGCGTTGCGCCGCGGCCCAGTCCTCCTCCCCGCTGGTTTTCCAGTGGGCGATCTGCTTTTCAATATCCACCATGGGACCGTCTCCTTCCCACCGGAGGTGTCTGCTCTACGGGATGATTCCCCCCCCACGGCAGCCCATTCGCCACCGGACCGGGCGGGAAATCGCCCCCCTTGGGTGAACGAAGCAACGGAACCGGATTCAGACCGGCCGGGACGCCAACGGACATGCCGACATTATACCCCCGGGACCGGAGCCGTGCGACAGTCGCCTATTCCCCATCCTCATCCCACTCCGCGTATTGCGGCGGGCTGGCGCCGACGCGTTTGATCACTTTTGGATACCGGGCCCGTGGCGCCGGCTCGCCGATGGCCTCGACATTGATCTGGTGCCGCCAGTCGTCGCCGAAATCGAACCAGTAGCCGAAGGGCTGGCCCACCTTCAATTTCAGGTCGTCGAGGCGGGTGGCTTGCGCGCTTTTCGACGGCTTGTACCCCTCCACCGGCTCTTCTTTTTCCGAATGCTCGAACCGCCTGCACCGGGGGTCGAACGGCCCGCGCCCCCCAACCTGGAATTGATATGAGTGCTCCTCCCACCGATTGAAGGCCGCAAAGATGGCCTTATGCAGATCGTACAGGGTCTGGTCGCCCCGGACCTGGATGGTGCGGCAGACCACCGGATTCTTGGCGACATGCGCCTCCGTCGTCGGCCCGCTTGTGAGGTACACATCCAGCGTGTATAGCTTGTTTGTTGCTTCCACATTCGCTTTTCGGGGGCAGTTCATCTTAGGCCTTTTCACGCTTCTGCCGCCGGGGCTTTGCGGCGATCTCCAGGCGGTCCAGGCCGTGGACCTCGAATTCCTTGACCCACCGCTCGCGATGCGGCTGTCGGGCCTCGAACCTCGCGTTCACATCCAAATCCTCGTATTCCCGGTCGGTCATCGCCGAGAAGGCGTCGCGACGGGCGAGCCGGTCAATCAGCTCATCCCAGAAGATATTCTCCTCGTAGGCGACCAGGTGCCGATGAAAATCGCCCTTCACGCGAAACTCGTCCGACGGTTCGTAATCCTCGCCTTCCTTGTCATAATGGACCAGATGGCCGCACCCGAACTCCCCGGCCAGGGCCATGATCCTCTGCTCCAATTCCCGGATGGGGCGGGTCTCCTGCCGCTCCTCCACTTGATGGGCCTCGATCACCCAGGCGCCGATGGCCACCATCGTCAGGAGGGCTTTGTACTCCTTGTTGGTGATATTGATCTTCATGGTCCGCCCCTTTCTTGAGAATGCGCCGAGGATGTTGTGCGTCCCGCCACCCTCCAATCTTCCCGTTGAACTCTCCGAAATATTTTGAGCGATGCCTTCATGGCACGCTCGCTTGCGCCACAGATTTCCTTACGGTGGCTGCTGATTGTATGGAATACTAGGATTGACAATTCTGGCGGGAATTGCGGCAGGCCCCTTATTTCGTCAGACGGGCGCCTCACGAAGTCCCCGATCCCCTCCGGTGCCGTCTCCCGCCCCGCTTTGTACTCCACCGCGCCGATCCTATTGCCGAAATAGACAAGCGTATGGGGCGGCTGTCAATGGTCATATAAAAGTGTACCAGTTTTGGTCATCCAAAAGTGTACC
>CAZRVT010000087.1:0-9543 GCA_964603505.1 uncultured Holophagales bacterium | reverse complement strand
GTGGTACACTTTTGGATGACCAAAACTGGTACACTTTTATATGACCATTGACACAGACCACCACGAGCTACACCTGGGACAACACCGGGAACATGCTCACCAAGGACGATCTCTCCGGCACCACGACCTACGAGTGGAACTACGATTCCCGTCTTCTGCGGTCAGCGGATAGCGGTGGGCGGACAGCGGAATACGGCTACGATCCCGACGGCATCCGGGTAAGGATCACCTGTACGATTAAGCTTCTTGTCTAACGCTTAGCCGATGTGCTAAGTTCAGACAAGGAGGGTACAATGAGTGAAGCGAAAATGACCGTGAAAGACCCCGCCGAGAAGCTCGCCCACAAGCGGCTGCGTGTCCTGCCGCTGGCCGAGGCCCTGGGGAACATCACCCAGGCCTGCAAGCGGATGAAGATGGACCGCACGAGCTTCTATGAGTGGAAGCGGCGGTTCCAGACCCACGGGATCGCGGGGCTAAAAGACATGCCCCCCATCCATCTGACCCATCCTCAAACCACCCCACCGGAAATCGTGGACAGGTGTCCAGCGGCGTGTTATTTTACGAGCCGATCGGCGCATACTTTTACGAGGCCGCTTCGCGCCGACCAGAGGCTCGGGTATCCGCGATTTAGGGCAATCCCCTTGGAATGAAGGGCCTTATAGGCCATCCTTAGGGCGGATTTCTACACCGTCAAGGAGGCCTGCATGTGCGCACACTCGAGAGCCCGGCCGTTGCGGGGCCGGCGGGAATGGCTCAGCGCGTCAAGGCGTTGCGGACCAGCAATGTGGACCTGGCGGAGCAGTTGGGGGGGACGGAGGGAGCGATCCGCTATCCGCTGAAACGCCAGCGTGAGGGGCGGGGGGACGGGCGGCCATGCAGGGCTTGCCGGCCCGACCGCTTCACTTCGGCCGGAAGGCGTCGAGGAGACCTTGGGCCGAGTCGGCCGAAGCGGCCTCGATCTGGCTCCGGCTCAGCCGGCCGTTCTTCAGGAACGCGTCCCAGGCGGCCTTCGCTGAATCGAAAACCTCGATGCCGGCGTCGAACTCCGCCGCCGGCTTGCCCACCGTCCAGAAGAAGTCGTCTCCGGAGAGGGCCAGGCCGCCGTCGGAAAGCTCCAGTTCCTGTCCGAACGGGCAGCCCAGCGAACTTCCCATCCGCGGCTTCATGGACCGCTCCTCGTCGGCGATCGTCGTCCGGGCCATGACGACGGCCTGCCAAGGGGACATCGGAATCTCCGTGGAGACGGAAGAGGGGTCGAACCGGCGCCACCGGCCGCCTTCACGGTACTCCACGACGCGGTGCATTTCCAGCCGCCGTCCGATCATGGGGACCACGGCGAGGGAACGCGCGGGAACCCCGCGGGAGCGCAGGAGGGCGACGGCCAGGTTCGCGTTGGCCGTGCAGATCCAGTTGGCCCCGCTGGCCAGGATCCCCACCGCGTCCATCGAACGCGGCGGCGCCTGTTGTTTCATGCCGCCGATGTGGGCCTGGATGTTGGCGGCGAAGCGGTCGATCCGGCCGTCGGCAGGCCACAACCGCGAGGCGAGCGCGCGGACCCGGGCGTCATCGGACTGGGCGCAGGGCGTCTTCCGGAGATAGGCGGAGGGGTCGTCATGCCCCGCAGAGGCGGGGCGGTCGGCGATCAGGACCATCGCGGACCATTCAAGGCGCACATCGAGGTCCCGGCCGCCCGTCAATCGCACCCCCGCCACGCTGTTGCCCTCCCGTTGCTGGACCCGGTACCGGATAACGGCTTCCCGTGGCTGGGCGGTGATGGCGAAACCGAGGGGGACCTGGGCGGCGTCCGCCTGGGGGATGGGCAGGAGGAGCTCGTGCTCCCCCGCCTCCAGGAGCCGGATCCGGGCCCCTCCCATGACGACCGCCAGTCCACCGGCCCGCATGGCCCCCCGGGGCGCCGAGGCCAGCCGCGCGACCGTCCGCTCGTGGAGCTCCGTCAGGCCGGCGGATTCAAGGTCCGGCCCGGACGGAGGCATTTCCGGCCCCGCCGCTGCCCGCATACAGGCGGCTGCCGTCAGGATGCCTGTTGCCAGCGCGAAAAGAGTGCTCCGCCCCCCGATCATCCTGGGGCCCCTTTTCCTGCCACGCTCACCGGACCAGCGCCTCCAGCGCCCCCCCGTCGTCCCACTTCGACCGGAACCGCTCCACGAAATCCTTCGGCGTGAAGGCGTGCCCCTGCGGCCCCATCTTCTCCAAGGCGTAGGTGGCGGCGAGGGCGCCGACCTCGCCGCAGAGTTTCCAGTCGGCGCCGAGGCCGAGGGCGGTGAGGAAGCCGCCCCGGAAGGCGTCGCCGACGCCGGTGGGGTCCACGACCGTTTCCGGAGGGAATACCGGGACGACGATTTCATCACTATCGGCATAGATCGAGGCGCCCTTCTCCCCCCGGGTGACGACCAGGATGCCGACTTTTTTTGATAGGGCCCTTTGATCCCAACCGGTCTTCTGGCACACCAAGCCAAACTCATAATCGTTCACGAAAAGGAACCGGGCCCCGTCCAGCCCCCGCGCCAGGTCGGCCCCGTCCAGCCGCGCCACCTGCTGGCCCGGATCGTAGAGATACGGAATGCCCAAGGAAAGGCACTCCGCGGCGAACTTGCCCATCGCCGCCGGATCGTTGGGGGAGACGACCACCAGGTCGGGCCGGGGGGAGACGCCGGCCACCGACTGCCGCGACGCCTCCGCCATCGCTCCGGTGTAGAAGCTGGCGATCTGGGCGTTGTCTTGATCCGTGGTGCAGAAGAACGAGGCGGTGAACTTCCCCGGCGCCGCCTCCATCAGCGCCGTGTCCACCCCGGCGGCGTCCAAAAACGCCCGATACTCGGCGAAATCCTCTCCCACAGTGGCCATGACCCGCGGACGGGCCCCGAGCAGGGCCATGGTATAGGCGATGTTGGGGGCGGTCCCCCCCCGGCGGCGGTCCATGGCATCCACCAGAAAGGAGAGGCTGATGTGTCCCATCTGGTCGGGAAGGAGCAGGTCCCGGAACCGGCCGGGAAAGCGCATCAGATAGTCGAATGCCACGGAGCCGGTAACGAGGATTTGCATGGAGCGCTCCTTACAAGGGCCCGGGTGCGGCCCGGTCCGGCATCAGTTTATCAGGGGGATGAAGGATTGTCAAGACTTTGGGAATCGGGCACTTGGACGATTTTTCTTTTCTTGTCAGCGCCACATGGAACGCTGTTGCCGCACCGAATAGGGATCTGCGGCCCAAATGGCTGATTTTATGATATAATAGATGAGATGAACCCCCAGTTGAAGGTTCTGATCGATCTGCAGACCAATCTGACCCAGCAGTCCCAGATCTCCCGCCTACTCGAGAATCCCGAGGCGATGCGGGAGGTGGCCCGGGAATACGACACCATCCGGGCGGCCAAAGAGCAGTGCGAGGCCGCCCTCGCGGCCGCCACAGCCGAATACAATTCTTTGGAAGCGGAAGCGAATGAGAAGCGCGAGCAGATGAAGGCGCTGAGACAGCAAATGCAGATGGTGCGCAACCAAAAGGAATATTCGGCCATCCTCAACTCTATCGACCAACTCCAGCGCGCCATGACCTCGGCCGAGGAGGCCCTCAAGCAGAAGGCGAACGCTGTCGAAGCCAAGCGGAAAGCCTTGGACGACCTCCTCCCCCGATGGACCGACATCGCCGGCCGCTACGCCGCCGTCGAAGCGTCGTGGTCGGGGGAGAAGCAGGCCCTGGAGGAGCGGCTGGAGGCGTTGCGCCACGAGCAGAAGTTCCTGGAAAAGGACCTTCAGGAAGGGGTGAAGGCCCTCTTCTGGAAGACCTACAAGCTGCGGCAGGGGCTGGCGGTCGTCCCCGTCGAGCAGACCGACCCCCGCCAGGGGCGCTCCTGTTCCGGCTGCCACATCATCCTGAGGCCCCAGCAATACGCCGACATCGCCGCCGGCAAGGAGATCGTGCGCTGTGACCAATGCCAGAGAATCCTCTACGCCTGACGACAGCCGGGCGGTGATCTACGCCGACGGCGGCAGCCGCGGCAACCCCGGAGAAGCGGCCTACGGTCTCGTGATCCAGCGGGGCGGACGGACCATGCGCATGGGGCGCGCCCTGGGGGTGGCCACCAATAACGAGGCTGAGTACCAGGGGCTCCTGGCCGGCCTCGACTGGGCCATCAAGGAGGGGATCACCGACCTGACCCTCTTCACCGACTCCGAATTGGTGGTCCAGCAGATCTCGGGGAAATACAAGGTGAAACACCCCCACTTGAAGCCCCTCTTCCTCCAGGCCCTGGAGCGGAAGAAGAAGATCCGGAAGTTCAAGATCTACCATATCAAGCGGGAGCACAACGCCGAGGCGGATGCCCTGGTCAACCAGGTGCTGGACGCTCGGGAAAAGGGATGAGCTTCCTCGATCGGCTGGCTTCCGTCCGGGAGCGGATCGAAGCCGCCCGGGCCCGCTCCGGCCGCCGAGACGCGGTGCTGCTTCTGGGGGCGACCAAAGGGGTTTCTCCCGCGGTGCTGGAGGAGGCGCTCGGCGCGGGGCTCGCCCTGTTCGGCGAGAACCGGATGCAGGAGGCCCTCCCCAAAGTGGAAGCCCTGGCCGGGAAGGGGGCCGAATGGCATTTCATCGGCCATCTTCAGAAGAACAAGGCCGCCGCGGCCGTGGAGCGCTTCGCGATGGTCCAGAGCGTGGACACCCCTGGGCTGGCTCTCAAGCTGCAGGCCTGCGCGCGCGCAACCGAGCGCATCTTGCCCGTGCTGGTGGAGATCAACATCGGCGGGGAACCGGCCAAAACGGGCTGCCTCCCCGCGGACCTGCCCGCGCTCCTGGAGACCCTGCAGGGGTGCGAGAACCTCGTGTTCCAGGGGATCATGGCCATTCCCCCCTACCACCCCGATCCCGAGCGCACCCGGCCGTATTTCCGGCGGATGCGGGAGATCTTCGACCGCCTCTGCGGAGTGTTCCCCCGGGTGACCACCCTGTCGATGGGCATGACCGAGGATTTCGAGGTGGCCGTCGAGGAGGGGGCGACGATGGTCCGCGTGGGCCGCGCCCTGTTTGGGGAACGGGCATGATCGGAGCCGCCTTCCTTCGGGCGGCGATGGCCGTCCTCCTGACCGCCCTCGCCGGCTACAAGTGGATCATCTTCGTGCGGGCCCTGGTCTCCTGGGTCAGCCCGGACCCCCGCAATCCCATCGTCCGGGCGTTGGGGGTCCTTACGGAACCGGCTCTGCGCCCCTTCCGCCGCCTGGTCCCGCCGGCGCGCACGGGCGGGCTCGACCTCTCCCCGGTGTTCGCGTTCCTGTTCCTGCTGTTCCTTGAATTGTTCGTCCAAGAGGTTTATCATTCCTATTTCTTAGGGAGGCCGATATGAGCATCAAATGGAGCCCCATGGAGATCCAGCAGATGACCTTCCCCATCGCCAAGAAGGGGTTCGACCAGGAGGAGGTGCGTTCCGCCCTCCTCTCCCTGGCCGAGCAGGCCGAGCACCTCATGCGGGAGCGCGAGGAGCTCAAGGGGCAGGTGGCCGCCCTCACCGAGCAGGTGACGGAGTTCATAAAGCGGGAGCAGATCCTCAAGGAGACCCTCCTGACCGCGCAGAAGATGTCCAAAGAGATCAAGGAGCAGGCCGAGCGCGAGGCCGACCTCACCCTCAAGGAGGCGGAGCTCCAGGCCGAGAAGGTGTCCCAGCAGGCCCTCCAGAAACTCAACGCCCTCGAACAGGCCATCAAGGAGCTGAAGTTCCTCCGCCAGCGGTACCTGATGGATCTGGAGCAGACCATCGCCCGGTTCACCCAATTCCTCAACGAGGAGAAGGACCGTCAGCGCGAGCTCAACGCCATCGTCACCCCGACCTTCAAGGCCTCGGAGACCCGCTGATGCTGCTCATCCAGGACCTCGCGCAGGTCGTCACCCCCAGGGGCGTTGCCGCCGTCGGCGGCGAGGCCCAGGACCAGATCACCGTCCTCGAAGGCCGTTCGATCCTGATCAAGGGCGAGAAGATCGCCGCCATCGGGACGACCGAGACCCTCCTCAAGCGCTATCCCGAGGCCAAGCGGGCCCCGAAGATCCAGGGGAAGAAGCTCATCGCCCTCCCCGGCCTGGTGGACCCCCACACCCACCTCCCGTGGATGGGAAACCGGCGGCAGGAGTTCAACCTCCGGCTCAAGGGCTCCACCTACCTTGAAATTGCCAAGAAGGGCGGCGGCATCCTCAACACCCTCAAGGCGGTGCGCGAGGCCACCCCCAAGGCCCTCGCCCGGGCCACGGCCGACCGGGCCCTCTCCTGCCTCCGATACGGAGTCACCACCGTCGAGGCCAAGAGCGGCTACGGCCTCTCTCTCAAGGACGAGCTCAAGCAGCTGGAGGCGGTCCGGGAGGCCCGGGCGGAGGTCCCCCTGCGGATCGTCCCCACCCTCCTCGCCGCGCACGAGGTCCCGCCCGAATTCCGGGCCGACCGCCGCGCTTATATCGACCTCATCGTCCGGAGCATCATCCCCGAGGCGGCCAACCGCAAGCTCGCCGTCTTCTGCGATGTCTTCTGCGAGAAGGGGTTCTTCACCCCCGAGGAGGCCTTCCGCATCCTCCAGTCCGCCGGCCGCCACGGCCTCAAGCCCCGGATCCACGCCGACGAGTTCGTCTCCAGCGGGGCCGCCGAGGTGGCGGGCCACCTGCGCGCCCTCTCCGCCGACCACCTCAACTTCCCCTCCGACGCCGGTCTCCGGGCCATGGCCAAGGCGGGGACGGTGGCGGTCCTCCTCCCCGGGGCCTCCCTGTTCCTCCTCCACCGGCACCACCCCAACGTCTCGGACCTGCGCAAGCACGGCATCCCCATGGCCGTGGGCACCGACGCCAACCCCGGCTCCTCCCCCACCACCAACCTCCTCCTCGTCATGCGCCTGGCCAGCTTCCTCTACGGGATGTCGGCCGAGGCAGCCATCACCGCCGCCACCCTCAACGCCGCCGCGTCGCTGGACCTGGCGAAGGAGACGGGGACCCTCGAGCCGGGCAAGTGCGCCGACCTCTCCCTGTGGGCCGTGCCCCACTACCTGGACCTCTTCTACCACTACGGCGACAACCCGCTCGCCTACACTTTGTGCAAGGGAAAAATCGCGCACCACGCCGACTGAATCGGAACGGAGGGACCATGAACGGCTACGAGAAGTCCAAATCCATGCGCAACGCCCTCGAGCGGCTCGCCGAGCGGATCCCCGGCTTCAAGGGGTTCATGGAGCGCGAGACCCGGCGCGAAGTGGACGCCCTGGAGCGCCAGGCCATGGCCGGCAGGATCGCCGACATCCGCGCCGCCCTGCTGGAGCGCGCGGCCGGGGGCGGTGTGGAGGGGGCGCAGGGGCTGGGCGAGGTGGAGAAGGCCCTCGACGGGCTGGCCCAGGAGATCCGCTACGCCGACTACGGCTACACCGGCTTTTTCGACGTGGCCAAAGTGCACGAGGAACAGCTCGCGCAGGTGTACGCCTTCGACCTGGAGTTCTGCGAGCGCATTGACGCCCTCGCGGCCCTGGCTGAATCCGGAGCCCCCGCCGGCGAGATCCAGCGGACCGTCAAAGCCATGCAGAAGGCCTTCGGCGGCCGCAAGGAGATCCTGGTCCAGGTGGTGTCGGAGGTGCAGAAATGAAGAGGATCGAGGTCATCCAGCACTTCCCCGCCTCCCCCGACGAGGTGGTGTTCCGGTTTCCGCAGGACGGCTCCGCCGACATCTACGTCGGCGCCCAACTCATCGTGCAGGAGAACCAGGAGGCCGTCTTCTTCCGCGACGGCAAGGCCCTCGACACCTTCGGGCCGGGGCGCCACACCCTGACCACGATGAACCTTCCCCTCGTCACCCGGCTCCTCGCCACGCCGTTCGAAAAGTCGCCCTTCCAGGCCAGCGTGGTCTTCGTCAACAAGAAGACCTTCATCAACCGCAAGTGGGGGACCAAGGAGCCCATCGTCTTCCGGGACAAGGAGCTCTCCCTCGTCCGCCTGCGCGCCTTCGGCACCTACTCCCTGCGCGTCCGGAACAGCCAGGTCTTCGTCAACGAAATCGTCGGAGGCCAGGGGCTCTACCACACCGAGGAGCTGGAGGACTTCTACCGCGACGTCATCGCGGCGCGTCTGGCCGACGTCCTGGGCGAGAACCTCAAGACCATCTTCGACCTCCCCGCCGTCTACGACGAGTTGGGGACCCTCCTCAAGGCCCGCCTCCAGACGGACTACTCCAAGCACGGCGTGGAACTGGTGGACTTCCTCGTCGCCTCGGTCACCCCGCCCGACGAGGTGCTGGCCAAGATGGACGAGCGGGCCGGCATGGGCGCCGTGGGCGACCTCAACGCCTACATGAAGTTCAAGGCCGCCCAAGCCATCCAGGACGCCGCCAAGGCCTCCGGAGAGGGCGGCGTCGCCGGCGCCGGGGTGGGCCTGGGCGCGGGCGTCGGCCTCGGCATGGCCATGCCGCAGATGCTCCAGCAGGCCATGGCCGGCGGCGGCGCGGCCGCCGCTACGACCCCATGCCCAAAGTGCAATGCCGCCGTCCCGGCGGGGGCCAGGTTCTGCCCGGGGTGCGGGGCGACGATGGTTTCCCCCGCGGGGACCGCCGCCTGCCCAAACTGCGGCAAGCCCGCCCCCGCCGCGGCCAAGTTCTGCCCCGAGTGCGGCAAGCCCATGAGCGCCGCCTGCCCGAGCTGCGGCAAGCCGGTCGTTCCGGGGGCGAAATTTTGCTCGGAGTGCGGGGGGAAGCTCTGATCGGGTTACACCCGATCAGAGCAGTTCAGAGTTGAGAGTTCGGAGTTCGGAGTAGATGCGTAAAGGGTAAATGGCGAAGGGTAGATGGCATCCAATAGCAGTTCGGAGGCAGGAGTTCAGGTAAGAGACTGAAGTAAGTAGACAATGAAAATAATTAAAAGAATCTTGTTCGCCATCTTAGGTTTGCCGATTGTGGCATGCCTGTTTTTGGTTTTTGGAGTGATTTCCGGAAGCCCTGCGGTTGCAGTCACAATGATATTTTCGAAATACTATCAAGCAACATTTTGGCAAAAGATGCTTCTTTCGGTTTGTCTCCTTTTCTTCTATGTTTGGGGATTAAAAAGCGGAATGCAATGGCTTGAGAAGCGCCTGAACCACGTTAAATCGGAAGCAGCCAAGAAGATGTATTTTCTGTACGACACTCTGCTCCTGCTGTTCGTTGGAGGCATCATATATGGGATCTTACTATTGTTGGAGGCCTTCCAAAGGAATTCTCTGTTCTTTGCAGCAACAGGGATCCTTGCGATTATCGGTTTCTCCTGGCCGATTCCTAAGATTTTAAGAACTCAGAAAGAGCATAAAGCGGAATCATAGTACTCCCCACCAAGACTTCTTGACCTTCGGACCGCGAGGAGGGGGAAAGGGGCCGCGTAGCGGTCCGGCGGCGCTCCATTGGGCCGGATGGTAGGCGGGCGAGCCCTGAGCAGCGCAGCGTACTTAATGTACGTGAGCACGCGAAGGGCGAAGCCCAACGACCCAGATGGCCCGAGGCTGTCCAGCGGCGTGTTATTTTACGAGCCGATCGGCGCATACTTTTACGAGGC
>CAZRVT010000086.1:0-9658 GCA_964603505.1 uncultured Holophagales bacterium | reverse complement strand
GAACTTACCTCTACTCAACAGGGCGACCCTTGAGCCCAACTGCATTATCTGGGATGAACGCCGCCCCCGTGCAGGGGATGCCCCTCTTCAAGTCCAGGACGCGGTCCACCCCCGGATAGGGGACGGAATCGAGGTTGACCCAGCCGGGCAGGGGGGTGCCGCCGTAGCCGAGGTTGAGACCGAGGTCCGGGCCCACGGCAGGGGCCCTTCAGTCCTCGCCGGGATGGACGGCCTCGGCCAGCCACTGCAGATAGGGCCCATGGCCGGCCTCGATGGGGAGGGCGACGATTTCCGGCACCTTGTAGGAGTGGTACTCCTTGACCGCCGCCTCCACGTCGGGGAAGCGGTCCATCGTCGTCTTGATCAGGAGCAGGACCTCCGTGGCGGTGTCGATCTTCCCCTCCCACCAGAAGCGCGATTCGACGCCGGGGAGGATGGAAACGCAGGCGGCCATCCTCCATTGCACCAGGGCCGCGGCGATCCGCTCGGCCTCGTTGTGGTCGGCCGTCGTCACCAGCACCAGGCACGGTCGGCGGTCGTCCATGGGGTCACTTCACCGCCAGCATCCGGTCCAGGGCCCGGCGGGCCGCGGAGGCCTCGGGCTCGTCCACTCTCACTTCCGGCTTCATCGTCCGGAGGGATTCCAGCACCTTCTCCAGGGTGATCTTCTTCATGTTCGGGCAGACGGCGTGGCCGGACAGGTGGAGGAAGGTCTTGCCGGGGTTCTCCTTTTCGAGGCGGTGGAGGATCCCCATCTCGGTTCCGATAATGAACTCCCGAGCGGCGGAGGCGCGGGCCGCCTTCAGCATCTGTCCCGTGGAGAGGACCTCGTCGGCCGCCTCGACGACGTCGGGACTGCACTCCGGGTGCACCATCACGACCGCCGCCGGATGCTCGGCCCGCCGGCGCGCGACGTCGGCGGGCTTGATCCACACATGAGTGGGACAGAAGCCGTCCCAGAGGATGACCCGCTTGGCCGTCCGGGTGGAGACCCAGTGCCCCAGGTTGTAGTCCGGAACGAAGAGCACCGCGTCCCCGGGGAGCGATTCCACCACCGCGAGGGCGTTGGAGGAGGTGCAGCAGATGTCGGAGAGGGCCTTTACGGCGGCGCTGGAATTGACGTAGCACACCACCGGAACGCCGGGATGCTCCTCCTTCTTCTTCCGCAGGGCCTCGGCCGTGATCATGTCGGCCATGGGGCAGCCCGCCTTCGGGTCGGGGAGGAGGACGGTCTTGCCGGGGCTGAGGATGGAGGCGGTCTCGGCCATGAAGTGGACGCCGCAGAAGACGATCACCTCCGCCTCCGTCTCGGCGGCCTTGCGGGAGAGCTCCAGGGAGTCGCCCACGAAGTCGCCGATGTCCTGCACTTCCGGGCGCTGGTAATTGTGGGCCAGGATGACGGCGCGCCGCCGCTCTTTCCACTCCCGGATGGCTTCCACGATCCCTGGGTTCATCTACACTCCTCGCCCGCCGGCCGGCTCTCCCGGACGACGCCGCCCCCGAGGACGGCGTCGCCGTCGTAGAAGACGGCCGACTGCCCGGGGGTGACCGCCGGCTGGGGCTCCTCGAATTGTACCAGAACCGCGTCCCCCGCGGGCGTCAGGAGGGCCGGGGCCTCCCGGTGGCGGTACCGGATGCGGCAGGCGGCCCGGCGGGGCCCCGTCAGGCCCGGCACTGCCACCCAGTTCAGGTCGTCGGCGATCAGGCCGCCGGCGCCCAGGGCCGATCGGGGCCCGACGACGACGGCGTTGCGGGCGGCGTCGAGGGCGAGGACATAGAGGGGCTCGGGGGCGGCGATCCCCAGCCCCTTCCGCTGGCCCACGGTGTAACGAGCGATCCCGGCGTGCTCCCCCAGGACCTTGCCCGACCGGTCCATGACGGGGCCGGGCCCCGCGTCGCCCACCCTCAGATCGGCCGCGCCCTCCTCGAGGAAGTCCTGGCTCTCGGGGCGCTCCGCCACAGGGAGCCCCAGGGCCCGGGCCTTCTCCCGCACCCGTTCCTTGGTCCAGTCCCCCAGGGGGAAGACCACAGCGGCCAGCTGGTCCTGGGAGAGGCGGTAGAGGAAATACGACTGGTCCTTGGCGGGGTCCAGCCCCTTCTTCAGCAGGAACCGCCCCGAGGTTGGATCGCGCTCCACCCGGGCGTAGTGCCCCGTGGCGAAGGCGTCGAAGGCCACCCCCTCCCGGCGGGCCGATTCCACCAGCAGTCCGAACTTGACCAGAGCATTGCACCGGACGCAGGGGTTGGGGGTCCGACCGGCCCGATACTCGTCCCGGACATGGTCCAGCACCCCGCGGCGATAGGCCTCGGCCAGGGGGATGGTGCGGAAGGGGATGCCGAGGGCTCCCGCCACGGCCGATGCGGCGGCGACATCCTCCGCCTCGCCGGGCCCGTAGCACGCCCCCCGGGCGTGCCCCCCCCCGGGGGCGGGGGGACCGTCCCACAGCGTCATCGTCACCCCCGTCACGGTCCAGCCTCGCTCCAGGAGGAGGGCCGCGGCCACGGAGGAATCCACCCCCCCGCTCAGGCCGACCAGCGCGCGGCGCTTAATCATAGACCCTAATTGTAGTGAGCTTTTGGACTTGGCGCCATTCCTGTCGGGCCGCCGAACCGCTGGGACGGCGCTTCCATGCCGTGTCGGCGCACAGCCAAGGAAGAAAAAGGCCGGGGCTCGGACCCGGCCCGTGGTCACGGAGATCGGTGGTTATCCGGCAGCCACCTGGGTTTCCCGATCGCGGCCGAGCATCCGCACGGCCAGTTTTCCCGCCTTGCGGCCGGAGAGCAGCATCCCGCCGAAGGTGGGGCCCATGCGCGGGAGGCCGTGGACCGCCGCTACGGCCATTCCGGAAACCATGAGGCCGGGAAACACCTCCCCGGTGCGCTCCACGACGGCATCTTCCGACGCTTCGACATGCATCGCCCCCTCGCCGGGGACCTTCATCAGCCCGCGCCGTTCAAGGGCCCGCACGGCCAAAGCCTCGTGCCCGGTGGCATCCAGCAGAAGGCGGCCTTCAAACGCCACGGGGTCCACGCAGGAGATCTGCCTGGGCAGCTGGGATACCGGGCTCCAGTTCAGCACCGCGCCCTCCACCCGCCCGCCGCGCAGGACCACATCGTCCAACTGGGTCATGTTGAGAATGTGCGCTCCCGCGTCGCAGGCGGCGGCGATCAGTTTGGAGCAGGCGGCAGGCCCATCCGTAAGGAACAGGCCCGGAGCCGCCTCTCGGTAGGGGATCCCCAGGGTTTCCAGCTCCTCCTGCGCCGGGGCGCGGAAGGTGAGCTTGTTCATCAGGTAGCCCCCGATCCAGAACCCACCGCCGAGGTAGTTGTTGCGCTCGACGATGAGCGTCTTCAGGCCCGCTCGAGCGGTTTCGATGGCCGCCCGCAGGCCGCTCGGCCCGCCGCCGATGATGATGACGTCGCTGTCGGCGTATTCCTGCAGATCCTCCAGGAAAGCGCGCGTCATGGCGCTGGTGATGGTTTTCTCGGAGATGGAAGCGAACCGGGTCATAGGACCTCCTGGCATGATGGATTTCGCTTCCGCAGGGGGGCATGACGGGCTGAAGGCTGTCTCCGTTTCCCTACGCCGGCATTACCCGGATCAGGTTCGAAGGGTCATTCTCAGGCCTGGTGCAGGCCGCCCCTAACGGATAGCAATTTATTTTACCATAACGCCGCTCCCGCCGCCGGTTGCCGACCGACAGGCCATTCCCGAAGGCGGAGAAGGGCGGCTCCCTGTCCCGACAGGCGGAAGCCATTCGCTGGATACCCCTTTCACCCCAGGGCAGCGCTTATCCGCGATCGCCCTCACGCTATTGCGGCGGGAACGATGACGCGCGGTGCGCCCGAGCGCCTCGATGCCGGGGATCGAAGTGGCGCCGACTCTGCAGGGCTTGATCCCCCCACCCCCTTGTGAAGCAGGGCGCTATTGACTTCACAAGGGGTTCTCGTGTAGCATACGAACCCGTGAACGACATCACAATCGGCGCCCTGGCGGCGGGACTGATGATCGCGATTTCGATCGCGATGGGAATCGCGATGATCGTCTCCTCCCACCTCTTCGGGCGCCACAAGGCCAACCCCGCCAAACTGTCCCCCTACGAGAGCGGCATGCCGCTTCTGGACGCCTCGCGCAAGCGGCTGTCGATCAAGTACTTCATCGTGGGGCTGATGTTCATCCTCTTCGACGTCGAGATGGTCTTCCTCTATCCGTTCGCCGTCATCCGCGGACAGGCCGAGGGGTTCATGGTCGCCTCGGTGGCCGTTTTCTTCCTGATGATCATCGTCACGTATCTCTATCTTCTGAAGGAAGGCGCCTTCCAGTGGGATCGCTGACCTGGCCCGCCGACGCCAAGGCCGAGGTCGATCGCCTCCTGGCCGCCTATCCGCAGAAGCGGGCGGCGCTGCTGCCGCTGCTGCACCTGGCCCAACGCCTCTGGGGACACGTGTCCGACGACGCGGTGGCCCTCTGCGCGGAAACGGTGGGATGCTCCCCGGCCGACGCCCGCGGCACCGCCTCGTTCTACACCATGTACCACGCCCACGCCCCGGGGCGCACCCACATCCGGGTGTGCACCAACGTCTCCTGCCAGATCAAGGGGGCCGACGAGCTCCTTCACTACTGCGAACGCACCCTCGGCATCCAGGCCGGCCAGACCACCCCCGACGGCAAGTTCTCCCTGGAGGAGGCGGAATGTCTGGGGGCCTGCGATCGGGCGCCCCTGCTCATGGTCAACGACGACTATGTCGGCCCGGTCGATCAGAAGCAGGTCGAGGCGCTGCTGAAGAAATGACCTTCGAGCCCGTCCTCACCCGCTGCGTCGCCGAGCCCGACAGCCACACGATCGGGGCCTACGAGCGCAACTGGGGCTGGAAGGGGCTGAAGAAGGCCCTGGCGATGACCGGGCCGCAGATCATCGAGGAAGTCAAGGCCTCCGGCCTGCGCGGACGCGGCGGCGCGGGGTTCCCCACCGGGATGAAGTGGGGGTTCGTCCCCCAGAACACGGGCAAGCCCTCCTACGTCGTCGTCAACGGGGACGAGGGGGAGCCGGGCACCTTCAAGGACAAGGTCCTCCTGGAAAACGAGCCGCACATGCTCATCGAGGGGATCGCCATCGCGGCCAAGGCCGTGGGGGCCCACCAGGCCTTCATCTACATCCGCGGCGAGTTCGTGGACGGCATCAACACCGTGAACCGGGCCATCGCCGAGGCCCGGGCCGCCGGCGTGCTCGGGAAACGGTGCCTGGGCGCCGACTACGCCATCGACATCGAGGTCACCGCCGGCGCCGGCGCCTACATCTGCGGCGAGGAGACGGGGCTCATCGAGTCGCTGGAGGGGAAGCGGGGCCACCCGCGCCTGAGGCCCCCCTTCCCGGCCGTCGAGGGGGCCTTCCGCTGCCCCACCGTGGTCAACAACGTCGAGACGCTCGCCACCCTCCCCCACATCCTGGAGCGGGGCGCGGCGTGGTTCTCCGGCATCGGCTCCAACCCCAAGAACGCCGGGTTCAAGCTCTTCTGCGTCTCCGGCGACGTCCGGAAGCCGGGCGTCTACGAAGCGCCCCTCGGCATCCCGCTCAATGAATTGATCGAGAAGCACTGCGGCGGCTGGGACGGCACACCGAAGGCCGTCATCCCCGGCGGCGTCTCCGCCCCGGTCCTCGACGAGAAGGACTTCCGGATCGCGATGGACTTCGACACCCTGGCCAAGGCCAACTCCATGCTGGGGTCGGGGGCCGTCATCGTCATCAACGACACCCGCTGCCTCCTCCGCACCGCCCACCGCATCACGAAGTTCTTCGCCCACGAATCGTGCGGGCAGTGCTCCCCGTGCCGCGAGGGGACCCACTGGCTGGAACAGATCCTCCGGCGCCTGCTCGACGGCCGGGGGCGCGAGGGGGACCTGGATCTCATGCGCGACGTCTGCGAGGGGATGATGGGAACCACCATCTGCGTCCTCTCCGACGGCTGCGCCATGGCGCTCCTCGGCTTTCTGGACAAGTTCGGCGACGAGTTCGCCGCCCACCTCAAGGACGGGTCATGCCGAAGGTCACGATAGACGGCGTCACCCTCGACGCCCCCGCCGGGATCAACCTCGTCGAGGCCGCGGCCTCGGTGGGGATCGCCATCCCCGTCTTCTGCTACCACCCCGGCCTGCGGGTGGTGGGGCAGTGCCGCATCTGTCTCGTCGAGGTGGAGGGGCAGCGGAAGCTCCAGCCCGCCTGCTCCACCCCCGTGGCGGAGGGGATGGTCGTCCGCACCGCAACCGACCGGGTCAAGAAGGTGCGGGCGCAGGTGATGGAATACCTCCTCATCAACCACCCCCTGGACTGCCCCGTCTGCGACCAGGCCGGCGAGTGCGACCTGCAGGACTTCTGCGAGGCCCACGCCTTCCCCAAGAGCCGCTACGAGGAGCCCAAGCGCACCTACCCGAACGAGGAGCGGCGCCCCCTGGGGCCCCATGTCTTCCAGAACCAGAACCGGTGCATCCACTGCTCCCGCTGCGTCCGCTTCTGCGCCGACGTCGCCGGGACCGGGGAGCTCACCTTCGCCAAGCGCGGGCACAAGATGCTCATCGACGTCTTCCCCGGCCGCGCCCTCGACAACCCCTGGTCGGCCTGCACGGCCGACCTCTGCCCCGTGGGGGCCCTCACCGTCCGCGACTTCCGCTTCCAAGAGCGCGTGTGGAACCTGGAGGGGGCCGACACGATCTGCCCCCACTGCGGCAACGGTTGCTCCATCCGCCTGGAGCACCGCTCCGGCGTGGTGAAGCGGTTCCTCCCCCGCCGCAACCCCGCGGTGAACGACTTCTGGCTGTGCGATTTCGGCCGCTTCGCCTTCGACTGGATGAACGGCGCGACGGTTTTCGAGCCCCGCCTGCGGGGCGAGGAGGCCTCCTGGGCCGAGGTCCTCGGCGCCCTGGCCGCCCACGCGGAGGCCCTCACCGCCCTGGCCTCCCCCTTCAACACCCTCGAGGAACTGCACCTGCTCAAGACCCTGTTCCCCCGCACCTTCGTCCTTCCCACCCGGGGCGGCGAGGTGAAGATCAAATCCAGAACCGGCTGGATCGCCGCGAAGGCCCTGGCGCCCAACGCGGCCGGGGCGAGGGCCCTCGGCATCCCGGAGTACCGGGGGGAGAAGCTGGAGGCGGCCCTGCTCCTCCACCACCCCCTCGTGGACCTCCCGGCCGTGGACTGCCAGAAGCTTTTCCTCGACACCCGCTTCGACACCCCGCTGAACCCGAGGGCCGAAGGCATCCTGCCGGGGGCCCTTTTCCCCGAGAAGGAGGGGACATACCTCAGCGAGCACGGCCTCGTCCAGCGCGCCCCGGCGGTGTACAAGCCCTTCGGACTCGCCCGGCCGGTGGCGGACTACCTGCTCGAGTACGCCGCGCTCGCGGGCCGCCCCGCCCCCTTCGCCTCCCCGGAGGAGGCCTTCCGGGCCCTCCCCCTCGCCGGCGGCCGCGGCTGGGCGGACTGCCCCTTCACGGTGAACGCATGAGCCCCCTCCTCCTGGCGCTCGTCGTCACCGTGGCCAAGATCGGCGCCGTCATCGGCGGCGTCCTCGGCGTGGTGGCCCTGATGTCGTGGGTGGAACGGCGCGGCGCCGGCCTCATCCAGGACCGCCCCGGGCCCAACCGCGTGGGTCCCTTCGGGCTCCTTCAGCCGGTGGCCGACGGCCTCAAGTTCCTGTTCAAGGAGGAGGTCATCCCGGCGCAGGCCGACCGGTGGATTTACCTCCTGGCCCCCCTGCTCACCTTCGTTCCGGCGGTGGCCGTCTTCGCCGTCCTCCCCATGGGGACGCCGTTCACCCTCTTCGGCCTCACTATCGAGGCCGTCATCGCCCCCTCCTCCATGGGGGTCCTTTATGTCCTCGCCCTCTCGGGGCTCTCGGTCTACGGCATCTTCCTGGCCGGCTGGGCCTCCGGATCCAAATACCCCCTCATCGGCGGCCTTCGCGCCTCGGCCCAGCTGGTCTCCTACGAGATCGCGATGGCCCTGGCCCTCTTTGCGGTGGTCTATTCGGCGCAGTCGCTCGACTTCACCGCCATCGTGAACGCCCAGGCGGGGACCTGGCTGGGGTTCGTCCCGCGGTGGTTCGCCCTGTCCCAGGCCATCGGGTGCTTCGTCTTTTGCGTGACGGCACTGGCCGAGTGCAACCGCGTCCCCTTCGACCTCCCCGAGGCCGAGGCGGAGCTGGTGGCCGGCTACCACACCGAATACAGCGCCATGAAGTTCGCCCTCTTCTACCTGGGCGAATACGCCCATATGATCGGCGCCTCTGCCCTGATCACGCTCCTCTACTTCGGCGGATGGCACCTCCCCGGCTACGCGCCGGCCGGCAACCTCGGCGCCCTGATCTCCTTCGGCGTCTTCGCCGCCAAGACCGCCTTCTTCCTCTGGCTCTTCGTCTGGATCCGCTGGACCCTGCCGCGCTACCGGTACGACCAGCTGATGCGGCTGGGGTGGACGGTCCTCCTCCCCCTGGCCTTCCTCAATTTCCTGATCACGGTGCTCGTGGTCCGGCCGGGGGTGCAATAGCGTGACGACCGCCCTCCTTATCGCCTTCGCCGCCCTGGCCCTCCTCTTCGGGGTCCTCGTGGCGGCCCTGCGCCACCCCCTCTACGCGGCGCTGTCGCTGTTGGGGGTCATCGGCTGCCTCAGCGTCATCTTCTACCTCCTGGGGGCCACCTTCCTGGCCATGGTCCAGCTCATCGTCTACGCCGGGGCCACCTTGGTCCTCTTCCTCTTCGTCATCATGCTCCTGGATCTGCGGGGCGAGGCGCGGGAGGCCGAGCGCCACCCCGTCCAGAAGGGGCTGGGGATCCTCCTGTTCGTCAACATGCTCCTCTTTTTCGTCGTCGGCGCCGGGACCCTCCTCCTGAAGGAGCTCCCCCCGGCCGGCCGCCTGGTCCGGCCGGGGGTCGAGGACCTGGGGCGGCTCCTCTTTACCCGCTACCTCCTCCCCTTCGAGGCGGTGACGCTGCTGCTGCTCGCCGCCGCCGTGGGGGCGTTCGTCCTGGCCCGGAGGGAGTGGAAATGATGTATCCCTCCCTGCTCCTCGCCCTCCTGCTGTTCGCCCTGGGGCTGGCCACGGTGATGCTGCGCCGGAGCGCCATCCTCATCTTCCTGGGCATCGAGCTGATGCTCAACGCCGCCAACCTCACCTTCGTCGCCTTCTCCCACGCCACCGGCTCGCTTGACGGACAGATCGCGGTGATCTTCACCATCGCCATCGCCGCCGCGGAGGCCGGGGTGGGGCTGGCCATCTTCATCGTCCTGTTCCGGCGGTTTAAGACGCAGAACGTGGACGACCTGCGCATCCTGAGGTGGTAGGATGAAGGCCGCCCTCCTCGTCATCCTCCTCGCCCCCCTGGCCGGCTTCCTCGCGAACGTCTTCTTCGGCCGCCGCCTCCCCAGGGCCGGCGTCACCGCCGTCGCCGTGGGGAGCGTGGGACTCTCCGCCTGCCTGGCGCTGTGGGTGTGCGGAAGCTATTTCCTGGCCCCCCAGCCCGCCGCCTTCGACTACTACACGGTCCTGAGCGTGGGGGGGATCACCGTCCCCTTTTCGCTCCAGACCGACGCCCTTTCGATCCTCATGCTGTTCTTCGTCACCTTCGTGGGGTTCTGGATCCACGTGTACAGCATTGGCTACATGGGGC
>CAZRVT010000085.1:0-9664 GCA_964603505.1 uncultured Holophagales bacterium | reverse complement strand
CCTCGTAAAAGTATGCGCCGATCGGCTCGTAAAATAACACGCCGCTGGACACCAGCCTATCGCGGGGTTGCCCGAAGTGGAGAAACTGACCCTCCAGTCGGGCCGCAATACCCTGCTCCTGCGCGTGGACGGCAAGAACGCCAAAGGGCAATCGGCCACCGATACAGACCGATTGGTCCTGGTGGTTCCATGAGGTAGTGATAGCCGGCTAACTTGAAACTTGAAACCTGGAACTTGAAACGGGCGGCTATCCCCGTCTTATCGGCACCATGTGGACCGCCTCGCCCAGCGCCGCGTCCACGGATTCCAGAATGGCCTCGGACATGGTGGGGTGGGGGTGGATGACCCTCTTGAGGTCGTCGAGGTAGAGGCGCGCCTCGATGGCCAGGGCGGCCTCGGCGATGAGCTCCGAGACGCCGTGCCCCACCATCACCACGCCGAGCAGTTCCTGGGTCTTGGCGTCGGCGATAGTCTTGACGAACCCGTCGGGGGCGTTGAGGGTGAGGGCGCGGCCCGAGACCCGGAAGGGGAAGGTGCCGGTGATCACTGCGATCCCCCGGTCGTTCGCCTCCTTCTCGGTGACGCCCGCCCAGGCCACCTCGGGGTCGGTGTAGATGGCGGCGGGGATGACCAGGTTGTCGAAGGCCTCGGGCTTCCCGGCGATCACCTCGGCGGCCACCTTGGCTTCGCGGTAGGCTTTGTGGGCCAGCATGGGGTTGCCGATGACGTCGCCGATGGCGTAGATGCCGGGGACGCTGGTCTCCATCTGGTTGTTGGCCGCGATGAAGCCCTTGTCGTCCACCTTCACGCCGATGGTCTCCAGCCCCAGGCCGGCGGAGTTGGGGACGCGTCCCACGCTGACCAGGACGATCTCGGCCTCCAGGTCGGTCGCGGCCTTCGTGGCTTGGTCCTGGACGGTGACGACGGCGGGGCTCCCGGCTTTGAAGCCGATGGCGGCGGCGTTGAGGTGGAACTTCACGCCGAGGGTCTTGAGCCGGAGCATCAGCGCCTCGCCCACCTCACGCTCCATCAGCGGGACGAGGGCGGGGAGGGGGTCGATGATCTCCACGGCGCTCCCCAGCTTGGCGTAGACGCTGGCCATCTCGAGGCCGATGTAGCCGCCCCCGAGGACGATCATCCGCTTCGGGACCTCCTTCAGCTGGAGCGCCTCGGAGGAGCCGATGACGGTCTTTCCATCGTAGGGGACGGTGGGGAGCCGACGGATGGAGGAGCCCGTGGCGATGACGGCAGCCTCGAAGTCGATGACCCCCATCGTCCCCTCGCCCGTCACCTCGATCCGGCGATCGGTGAGGAAGCGCGCGGTCCCGCGCACCACCTCCACCTTGTTCTTGTCCATGAGGAACCGGATGCCGTCGGTGAGGCGCTTGACCACGCCGTCCTTCCATTCGATCAGCCGCGGCATGTTCAGCCCCACCTGGGGGATGTCGATGCCGAAGACCTTGGCGTGCTGGGCCTCGCGGTAGAAGTCGGAAGCGTGGAGGAGGGCCTTCGAGGGGATGCACCCTTCGTTGAGGCAGATGCCCCCGAGGGCGGCGTTCCGCTCCACGAGGATGACGTCCTTCCCCAGCTGGGCCAGGCGGATGGCGGCCAGGTAGCCCCCGGGGCCCGCCCCGATGACGACGACCTGGCAGCCCTTGGCGACCGTCCCGACGACCACGGCCTACGCTCCCGCCAGGAGGAGTCCCGGCTTGGCGAGGATCCGGGCCAGGTCGCGCACGAACCGCGCGGCCTCCGCCCCGTCGATGATGCGGTGGTCGAAGGTCAGCGAGAGGTAGATCATCTTCCGGACGGCGACGGCCCCGTCCACCACGACGGGACGGTCCTGGATCTCCCCGAGGGCCAGGATGGCCAGGTTGGGCTGGTTGAGGATGGGCGTGGCGAAGAGGCCCCCCAGGGGGCCGATGTTGGTGATGGTGATGGTGGCCCCTTTCATCTCGTCGAGGGCCAGGCGGCGCTCGCGGGCCTTGGCGGCCAGCTCCGCCACCTCGGCCCCCAGGGCCAGGATGCTCTTGGCCTGGGCGTGCTTGACCACCGGGACGACGAGCCCCTCGGGGGTGTCGGCGGCCAGGCCGATGTGGACATGCCGGTGATGGACGATCTCGCCGGCGGCCTCGTCGTAGGCCGCGTTGAAGATCGGGTGCTCCCGCAGAGCGGCCACCAGGGCCTTCATGAAGAAGGGGAGGACGGTGAGGTTGAAGCCGTGCTTGGCCCTGTATTCCTCCTTGGCTTCCCGGTAGAGGGCGAACAGCGCCGTCACATCGGCCTCGTCCACGTGGGTGACGTGGGCGGAGGTGCGCTTGGAGGCCAGCATGTGCTCGGCGATCTTTTTACGGAGATACGATGCCGGCACCCGTTCCGTGCCTTCGGCGGTGGAGAGTTGGGAGTTGAGCGTTGAGAGCAGAGAGAAAGGCGCTTTTTTGATCTGTTGCGCTTTCTCTGAACTATGAACTCTAATCTCTGACCTCGCCGCTCCCCCCGCGGGTTTCTGCATTTTCTCCGAACTCTGAACGCCGAACTCCGACCTGCGGCCGCCGGCGGCGGCTTGCACATCCTCGTCCGTGATGCGCCCATGCTTGCCGGTTCCCTGCACGGCCGCGAGGTCGACGCCGAGCTTGCGGGCCAGGGCGCGGGTGCGAGGGGTGGCGAGGGGTCGGGAGGGAGCGGTTCTAAGCTCGGAGTTCGGAGTTCGGAGTTCGGGACCGCTTCTAGCTCCCGGCTGGTGCTTTTCTTCAGCCTTCAGCCCTAAGCCTTCCGCCTGTTGCCTGTTGTCTGTGATCTGTTCGCCTGCTTCACCAATGGTCACGATGACCTGCCCGACATGGATGACGGCGTCCGCGGGAACGTGGAGCTTCAGGATCGTGCCGGCCCGGGGAGAGGGGAGGTCCACCACGGCTTTGTCGGTTTCCACTTTCAGGAGGGGGGCGTCCACCTTGACCGTGTCGCCTTCCTTCACGAGCCACTCGACGATGCGCCCCTCGTGGATCCCTTCCCCCACGTCGGGGAACTTGAACTCGAACGCCATGGCGGCCTCCTCAGAACTCCAGGGTCTTCCGCACCGCGGCGATGACCCGGTCGCGGTTGGGCAGGTAGTAGTCCTCGATCATCGGGTAGGGGAAGACGCAGTCGAACCCCGTCACCCGGGCCACCGGGGCCAGGAGCTCCAGCGGCAGACGCTCGTGGATCAGCGTGGAAATCTCGGCGCCGAAACCGGTGTTGCGCGGCGCCTCGTGGACCACCACCGCCCGCCCCGTCTTGCGGACGCTGGCCAGGAGGCCGTCGAGGTCGAGCGGGTTGAGGGTGCGCAGATCCAGCACCTCGGCGGAGACCCCCTCGGCGGCCAGAAACTCGGCCGCCTCCAGGGTGACGCGGCTCATGGCGCCCCAGGCGATGAGGGTGACGTCGCTCCCCTCGCGGGCGACGCGCAGCTGCCCCAGGGGGAGGGTGTAGGCGCCGGACGGGACCTCCTCGCGGAAGGCGCGATAGATGCGCTTGGGCTCGAGGAAGATGACCGGGTCCTCCTCGCGGATGGCCTGGATGAGGAGCCCCTTGGCGTCAACGGGGGTGGAGGGGACCACCACCTTCAGCCCCGGAGTGTTGAGCAGGAGGGCCTCGTAGCTTTCAGAGTGGTGCTCGGGGGGATGGATGCCGCCGCCGTAGGGCATGCGGACCACCATGGGGAGGGGGTAGCGCCCGCGGGAGCGGTTGCGGAACCGCGCCACGTGGGCGAAGAGCTGGTTGACGGCGGGGTAGATGAACCCCATGAACTGGATCTCCGCCACCGGCCGAAACCCTGCCACGGCCAGGCCGAGGGCGGTCCCCACGATGCCGCTTTCGGCCAGGGGGGTGTCGATGACGCGCTCGGGGCCGAACTGGTCCAACAACCCCTCGGTGGCGCGGAAGACGCCGCCGTCGCGGCCGACATCCTCGCCCATCACGAGGACGCGCTCGTCGAGCTCCATCTCGGTGCGCAGGGCGTCTTGGACGGCCTGCACCAGGGTCAGCTTCTTGGTCTCTTCCTGACGGGCCGCGCTCATCCCCTCGCCTCCGCCTTCAGGAACTCGTATTGCTCCTTGAGGTGCCATGGCATCTCCTGATACATGTAGGCCACCATGCTCTCCGGCTTTGGGGCGGGGCGCGCTTCCAGTTCCGCGACCCACCCCTCGACCAGGGCGGCCAGCTCCTCCTGGAGGGCCGCCTCCTTCCGCTCGTCCCACCACTTCTTTTTCTCCAGATAGAGGCGCGTCCGGCGCACCGGCTCGCGCTCGCTCCAGAACGCCGTCTCCTCGGGGGTGCGGTAGCGGGTGTGATCGTCGGCGGTGGTGTGGTTCTGCATCCGGTAGGTGAGCGCCTCCACCAGGTAGGCCCCCTTCCCCGCGCGGATGTGGTCCAGAGCCCCCTGGGTGGCGACATGGACGGCAAAGATATCGTTGCCGTCCACCTGGATCCCCGGGATCCCGTAGGCGTGGGCCTTCTGGGCCACGCTCTCGGCGGCGGTCTGCCGTTTGAAGGGGACCGAGATGGCCCACTGGTTGTTCTGCACGTAGAAGAGGGTGCGGGCCCCGAAGACGCCGGCGAAATTGAGGGCCTCGTGGAAATCGCCCTCGGAGGTGGAGCCGTCGCCGCCGAAGCCCACCGCCACCCCTTGGGCGCCCTTCTTCTTGAGGGCCATCCCGATGCCGACCGCGTGGAGGAACTGGCTGGCGATGGGGACCGAGGGGGGGAGACAGTTCACGCCGTCGGGATACAGGGCTCCGGCCTCGTCGCCCTTCCAGAAAGCATATTGGTTGACCGCGGGGACGCCGAACAGGAGCATGAGCCCGCTCTCCCGGAAGGTGGGGGCCAGCCAGTCCTCGCGCGTCAGGTTGCGGGCCAGGGCGGCCTGGGCGGCCTCCTGGCCGAGGGTGGAGGCCCAGGTCCCCATGCGCCCCTGTCGCTGAAGCTTGAGCGCTTTGTCGTCGAAGGCGCGGATGGTGAGCATGTCCCGGTAGAGCCCCAGGACCTCCTCCTTCGTCAGCGGCGGGAGGAGCTCCTTGTCCACGCTTCCGTCGGGGGCGAGGATCTCCAATTTTTCGGTTTTCGCGCTATAGATGGTCGTTCGCGGCATGGCTCATTCTCCATTGTTTTATGTGCATACCTTAAACCGAGGGGAGAGGGGGGATATTTCACAGGACCCGGAGGGCGTTCAGCGGTCGGCGTCCCACGCAACAGCGGCCTCCAGATCATTGTGCTGAACGCGGAACGGCTCTTACGAGAGGGGGACGGGCAGGACCTCCAGCCCCAGCGCCCCCGCGAACCGGTCCGTCAGGACCCTCCGGAGCAGGGGGCGGGACTCCCGTGTCAGGGGGAGCGGGGCGACGAGGGCGGACACCTCGGCCTCCGTCATCCGGAACAGTCGGGCCGTGGCCGCCGTTTCCCGATTGAAGAGGAGGAAGGCGTGGATCAGCACGGCCTCCCGGCGCCGGGCCTGGGAGCATCCCACGGCCTTGCGTCCGTCCAACAGGAGGGTCTCGGCGGCGTGGTCGGCGAAACAGAGGGCGGGGCGGGGTCGCGTCGCGGCCGCCCGGGCCGGGGGGCGGGTGGTGGCGACGCCCAAGTCGCCGAGGGCGGCGGCCAGGATGGCGGTGAAGCGATCGTACAGAGATGAGATGCCCGCGGCCCAAGGGTGCCCCGTCGGGAGGGCGAGGGCGGCCGCCAGGTCGTCGTGGTGATACACCCCTGTCCCCCCGGTGGCGCGCCGCTCCACGGCGATGCCGAGCTCGCGTGCGACGGACAGGTCGGGCCCGTCGTCCCGCTGGCCGTGCCCCAACACCAGAACCGGGGAGGGCCAGGAATAGAGGAAGAGGAGGGGGCCAGCGGCCGCCTCCGCCAGGAGGCGTTCCTCCCGGGCCAGGTCGTCCGCGGCCGGGCCGGAGGCGTTTTCGATCACGCGCAGAACGGGCTTCATGGGTATAATTATAGGTCAGCGACGCCACCAGGAGGGTTCATGCACCCCGAGGACATCGTCGAAAGCTCGCTCGTCAAGTTGTGGGACGTCATCCACAGTTTGGAAAAGTTGGTCCCCACCGGGCAGGATTTCTTCCGGGTCTCCATCTTCGGGAGCAGCCGCGTGCGGCCAGGGGACGCCACCTACGAGGACGTGCGGCGGCTGGCGAAGCGGCTGGCGGAGATGGGCTGCGACATCGTCACCGGCGGCGGGCCGGGGCTGATGGAGGCCGCCAACCTGGGGGCGCGCGAAGGCAACACCCGGGGGGTGGTGAAGTCGTTCGGCCTTCCGATCGACCTCCCCAAGGTGGAGGGAAAGAACCCCTTCCTGGACGAATCCACCCTCCACTACAATTTCTTTTCCCGCCTCCACCATTTTGTCTTCCTCTCCTCCGCCTTCGTGGCCATGCCCGGGGGGATCGGCACCCTGCTGGAGATCGTCACCATCTGGCAGCTGTTGCAGGTGAAGAAATTGACCCACCGCCCCCTCATCCTCGTGGGGGATGAGTACCGGGGGCTGATCGGCTGGATGGAGGGCGCTATGGTTCCCAAATTCGCCGCCGCCGCCGACTTGCAGCTGCCGCGCATCGTCTCTACCGTGGACGGGGCCGTCCCCGTCATCGAGGAGTCCCTGCGCGAGTTCCAGGCCAGGGTCCGGCGGGGGGTATAGCCAGCCCTGCCGCCCATCAGTGCGCAGCTCGCCGAACAAGAAAACGCAGTGCGCGGAAAACCCTTTCCTTGAATTGTTGGGAGGGGAGAGGCGATCTGCAATCTACGACTTACGGTTTCCCCCTACGGCGCCGTGTCCACCCGCAGGACGGCCACATCGGCGGGGCTGTCGGCGCCGGAGGCGGCCGTCTTGACGAGCGCCTGGTCCAGGGCTATGCCGGGGAGTTTGCCGAGGGCGTCCACGAGCGCCCTGGAACGGAGCCGCCACAGCACGTCGGCCCACGAGGCGACGGCCTTGCCGCAGATCTCCAGGGGTTCCGGAGAGAGGACCGCCGCGACCAGCTCGGGCCCCGCGGGCTTGACCGCCTGGAAGGCGTAGCCCTCCCCGCGGGGGAGAATCAGGGCCCCGGCCGGGACGCTATTGTCCGCGTCAAAAGCGTTGGGGAAGAGGCAGGCCACCGTGTTGTTGGGCTTGAAGCTGAGGAGATACAGGCGCCCGGCCCGGTCTCCGGTGACGCGGTAGGCGGCCCGGTCGCCGAGGCGGGCCGGGGGGCCGGGGGGGGCGGCCTCAAGGGCGAGGCGGCCCCCGCGGAATGAGGCCGGAGCCGGGCGGGCCGGCTTGCCGGTGCCGAAGAGGGGGAGGTCGAGGAGGGTTTCCGGCAGGGCCTGCACCACCACTTCCTGCGCCCCCCCGAGGCGGCCGCTGGCGTGGTAGCGGGCGATCCGCTCCGCCATCCGGGCCTGCATCTCCCGGACGGTGGGCTCGGCGCCGCGGAACGCCTCCTGGAGGGAGTAGGTGAGCCCCCCGTGGGGCTTGCCGTCCACCAGCATGGCCCAGGCGGTCTGCGAGGAGGCGGAGGCGGAGACGATGACCACGCCCCCCAGCCCCCCCAGACCCGAGGGGTCGAGGAAGGACTCGCCGAGGTTCTTCGATCCGGCGTCGGTGCCGCTGTGGCAGCAGTCGAAGACCAAGACGACGCGGCGCCCCTGCAGGAGCCGCACCAGCGTGTCGATGGTGTCGTCGGTGATCTGCCGGTCGTGGTTGAAGGGGCTGGTATCGGCGGGGCAGAGGGTCTCGTCCCAGCCGTCGGCCTCGTCGCCGTTCTTGTCGGGCACCTGGTTGCCGTGGCCCGAGAAGAAAAAGAAGACCCGGTCCCCCGGGGCCGACCCGCCGATGAGCCAGTCCTTGAATCCGTTGAGGATCTCGCCGTAGGTGGCGGTCTGGTTCAGGAGCATCTTTACCGAGTCCGCGGGGAAGTCCAGCCGCTGCTGGAGAAAGACGGCCATTTCCATGGCGTCGGAGTCGCACGCGATGGGGCCGGCGATGTACTCGTTGGAGTAGTGGGTGATGCCGACGACGAGGGCGCGGTCGGCCGCGAAAGCGCCGGGGGCGGTCAGCGCGAGGGCCAGAAGGAGAAGGGGGCGGAACCGGGTCATGCGGGCGGCCTCCTGGAAGGGTGGCCCCCACGCTACCACCCGGAGGGCCCGCTGTCAAGGCGCCCCGTTTGACGGGAACGGGGGCCCCCCGCTATAGTAGTTCCCGCAACGGAAAGGGGCCCGACCATGGGGATCCGCATCGGCCGCCTTCGGGCGGCGTGGCTCACGGCCGTCTTGCTCGCCGCCCCCGCGGCCTTCGGCTGGGAGCAGAACCTCCACCGCCAGCTGGTGCTCGACGCGCTCTTCCTCGCGCCGCCGGAGGTGCGGGACTACTTCACCGCCTCCGGCCCCTGCAACATCGCCCGCTACGCCGAGAACCCCGACCTCCCCCCGTTGGGGCAGGAGGTGGAGTGTGGGCTCCAGCCGGCGGAGGAGCGCCGGAAAGCCCTCGAGGCGGCGCGCGCCGCCCTGTGGGCCGCCGCCGGCCCCCGGGCCTTTGACCTGAACAAGCTCATCCACACGGCCGCGGACGCCTTCTGCCCCGCCGCGCGGCTGAAGTGCACGGCCGACCTCCCGTCCTTCTTCGAGCAACACGACATTAACATCTTCGCCCTCGGGGAGGGGACCTTCGGAGAGCTGGTTGACGCCTTCTCCCGCCCCCCCTCCGCGCCCTGGCGGCCCGGAGCGAGGGGATGGCCTACATCCTCTCCGTCAACGCCGCCCTGCGGCTGATGAAGGAGTATTACGCCCACCGCGCCGGCGTTCCCGCCCCTTCCACCACCGCCGCCCTTTACCGGGTCAATTACATCAAGACGGCCTTCGGCGGCCAGAAGCTGTGGCGCGAGGTCCAGTCCACCGCCCCGGTGGCCGATGGGGCCTATTATTATTCCAGTCACGGGTATTACCAGGACGGCGGCGTCGCCGAGGACGTCAACTACGTCAACCGATGCGGGCTCCAGATGCTGGGGGTGGTGGTGATGCCCGGGGAGAAGGAGACCCTCTTCCTGGCGGACTTCCACAACAACAGCGCCGGGCCCGCCCCCGGGGCCCACCTCCTGATCAACGAGCAGGAGGTGGTGGTCCCGCTGGGCCTGGAGGGGTTCGGCGACGCGTTCGTCTACTTTGCCCTCGACGGCGTCCTCACCCCCAAGGCGGTGCGTCTCACCGAGCCCGTCAGCCCCGTCGTGCGGGTGGGGACCGTGCGGGGCCGGTGGACGGCCACGCCGTCGGAGGTGGGGTTGAACGCCGCCGTCGCCCAGCTCCACGAGATGCGCCACCTCACCCCGGCAGACGTGGTCAAGGAGCCCTGCCGCCCCGCTGCCCCCGCCCGGGGCAACGCCGCGCCGCCGCCGAAAAAGGCCCCATAGTCCGGGCCAGCGCCGTCCGTAACCGGACGGCGCCCCCCCGACGACCCGGGTCCGGCCAACGGCGCCATTGCGTCGGGGGAACTGAGGCACGAGCAGGCGGCCGTTCCCCCCCCAAAGCAACCCCTCCTCCCACTCTATCTCCATGGCATCCAGGAATGTTATTATAAATAAAGAATAATTGGAATGAATATTACATATAGTATCGCCATACAACAACATCCCCTTGACATTTTGTTTTTCGGGCCTAT
>CAZRVT010000084.1:0-9961 GCA_964603505.1 uncultured Holophagales bacterium | reverse complement strand
ATTCAGGATACACGCCGCGTTTCTCTTTTTCCACACCTTATGATGGTACCTCCTGCGGCAACGTCTCTCCGCAGATCATCGAACGCCTCAAGCGGGCCGCCGACATGATCGAGATGTCGCGCGACACCTCCTCCCGGCCGGACCCCGCTGCGGTGTTCATGGGGCCGATGGTGTGCCTGCTCAACGAGTTCTCGGCCTCCGACGGCGACATCTTCCCGTTCCGGTTCAAGAGAAACGGCCTGGGCCCGTTGATCGGCAAGCGTTCATGGGGCGGTGTGGTGGGGATCCGCGACTCCCTCCCCATCCTGGACGGCGGCTATCTCTACCGGCCCGAGTTCGCCCCCTATGGCCTGGACGGGAAGGACTGGATCATCGAGGGGCACGGGGTGGACCCCGACATCGTCGTAGAGAACGACCCGGCGCGGGAGTTCCGGGGGATCGACGACCAGCTCGACAAGGCCGTCGAGGTCATCCTGGAGGCGCTGAAGACCGGCACGCGTGAAGTGCCGCCCACCCCTCCCTATCCCGTGAAGTAAGCGTTGCAGCGCTCCGAGGCCGCCGTCGTGCGGGACTCAGCGGGAGCGGGACGCTTCCGGCGAGAGGATCCGGACCGCCTTCGGTTCGGGGTCCACGAACCACGCCTCACCTTCGCGGTCCAGGACCACGAGCGATAGCCGGTGGACGCCGGGGACGGCCCCGCCGAGGGGGATGCGGGCCTCGAACCCCGAGCCCCGGTAGGCGGGGGTGTCGAAATGCTCCGCCACGTCGGGGCGGTCGAGGGGGAAGCGGGATGGGAAGAGGGCGTTGTCGAGGGCGACCCAAACCCCGCCCGCCGCTGAACGGCGGGGTCCGTCCACCGCCCAACCGGTTAAAACCAGATCGTCCCCATCCGCCACGATCGGGTCCGGTCCCTGGGGAAAGGGCCGCCCGTTGAGGGCGTCCTTCCACGCCAGCAAGGGCAACAGGGTGGGGGGTCGGACCCGTCCCGCGATGGACCGGTCGTGGGGGGAGACCCGCACCCAGCCAATCCCCCCGGAGAAACTCTCGGGCCACCGGGCCTTCCATTCCCGCAGTGCGGCGTCTAACCGTTTCTCGTCGATCGGCGAGCGGATGACGAGTTCATTGAAGGGCCATCCGGGAAAGGCGCTTCCGGAATAGCCGTTCACGGTGGGCACCCCAGTCTCCATCTGGGCCCACATGGCGTCCATCTGCGATTTCCAGGGGTATTCCTGCAAGAGGAGCGGGGAATAGAAGAACGCCGAGCGGCTCCGATCCACGCGGGAGGCGATCCGCTCCACATCCGCGCGCGCCTCCATCTTGTCGAAGGAAGGGGTGGTGCGCCCCTGTTCGACGAGACAGAGGGTCCCCAACAAGACGGCCGCGGCCTGCCGGCCCCCATCGAACAGCCGCTGGAGGAGCAGGGCCAGCCCCAGGGCGGTGGGGAACAGGAGCAGGAGGGCGACTCGGGAGACGGCCCGGATGGCCGTCCCGCCCGGAACCGCCTCGTACACGGCGCGCCACAGGGTCCATGGGCCGGAGACCCGGAACGCCAGGACCATGAGGGTGGCCGCGGTGAGGATGAGCACCCGGATGAAGGGCCGCCTGCGCGTGCTCCACAGCCCTGTCAGAACGGCCAGGGGGGTGAGCAGGCCCAATCCAAGGCGGTGCTCATCGCCCTGGTCCAGCGTGCGGAACGGGGCCGCTTGATAGATCCAGCCATAGACCCAATTGTCCCGACCGGCGTTGAACCACGACTGGAGCTTGGGGACCATGGACGCTACCTCTTGGAATGGACGGGGTCCAATCGCGCGGGCGGCCGCACGGTAGTTCGTGACCATGGGGCCCAGGGTGAGGGCGGCCAGGACGGCCCCGGCGAGGGCCGGTTTCCAGCGGGCGGCGAAGACGGCGCCGACGGACGGGCGCAGACCGTTGAGAGCGAGGCCCCAGCCCAGGGCGATGGAGAGGGCGAGGAGAAGGAACCATCCCATGTAGAACCCGGAATAGAATTGGACCAGGAGGAAGAGCGGGGCGCCGAGGGCCGCCGCTCCACCCCATCGGCTCTCCCCGCGGAAGGCGACAAGGAGGCAGGCGATCGTTCCCAGGACGAACAATTGCGCCAGCAATTGCTGGTGGCCGAGCTGCGCCAGGCGGGGGCCGGCGAAGGCGAAGAGGGCCGCTCCGAAAGCCGCCGGAACCCGGGGAACGGCCAGGAGCCGCTCCGCCAGCCATTGGAACGCGAAGAAATTGAGAACGCACACGAGGACCATCCAGAGTTGGAAGGCCGTGTCGGGGGCGAATCCCGCTCCCCGGAACGCCCAGTAGGGCGGGGCGACGCCCAACAGCAGGTCGGAGAGGGCCAGGGCGTTTTTTTGGGGGAAAAAGAACGGAGGGTCCCACCAAGAGGCGTGGGCCGGCTCCTGCTGGAGCCACTTCCAGGAATGCTCGAGGAGATAGTTGTTGAACCGGGTGTCGCCGGGATCGGTCTGCATCCGGCGGAATCCCGAGAGGAGAGTCGGGTGGAACGCCATCATCCCCCCGGCCGCGCACAACAGCCACGGAACGAGGAGGGACGGCCGGAGGCGGCGTAACGGCGGGAGAACGGAGGTCGGCATGGAGCCCGGATTCATCATAGCACACGCTCGGACGGCGTGAGCCTCGGCCCCGGGTGCGGTATACTTGCCGGATGATCGCCTTGCCCGAGCCGCATGAGAAAGGGTCCCGGCCGGCGGCTGGCCGGGGTCGTTTCACGATCCGCGGCGGCGGTCCGGCGGGCCTGGCCGCCACCATCGGCCTGCTGGAGGGAGGCGCGGAGGTCCTCCTTCGGGAGCGCAAAGGGTACCCGGATACCATGCGGCGGCAGGGGTTCCAATTCCTGGAGGATTTCACCCGGGAGGAGGACAGCCGGGGCCTGCTCGCCCAACTCGGGGTGGGAGGGGCGGTTGAAACGGTGCCCCTATGCCGCGCGACCCTGTGGGACGACCGGGGCCTGCCGCACCCCGTCGCTGCGGGACGCCCCTTCGGCCACCTCCTGCGCCGGGGGACGGAGCCCGGGGCGCTGGACCGCGCGCTGTTTGAGCGCGCGCGGGGCCTGGGCATGGAGGTGTCGTGGGAACCGGGGCCGGCCCAGGTCGCCGCCACCGGTCCGGTGCGTCCCGACGGCGTGGCCTTCGAGCGCCACTTCTCCACCGATGGCGCCCACCGGATCTGGGTTCTTTTCGATCCCCGTCGCGCTCCGGGCGGGTACGCCTACCTCTTCACGCACGCGGGGCGGGGCACCTTCGGCACCGCCGTCACCCTCGATTTCGGACGCCTGCGGGAGCACGCCGCGGCCTCATGGGAGTTCTTCCGCCGGATCGAGGCGGTCCCGGTCCGGGACGAGGTCCAGGCCGCGACCTTCATGAACTTCTTCATCCCGGAGCGCTACGAGGAGGGTGGCATCCTCTATGCCGGGGAGGCGGCGGGCCTGCAGGACTTTCTCTACGGCCTGGCCATCCGCATGGCCCTCGAGTCGGGGCTGTTGGCCTCCCGCGCCCTTCTGGAGGGGGCCGATTACACCGCCCTTGTCCGGGAGCGGTTCTCCCGCCGCCTCGGGACCGGCCTCGTCCACCGCTATTTCTACGAGCGGCTCGGCCGGGCCGCCTTCCGCCGCGGCCTCGCGTCGCTGGAGCGGCGAGACTACCGTGCGGCCCTCGCCAAGCTTAGCCGCGGCCCGGCGTTCGCGCCTCTCCTCCTTCCCTTCATCCGCCTTTTATGGAAGAATAGGGGGACATGCCCGCATCCTTTGCGACCCCACTTCTGCCGGAGACGCGCCGCCATTACGCCTACTGCCGGCGTCTGACCCACAAGCACGGTCCCAACTTCTCCATCGGCTTCCGCTGCCTCCCCCGGCCCAAGCGCCTCGCCATCTACGCGGCTTACGCGACCTGCCGCCTCGCCGACGATTACGCCGACGAGGGCTCGCCCAAGGATGCCGCCCTCCTGGAGAAATGGGAGGCCGAGGTGGAGGCGGCCTACGCCGGGACCCCCTCCCATCCCGTGACGAAGGCCCTCCGCCATTCCCTCGACACCTTCCCCATCCCCAAGGCTGCCTTCCTGGGCCTCATCGCGGGGTGCCGGCAGGATTTCGTCAAGAAGCGCTACGCCGACTTCGGGGAGCTGCTCGGGTACTGCGAGCTCGTCGCCTCCACCATCTCCGACATCTCCCTTGCCGTCTTCGGCTCCACCTCGGCGGAGACCGAGCGGCTGGGCCGCCGCCTCTCCACCGCGCTCCAGCTGACCAACGTCATCCGCGATGTGAGGGAGGACGCGGCGAAGGGGCGCATCTACCTCCCGGCCGACGAGATGGCCCGCCACGGGGTGGGGGAGGAGGACGTGCTGGGCGGCCGGACCACGGAGGCGATGGCCGAGCTCCTGCGGTTCCAGTGCCGGCGGGCGGAGGGGTTCTACCGGGAGGCCGAGGCCCTGCCGGGGCACGTGGAGGCCGACAGCCGCCTCACCGTGGACCTGATGGCCCGCGTCTATCGTGCCATCCTGGCCAAGATCGCCCGCGATCCCCTTCAGGTTTTTCGCAAGCGCGTCGCTCTCAATGCCTTCGACAAGGCGGTGGTGATCGGGGGGGGGCTTCGGCCGCTCCTCTGCCGGCCGGCATGAGGGGCCTGATCCTCCCCGGCTTGGGAGCCGACGCGGCGATGTATGCGGCGCCGGAATACCGGTTAGTACAAGGCGTCGAATTCCTGGATTGGCCGGCCCATCGGGGCGAATCCTCGATCGGAACGGTGGCGCGCCGGATCATCGTCGAGCACGCCCTCGGGCCCAACGACCTCATCGGGGGTTCCTCGCTCGGAGGAATGATCGCGGCCGAGATCGCCACTCAAATCCAGGTCCGCAAGGTCCTGCTTATCGGAAGCGCTCTCCACCCGTCCGAAGTCAATCCGGCGCTGAGGGCCTTCGCCGACGGGGCCGAGTTCATCCCCATCCCCCTGCTCCAGGCGATCTCCGGCACCCTCTCGGCCGGACAGCAGGAGTCCCTCCTCGCCATGTTCCGGCGGGCGGACCCCGCCTTCGTGCGGGTCATGGCCAAAGCCATTTTCGAGTGGAAAGGGGCCGATGCGCCCTCCGGTCCGGTGTCCCGGATCCACGGGGCCCTCGACGGCGTCATCTTCCCCCCGGCGCGGGGGGCGGAGATCATCCCGGACGGCGGGCACCTCATCGCGATGACGCATCCTGAGCGAGTGGCGGAGTTTATCCGGCGGGAGATGGAATAGCGGAAGTTCAGAGTTGAGAGTTGAGAGACAATGCAAAATGCAAGTGCTGAACCTGCTTGTTCGTCGCTATTGCTCTGAACTCTCAACTTTGAACCGGGCGGGGAGGCGAGGGTCAAAGAAAATACAGCGTCTCGTCCTCTTTCGGCTTCTTTTGTTTTTCCCGGGCCGCCTTTTTCATCTTGAAGAACTCCGCCATCGCCTCGTCGTCGGTCATGTCGTCCCCGCCCATTTCGCCCTCCAGCGCCTCCGGGTCCTCGCTGGCCTCCAGGCGCCTCAGCATCTCCTCCATCTTCGGCCCCGCCTCCATCCCCGTCATCTGGGTGAACTTGCGCATGAACCGGGCCATGGCGCGCGGGTCTTTGGCCCCCTCGCCGTCCTCCAGCCCCTCCATCTCCCCGGCCAGGGCCTCCATCGCCTTCTCCATCCGGGCCTCGTCCATGCCGCCGAACGGGTCGGGTTCCTCCTCGCCTTTGTGCTTGAGGGTGGCGAACCGGCTCACCCGGCGCTGGAGGTTCGGACGCTTGCACTTCGGACACGCGGGCCGGGCCTCCGTGTTGGGGACGGGGGAGAAAAAGTTGAAGATGGTGTTGCAGTCGGCGCAGAAGAACTCGTAGATGGGCACGGGCGTTATTTATCACAATCGGATTGGGTTTTCAACCGATCATGCATGATAAAATAGCCCCCCATGTTCGAAGCCATCGCGTCGAAACTGCAGAAGATCTTCAAGGACCTCCACGGGGAGGGGCACCTCACCGAGGCCCACATCGACAAGGGGCTGAAGGAGATCCGCCTGGCCCTTCTGGAGGCCGACGTCCACTACAAGGTCGTCAAGGGATTGGTGGACCGCATCGCCGCCAAGGCCAAGGGGGCGGAGGTGATGCAGTCGCTCACCCCCGCGCAGCAGCTGGTCAAAATCGTCCGGGACGAGCTCACCGCCATCCTGGGCGAGACGCCCCGGCCGCTGAACGTGAAAGGAAACCCCTCCGTGTTCCTCCTGGTGGGGCTGCAGGGATCCGGCAAGACCACCACGGCGGTCAAACTGGCCCTTCGGCTGCGCAAGGAGGGAAAGCGGGCGGTCCTAGCTCCGGCGGACACCCGACGCCCCGCCGCCATGGAGCAGCTGGTGGTCCTGGCGAAGGGGGCCAACCTGCCGCACTACACCATGCCGCAGGAGACCAACCCCCGCGCCATCGTCCAGAAGGCCCTCGATCTGGCCCGAAGCGAGGCCTACGACGTCCTGATCGTCGACAGTGCCGGGCGGCTCCACATCGACGAGGAGCTGATGCGGGAACTCCGGGACATGGCCGCCATGGCCAAGCCCGCGGAGACCCTCTTCATCGCCGACGCCATGATCGGTCAGGACGCCGTGAAGGCGGCCACGCAGTTCCACGAGGGGGTCCCGTTGACGGGGATCATCCTCACCAAGATGGACGGCGACAGCCGCGGCGGCGCGGCCCTCTCCATCAAGGAGGTCCTGGGGATCCCCGTGCGCTACCTGGGGACGGGGGAGAAGGTGGGGGACCTGGAGCCCTTCGACCCCGCCCGCGTGGCGGGCCGCATCCTGGGGATGGGGGATGTCCTTGCGCTCATCGAGAAGGCCGAAGTCGCGGTGGAGGCCGAGGAGGCGGAAGCGATGGCCGAGAAGCTCCGCCGGAACGACTTCACCATGGACGACCTCCTCAAGCAGATCAAGATGGTGCGCAGGATGGGCCCCATCACGGACCTGCTCAAGCACCTCCCCATGGGGGGGCCCTTCAAGAAGCTGGCCGACATGGAGGTGGACGATGGTGTCTTCACCCGCACCGCCGCCATCATTCAATCCATGACCCTCGATGAGCGGGAGCGCCCCCACATCCTCAACGCCTCCCGCAAGAAGCGGGTGGCCAAGGGGAGCGGCACCTCGGTCCAGGCGGTCAACCAGCTCCTCAAGCAGTATGCCCAGATGCAGAAAATGATCAAGGAGATGGGCCGGCGGAAGATGTTCTGAGTGCCGGAATCCCGTCGGCCCCCCCCGCTTTGCGTGGACATCCGGCCCGTCTTCTGATATAATTCCCCCCTTATTACAGGAGGTTAGGAATCATGGTCATCATTCGTCTCAAGCGTCTGGGCAGCAACCAGAAGCCCTATTACCGAGTCGTCGTCACCGATTCCCGCAATCGGGGCGCCGGCGCCTACCTCGACCTGCTTGGGACCTACGACCCCAAGCCCAAGGCCGAGGCCATCACCATCGACAAGGAGAAGCTGGACGCCTGGGTCAAGAAGGGCGCCCAGATGACCCCCAAGGTCAAGTCGCTCGTCAAGAGGGCCCAGGGTGCGGCAGCTCGTTGAGGAGCTGGTCAAGCTCCTCGTGGACAAGCCGGAGGAGGTCCAGGTGACCGAGTCCGAGGGCGACCAGGGGGTCGTCCTGAACCTGAAGGTGGCCCCGGACGACCTGGGCAAGGTCATCGGCAAGCGGGGCCACACGGCGCAGGCCATCCGCACGCTCCTGGGGGCCGCGGCGACCAAGTCCAAGAAGCACTTCACCCTTCAGATTATTGAATAATCCCGGGTTTATCGTGATCGGCGAGGTCCTGCGCCCCCACGGGGTGCACGGCAACCTCCGCGCCCGCCCCCTCTCCGACTTCCCCGAGCGCTACGCGGCCCTCCAGACAGTCTGGCTGGTCCTGGGGGACCGGAAGCGGGAGTTCCCCGTCGTCTCCGTCCGACCCCACAAGGGGCTCCTCCTCTTCCGGCTTCAAGGGGTGGCCACCTTCGAGGAGGCCGACGCCTGGCGCGGGGCGGACCTGGCGGTCCCCGAAGCCGAGGCCTGGCCCCACGGCCCCGACTTCCATTACTACCACGACCTGCTCGGCCTGCCGTGCTTCCTCCCCCGGGGAGAGAAGCTGGGGACGGTGACGGGGTTCGAGGAGCATCCGGGGGCCGTCAACCTCCTCATCGATGCTGGCGGGCGCGAGGTGTCGGTGCCGTTCGTGAAGGCCTTCGTCACGGTGGTGCCCGGGGAAAGAATCGTCATCCGCCCCATCCCGGGGCTGCTGGCCCATGAGGATTGACGCCGCCACCCTCTTCCCGGAGGCTTACGACTACCTCCGCCTGAGCGTGACGGGGGAGGCGGTCCGGAAAGGGATCATCGAGTTCCACGCCCACGACATTCGCGACTTCTCCCCGGACCGCCACCGCAAGGTGGACGACACCCCGTACGGCGGAGGCGCCGGAATGTTGATGGCGCCGGAACCCGTGGTCCGGACCCTCGATCACATCCGCGCCGTCGGCCCCCGGAATGTTGCGCCCCACATCATCCTGCTGACGCCCCGGGGGGCGCGCCTCGACCAAGCCCGCCTGGAGGCCCTCGCCCGCCGCCCCTGGCTGGTCCTGCTCTGCGCCCGGTACGAGGGGATGGACGAACGGATCCACGCCCCCCGCTTCGTGGATGAGGAGCTTTCCATCGGCGATTACATTCTGGCTGGGGGCGATCTCCCGGCCCTGGTCGTCGCGGAGGGGGTGGCGCGCCTCCTGCCCGGAGTCCTGGGGAACGCCGCTTCGCCGGTGGGGGAGTCGTTCCGCGGCGGCCTGCTGGAGCACCCCCAGTACACCCGGCCCGAGGAGTTCGCCGGGGCGCGGGTCCCCCGCCTCCTCCTGACCGGCCACCAGGCCCGGATCGATCGGTGGCGCCGCGCCATGGCCCTCAAGATCACCTTCCGCCGGAGACCCGACTTGCTGGAGGGGGCCGACCTGACCCCGCAGGAGCGGGAGCGCGTCCGGCGCTGGAGGGAAAAGGGATAGACAGCAACGCCCCCCAGGGCTATAATTGCATTACGATGCACAAGCGCGCCCTCGCCGTCGGCATTCCGTTGCACATCTATCAGAAGGTGTCCCCCGCTCTCCGGGGCTACAAGGTGGAGAACCTGCACAACCTCGCCAGGGCGGCGCGCGCCCTGAGGGAGGAGAAGTTCCTCTTCGTCCTGGTGAGCTACCCCCTCATGGGGGCCTCCACGGCCGAGCTGGTCGCGGCGGTTCGGGCGGAGGGTTCCAAATGCCCCAACGCCCCCATCATCGGCTTGGTCCTGCCGGGGCGCATGGACGAGGCCCGGGCCGAGCTTGGGGGCAAGATCTCCCTCCTGCTGGGCATGGACGAGGACCCGAAGGCCCTCCAGTCGGCCATCCAGGGGCTCCTCCGCGTAAGCCCGCGCCTCCTCTTCCGCATCATCGTCCGGGTGCAGATGCTGGACGGCGAGAAGGCCCCCTCGATGCTGTGCAAGATGGAGAACATTTCCGCCTCCGGGGTTTTGGTCCACGCCCTCCGCAGCTACCCTCCCGGCACCCCCGCCCATATCGAGTTCATGTTCCCGCAGGACCCGGTCCCGTTCAAGGCCGAGGCCGAAGTAGTCCGGCAGATGGGCGTCAAGGAGTCGATGGTGGGGATGGGGTTCAAGTTCCTGAGTTTCGAGGGGGATTCGCTGGAGCGGCTCAAGGTGTATCTGGAAAAGAAGCTTTAGTTTTTAGTTCAGCGTTGAGAGTTCAGAGTCCCGCCCACCCGGAAAATCGTAGATAGTAAATGGTAAAGGGTAAATGGAGAATTCTGCCTGAAGGCTGTGCAGAAAGCGTGAAGCAATAAAACCCCTACATAACCAGCAGCCCGGCGATTAGTTGTCAATAGGCGTACACTTTTACGAGGAGTAGAGGCGTGTACTTTTACGAGG
>CAZRVT010000083.1:7620-10522 GCA_964603505.1 uncultured Holophagales bacterium | reverse complement strand
TATTTACTGTTCTCTATTATGCTCCATGCGGCTTAACTTAACACCTATGGGGTGGACGGTGGTGGCCGAGACTCGAGCGAATCACAGATCCTCCGTTTGAATGCCGATGAAACATTTTGGGAGGGCACTGTTTTCAGGGCCCTCGTGGAAGAGGAGCGACCTGAGCATCATGGAGGCATTCATGGGATGGTCTCGCTTCCTGGCGGTGGGTGGGTGGTGAGCGGTTTGATGGGCTATTTCCAAGAGAACAACCCATGCGATTCATCGTGGAAGTATTACTCCTTTTTGGCAGAGATCGCGGCGGATGGTTCGGTGGTTTGGGCGCAGCTCTTTGAAGACCTCGATCTGGTCGGCTTGAAGCGGGACCCCTCTGGAGGGCTCTGGGGATTCGGCTAAGCATGGATCAATGGAAACGTCGCCGAAGCACAGTTGATCGCGCGGTTTACTTCTACGGGCGAGCCGCAATGGGCGGTGGAGCGCCGGGAAAATACCTACTATTACGACGATATTCGGAGCGGGCAGGTGGCTTTGACGCCGGATGGCGGCCTGGCACTGGGATGGACGACACAGAACTTTCACGAGCTTTGGTTCGGGGTTCTGGATCCGTCGCGTCCCCTGGAGGGGTGCGACACGTTCAGGTTTTTCGATCTGTCGAGCCGCTGGCGTGGGCCCGTCACCATCGAGACGAGGCCTGCGGATGTTCAGGCGGTGGAGTCGGATCCCGTCGCGATCTGGGAGGAGCCCGTTGGAATGTGGGATGGCGAGGGGGAGGTCACCGGATGGTGTGGGCTCCATTACGCTCCCTATCGAGGAGGAGGAAACAAGCCGAGGTTTAATCGCGACCTTGATATTCCGGATGGTCATCTCCCTTCGCGAGAGAAAGAAGCGGAGAGATAATGCGTCACCTCTCCTCGGACGGGCCGGGGGGGCGCCGGGAGGGGAGGACGACGGGGAGGATGAACCCGGTGGCGGCGGCATACTGCTCCCACCGCTCGCCGAACCGGGCCGCCAGCGCCCGCTCCTGCAGCCGGGCGCGGAAGAGCACCGCCGGGGCGAGGAGGAGGAGGGCGCAGGCGAGCGCGGGAAAACTCTGGCGCGTGAGGGCCGAGCCCGCGAAGGCGGTGACGATGGCCAGGGGGACGGGCTGGCGGATAACGGCATACGGACCCATGGCGAACGATTTGCGGAGGGCGGGCCCCTCGGCCGCCAACTGGCGTTCGAGGGGATGGGCCAGGGCGTAGAGGAGGAGCATGGCCCCGCCGAACAGGAGGAAATAGCCGATCGGCAGGGCCGTCTCTTGGGGGAAGATCGAGGGAGTGGGGGCGTAGAGGCCGCACAGGACGACGGCCACTCCGGCGGCCAGGGGGCCCACCGCGGCGGTCCAGTTTCCAATCCGGTCCCGTCCCATCAATCGCCGACTCTCCGCACCTTGACGATGAAATACTCCGTGTCCCCGAAGAAGCCGGGGAGGCCCTTGTGTTGCTCGTAGGTGATGGCCACCTGCCGGCCCAGGTTCTCGTTGACGGCGGCGGCCACGGCCTCGTCGCGCACCGTGAACGGGAAGATCTCCGCCGCGGTCCCGGGCATCGTCACCATGGCCAGCTCCCCTTCCCATGTGCTGAAGATCCACCCGCGCTTGGAGAACTTTTGCACATAGCCCACTCGGTCCCCGGTGGAATAGCTGTAATGCAGGGCCGCGAACAGGTAGAGCACATACCCCAGGAGGAGCCCTGCGGGGACGAGGGCGAGGAGGCATCCCCATCGGCGGCGCTTGGGGGGGGCGGGTGGGAGGGCAGCGCTCACGGGCGCGCCTCCAGGGGCGAGGGGCGGAGGCAAACCCCGTTGGGGAGGATCGGCAGGGTTGCGTGACCGGCGCCGCGTTCCCGCCGGTGGTCCGGGTTGACCGCCCGGATGTCGTGCTGAGACGCATGCGGCAAGGCCGACACTTGGAAACCAGAGCGCATCATGGCGACACCTCCGGCCCCATTATAAGTCATTCGGCGGGGCTCAGCGTCTCCAGGACGATCCGCACGAACAACCCCTCGTCCTCCGACCGGCAATGCCGGAACGACGAACCGGCCTCCTGCAGAAGGGCCCGGACCTCGGCGTCGGTGACGAAGGAGTGGAGCCGCACCAAGCGGAGGAAGAGGAAAGCCGCCATGCCGCCGTATCGCCGGCGGGCCTCCCGCTCCGTCTCCGGCGTGGTGTCCTTGCGGATGTCCCAGATCCAGGCCCGGCCGCCCGGTTTCAAGACGCGGTGGATTTCCCGCAAGGCGGCCGCGCGGTCCCGCCAGTGGTGCAGGGAGAGGGTGCTCACCACCAGGTCGAAGGCGCCGTCGTCGAGCGGAAGGGCCGCGGCATTGCCTTCCAGGAACCGGACCCGCTCGGCCAAACCCTCGCGGGCGGCCCGGGCCCGGGCCATCCGCACCATGGCCGGAGAGAGGTCGACGCCGATGACGGCGCGGTCCGGGCACCTCCGGGCGAGCCGGAGGGCCAGGGCCCCCGGCCCGCACCCGAGGTCCAGAATGGCCGGAGCGCTCGCCAGGGAGACCGTCTCTTCCTCCACGGAGGAGAACAAGTCCCGGACGATGGCCCGCTTTTCCGTGGCCCAGGCATAGAACCGGGCGGCGATCCCCGGGATGGCTTCAAAGCCGAAGAGGCGGTCCATGAGGGAAGGATAGCAGGGATAACAGGAAGGGGGCAAGGCAGCAGGGCAGGCGGCAGGCGGCAGGCGGAAGGCGGAAGGCGGAAGGCGGAGCGCCCCTTCGTGGCCGTCGGTTCAAATCGATTAGCGTTGGAATTGGTGTTGAGAGGGGAAATGGTCGGGGCGAGAGGGTTTGCCCTCGAGTCCACGTCGGCCCCGGCCGGGGCCTCCCGCGGGGCACCCCAGGTTCCCCGCGAG
>CAZRVT010000083.1:0-7520 GCA_964603505.1 uncultured Holophagales bacterium | reverse complement strand
AAAATGTTAAAGCGTTGGAATTGGTGTTGAGAGGAGAAATGGTCGGGGCGAGAGGGTTTGCCCTCGCGTCCACGTCGGCCCCGGCCGGGGCCTCCCGCGGGGCACCCCAGGTTCCCCGCGAGCCCCTCCTTTCACCCGCGCCTCCCCGGGGAAACAGTTGTTTCCCCGGACCCCTTCGTGGCCGTCGGTTCAAAATGTTAAAGCGTTGGAATTGGTGTTGAGAGGAGAAATGGTCGGGGCGAGAGGATTTGAACCTCCGGCCACACGGTCCCGAACCGTGTGCGCTACCAGGCTGCGCTACGCCCCGAATGCCGGTAGTATACCAGAAAACCACCCTCCGGGGATGAGTTCCTGATGGGAGCGTAGCGGCCGGGAAGTTGACAACCATCGTGCCTTTGCATATACTGGTGCTGCTGACAAGCAAAGGCGACGTACCCAAGTGGCTAAGGGAGAGGTCTGCAAAACCTCCATTCAGCGGTTCGAATCCGCTCGTCGCCTCCATTTTCCCATTTAGAGGCCGGAGTGGCGAAACGGGCAGACGCAAGGGACTTAAAATCCCTCGGGGTTCCGACTCCATGCCGGTTCGAGTCCGGCCTCCGGCAATCCTGAGTTGAACTCCCCTCTGCAGGAGCGGCGCCAGTATATCCCCCTCTTGAGCCTGATCGCGTCGCTGCTCAATCTCCGGGGCTTTCTGCAAGGGCAGGACGCCTCGTTTACCTTTGCCTTTTTTCTCTCCGTCTGTTTTGTCCTGGGGTTCTACGGCCTGCTCTACACCGCAACCTTCCGGGCCCTGTCGGCCCTCTCGCCTCGGCTGCCGTTGGCAATCGCCCTGCTGGACGCCCTCGTCTCCCTCGGGTCCGGATCCGTCGGTGGCCTTATCGACGCGGCCCGGCCGATCGAGACGCTCATTCGCTTGGGGGTGCTGGGCCTGCTGTTGATCCTGGCCCTGACGAGCCGCCTGATGGGCCCCTTGGAACGGCTCCGCCTGCCGAGGAACCTGCTGTGGCCCTTCGCCCTGTTCTGCGCGTGCTACGCGTTCCTGGGCTTAACGGTCTTGAGGGGGGCCCGCTGGCTGACGGTCGCGGCGGCCCATCTGCCGGTGGCGGCCGCCTTCGCCTTCTTTCTGTTCCTCTCGGACCGGCTGCACCTTCCCCGGATCCTGAACTGGTCCGGCCTGCTCCTGTCGGGCGTGCTCGCCTTGATGGGGTTGGGGCCCCACATTCCCCTGGAACCGCCGCCTACCGAGGGCAAGGGGCAGAACTTCCTGTTCATCACGGTGGAGGGGCTGCGGCACGACATGATCGTTCCGGCCGTGATGCCCAACACCGCGGCGCTGGCGCGGCGGGGGTTCCTCTTTACGGGGATGTACGGGGTCTCCCCGTCGGTCGAGCCCAACCTCCGCGCCCTGATGGTCCGGCAGCGGGACGGCGCCGAGATCGCCCTGGCGGGCCTGCTGCCGGACCGCTGGACGCGGGAAGCCCTCCTTCCGGCGGGCCTGGGCGAAGGGATGCATACATTGATGGGCCCCGGCGCCAGGATCCGGATCCAAGGGGGCCGCTCGTTTGTGTCGCGGATGTGGCGGGCTTGGCGGCCTGCGGCCGTGTGGGTGCGTCCCGACCGCCCGGCCACGGAGGCCCAGGTCATGGAGAGCGTTCGGGCTGTTTTAGAGTCGTCTTCCCGGCCCTTCGCCGTCTGGCTCCACCTCGACTTCCCCGCGCGCGGGCTCCCGGCGGGGACGGTCGCCGCGGTCCGTTCCGGCAGGGAACTTCCCGGAGCGGCCTTGCGCGCCCCGTACGAGGATTCGCTCCGGCGCCTCGATTCGGCCCTGGGAGACCTCTTCCGCTGGCTGGAGGGGAGGCCGTGGGGGGACCGGACCAACATCCTCCTCCTCGGAGTGAGCGGCATGGAGCTGGGCGAACACGGGAGCGCCGGCGGGGGGCACGCCTATTACGAGGAGTCGGTCCGCTTCCCGTTCCTCTGGGTGGGGCCTCCGGTCCGGCCGGGGGGGGCGCCCACGGCGATCAGCATTTTGGACATCTATCCCACGCTGGTCAAGGCATTCAATCTGGCCGAAAAGCCCAAGGCGTTCGCGGGCATGGACATCGCCTCCGCCTTTCACGGCGTGTTCCCCGCCGAGCGCGTGTTTCCGCTGTCGGGGAACTCCGCCTTCGCGCCGGGCCGCGCCGTGGTGGCGGGGGGGTTCAAACTCATCCGGCCGCCATTCGGAGAGGTCCAGCTCTTCGACCTGGCCGCCGATCCCGGAGAGCGGACGAACCTGGCCTGCGCCGATCCGGCCCGGGTCGAGCAGCTGAAAGGACTGTTGCCCTGACATGAAACTCATCATCCAGATCCCCGCGTGGCAGGAGGAGGGGTACATCGGCGCCGCCGTCGCCTCGCTTCCCCGGTCGGTCGAGGGGTTCGACCGGGTCGAGGTGCTGGTGATCTGCGACGGTTGCACCGACGGCACGGCCGACGAGGCCCGCCGGGCGGGGGCCGACCATGTGCTTGAACTTAAATCCCATGTGGGGCTTGCCACCGCTTTCGCCCTCGGGCTCGCGCGGGCCGTGGAACTGGGGGCCGACGCGGTGGTGAACACCGACGCCGACGGGCAGTACCCGGCCGCCTCGATCCCCGACCTGGTCCGGCCTCTGGTCGGGGGGCGGGCCGATATGGTCATCGGAGACCGGCAGGTGCGGCGCATCCCGCACTTCTCGCCGCTGAAGCGGCTCCTGCAGGCCCTAGGCAGCTCCCTCGTGGGCCGGCTCACCGGTCAGCCGGTCGCCGATGCGCCGTCGGGGTTCCGGGCTATGACGCGCGAGGTGGCCCAGCGGATCCATATCTTTTCCTATTACACTTACACCCTGGAGACCATCATTCAGGTCGCCCGGATGGGTTTCGCCATCGCCTGGATCCCCGTGGAGCCGAACCCGCCCGTCCGAAAGAGCCGGCTGATCCGGTCCACCTGGGTGTATGTCACGCGGGCGGGGGCCGAAATGCTGAGGATCGTGGTGGTCTATAACCCCCTCAAGACCTTCGCCACGCTCGCCCTGCTCCTGGCCCTGCCGGGAGCGTTCTTCCTCACCCGCTACCTCGTCCTCGTCTGGATGGGCGAGGGCGCCGGACACCTGGCATCGCTCATCGTCGGGGCGGTTTCCGTCGTGCTGGCCTTCCAGTGCTTCCTGCTCGGGCTCTTGGCGGACCTCAATTCCATCAACCGCCGCCTCCTGGAGCATATCAAGGACCGTCATCCGCGGCTGTAGGCGACCCGGGAAATATTCGGGCGGGTCTTCATGTTCGTAGTTAGAGCAATCTAACATTTGCCGAATCGAATTTATGGAGGCCTTGCATGAAACACCTTCTTCCCGATCTTCCGTATTCGTTCGACGCCCTCGAACCGCACATTGACGCCCAAACGATGCAGATCCACCACGACCTGCACCACGGGGCCTATGTGGCGAACCTGAATAAGGCGATCGAAGGCCACGACGCCCTGGCGGACAAGAGCGCCGAGGAGCTGGTGGCCGATCTGGACGCGGTGCCGGAGTCCATCCGCACGGCGGTCCGCAACCACGGGGGCGGTCACGTCAACCATTCCCTCTTCTGGACCCTGATGGGCCCCAAGGGGGGCGGGACGCCCAAGGGGGAGCTCGGTCGGGCGATCGAGGGGGCGTTCGGGGGCTTCGAGAACTTCCGGGACATCTTCCAGAAGACCGCTCTCGGGGTTTTCGGCAGCGGTTGGGCCTGGCTCGTTCTGGACCGGACCGGGAAGCTGGCGGTCAAGGGGCTGCCCAATCAGGACAGCCCCCTTTCCCTAGGGGAGGCGCCGATCCTGGGCCTCGACGTCTGGGAACACGCCTATTACCTCAAATACCGAAACAAGAGGGCCGATTACGTCACCGCCTGGTGGAATGTGGTGGACTGGGAGGCCGTGGCCTCAAGGTTTGACCGTCTGAAGGCCCGGTGAGGGGCATCCCCGGCGGCCCACGAACGGCTCCGTCCGGCGCCGGGGATTCGGTGGTGCCGTAGATTTTGTGAAATAATTTGCAAAAGCGGTATGTTCCCATGCGGAGACCATCGGGAGGTCGTTATTATGCCGAGGATCGCCAAGCCCCGCCGAGGCGCCGCTCCATCCAGCCGCGTGGAAGCTCTCCAGAGGGAGGTGGCCCGCCTCAAGGCCTCCCTTCTCCTGCACGACCGCATGGGCCGCCTGCAGCTCGGGACCGCCAAGCATTGGCAGACCATCTTCGAGGCCATCAGTTTCCCGATGGCCCTCATGGACGCCGACGGCCACATTGTTCAGGCCAACCGCGCCATGACCGAATTCTCAGGAAAGCCGTGCCTCGATATGGTCGGGTCCCCCTGCTGGCGCACCCTTCACGGCAGCGACGTCCGGATCGACGACTGCCTGTTTCTCAAGATGAAAAAGACCGGCCGGAGCATCCATGAAGAACGCGAGGGGTGCGGCCGGCGCCTCCGCGTGCTCCTCGACCCCGTCTTCGACGAGAAGGGACGCCTGACCGGGGCGGTCCACACCATCACCGATATCGCCCCTCTCGAGTCCAAACCCAAGACGGCCCGTTCCCCCAGAAAGAAGTAACTTTTTGCCCCCGGGACGGTATTCATGCAAACCACTCATCCCTAAAGGGGAAGCTATGCCCATTCGATCCCTGCCCCTGACCGTTGCCGTCCTCTCCTTGGCGTTCGCCGTTTTGGCCTCCGAGGAGGCCCGCCTTCTCCGTTTCCCCGTGATCTACGGGGGAACCATCGTCTTCACTCATGCGGGGGACCTCTATGCCGTCCCCGCCGCCGGCGGCGCCGCCCGCCGGCTGACCTCCCACTCCGGGTACGAGTGCTTCCCGCGGTTTTCGCCCGACGGCCAATGGCTGGCCTTTACCGGCCAGTACGACGGGAACACCGAGGTCTATCTCATGCCCGCAGAGGGGGGGGACCCCCGGCGCCTGACCATCACCGCCACCCTGGCCCGGGACGATGTTTCCGACCGGATGGGCCCCAACAACATCGTCATGGGGTGGACCCCCGATTCCAAGCGGGTGGTGTTCCGCTCCCGGATGCGCGAGGCCAACGATTTCATCGGCCGGCTCTACACGGTTGGACTGGACGGCGGCCTTCCCGAGCAGCTCCCGTTCAGCCGGGGCGGGTTTTGCACCTACAGCCCCGACGGCTCCAAACTCGCTTACAACCGCATCTTCCGCGAGTTCCGCACCTGGAAGCGGTACCGGGGCGGCATGGCGGACGACATCTGGGTGCACGATTTCAGAACCGGCCAGGTCGAGAACATCACCAACGACCCCGCCTCCGACGTCTTCCCCATGTGGAAGGGGGGCCGCATCTACTTCCTCTCCGACCGCGATCAGGCCCGGCGGATGAACCTTTACGCCTACGACACGGTCTCCCGGCAGACCCGACGGCTGACCGATTTCGCCGATTTCGACGTCAAGTTCCCTTCGCTGGGGGACGACGCCATCGTCTTCGAGAACGGCGGCTGGCTCTACCGGTTCGACCTGGCCTCGGAGAAGGCCGTCCGGGTTCCCGTCACCCTGCCCAATGACCGCCCCTGGGCCCGCGGCGGCGTCGTGGCGGTCCAGGACGACCTGACGACCTACGAGATCGCCCCGGACGGGAAGCGGGCCCTGGTGGGGGCCCGGGGCGAAGTGTTCACCGTCCCCGCCAAGTACGGTCCTACCCGCAATCTGACGCAGACCTCCGCGGTCCACGAGCGCAATGCCCAGTGGAGCCCCGACGGGAAGTGGATCGCGTTCGTCTCCGACGCCGCCGGCGAGGACGAGATCTTCATCGTCCCCCAGGACGGGAGCGCTCCGCCGACGCGCTTGACCAACGAACAGGGCCCGTATCTCTACCGGCTGCTTTGGTCGCCCGACAGCGAGAAAATCCTGTGGGCCGACAAGGACCTCAATCTCAAGATCCTCGAGGTCAAGAGCAAGGCGGTCAAGACGATCGCTCGGGCCACCGCCGGGGAGTTCTCCGATTACGCCTGGTCGCCCGATTCCCGATGGGTCGCCTACACCCGGCCCGAGGAGAAGGCCATGCAGAGGGTCTACCTCTACGGGCTCGAGGGGGGAAAGACCCTGGCCGTGACCGACGGCTGGACCGCCTCGTATGGGGCCGCCTTTGCCTCCGACGGGAAGGTCCTCTTCTTCGTCTCCGACCGCGATTTCCACCCGATCTACGGCGATACCGAGTGGAACCACGTCTACAAGGACATGGCCCGGATCTACCTGGTCACGCTGGGCCGGACGGTGGACAGCCCGCTCAAGCCCAAGAGCGACGAGGTGGAGATCAAAGAGATCGCCGGTAAGCCGGAAAGCCAGAACGCCGGGAAGGCCAAGGAGAAGGGGAAGGACGAGAGGAAGGAAGAAGAGGCGTCCGAGGCCGTGACGGTGGTCGTGGACGCCGAGGGGCTCCCGGACCGCATCGTGGCGCTTCCCGTCAAGGCCGCCTCCTACCGCAACCTCGCCTCCGCGGGGGAGAAGCTGTATTACATACGTTCCACCCATGCCGAAGAGAAGAGCGAGCTGGTCTCGTTCGACCTGAACGAGCGGAAGGAGACGGTCCTGGGGGAGGCCGACGGATACGCGCTCTCCCGCGACGGCAAAAAAATGCTCATCGGCCGGGACGGCGACCTCTACCTTGTGGACGCCCCCGCGGCCCCGGTGGAGCTGAAGGAGCCGCTCGACCTCTCCGGCCTGACGATGCGGCTGGATCGGCCGATGGAATGGCGGCACATCTTCGAGGAGTCCTGGCGGCAGATGCGGGAGTTCTTCTACGCCCCCAACATGCACGGGATGGATTGGGCGGGGGTCCGGGCCCAATATGAGCCGCTGGCGGCCGCGGCGGCCCACCGGGCCGACCTCACCTATGTCATCGGCGAGATGATCGGCGAGCTGAACGCCGGGCACGCCTACACAGGCGGGGGAGACCTCCCCAAGGTCCCGCGCGTCCGGACCGGCCTCCTCGGCGCCGAGCTGTCCAAGGACCCCGCCACCGGGTATTTCAAGATCGTTCGCATCCTGCCCGGGCAGAACTGGGACCCCGCCCGCCGTTCCCCCCTCACCGAGGTCGGGGTGGATGTGCAAGAGGGGGAGTACATCCTGGCCGTGGACGGCCGGCCCGCGGCGCCGATGGCCAATCTGTTCGACGCCCTCATCGACACCGTGGACCGGCAGGTGAAGTTGACCGTCAACTCCAAGCCCGTCCCCGAAGGGGCGCGCGACGTCGTCGTCCCCATCGGCGACGAGCAACCGCTCTACTATCATGCCTGGGTCCAGGGCAATATCAAAAAGGTCGACCGGGCCACCGGCGGCAAAGTGGGCTATCTGCACATCCCCGACATGAGCGAACAGGGGCTCAACGAGTTCGTCAAGCTCTACTACCCGCAGATCCGGAAGCAGGGGCTCATCGTGGACGTCCGGGGCAACGGCGGCGGCAAGAGGTCTTGTCAAGAAGTGTGTAAAAGCGATCACGCGACATGGGTGCGAGCG
>CAZRVT010000082.1:0-10533 GCA_964603505.1 uncultured Holophagales bacterium | reverse complement strand
AGCCGCCTGATAGAGAACATTAGTTTTCGTCATTTAATGCAACATTAGGGTATACCCGAAAAACGCAACGGGGGGTAGTTCAGCGGGCGATGATAGAATGGTGCCCGATGCGCGATTTGCTCGACCGCGTGGCCCGGGCCTACCTGTCGGGCCCCGGCGGCCGCTACACCCATGTGAGCCCCGCCCTCGCCGGCCTCCTGCTGGCGGCGAAGCTGTCGCGGTCGCCCGGTCGGATGGCGGTGCTGGTCCCCGGGGAGGAGGAGGGGCGGGCCCTCCTCGCCGCCTTCCAAACCTTCCTCCCCGAGGCGGGCGCCCGATCCTTCCCGCCCTACCCCGTCACCCCCTATGATTTCATGCCCCTGCCGATCAGCACCCGGTGCCAGGCCGTGGAGGCGCTCCACGCCTGGCGGACGGGGGCGGCCCGCCTCCTCGCGGTCCCGGCGGGGGTCCTGCCCTACCCGTTCCCCCCGTCCGCCGGCCTTGCCGTCGCCCTGGGGCTGGCGCTGGAGCGCGACGCCGTTCCGGCGTGGCTGGCGCGCTCGGGCTACCAGCGGGTCCCCCTGGTGGCGGAAAAGGGAGAGTTTGCCGTCCGTGGGTTTATCGTGGACGTCTTCCCCCCCCACCGCGACGCCCCCCTGCGGCTGGAGTGGGAGGGGGAGCGGCTCGCCTTCCTCCGGACGATGGACCCGTTCACCCAGCGTTCCACCGGCCCGGCCGATGAAACGGTCCTCCTGCCGCTCCGGCTCTGGGGCACCGGCGCGGACGGCGGGCGGCTCGAGTGGATGGAAGGGCGGGTGCGGGGGCGGGGCGGCGAGAAGCTGGTGGAGCAAGCGAGGCAGTCGGGCCGCGCCGAGGCGCTGGAGCTGTTCTTCGGCGGCCGTGCCCCGCTGGAGGCCGGGGCCGGCCTGGCGGCCTTCGACTGGGAGCTGGTCAAGAAGCGCTGGGGGGAGGCCTTTGCCGTCCTCGATCAGGAGGGGCGGGAGACCGCCGAGGGGGGCTTCCTGGACCTTCCCGCCGCCGAGTTCTTCTTCTCCCCGGCGGACGAGCCGTATCGCCCGGATCTGCTGATGGCGCGCCTCGGGGGGGAGCCCGGCCTCGACCTGCCCATCCGCCAGCGGGGCCTGGGCGTCGTGCCGGGCCACTTCCCCACGCTGGGGCGGGAATTCCGCGCCCTCCTCGACGAGGGCTACGCCGTCACCGTGTCTCTGCGGCACCCCTCCCACCGGAAGGCGCTGGGGCGGTATTTCGACGAGGCGGGGCTTCCGTCCCCCAAGACTGTGGAGGGCGCCCTCCCGGAATCCATCGTCCTGGAGGACCTCAAGGTGGCCCTCCTCGCCTCCGGGAAACTGGTCGGGGAGCCCCCCGCGCCCCCGCGCCCCCCTTCCGCGCGGGCCGTCCTTCCGGACCTGGACGAGTTCAAGCCGGGGGAGCGGGTGGTCCACGCCGAGCACGGGATCGGGATGTACCAGGGGCTCCACCCCATCGGGGGGGCCGAATTCGTCAAGATCAAGTTCGCCGACGGCGACATCTACCTCCCCATGGAGCGCCTCGACACCCTCACCCGCTACCGGGGGGCCACCGGCGAGCCCCCGCCGCTGGACCGCATCGGGAGCAACGCCTTCCAAAAGCGGAAGAAAAAGGCGCGGAAGGCGATGAAGAGCATGGTGGGGGAACTGCTCGACCTCTACGCCATGCGCAAGATCGCCAAGGGGCACGCCTTCGCCGCCGACACCGAGATGGTGGAGGACCTGGTCGCGGGGTTCGCCTTCGAGCCCACTCCGGACCAGGCGCGCACCTGGGAGGAGGTGAAGGCCGACATGGAGGCGCCCGTTCCGATGGACCGCCTCGTCTGCGGCGACGTGGGGTTCGGCAAGACCGAGGTGGCCATCCGGGCGGCCTTCAAGGCGGTCCAGGACGGGTTCCAGGTCGCCGTCCTCTGTCCCACCACCCTCCTGGCCTTCCAGCACCAACGCACCTTCTCGGAGCGCCTGGCGGGGTTCCCGGTGCGGGTGGAATGGCTCTCGCGGTTCATCGCAGCGGCCGAGCAGAAAAAGGTGGTGGCGCGCGTGGCCGCCGGGACGACCGACATCCTCATCGGCACCCACCGCATCCTCTCGCCGGACGTGCGCTACGCCAACCTGGGGCTCCTCGTCATCGACGAGGAGCAGCGGTTCGGGGTGGCCCAGAAGGAGCGCATCCGCCAGGTGCGCAAGAACGTGGACACCCTCACCCTGACGGCCACCCCCATCCCGCGCACCTTCCACATGGCCCTCCTGGGCCTCAAGGACATGTCGCTCATCCTCACCCCACCGCTGGGGCGGTTCGCCGTGGAGACCTCCATCGTCCCGTTCAACCCCGTCTTCCTGCGGGACGCCATCCGGTTCGAGCTCGGCCGCGGCGGCCAGGTCTTTTTCGTCCACAACCGCGTCGAGCGGATCGAGGAGATCCACGCCTACCTGTCCAACCTCGTGCCCGAGGCGCGCCTCGTGGTCACCCACGGGCAGATGGGGGAGCGGCCGCTGGAGCGGGCGATGATGGCCTTCATCCGCGGCGAGGCCGACCTCCTCCTCACCACGACCATCATCGAAAACGGCATCGACATCCCCCACGCCAACACCCTCATCGTCAACAACGCCCACACCTTCGGGCTGGCCCAGCTCTACCAACTGCGCGGCCGGGTGGGACGCTCCGACCGGCAGGCCTTCTGCTACCTCACCGTCCCCTCGTTCGACACCATCACCGAGGGGGCGATGGAGCGGCTGCGGGCCCTGGAGGAGTTCACCGCCCTGGGGTCGGGGTTCCGCGTCGCGGCCAAGGACCTGGAGATCCGCGGGGCCGGGGACCTGCTGGGGCGGGAGCAGTCGGGCAACATCGACGCCCTCGGCTACGACCTCTACCTGCGGCTCCTGGAGAAGACCGTCCAGGAGATGAAGGGGCTTCCCGACCTGACCGAAGAAGTGGAGCTGCACCTCGACGTCACGGCCCAGATCCCCCCCGATTACATCCCCGACGAGGCCCTCCGGCTCAAGGTGTACCGCCAGCTCCTCACCGCCCCGCTGGAGGAGCTCCCCGCGGCGCTCCGGGACCAGTTCGGCCCGCCGCCGCCCGCGATGAACCTCCTCTTGGCCGTGGCCCGGGTGCGGCGCCACCTCCAGCGGCTCAAGGTCCGCTCGGTGGTGCGCCAGCCCGGGAAGCTGGTCCTGCGGATCGATCCCGCCACCCCCGTTCCGCTGGAGAAATGGATCGACGTCGCCGGCCGGTTCCCCGGGAGCTACTTCTCCCAGGACGGGGCGCTGACCCTGAAACAGGACAGGGAGGGGGACATTCTGGTATATTGGCTCGACCGTTTCCTGGCCGACCTATGAGAAGAGCCCTTCTATTGCTGTGCCTGCTGGCCGCCTGCGGCCGGGACCCCGGGGTGGAGGCGGGCGTCATCGCCTCCGCCGGCGGGCGGCGGATCGACCTCAAGGAGTTCGACGAGTTCCTGCTGGCCCAGCTCGGGTCGGCGCCCTACCACCATGCCCCCGAGGTCCTCTCCGGGATGCTAGACGCCTTCATCCGGGAGGGGCTGATGGCCGTCGAGGCCGACCGGCGGGGCGTGGGGGGCGGCGACCGGGGCGAGGCGGTGAGGCGTCTGATGGCCAGGGAGTGCGCCGCCCTGCCCCAACCCGCCGAGGAGGCCGTCCGTACCTATTATGACCGGCATGCGGCCGACTTCGCCACCCCCCCCATGGTGGTCTTCCGCGAGATCTTCGTGGTCAAGCCCGAGGACGCCGCCCGCGTCCATGCCCTGGTGAAGGGGGGCGCCGATTTCGCCGCCGTGGCCCGCGAGCATTCCGAGACGGCCAACCGGGAGACGGGGGGGCAGGTGGGGCCGCTGGCCCTGGAGGACATCCCCGAGGAGCTGGCCCTGGCCCTCAAGAACCTCCGGCCCGGGCAGGTCTCGGGCCTCCTCCCGGTGGCGGGGGGGACCATGCTGCTGAAACTGGAGCGGTCGGTCCCGGCCCAGGGCGCCTCCTACGAGCAGGCGAGCGGCCTGGTGCGGGCCCACCTGGCCGAGGAGGCCTGCCAGGCGCGCATGGAGCAACTGCAACAGGAACTCATCCTGAAGGAGCACGTATGGATCTATCCCGCAAACCTTCCCTTCCCCTACTCGGGGGAATTGCCTGTCTTTTCGCCCTCCTGATCGGGGGCAAGTCCTACTGGGTCGACGGCATCCTCGTCCGCGTGAACGCCCAGATCCTCACCCTCGGGGAGTTCGAGGACCGCTACGCCCAGGAGAAGGCGGCCCTGCAGGCCACCCTCCCGGACGGGGGGGAGGCCGACTTCAAAAAGAAGCTGCTGGAAAGCCTCCTCGAGGAGATGCTCGTCCTGGAGCGGGCCCGCGACCTCGGCTTTGCCGTCGGCAAGAGCGACGTGGACCGGGCCCTGGAGAGCATCCGGCAGCGCAACAACTTCCCGGACATCGACACGGTGTACCAAGCGGCGGAGCAGTCGGGGATGACCCGGGCGTCCCTCCACGACAAGATCAGCAGGCAGATCCTCATGGAGCGGGTGATGGGGGCCGAGGTCTTCCCCCGCCGCGACGTCACCGAGTGGGAGCTGCGGCAGTATTACGAGAAGGTCAAGGGCGACTTCACCGTCACGGAGTCCCACCGTCTCCGCGAGATCGTCCTCCTTTCCGGCCCCGGTCTCGACGAGCGGCGCGCCGCGGTGGAGAAGGCGCTCAAGGAGGGGACGCCCTTCGAGCAGGTCGCCGAGCGGTACTCGCAGAGCCCCACGGCGCCCAAGGGGGGCGATCTCGGGGGGCTCCAGCCCGCCGACCTCTCCGCGGACCTCCAGGCCGCCCTGCGTGGCCTGCAAGCCGGCCAGTCCACGCCGGCCGTGGCCACCGCCTTCGGCCTGCAATACATCCAGCTGGTGGAGATCGTTCCCGCCCACCCGCGCCCCTTCGAGGAGGTCAAGGACCTGCTGCCCGACCGGATGTTCCGGGAGCAGTACAAGGAGAGCATCGAAACCTTCGTGGAGGGGCTCAAGAAACGCTACAACGTGGTCGTCCACGAGGAGCTCCTGGCCCCGCCGGAGCCGAAGCCGGCCCCGGCGGGGGGGCCGGGCGCCGACCCCGGGTCGAAGGCCCCCGCGCCGGAGGCGAAGTGATGGCCGGCAGGACCTTCGTCAAGGACCTCAAGGCCGGCGCCCCCGTCGAGGGGACCTTCCTCGTCGCCCAGAAGGAGGTGCGGCAGAAGAAGACCGGCGGCGACTACCTCTACATGGCCCTGCGCGACAAGACCGGTACGGTCACCGCCTTCATGTGGGACGGCTACGAGCCCCTCCTCCCCAAGCTGGAAGTGGGGACCTACCTCAAGGTTTCGGCCATGGTGCAGAAATACAACAACCGCACCCAGATCGTCGTCCGCAAGGCGGAGCTGGTGGAGCCCGGCGCGGTGGAGTCCGCGGAGTTCCTCCCCACCACCGCCCTCGACACCGGCGTCCTGTGGGCCGAGATCGAGGGCCGCATCGCCGCGGTCAAGGACCCGTTCCTGCGCCGCCTCCTGGCCGACGCCTTCGCCGGGCCCGGGGTGAGGGAGGCCTTCCTCAAGGCCCCCGCCGCCAAGATCATGCACCACTCCTGCGTGGGCGGCCTCATCGAGCACACCCACTCCCTGCTGAAATTGTGCGACCTGGTGGCGGGCTACTATCCCCAGCTGGACGCCGACCTGCTGGCCGCCGGGGCCATCCTGCACGACTGGGGAAAGACCCGCGAGCTCTCCTCGGAGGGGGCCTTCGACTACACCCGCGAGGGGCGCCTGGTGGGGCACATCGTCATGACGGCGCAGGAGATCGAGCGGCTGGCGGGCACCATCCCCGACTTCCCGGCGGATCTGAAGGCCAACCTCACCCACCTCATCATCTCACACCACGGGCAGTACGATTTCGGGTCGCCCAAGATGCCGAAATTGCGGGAGGCGCTGGTGCTCTCCCAGCTCGACTCGCTGGACAGCCACCTCAAGGGCTTCGACGAGGACCTCGCCGACGCCGAGGAGGGGAGCGCCTACTCCGACATCATGGGCCGGTACATCTTCGAGACGAATCCGAAGCCCAAGGCGTAAGCCCGGCGGCGGGCGACTCATCGACCCCGTCCGAAACGTCGAACTATCCCCGCGAAGGCCGGAAGGCCTTCGCGGTTCTGTTGATAAGCTGTTGGGGCCGCCGCTGGGACCGGGGCGCTAATTCGCCACGACCTCCACGTTCCGCGTGTAATGGATGTTCCGCTTCTCCATGCCCTCGATGAAGGCGTTGAAGAGGGCCTCGTCGCGGCCGAGGACCTCCGGCGGAAGGATGCCGGGGCCCTTGACCCGCCCCTCGGCCATCAGCTCGGCGGCGACCACGGTGGGATAGCCGGTGGTGCGGGCCATGGAGGAGGCGCCGTAGGCGTCGGTGAACTCGAGCAGGTCCCAAACCACCCGCTCGCGCCGCCCGCGGGCCAGGCCGGCCACCTCCACGCGCATGGCGGTGAACTCCTTCTCGCCGGGGTGGAGCTTCCATTTGTCGATGAGGAGCTTGGAGGTGAACTCCAGGGGGACGACCGGGGTGCCGTGGACCGTCACGGGCTCGGTGCCGAAGAAGCCGCTCTCCTTGAAGCCGGCGATCATCGCGGCGTAGCCGGGGTAGCGCATGGTCTTTTCGACGAGCGTGGGGACCTCCACCGTGTGGAGGAGGGTGCGCAGGCCGTCGGTGAGGAAGGCCTCCAGGGTCCCCACGCCGGGGAATTCGAGGTACTCGCGGTCGGTCAGCGGCGGTTTGACCACCGTCCGGCCGTTGAGGCGGAACCGGGAGGGGCGGAGGTACTCCTCGATGACATCCACCGGGGAGAAGGGGGCCTTATACTGGAAGGGGAGGGTGCGCTCCACGGGGAGGCCGCCCACGTAGATGGCCGCCTCCTCCGCCTTGTCGAACCGGGCCGCCTCCCGGCCGATGATGAGGTTGCTCATCCCCGGCGCCACCCCCATGTCCACCACGGCGGTGACGCCGTGGGCCCGGGCCAGCCCCTGGAGGGAGAGGACGTCCTCGGGCATGAAGGAGACGTCCACGGTGTTGCGGCCCCGCTCGAGGAGGACCTTAAGTGTGCGGAACCCCAAAAACCCGGGGAGGGCCTGGACGACGAGGTCGCTGTCCTCCACGGCTGTGGCGACGACCCGCGGGTCGGAGAGGTCGGCGGTGGTGGTCTGCAGGACCTTCCCCTTCAGGGCTTCGAGCGCCGAGGCGCTGGCGTCCCAGACGTGGACCGAGAAGCGGTTGTCCTTCGCGAGGTCGGCCGCGACGACCGACCCCACCATCCCCGCGCCCAGAACCGTGATCTTCATGGATGACCCCCTTCGTGATATCCCGCTAATTATCCGATTTTCAGGGATTTATGGCAAGAGGGAGGTACAACGCGCATCGTACGCCGTGCGGCATACACCGTACTTCGTTCGCAATGCGTCTATTGATTCGTTTGCGCTTGCATTGTACGGAGTATGTCGTACGGCTTCTATACTATCTGCTAAAATACCCGCCTATGGACAGCCGAACGATCCGTGAAACCTTTCTTAAGTACTTTGAATCCAAGGGCCACCGCCGGGTCGCCTCCAGTTCCCTCATCCCCGCGGCCGATCCCACCCTCATCTTCGCCAACGCTGGGATGAACCAGTTCAAGGACTGCTTCCTGGGACTGGAAACGCGCGACTACACGCGCGCCACCTCCTCCCAGAAGTGCGTCCGCGCCGGGGGCAAGCACAACGACCTCGACAACGTCGGCTTCACCGCCCGCCACCACACCTTCTTCGAGATGCTGGGCAACTTCTCCTTCGGCGACTACTTCAAGAAGGACGCCATCGCCTACGCGTGGGAGCTCTCCACGAAGCACTACCACCTGAACCCCGACAAGATCTGGATCTCCGTCTTCGAAAAGGACGACGAGGCCTTCGGTCTTTGGAAGAGCGTCGCCGGGGTCCCGGAGGGCAAGATCGTCCGGTTGGGCGAGAAGGACAATTTCTGGGCCATGGGCGAAGTGGGGCCGTGCGGCCCGTGCTCCGAGCTCTACTACGACCTGGGGGCCGGCGTCGGCTGCGGGAAGCCCGACTGCTCCCCGGCCTGCGACTGCGGCCGTTACCTGGAATATTGGAACCTCGTCTTCATGCAGTTCCACCGGGACGAATCGGGAACCATGCGCCCCCTCCCCAAGCCCTCCATCGACACCGGGGCGGGGCTGGAGCGTATGGCCTCGCTCCTCCAGCGGGTCCTCACCAATTACGACACCGACCTCTTCATCCCCATCATCAGGCGGATCGAGGCCTTGGCGGGCGTCCCCTACGGGAAGAACCCCAAGACCGACGCCGCCATGCGGGTCATCGCCGACCACGCCCGCGCCACCGCCTTCCTCGTCGCCGACGGGGCCCTCCCCGGCAACGAGGGGCGCGGATATGTCCTGCGGCGCATCATCCGCCGGTCGCTCCGCTTCGCCCACCACCTGAAGCTCCAGCCCCCCATCATCGCCCGCGTGGCCCCGGAGATCGCCGCGCAGTACGGGGACATCTACCCGGAGGTCGCGCGCGAACTCGAGCTGGTCAAGACGGTGGCCACCGACGAGGAGACCCGGTTCGAGCGGACCCTCGAGACCGGCGTGGGGCACATCGAAACCATCCTGGAGCACGCCCTCCGGTCCGGCCTCCGGGTCGTGCCGGGGGAGGAGGTTTTCCTTCTCTACGACACCCACGGCGTCCCCGCCGACCTGGTGGAGGAGCTGGCCAAGGAGAAGGGGCTGGGGGTGGACCTGGAGAGGTTCCAGCGCCACCTGGGTGAGCAGAAGCGCCGGTCCAAGGTCGTCCACAAGTTCGACGCCCGCGTCGAGGAGGTGCACGAGGCCCTGCGCCGGGAATTCACCCCCGAGTTCGTCGGGTACGGCCCCATGGAGCACGCGGCGAAGGCCGTGGCCCTGGTGAAGGACGGCTCCCGCGTGGACGCGCTCGCCGTGGGCGAGGAGGGCGAGCTGGTCACCGACATCACCCCCTTCTACGCCGAGAGCGGCGGGCAGGTGGGGGACACCGGGACCGTGGCGTTCGAAGGGGGGAGCGCGGCGGTGCTCGACACCCAGAAGCCCCTGCCGGGGCTCATCGTCCACCGGGTAAGGGTGGCGGCCGGGGCCTTGAAAACCGGCGCGGCCGTCACCCTGTCGGTGGACGAAGCGCGCCGCCGGGCCGTCATGCGGCACCACACCGCCACGCACCTCCTCCATGCGGCCCTCAGAGCCGTGCTGGGGGAGAGCGCCCGGCAGATGGGCTCCCTGGTGGACGACCAGCGCCTGCGCTTCGACTTCGCCTACGGCAAGGGACTGGAGCCCGCCGAGGTGGAGGCCATCGAGCGCCTTGCCAACGCGCAGGTCCTGCGCAACGCCGAGGTGGGTAAGGAACTGCTCCCCATCGAGGAGGCGAAGAAGAAAGGCGCCCTGGCCTTCTTCGGCGACAAGTACGGCGAGGTGGTGCGGGTGGTCTCGGTCCCCGGCTATTCCGCCGAATTCTGCGGCGGGACCCACGTGGACCGCACGGGCGACATCGGGCTGATCAAGATCGTCTCCGAGAAGGCCATCGCCGCGGGCGTGCGCCGTCTGGAGGCCGTGGCGGGGATGGAGGCGCTGGCCCTGGCGCAGGAGGACGAGGCCCGCCTCTCGGGCCTGGCCGCCGCCCTGGAAGTGCCGCGGGAGAAGATTGGCGAGAAAATCGAGGGGCTGGCCGAGCGCGTCCGGGCGCTGGAGAAGCAGGTCAAGGATCTGAAACTGGCCCAGGCTAAGGGGGGCACCACCGCCGTCAACTGGACGGAGGTGGCCGGCGTCCCCGTCTTCGTCCAGAAGCTCGAGGACTACACGCCCCAGGAATTGCGGACCCTGGCCGATGAGCATCGGAAGAAGTTCCCCCACGGGATCATCCTCCTCGTCTCGGAAAAGGAGGGCAAGCTCTCCGTGGTCATCTCGGTGTCGGAGGACTACCGGAAGGCCCATCCGGCGGGCAAGCTCGCCAAGGCCCTCGGCGCCCGCCTCGGCGGCTCGGGCGGCGGCAACCCGGCGATGGCGCAGGCCGGCGGGACCGACGTCGCCAAGCTCAACGAAGCCCTCGCCGACCTCGCCAGCCTCTTAGCGTAAGGGTCGCGCCATATCGGACCCAGGGCGGCGTTGGCCTCCGCCCGGCGCGTGCTCATTTACGATTACAGTAAACTCCGCCGCGCCGGCCGAAGTCCGCCTACCCCTGGGCCCAATCTGGCGTGACGAGGGGGCCCCGCCCGTTGCTCCCTCGCATTCGTTTGGCGTCGTAGGGGCGGGATTAAATCCCGCCCTTTTGACTCAAATCAGTTTATGAGAAACCAGTCGTTCTAAGAGCTTCTCGGGATTGTGATTTATGGCCGGCAAATCCCATCGTCTCTGATTCCTCCCCCTCATTTCGCGTTTAGTTTGTCAATAGGCGTACACTTTTACGAGGAGTAGAGGCGTGTACTTTTACGAGG
>CAZRVT010000081.1:0-10708 GCA_964603505.1 uncultured Holophagales bacterium | reverse complement strand
GGGTGGTACACTTTTCATGATCATTTTTGGTACATTTTTACACGACCGGCGACAGACGCTCATGAATTCGTCCACCGTGAGGGAGAAGGAGCTGACCTGGACCATGGAGGTCCTGGATTCACGGCAGGCGGACGGAAGAACTTTGGCCCGCCTCCGGGGGCATCCGGCCGACCTGTGCTGGTACGAGGACGGCAAAGCGCCCGGCGTCTACTGGATCATCCGCGAGGCGGACCGGTATTTTGATGTCGGCGACCTGGAGGACCCCTCCGGCCCGCTGGACCTGGCCCGGCGGGAGGCCTTTCTCGACCTTCCGCTGTTTCTGGACAAGCGGTGGGGCGACGCGGAACAGGTGCAACGCCCCGACGGCATGTATTGCTGGGTCGTCTCCGAGGTCCGCCGGGAGAAACCGGCCGGGATCAGGGGGCTGGATGCCGGGAGGCCCGTGGAGGTCTATCGGGCCGCCTACCGGACCAACCCGGACCATCAGCTGGTGGATTATGCTCCCGGGGTCGGCATCATCCGGTATCAATATGTCCACCACGGCACCGTCTCCGAGTGTGACATGAAATTGGTGGAATACCGCCCGGGGAAATAACCGGGCCCCACCGGGCCGGGCCCCGTTCCCCGCCTTCCCGCTATTTATTCCGGCACGCTTTCTCGATCGACGCCACGCTCTCCTTCAGCACCGGGTCCCCGGGCTTGAGGGTGAACGCCCGTTGCGCCAGCTCCAGGGCCCCGGCGCAGTCGCGGTCCCGCTTCATCTTGAGATAGGCCCAGTTGTTGAGGGTGTAGGCGTGGTTGGGGAGCCGCTCCAGGATGGCCCGGATCTCGCCCTCCGCCCGGGCCCACTCCCCCTTCACCAGGAACAGGCGCGACAGGTTGTAGCGGGCCAGGAAGTGCCCCGGCTGTTCCCGCAGGGCCGCGGCGTAGTCGGACGCCGCGCCCGCCGGATCGCCCCTCCCCTCGCGCAGGTAGCCCCGGTAGAAGAGCGCCTGCGCGTATCGCGGGTCGAGCTCCAGGGCGCGCGCCACGAGCTTCATGGCCCCCCCGGCGTCCCCGGCCCGGTTGAGCCACTCGGCGGCGAAGGCGAGCATGGCGGGGTTGTCCGCCTCGGCCGCGGCCAGTTCCCGGGCCCGATGGGCCAGCGCCCCGAGGTCGCCCTTCTCCTCCGCCTCCAGGGCGCGCTGGTAGAGGGTAAGCGCCTCCATCTTCCCCTCGGGGTCGGGCAGGCCCCCGACGTCCGGTCGGGCGGAGGCCCCGCCCACATGAGCGTACCCGAGGGAGCGGAGGCGCGCCATGGCCTCCTCGTCGAGGGCGGCGCCGGCCCCGGCCCCAAACCGCGGGGCCTCGGCCCGGTAGGCCGCCACCAGGAGATCGAGGGGGCGGCCGCCGGCCTCCGCCGCCGGCGGGGCGGGAACCGGGTCCTGCTCCCGGGGGTCCCGCTCCAGATCGTGCCACCGCCCGGCCGGGGGCGCCGTGAAGGTCCACCCGCCCCTCCGGGCGCGGTAGAGGTCCGACCATCGGAACGGGAGGGGGATCTGGGTCTCGCTGTAGAGCACCCGGCCCGGCCCGGCCTTCAGCAAGGGCTCGCCGTCGTGCGCGGGGGCCGGGACCGCGAGCCACTCCAATAGGGTGGGATAGAGGTCCACCTGGGAGACGGGCACGGGGTGGTCGGCCCCGGCGGCCTGCCCGGGCAGGCGCAGGAGGAGCGGGACGTGGAGGGTGGCCTGGTAGAGGAGGAACCCGTGGGTGGCCTCGCCGTGCTCGCCGAGGGACTCGCCGTGGTCCCCGACCACCGCCACCAGCGTGCCGGCCCACAGGCGGGAGGCCATCAGAGGCCCGAGGAACCGCCCGAGGGCGTGGTCGAGAGCGGCCGCCTCGCCGCGGAAGGGGCGTTCGGGCCAGGCCTGGTCGAAGGGAAACGGCGGCTCGTAGGGGGCGTGGGTGTCGTAGAGGTGAACCCAGAGGAAGGCCCGGTCCCCCTTTCGGCCGGCCAGCCACCGGGCCGCCTCGGCCAGCGTCTCCCCGGCGGGACGGCTCTCGGGGAAGCGCCCGCCGGCCTCGGCCGGGGCGAAGCGGTCGCCGTAGGCGTCGAACCCCTGGTCGAGGCCGAACCGGCGGTCGAGAATGTAGGCCGAGACAAACGCCCCGGTCTCCCAACCCGCCGCCTTGAACGCTTCGGCCAAGGTAGGCGCCTCCGGGGCGAGCCGATACACCGAGTTGTCGCGCACCCCCGTGTGGTTGGGATAGAGGCCCGTCAGGAGGGAGGCATGGGCGGGAAGGGTGATGGGGGCCACCGCCGTGCAGTCGGAAAACCGGTGGCTCCGGCCGGCCAGAGCCCAGAGCGCCGGGGTCAGGTCGGGGTCGAGGCAGTCGGCCCGGAAGGTGTCGAGGGTGACGAGGAGGACGAGGCGCTTGAGCGAGGGCGAGGGGGCGGGCAGGGGGGGCCCCTCCAGCGCCTCGCGCAGGGCCGGGCGCGAGCGGGCCAGGGCGCGGGCCTGGGAAAGGTGTCCCGCCCGGAGGTGGGCCCCCACGAGGGCCCGGAAGGCGGCGTCGGTGCGGGCGGTCCGGTTCCACCGCGCCGCCCACGGCACCCACGCCCCCGGCCGGCCGGTGGAGAGCATCATCTCCCGGAGGAGGCGCCAGGTGCCCTCGTGGGCGGGGTCGAGGACGACGGCCCTCTGGAGTGCGCTCACGGCCTTGTCGTATTGCTTGCCCAGCACGTAGAGATTGGCGAGGTTGCGCCGGAGGGGAACATAGTCCGGGAACCGCTCCACGGCCGCCTCGTACCGGGCCTCCGCCTCCTCCCACCGCTTCTCCACCACCAGCCGGAGCCCCTCCGCATCGGCCTGCCGGGGCGTCTCGGCGGCGGCGGAAACGGCCCAGAGCAACAGCCCAGCCACGCACCGCGCAGCGTGCGGCACGGCGCATCGGCTCGGAACGCGGAACGCGGAACGCGAAACGGTTCTCTGAGGCTTCACGCGGCCGGCGCGGCCTGGAGGGTGGCCAGGAGGGCGGAGTCGAGGTTCTCCATCAGGAAGTACTCCTGCTCCAGCTCCTCCACGAGGAAGCGGTCCAGGCCGCTGTTCCGGAGGAAGTCCTCGCGCAGCTTCGTGTCGAGGTTCTCCAGGACCACGGGGAGGATCTGGCTGACGTAGAACGACTCCAGCTGGATCTTGCGCAGGACCTCCTGGAAGATCTCCTCGTCGAAGAGGTCTCCGCTCCCCCCCTTCTTCATCTCCTTCTGGATCTCGCGCTGGAACGCCACCTTCCCCTCGAGGGTGTTGAGGTCCACGTAGAAGTGCTTGAGCCGCTCCTTGGCGAGCGAGTGCAGGGTGAGGAACGCCTCCTCCTCCCGGTTGATCTCGTTGATGAGGAAGCAGAGGTCCTGGATGGTGGCGATGTTGTTGGCGATGTTGGTCAGCCCCGAGGAGAGCGCCTCCAGCTTCTTGGAGCCGTAGGAGGGGAGGTAGGGGTTGAGCCGGAGCGGGCGGAAGAAGAGTCGGTCGTAGAGGCCGGCCTCGAGCTCCTCGAAGATGCGGGCGTTGTTCAGGAGCGAGCGGGCGTTGCTCTCCTCCATCTCCACGTTGTCCATGAAGGCGAGCTTATTGACGAACGAGGCCGTGGAGTCGAACCGGTCGAGGTAGGTGACCATCGCGCCGAAGGCCTCCAGGAGCTGGAAGTCCTCGGACTGGGAGACCTTCTCGTCGATCATCCGCCCCACGTCGAGGAGGATCTCCTCGAAGGTGTTGTCGCGCTCCGCCACCGCCTTCTGCTTGTTGAAGAGGAGGCAGATGAGCTCGTCCTTGGAGATCTCGTGGGTGAAGGGGCCCGACTCGAGGAGGAACCCCTCGAGGATCTGGCGCGAGGAGGTGATGTACTCCGGCTCGCTGACCTGCTCGAGGGCCTTCTTCCCCTGGAAGATGATCTGCTCGAGGGTGTCGAAGACCGTCGGGGGGATGTTCTGCTTGATGGAGAGGGTCCGCAGGCGCTGGAGCCGCGCCCGGATGGAGGGGGGGAGGTCCTTGCCGCGGTGCTGGGCCAGCAGGGACTTGTACTCGCGGATGATGGAGCGGTTGGCATGGTCCTGATACACGATGTCGATGCGGAGGCGCTCCTTCTGGTAGGGGTCCAGCCGCTCCTCCCCGGCCACGTCCTCGGGGAGCCGTCGGTTCTCCCGGTAGTGCCGCCGGATGGAATCGTAGAGCCCGCTGACCGTCTTGTTGCGGAGTCGGACCAGGAAGGCGTCGCTCCGGGTCTCCCCCAGGTGGACCCGGAACTCCTCCATCAGCCGCGTGTCGTCCCCCCGGCCGATGAGCTCGGTGCGCTTGAGGTACTTGCCCAGCGAGCGGAGCGTCCGCTCCTGCTGCTCGATGACGGAGAGGGTGCGGCGGGGGTCGGCCACGAAGAAGAAGTAGTTGCTGGTGGCGTTGCCGTTGAGGAAGATGGTCTCGTAGTCCAAACTCCCCGCCACCTTGCTGGTGAAGTAGAGCTCGTGGGTCTTCGGGTCCTCGTACGCCCCGAACATGACGAGGCGGTTGAGGACGTCCTCGGTGAGGATGTCCTGCAGGGGGAGGCTGGCCCCGAACATGTACTCGGAGACCTGGCCGCCGGTGCAGTTGTAGTGGATGCCATCCGGGGTGATCACCGCCTCGTTCCCCTGCGAGAAGAAGTGGAGGCCTCTCTGGTCCTCCTTCATGAAATATCTCCGATGGATCTCCGGCCCGGAGACGGTGGCGAAAAACTCGTACTCCTCATTGATGTCACCGTGGAAGGTGACCATCTCGATCATAGGGTTCCATTGTATCAAAAAGCCGTTCTGCGTTCTTCGTTCCGCGCCGATGCCGGGGGACCCCTCCCGTGTTCTGACGCGGAATACCGTTCGCTACAGGCTGAACGGTCCTTCGGCCTGCTGCCCCGCGGTCCTGCTATCATGTCCCCGTGATCCGCATCGGACCCGCCGGATGGTCCTACCCCGACTGGGAGGGCGTCGTCTACCCCCCCGGCTTCCCTAAGAGCTCCCAGCTGGCCCTCCTGGCCGGACGGACGGACGCCGTGGAGGTGAACACCTCGTTTTACCGGATCCCCTCCCCCGCCCTGGCCGAGGGGTGGGCGCGCAAGGTGGAGGGGAACCCCGGGTTCCGGTTCACCGTCAAGGCCTGGAGGGGGTGGACCCACGACGGGGAGCCGGCCGACCGCGGCGCGGAGGCCTTTGGCGACGCCCTCCGGCCCCTCCAGGACGCCGGGCGGCTGGGGCTGGTGCTGTTCCAGTTCCCCTGGAGCTTCAAGGACGGGCCCGAGGCGCGCGCCCGCCTGGACGCCCTGGCGGCGCGCTTCGCCGGGCTCCCCTGCGGCGCCGAAGTGCGGCACGGCTCGTTCCACGACCCGGGGTTCCTGGCGTTCCTCCGGGAGCGCGCGTGGGCCTTCGCCAACATCGACCAGCCCGTCATCGGCGACTCCCTGCCCCCCACCGGGGAACGGACCGCCTCGGCGGCCTACGTCCGGTTCCACGGCCGCAATTACGCCAAGTGGTTCGCCCACGGCGAGGCCTGGGAGCGGTACGACTACCTCTATTCCCCGCAGGAGCTGGAACCGTGGGCCGCCCGGATCCGCGCGCTGGCGAAGGAGGGGGACGTCTACGTCATCCTCAACAACCACTACCGCGGGCAGGCGCTCCGGAACGCCGCCGACCTGGGGCGCCTCCTGGGGACCGGCCGGCCCGACGGGACCCTCCCCCTCCTCCTGCAGGCCGGTCCCCTGCGGCTGGCGTGACCGCCCGCCCGCCCTTTTCCTATCCTATTGTGATAGAATATAGTTAATGAGCCTGGAGCAGATCCAGCAATTCCACCATCGCTATCTGGTCCTTTCCGACCAGTTCAAGTGCCTGTGGACGCTGAACCAGGTGCTTCAGGGGGTGTACAAGCACCTCCTCGGCCGGGAGGTCCCCTACAAGGTGGACTTCCGGGCCCTCTACAACCAGATCCGCGGCCTCCCCCCCATGTTCTCCAACTACCAGCCCGCCCAGGTGGAGGGCTTCATCGCCGCCCTGGAGCAGGAGGTCGTCAAGACCTTCGAGACCGTCGAAGCGGCCGACGCCGCCGTCTCCCCCTCCGACCTCCGGCGCTTCTTCGAGGCCTTCAAGGACGAGGAGGAGGACAAGGTCATCCTCCAGATCATCAAATACTTCATCCACCTGCAGAAAATCAACCAGGACATCCGCGACAAGCTGGATTTCCTCATCACCCGCATCGCCGGCATCCACAGCGAGTCGGAGCGGAAGTTCATCCTGCGGGACCGCGAGTACCTCAAGGAGCTGTTCCAGAAGCTGATGGCCATCGGCAAGCTGCCCCCCGTGGACGCCAAGCTGAAGGAGCAGTACATCATGCTGATGCAGGAGATGCGCTCCGAGGTGGTGGAGTGCAAGTCGCTGGAGGACTTCGTCCTCTCCGGCGTCCTCAAGGCCATCCGGTCGCTCAAGTCCACCATGGGGCTGGCCTTCCTGCATCCGGACATCCTCGTCAAGATCGCCGAGCTGAATATCACCACCAAGAACCGCTACATGGAGATCTACCTCAAGGAGGAGGCCTCGCTCCTGGAGGAGACCACCCGCGTCAAGTCGCTGAAGCTGAAGCTCGAGTCGGAGACCCCGGAGATGCAGCGCGACCTCAAGCGGGTGGAGGAGCTGGAACAGGCCTACGAGCGGGCCAAGGAGAAGGGCGACGTCAAGCTGGAGATCATGGCCCAGTACAAGAAGGCCACCCGGGCCGTCCTCAACCAGCTCGAGGCCGACTTCACCTTCATCGCCGACGAGGAGTCGGCCGCCCCCCCCCCGGGCCCGGCCCGGGCGGAGGCGGCGATGGACGACGACGCCATCCTCGGCGGCGTCCTCTCCGCCCCGGGCATCGCGGTGGAGGCGTTCGAGCGGCCCTCGCTCGACGCTTATAGAAACCTCCGGAAGCTGGCGCCCCTGCAGGACCTGGACCGCCTCGTCCTCCGCGGGCTGGCCCACCGGGTCCGCATCGAGACCCTGATCGACCCCCTCCTGAAGGGCGCGGGCGACGCCGGCTTGCTCGACCGCGGCATACTGGAGCGGGCGCACGCCCTGGTCCAGGCGGGCGAGGAGCTGGAGAAAGACATCCAGTACGCCATCGAGGACGCCCTGTTCCAGGGGGGCGAGGCCGCCGCCCAGCAGCTCCTCCGCGCCAAGTACCGGCTCCTGCGTTCACTGTCGGGGCTGTGGCTCCTCCTGGACCGCCTCGGATCGTGATCATCGCCGGATGCGCCGGGCCGGGGGACAGGCCCCCCGCCCCATCCTCCCATCAGCCTGTCCCCAAATGAATGTATATCTCTCCCGCTGGGTCTGCCTCGACCCCGCCTCCAACCTGTCCCGCCTGGAGCGCGAGGCGCGCGGAGCCGCCGAGGGCGGGGCGGAGGTCGCCGTCTTCCCCGAAAGCTTCCTTCACGGCTACACCCGCACCGTCGATCCCGCCCGCGCCCGGGAGGCCTTCGCGGGGATCTCCTTCGCGTTCCCGTCCACGCTCTTCGCGTTCGGATCCCTCTCCGAGGAGCGGCGCAACCGCATGACCCTCTGGCTGGGGGGGCGCGAGGCGGCGCGCTACGATAAAGTCCACCTCTTCGCCCCCAATGGGGAGTTCGACCGTTGGGAGCCCGGCGACCGCTACGCCGCCCTCGACGCGAAGGGACTGACCTGGGGGCTGATCAACTGCAACGACCTGCGCTTCCCCGAGCAGGCCCGGACCTTGAAGCTGGAGGCCCGGTGCGGCGCCTTCCTGGCCGTGGCGTGGTGGCCCTGGCGCCGCGACCACGTGTGGCGGACGCTGCTGCGGGCCCGCGCCATCGAGAACGCCGCCTGGGTCCTGGGGTGCTGCGTGGCCGCCTCGGAGGTTCCGGGGGAACGGTTCGCCGGGGCGGGCAACTATGTCTTCGACCCCGCGGGGGACCTGCACCTCCCCACGGAGGACGTCTGGTACGACCTCCCCCTGGGGACGGCCCCGGCGCCCCTGGTGGACCCGGTGGCCTCCCACATCCCCGTCACGACGGTGGAGCGATTCGGGGGCGCCTGATCGCGCCGGGGCCCCGCTCCCCTCAGGGGGCGGGCCAGGTCCAGGCGAAGTGGAACCCAATGTCGGGGCTGTTGTCGTAGAAGAGCAGGTTCTCGATGAAGGCGGCCTCCAGAATGGCGTTCCGCAGGCGCTTCTTCAGGCCCAGCGTCACCTCGAACACCGGGTCGTCGATGGCGGGATAGTCGGCATAAGGGGTGGTCCATAGCGCCTGCAGGAGGAGGGAGTTCCGGGGGGAGAGGCGCATCTCGAAAGCGCTCATCAGCGACAGGCGGTCCATCACCAGGTCCATCTCCCCGTCCCCCGGGGAGCCGTGGCGGGTGTAGCCCGCCGCATGATAACCGCAGACTACCCCCCGACACCAGGCCCAAGTCCACTGCAGGGAACCGTCCCAGCCGTTGGAGCCGAAGAACTCGAGGGACGCGGTCGGGGCCTTCACGGACAGTCGCAGGGACGCGGAGGTGCGCCCGTCCCACAGCGAGAAGGCCGCCCCCGCCACGGCGTTGCCCCAGTGTCCCCCTTCGAGGTCGCCCCCCTCCATCCTCAAGAGGGTCCCGTCCCGGCGGATGTAGAAGATCCCGGCCCGGTCGCGCGGCCTCCATTCCCGGTGGTGGTTGTCGATGGAGAACGCGTTGTGGAACCCCTCGATGAAGCCGTCCAGGACCCCGCCCCCCACGGCATAGACGGGAAGGGCGGCGTCCAAGCGCCAGCGCCCGGAAACCTGCCATTCGGCGCGAAGAGTGGCCGAAAGCACCTCCATATCCACGAGAAACGAGCCGTATCGGAAGGGGAAGGTCTCCGGGTCCGCCCCGGGCTCGTAGGGGATGTCCGATTGCACGGCGAGCAGCCAGTAATTCAGCCAATTCAGCGCCACGTTGAGCCGCACTCCGCCAGGGGCCTGGGCCGGGGAGTGCAGGAACGCGGGGGTCTCCCGGAAGACGAGGGAAGGCCCCAGCGGCGGGATCTCGATGTGCCCCAACCCGGCATCCTCCATCGCGGGGAGGAGGGCGGCGGTGATCAGAGAGGCGAGAAGCGGGAGGATGGCCGGCGTTCTCACGCGCCATATTATAATCAATCCGTGCCCACCCCCCCCGAACGCCGACGAGCGCTATTCGAGGCCGGCGCCGTGATCGCCGGCGCCGCGCTCAACATCCTGGGCGAATCCACCCCGCGCGCCAAGGGGCCGCTCGTGGCCCTGATGGCCGCCGGCTGGCTGGCCTACCTGGTCCACCGAGTCCGGCGGGAGCCCAGCCTGTGGCAAGCGTGGGGGTTCCGGACCGACAACCTCCTCCCCGCGCTCGGGGAGGCCTCCCTGCTCGGCGCCGCGGCCCTGGCCTCCATCGTCCCCTTCGGTCTCGATCGAGGGCACTTCCCCCCGCCCCCCTCCTTCTGGGCGGTCCTCGCCCTCTATCCTCTGTGGGGGCTGGCTCAACAGTTCCTCCTCCAGGCCCTCCTGGCCCGGAACCTCCGCCCCTTCCTGGGCGCCGGCGTCGTCCCGGCCGCGGCGGCGTTGTTCTCCCTCGCGCACGCCCCCGACCTCCCCCTGATGGGGCTCACCTTCGCCGCCGGCCTCGCCTGGACCTGGCTCTACCGGCGTCGGCCCAACCTGTGGGTTCTGGGGATGTGGCACGGCGTTCTGGGAGCGGCGGCGTGGTATGGGGTGCTGGGGCGGGACGCCTGGTCCGCCCTGGGCGGCTGATCCGCCCTTGCGCGCCGGCCCCGGGCGATGAGGTCCTCGATGAAGGGCGCCCTATCGGCGAGCAGCGCTTGCCCCACGGGGAGGTCTCGACCGTCTTCCGACCAGCGTTGGGGCCACTCCTCAACATCGGGGCAGAGGCCCCGAAGCGTCCTGGGCGGCCGGGGTCTATGCATGCGTGAAGGCGGGGGATTCCTCCAGGCGATGGAGGCGTTCATACAGGGCGTCCAATCTGCGCCCAATGCCGGAGGAGGGGGGGTGGGTGGCGGCTTCGGCCACATAGCCCAACAGCTCGTCCAGATCGTCGGCGGTGAGGCGCACCCGGATGCCCCCGGGGACACACTCCCCGATGCGCAGGCGCTCCTCTACCGGACCGGCGAGGAAAGTGTGCGTTCGGATCAGCGCCAGCTCCGCGGGCTTGAAAACGACGGGGACGCGCGGGACCTTCGGGCCGGTGGTTGGCTTTATGTCAAGCCAGATATTGCCACGGCTTGAAGAAGGGATGCTCACCCCCAGAAGCAGGCATCGGCATCCTCGTGGATGAGGGCCAGGAAGGCCTCCAGGGAGGCCTCCTCCGGGGCGGGTTTGTAGACGTGCCCGGGAAGTCCCGCTTCATTCAGAAGACCCGCCAGCGGTTCGTCTTCCGCACGAAGGCGGCCTTGGCCGCGGGGGTCTCCATCGTTGTCGTCTTGTCCACCCAGCCGGGGCGGACCTCGAAGATCTCCACGCTCCGCCCGGCGATCCGGTAGCCGATGTCGATCTGCCCGCGCTGCTCGGGCGGAGGGCGGTGGAGTTCCAGGAAGCGGTCAAGGGCCTGCTTGTGACGCTGAAGCTCTATGTCATTGAAAGCCATGGGCGGTTACGATGGGAAGCATTAACGCTCCGGTTCAGCGGCGGCGTCCAGCCGTCCGCTGCAACCGGTTGTTAGGCA
>CAZRVT010000080.1:0-10864 GCA_964603505.1 uncultured Holophagales bacterium | reverse complement strand
GCGCATTCTGGCCAAAATCACTAAATGTAAAGAAGCGTGTGAGACACTACACTAGCGGTGTACAGATTGACAAGGGGAATGCCTGAAGAGGAGAGGTACGGAATTACCGCCCAATTGAGGAGAGCCGCCCTATCCGTGCCTACCAACATTGCCGAGGGCTACAACAGAAAGGGTAACAAGGAATTCTCGCGATTTCTCGATATCTCCCTCGGTTCGCTGGCCGAAGTAGAATATTTGATTGAATTTTCGATTGATATTGGATTCATCCCCGTTGCAACAGCTGATCCAGTCAGGAAATCGGTCGATACGACCGGCCGCCTCATATGGGGCCTCCAGCGGAGCAAGAGGAAGGACGCATAGAGCCATCCCTCAGCATTCAGCCCGTTGTTTGGGCCCGGCGAGAGTTCGAGCCGCCCGCAAAAGATGTCCTATGCCTCCGGCCCTGTCCAAGGGTGAGATGTCGGTTTAGGATGTCGCCCCCGCTCTCTCACCCCAGCTCCACCTTCAGCCCTCGGCCCTAAGCCTTCAGCCTTGCATTTGAACGAAGTGAAGAAACTGGGCGTATAATTTGTTGGAATGCATGATGAAGGGTAGAGTTGTGCCCAAAGGGGTAGTTGCATTCATTGTCTGTGTTCTTGGAGCCCTGGCGGCACCGGGACAGGAGATCCGCGTCCTCGAGCGGCCCGCCTCCGTGGAGATCGGGTTCGCCTGGGAACAGGCGCCGGCAGAGGCCGGCGCTGCAGTCAGGTCATTGGAATCAAAGGGGTTTAAGCAACATCTGCCTCCGGGGAACCCGGTAATCGCCTCCAAAACCATCCGGGTGGCCGTACCCCCGGAAGGGGAGGTGACCTGGAGCGTCCAGGGAATGAGCGAGACCGCGCTCCGGACGGCCCTTCCCCTGCGGATTGGCGACCCCCGCGATTGGGACCCCCGCCCGGCCGGGTCCCTGCCTTCCGCTGCGGTTGAATTCGTCGAGGAGGGGTGGTTCCGGCAGGTTCGGTTCGTCACATTCCGGCTGTATCCCCTTCGGCCCGGCCCCTCCGGGGCCGTGCTGGCGGAGCGCTTCACCCTCCGGGTCGAGCATGCCGGCTCCGCCGGCGAGACCGTCGCCGACCATCCCGCCTTCGACTCCGCCTACCAGCGCCTGTTCGTCAATGAGTGGAAGGACAAGGGGGGGGGGAACAGCCGGGCAGCCGGACAGAGGGACGGCGGGACAGCCTGGGAGGAACCGGGAGTATCCTCTTCCATTCTCCCTTCTCCGCCTTCTGCCTTAGACCCTTCAGCCTTCAGCCTTCAGCCTTCAGCCTTAACAACCTATCGCCCCTCCCTCGCACCCGGCTCCTCGGCCTACAAGATCAAGGTCCGAACGGCCGGGATCTACAAGCTCGACTACAACTTTTTCCTCGCCCGCAACATCCCCGTCAACGACATCGCCAAACTGCATGTCCAAAATCTCGGCGCCGATGTGGCCATCCGGGTCGAGGAAAACGCTCCGGCCAACAACACGCTGGAGCCCGGAGAGGCCGTCTATTTCTATGGCCGCCCTTACACCGGAGAGGAAGGGGACTGGAACCAGCCCTCCGACCTCTGGCAGCACGGGGACTTCACCGACGAGAATGTCTATTGGGTCTTCTGCGGGACCGTCGCCGGGGCCCGGATGGCCGTCCGCTCGGTGACGCCCCGGTACGCAACCGACGCCACCCAGTTCGCCGCCGCGCTGACCTTCGAGCAGGATGCCCTCTACCGGCCGTTCGTCCCCGTCCGGAACGACGACCTCTGGCTCTGGAAGGACGCCTACTGGTACAAGGGAAGCCCGGACGACATTGTCGTCGCCGACCATCTGGTCACCATCCCCTCGGTGGACGGGACGATCGGGACGGCCACCCTCGCCCTGACCGTCCGGGGGCGCACCTCGGACGCCGCCTCCCCGGACCACTCGGTCCAGGTTTCCGTCAACGGGACCTCGGTGGGCTCGTTCACCTTCGACGGCAACGCGGCCCACACCGCCTCGTTCTCGTTCCCGCAGTCGCGCCTGCTCACCGGCACCCAGGTGAACACCGTGCGCGTCCAGGTGGCCGATCCGGTCCTCCTCGGCCTCTACCGGGACGCGATCCAGACCAACCGCTTCACCCTGACCTATCGTCGGAAGCTCGAAGCGCACCAGAACCAGCTGGCTTTCCCCGTGGGCGCGGACGTGGTGGACTATCCGGTGCGGGCCTTCACCTCCAACGACATCAAGGGGGTGGATGCGACGAACCCCGCCGCCCCCGTGTGGCTGTCGGGCATCGGGGTCTCCGCCGACGGTTCCAACTATAAGGCCACCCTCTCCCGCGGGACCGCCTCGGGAACGCCCACCTACTTCCTGGCCGTTCCCGTCGCACCCGCCTCCGCCGATGTGACCGTGGACGCCCCGTCCGACCTCCTGGCCTCGGCCGCCGGCAAGAACTGGATCCTCGTCGCGCCATCCGTCTGGACCGGTCACTCGCTGGTGGCCGCTCTGGCAGCTCAGCGGGCGGGCCAGGGCTATACACCCCTCATCGCGGATATCACCGACATCTTCGACGAATTCTCGCACGGCCTGATGTCCCCGCTCGCCCTGCGCGCTTTCTTCGACGCCGCGTACCATCTCTCCAGCCCCTCCGCCCTCGTTGGGGCGGTCCTCCTCGGCGACGGGACGCTGGACTACAAAAACAACGCCGGCTTCGGGTTCCAGAATATCATCCCCACCCTCATGATCCACGACGAGACGGGCGGCACCAGCATGGTCCCCATCGCCCAGTATGCCTGGGACAACTATTATGCCTGCGTGGCGGGCAGCGACCTCATCCCCGATTTCTACCTGGGAAGGGTTCCGGCCCAGACGACCGATGATGTGGCCAACGCCCTGGCCAAGATCATCAACTTCTCCGCGCCTGCCGATCCTTCCTACCAGAACGGCAATGTGTTCGTGGCCGGATGCCGCGACGGCGATCAATGGGACGCCTACCAGGACGCCAACGCCGCCCTCGTGACGCCGGCCCCGCCCCATACCGTGTCGAAGATGTACTACCGCGGCGCCCCGTGGAACTGCGTCCAGAAGGACACCGACGGCGACGGGGTCAACGACTTCAACGAGGACCTGACGGCGGCGTTCAACGCGGGGCGGGGGACCGTCTCCTACATCGGCCACGGCTCCTTCCAGTTCTGGGACGACCACTCCATCCTCCAGCTCTCCGACCTCGCCGCGATGACCAACGCGGCTCAGCCGGCCGTGGTGCTGAACGCCGATTGCTACACCAGCGCCTTCTTCTTCTCCTTCTCCAATCCGTCCATCCTGGAGGCCATGCTGACGGCCTCCGGCGGTTCCGCCGCCTCCGGGGGGCCCGGGGGGTTCATGTACAACTTCCAGTCGGGGTACATGACCGCCCTCTTCTACGAGGGGTTTTACGGCCTGGAGGAAGAACGCCGGCTGGGGCCGCTCTTCCACGCCGTCATCGCCGGGGTGGAGGCCACGGGCGACCAGCGGGCCACGAAGGGTTATGTGGAGCTGGGCGATCCGCTGGCGGAGTTCGCCCTGCCCACGCCGGGACCGCCGCTGAACCTCCATGCCTCGGTGGATTGTCGGGAGGTAACGCTCACCTGGAACCCGCCGTCCTCCGGAGGGCCGTTCAGCTACCGCGTGTACCGCGCCCCCGCCGCCTCGGGGCCTTGGGCGCTGCTCGAAGATAAGGTCCTGGGCCTCGCCTATACCGACGCCACCGGCGCTTACGGTCAAACGTACCACTACCGGGTCACCGCCCGGGATGAGGCCGGATATGAGGGGAAGGGGAGCGCCGCGGTATCGGTCACCCTCGACCCCTGTGCGCCGAATCCGCCCCAGAACTTGGTCTGCCACGATCCTGCGCTCGGCGGCCGTCTCGACATCGTTTGGGACCCGGTGAACGATCCCGAGGTGGTCGGCTATACCGTGTCCTGGGGAACGGTCTCGGGAACCTATCTTTGGAGCATGGACATTCCGGACCGCTCGACCGCCTCGGCGCGGCTGGGGGGCCTGGCCACGGGGCAGGCCGTCCATATCGCCATCCGGTCGCGCACGGCCCAGGGGGCCCTCTCCGCTTTTTCCGTCGAGGCCGTTTGCACTCCCACGGCCGCCGGAGGCTGGGCCCCTCCCGAGATGGTCTTCCCGGTCCGGCTGGCCAAGGACGGCGCGGGCCTCCGGCTCACCTGGACCCTGCCAACGCGCTCTATTTGGGGGACGCCGGCCGCCGTCGAGCGGTGCTCGGTCTACCGGTCCACCCACAAGGAATTCGCCCCCGACCGCTCCGACACCTCTCCCGACCGCGCGGCCTGGGTACAGGCCGCCGACTGCCCCGGAGGCGCCTGCGGGTGGACCGACCCCGCCCCGCCCGAGGGGGCCTTTTACTATGTCACTTGTGAAACCGCCGCGGGGGAGGAATCGCCAATCTCCCTGGCCTGTCCCTCCTATCCCGCGTACTCGCTCTATTATGAGGAAACCCCCGGGAATTATGTGGTGGAGTGGTCCGCGGTGGGGACCCGCATGGACGGATCGGCCCTGGCCCCGCCCGTCTATGAGGTCTATCGTGGACAAGTGCAAGATTTCCAGCCAGATGCGAAGAACCGATCGAACCGGGTGGGAGTGACGACGGACACGGTGTTTTCAGACGCGGCGCCACCCGGGACGCCATATTGTTATAAGGTAATGGCGATGGATGCGCTCGGCAACGCCGGGCCCCACTGATCCGCGGGGGGACTTGAACAGCGGGCTCGCATTTAGAGTATAATTACGCGAAGTCAAACATTTCAAGGAGGTCATATGCATCGTTTTACCATTTTCTGTTTCATCCTGGTCGCCGCGAGTTCCCTCATGGCGTCCAACATGGGGTTCAAGCTGAGCTACAGTTTGACCAATTCGGGTACCTCAACGAATTGGGTTTCTCTACCCTATTTTTGGGGATCCAGCGCCACCTCCGCCACGGTCTGTTCTGATGTTGGTACCGGCACGCAGGCCACCGAGGTGGGGATGTACGATCCCGCTTCCAACTCATTCTCCCCCACCTGGGCGTGCGGCGACACCTCCAACACGCCTTGGGGCCTCACCGCCGGCAAGGCCATCTATGTGAAGGTCAGTTCCGGAACCACTTGGACCATCGTCGGTAGCCATGATCCATCCTTGGCTCTTCCATTGACTAATGCAGGAACATCTACCAACTGGGTTTCTATCCCTTACCACACCACGGCGACCGATTCGCAAACGATTTGCACCCAGGTCGGCGGCAATGCCACCGAGGTTGGGGCCTATGATCCCGCCACCAATGCCTTCACGCCGACCTGGGCGTGCGGCGACACCTCCAACACCCCGTGGGCATTGACCGTCGGAAAGGGTTACTATATCAAGGTCAGCGCTGTCACCAACTGGACCCCGGCCCATTACTAATCTACAATAAGAATCCGAAAAAGGGAGATAAATGATGAAGAAAGTTCTGATGCTCACCTTAGTTTGGTTGATGTTTATCGGGAGCGTTTACGCCGCCGACAACTGTGCCGCATCGCTCCTGCTCATGCAACGTGCTACCCCGGCCAAGGACATCTACGATTGCTCTACTGCTTGGACTGCGAACTATTACTACGCGTATTACAACCACACCTTGGCTGGTGGGGGCAGCGGTGTAGCGGGCAACCGAGCCGATTCGACCGCTGGCTGCGACCCGGGTTGTTTGGTGTTCACCAATACTGCAGCCACCTGCACCGGCGCCGGTTGTGTCAATTGCGCCACCATCCCTACCACCGGGTGTGGCTGGGACGACAACAACTCTTGTGCGACAGTTACTGGCTGCGATGGCATCGATGACGGCGGTTTACAAGCCGGCGACCGGACCGCCTTCTTCGCATTCACCTGGAGCACCTCGGCCCCGTACACCAGCAAATTTGTTGCCGACCTCACCTTCTATGACGCTTCCGTCACCTGCCTGAACTTCAGCAACTCCGACGGGACGATGCATCGTCTCGGCGATCTGCCCGCTCCCACCTTCTCCAGCGCCGTCTGTGATGGGACCACCTGCACCGTAGGCGTCACCATCACCAACCCCGTCTTCGATTCCACCGGCGCCACCGGCGGCATTTACGGCGACGACGCCGACCTCGGCGCGGGCTCCTCCATCGCCGCCCGCCTCATCGCGGGGTATATGATCCTGGGGGTCCAGAGCGCCGCCGCTCCCGCCAACCCGTTGCTGGCCACCTGGACCAAGGTCCCCACTTCGGGGCAGTTCATCGCCCGCAGCACCGCCGCCACCTCGACCGGGACCGTGACCTTCAACGTCACCGGAGACACCAACAACCTGTATATCTCCTACGCGCCGGTGTTCAACTACAATGGCGCTTGCGCCGGCTGGCCCTGCACCGCGGGGGAGGTCCAGACCATCGTTACGAACTACAGCGTGGCGACCGGGGCGCCCATGCACAGCCGCGTCGTCTCCGTGGCCAGCATTCCCATCAGCCCCACCCCGACCACCTTCTCCTCCTTTACCGCCGCCTACGCCTCCCTGCAGCAGGTGAACCTGGCGTGGACCACCGCTTCCGAAACCGACGCCATCGGCTTCAACCTCTACCGCTCCCTCGACGGCGCCTCCTGGACGCAGGTCAACACCGCCCTCATCCCGGCCAAGGGCCAGGGCGGCGCGGGGGCTTCCTACGCTTTTACTGACAACCTGCCCAAACAGCGCGTCTATCAGCCCTGGAAGTATAAGGTCGAGGAGATGAGCAACACCGGCACCCGCATCGCCGAGACCACCACCGAGGCCACCAAGTAAAACGACGCCCGCACCGATAACGGACCGCCCCGCGCAAGCGGGGCGGTTTTCTTTGGCTTCGGTCGGAGGGGGGCGGCTTACGGTTTCTCGAGCTGGGACAGGACCGCGCGCATCCTGTCGGCGTCGGGGTGGTCCGGGGCCAGGGCGAGGAACTTGCGGATCCAGACCGCGCCGTTGTTGCGGTCCTTGAGATTGTAAACGTAGAGCCCCGCCAGGTTGTAGGTGGCCTCCAGGTGGCTCGGGTAGAGTTCGACCAGGCGGAGCAGGTACCGCTCCGACGCGCGGTAGTCCCCCAGGATCATCTCGATGTTCCCCATGTTCAGCAGGGCGGTGGGGTCGCGGCCGTCCAGCGCCAGGGCGCGAGCGAACAACTGTTTCGCGCCGGAGAAATCGCGGGTGGCCACGCCGACCATGCCCGCCTCCAGCAGGATGACCGCCGAGTCGGGGAACCGGGCCAGGAGCTCGTCGTAGGCGGGCTTGGATTGGTCGAACTGCGCCGCGGCGGTGTATTGCCGCGCCTGGTAGATCTTGTTCATCCACGGCAGGAACTCCACGGGGTCCATCCCCTTGGCGGAGGCGGCCGTGGAGGTGCCCGCCAGGTAGCCGAGCGACTTCAGGGCGTTGGGGTCGAGACCGGGCACCATCGTGGTTCCGCCGGCCGGAGCGTCGGCCTCCCGCGGCTTAAGCCACGCCTTGAGGGCGCGGGCGAGGGCGTTGGCCCAGGGCCGGTGCGCTTCCTGGCCGAAGAGGTTGGCCTCTTCGGCGGGGTCTCGATCCAGGTCGTAGAGCTCGGGCTTGGGCTTCATCGTCAACTTCATCCCGCCGTCCAGCCAGACCGTGGCCGGCTCGATGCCGAAATTGAGGCGCCCGTTCCAGCTCTCCGCGTAGAGGGGGGGGTGCGTCTTCGCCGTCCCTTTCAGCAGGGGTTTGAGGGAAGTGCCGTCCATGGGGTGGGGGAGGGGGACCCCCAGCAGATCCAGGACGGTGGGGGCGACGTCGGCCAGCGACGCGCGCTGTCGGAACACCCCTGCCTTGACCGGGCCGGGATACCGGAGGATCAGCGGGACCGCCAGGGTGGACTGGTACACCAGGAGGCCATGGGTGGCCTCGCCGTGCTCGCCCAGCCCCTCGCCGTGGTCGCCGCACACCACCAACAGGGTGCGGTCCAGCGTCCCGGACTCCCGAAGGGTGGCGACAAGACGGCCGGCCAGCGCGTCGGCGTAGGCCACCTCGCCGGCGTAGGGGTCCTTCGCGTAGGCGGAGGCGTGGGGCTCGGGCGCCTCATAGGGTGCGTGGGGCTCGAAGAGATGCACCCAGGCGAAGAAAGGGCCCTTCACCCCTTTCAGCCACGCCTCGGCGCGGTCGAGGGTGGCGGGGCCGGGGCGCCACTGGAGATTGAAGTCCATCTTGTTGGGCTGGTAGACGAGCTGGTCGTCATAGACATCGAAGCCCCGGTCCAGGCCGTAGGCCCGGATGAGGGGATAGGCGGAGACAAAGGCGCCCGTCGCATACCCCTTCGCCTTGAGGATGGTGGCCAGGGTGGGCAGGCCGTCGCGGAACTTGCCGTGGGTGTTGTCCCGTACGCCGTGGCTGGGCGGATGGAGGCCGGACAGGATGGTGGCGTGGCCGGGGGTGGTCATGGGACTGCAGGTGAGGGTCTCGGGGAAGTAGGCGCCCTGGGCTGCGAGAGCGTCCAGGTGCGGCGTTTTCACCTTGCCGCGGCCCGAGGCCCCGATGTAATCGGCCCGCCAGGTGTCGATGGTGAGGATGAGGACATTCGGCGGGGTGGGGGTTGGGGGGGCGGGACCGGCCAGGAGAGTGGAGGAGAGGAGAAAAGCGCACGGAAGGAACGGTCTCATGGGGGCATTGTAGCACACCGATTTCCGGCAATTGCCGCCGGGGTCTGTGCTAACATTTACCGTATGCGATATCGGTTCGTATTCATCCTGTGCATCGGCCTCGCGGCGGCCGCCTGGGGCGCCGATCCGGCCGAGGAGGCCTGTGGGAAGGCGCTGGCCCAGCTCGCTTCCGGCGACGCCGCGGCGCGTTCGGCCGCCCTCGCCTACTTTGAGATTCACCCCGACCCCCGGGCCCTGCCGGGGCTGACGGCCCTGCTGAACAGCCCCGACGCCAAGGTCCGCCGGGGGGCCCTCCGCGCGGTGGGGTTCTCCGGGGACCTGAAGGGAGCCCCGGCCGTCGCCGGGCTTCTGTCCGACCCTGATCCCGGGGTCCGGCTCAGCGCGGTCTTCGCCCTGATGCGTCTCCGCGCGTTGGGCGATTTCGCCAACGCCCGCGGCCTTGCGGACGATGCCGAGCCGCTGATGCGTCTGGCGGTGGCGGGGGTCCGCACACTCTTCGGGCTGGAGGACCGGCAGGGCGAACTCATGGACGCTCTGCGCGGTAAAGAATACGGGCCGGTGAGCGTGGCGGCCCCGGCCCTGGCGATGATCGGCCGGCCCGAGGATGTTCAGGCCGTGACGCTTCTGCTGGGGCACGAACAGGATGAGTTCAGGCACCTGGGGGCCCAGGCCCTCCAGGACGCCGCCGACCCTGCGCTCGTTCTGGGGCCGCTGATGGCGGCGCTGGAGCGGGAGACCTACTTCTATGTCGAGCAGGCCCTCGCCCGGACGGCCGCCCTCCAAGGGATGAAGAACCCGGAAGCGTTCGCCGGCCCGCTCGCGGCCTCGGCACGGCGCAACCTGCTCCTCGCCGAGGCGAAGCTCTTCCGGAACTTCGACCGGCTCGACGCCGCGCTGGCCGCGGGCCTCCGGCCCACGGAGCCGGGACTGAAAGAGCGGTTGCGGCTTCTAGAGGCCTCGGGGGGCGCGGCGTCGCTGGAAGTCATCCGCCGATTGGCCGCGGCCCCAGAAGCCCCCTCCCCTGCGCGCGCGGAGGCGATGCTCGTCCTCGGCCGCATGAACGATGCGGCAAGCGTCCCGGTCTTGAGGAAACTGCTCGGTGGCTCCGATCCCGCCCTGAAAGCGCCGGCGGCGATGGCCCTGGGGTCGATGAAGGACGAGGGCTCCCTGCCGGTCTTCCTGGCCATGCTGAACGACCCGTTGCCGGCAATGCGCCTGGCGGGGCTGAAAGCGCTGAACCGGATGAGCCGGGTCTCATCCCTGGAGGCCGTCCGGATCCTCACCGCCGACCCCGATCCCGCCGTGAAGGCGAAGGCCGCCGAAGTGGTCCGCAACCTGGAGACGCGAATCAAGGAGAACGCCATGAACGATCCCCTCTACCGCCTCGGCCACGACGCCATCCTGGTCCAGACCGGAGGCAAGAACATCTATTTCGATCCCTTTCGGCTTCCGGACGGGCTCCCGAAGGCCGACCTGGTCCTGGTGACGCACGACCACTACGATCACCTCAGTCCGGACGACATCAAGAAGATCGCCGGTCCGGGGACTTCGCTGGTCGTCCCAAAGCCCTTTGCCGCCAAGGCGGCGGGGCTGGCGGCCGAGGTGAAAGGCATTGCCGCCGGGGAGACGCTGACCGCGGCCGGCATCGAAGTGCGGGCCGTCCCGGCCTACAACCCGGGCAAGAAGTTCCACCCCAAGGAGTATGGAGGCGTGGGCTATTTTGTGAAGGCGGGCGGGACCACCTACTACCACGCGGGCGACACCGACCTCATCCCCGAGATGAAGGAGTTTCCCTTGGCCGATGTCTGTTTCCTGCCGGTCTCCGGCACCTATGTGATGACGGCGAAGGAAGCGGCCGAGGCGACGAAAATCCTCAAGTGCAAAAAAGCGGTCCCCATGCACTACGGCGCCATCATCGGGGGGGAGACGGACGCGGAGGAGTTCAAGAAGCTCGCGTCATGCCCGGTGGAAATCCTGCCGGTCAGCGAGCCGCACTGACCGGCCGTTCTGCGTACCGCGTTCAGCGTTCCGCGTAGAAGCAGAGGAAACGAAGGAAAAGTATCTTTGATCTCGATGTATTCACATTGGCCCACGAGACAACCTTGAACGTATCCCGCTTGTCGGTTCAATGGCCATTAGAGGAACGGTTGTCGCCGGTCGTGTAAAAATGTACCAAAAATGATCATGAAAAGTGTACCA
>CAZRVT010000079.1:0-10929 GCA_964603505.1 uncultured Holophagales bacterium | reverse complement strand
ATCATGGTTATCCTGCTAATAAAAAGAAGGCGGCTTAACTTAACACCTATGCCGGAGGAGGGGGCACCGGAGGTCCCGGCCGTCCTGGCCGACGCGCTCGGGGCCCGGGCGAAGGCCGGGCCCGCCTTCGAAGCCCTGCCGCCCGGCCAGAGGCGGCTGTGCGTGAAGTGGGTCATGGACGCCAAGCGGGAAGAGACGCGCCGGAAGCGGGCCGCCAAGGTGGCCCGCACCCTGGCCGCCGGGAAGCGGCTGGGGCTGAAATAGGCCCCGGCGGCGGCCCGAAACGGCCCGCGGGGACGGACGCCCCCCTGCGGGACGAGCCGGCCGTCGAACGCACCCTTCTGGCCTATTTCCGGACCGGCTTCGTCCTCGTCGGCCTCACCTTCCTCCATTTCGTCGGTTCGGGGTTCCTGCGCGCGGCGGGTTTGGCGGCCTTCCCGGCGGGGCTCCTAGCCGTGGGGGTCGGCGCCGCCCGCTTCCGCCGCGTCCGGCGGTCCATCGAGAGCCGTCGCCTAAGGTAGGGTGCGCCCCCCGGCGCATGGACGGGCCCGGGTCGGGCCTTCCGTGTACAATGTCCATGATGGTCCGCCTGTTCATCCACGCCTGTCCGGATCTGGCGCTTCGGGGCCGGGTCGTGGAGGTCCCTCCGCACGGCCTGGTCCTTAGCCGCGTTCCGGGGGAGGGGTTGTTCGTGAACGATCCCGCCATGGCCCACGGGCACGCCTGGTTCGACCTCACCGCCTACGGCCTCGTCCTCACCGACGGGGGCACCGGCCTGGGGACCTGGGCCAACGGGGCCCCCGTGATCCAGGTGACGCTCCGGCCCGGCGACCAGGTGCAGGCGGGTTCCACCCTGTTCATGGTGCAGGGGGACGAAGCCCCCGCGCCGCCGCCGGCGGCGTCAGCGGGCGCCCCCCGGAAGGGCTTTCCCTGGGCCGCCTGTTGCCTCTCCTGCCTCGGATTGCTCGTCCTGCTGGCTGCCGCCGGAGCGTTTATCCTCCACCGATACGGCCTCCCGTGGCTGAAGGGGCAGTTCGGGTTCCCGGAAACGGCTGCGACCGAAGCGACGGGACCCGCGGGGACGAAGGAAACCCCTCAACCCCCGGAGACCACGCCGCCGACGCGGACCGGCGGTGGTGTCTCCCTCCGGGTGGAGCCGGCCGGCGGATACCAACAGCTCTCCCTGGAGGACCGGGTCCTGGCCGTCATCCCTCCCGGCGCCCTGGACGCTCCGGCGACCCTCTCCATCCGTCCCGTCGAGCAGGCCTCCGCGGCCGGCTCGGAAGTGTGGGACCAGGGGGAGGTCTTCGACGTCGCCGTCTCCGGCCGGTCCTGTTTCGCCAAGCCCATCGCCCTGTCCCTGGCCTACGAGCCCGCCCGCATCCCTGCCGGAAGCGACCCGGCCCTCTCGGTGGCGGCCGCCTATTACGACGAGGCCGCCCAGACCTGGGTCCCCGTTCCGGCCGCGGTGGACGGCGAAGGGCGCCGGCTCGTCCTTCTGACGAACCACCTCTGCCCCTGGACCACCCTCTACAGGAAACTGGGGTGGGAGACCCACCCCTCGCGCCACTTCAACATCGTCCACAAGCCCACCGACGCCATCGTCTATCTCGGCCTGAAGCAGGGGGGCCTCCTCCACGCCGACGCCTTCGTCAAGGACCTCGGGGAGTGGCTCGACCGGGCCTGGGAGGCCTACGACCGGGCGGGGTTCGACGTCCCCGGTTTCGAGACGGTCTCCGCCTCCGGCGTTTATGAGGCGCGCGTCGTCCCCCCCGTCACCCTCCCCGGCTTCGAGGGGTTCCCGGGCCTCTCGGCCGGCACCGTGCGGCGGAAGGTCCCGGTGTGGGCGTTCCTGGGATCGGCCACCGCCTATTTCGGGAGCACGGTCGTGGAGTCCCAGTGGGACGTCTATTCGGGCAACCTCCTCTTCGCCACCAACTTCAAGAATCCGGAGGCGGCGCGCCACGACGCCAGTCACGAACTCTTCCACGCGGTTCAGAACCGGTACTTCAACGTCGCGTCCATGGCCGCGCGGCGCTGGTGGATGGAGGCCACGGCCGACTACGCTGCGGCGCGCCTGGCGATGGACCTGAAGGGGAAGGCGCCCCTGATGGGGGGCGACATCAAGCCCCGCTACCTGGAGAAATGCGTCACCTTCCATATCCCCAACGACAAGGGGACCGACCCCCAGTCGTTCCACGACTACTCCACTTTCCATTTCATCGACTACCTCGTCGGCCGCGGGGCCGGGTTCAAGGCGATGTGGGACGCCGTGGCCCATCCGTCCCTGGTGGACTTGACCCAGGTCTTGGACCCGCTCGACAAGGATCTGAGGCGGACCTTCGGAGATCAGCGGGGCCTGGCGGCCTTCTACGCCGACTTCGCCCGCTTCTATGTCTTCGACCCGGCCAGTCCTCTCCCGCTGAAGACCGGCGAGACCCTGCGCTCGGCGGCCGCGGCCCGGGTGGACACCCTGGACCCCGGCTCCTCCATCGCGTGCGCCTTCGCCCTGGAGCCCTCCTTCACGGCCAAACTGTGGAGCGTCAAGCCCCAGGGGGACGCCGCGCGTCCCGCCCGCACCGTCCAGGTGACGGTGGCGCGCCGCGACGCCGGCGTCGGGCTCTTCCTCTACCGCCTGCCTGAAGGAAAAAGGATCGCGGGCGGGCGTGGGTTCGAGGCGGAGCTGGGGGAGAAGCCCCTCACCCTCTCCATCGGGCAGGCCGACCACCTCCTGGTCCTGGCGGTGCGGGGCTTCGAGGGGGGGAAGGCCGGCGCCGAGGTGCGCATGGAAGACCTGGCGGAGCCGGCGAAGGTTCAGACGCCGCCTCCGCCCGCGGTCTCCAAGATCGGTCAGGACCTCCAGATGGTCCTCTATGTTTCCTACTCGCAGGGCTACCAGGATGAGCAGCAGCGGTGGCCCGCCTCGGGATTCCAGGGCTTTGAAAACACCGGCTGGCGCGGGTTCGTCCTCAGCGGCCCGGGGAGCTTCACCGGGAGGCGGGCCGACGGCGACAAGGAGAGCTTCGTCGAGGGGACGCGCACCGCCTCCGCCGTCACGAAACTGAAGTGGGTGAACCACCGGCTCACGAAGCGGCCGAACGGGGACAAGGTGCGGGAGGAGTGGTGGGAGATCGAGTTGAAGGACATTCCCGTAACCCCCTCCGACCCGAACGAATACATCCTGGAGGGCTACGATTTGTCCGCGGGGAAGTACAACACGGGCTTCGAGAACCATGTCCCCAAGCTGGAGCATAAGGTGGTGTTTTACCCTTCCAAAACCACCATCGAGCTGAAGAACATCTTCTGGCAGAAGACCATGGTGAAGTCCATTGACGACATGCAGGGGTTCGCCATCATGGGCGAACGCCCCTTCATCCGCCTCTACTTCACCGGCCCCTGACGGGGGGCGCGGCGTCTACGGCCGCACCGGCGTTGCCGCCTGCGCCCCCACCACCGTGGTCCACGGGCGCACCCGCCAGTTCCAGATGAGGCCGTTCTTGACATAGGGGTCGGCCCGCGCGAACCGCTCGGCCGCCTCCGGGGTGTCGCCTTGGAACAACAGCAGGGCGGTGTCCACGGGGTCGCCCACCGCGCCGCCCAGGACCAGCTCGCCGCGTTCCGCCGCCGCCCAGGCGAGCCGCAGGTGCTCGCCGCGAAACTCGCCGCGTCGTTCCAGGTATTCGGGGGAGAGGTCGTACCAGAGAAGGTAGTGCATGGGGCCTCCTTGCGCTCCCGTCCATGATAGCAGAGCCCGTCCTTGACTTCTCTCCGCCGGGGGGCGTCCATGGCGGGACGCCATCCCCCAAGGAGAACGACATGACGAACCGCACCCGGGTATTGATCGGCATCCTGCTCCTCCTCGGTGCCGCGGGCGCTTTCGCCCAGGCTCCCCTCCAGAAGGACGACCGCAACTGCAAGGACCACCCCCTCTTCCCCGACCGGATGCCGGGGGACTACTGGATCCACCACTGCAAGTCCAGCCCGTTCGACGCTTTCGCGTTCACTGTCGCCAAGGGGAAGACCGAGTCGGTGGAAGGGGAATACTGGGCTATCTACTACTATCCGCAGGCCTCGGCCCAGCAGAAGCCGATCGAGCTGATGATCCAGCGCAACTACAAGATCGCCGTCGTCAAGGCGGGCGGCAAGGTCGTCTACAGCGAGAAGGGCAAGAGCACGCTGAAGCTCGTGAAGGACGGCAAGGAGGTCTGGACGCAGGTGCAGGCCGAGTTCACGGGCAAGTACTCGCTGATCATCGTGCAGAAACAGGCCATGGAGCAGATCGTCGTGGTGGACGCCGCGGCCATGGCCGACGGGCTGAAAACAACCGAGCACATCGCCGTCTACGACATCCTCTTCGATACCGGCAAGAGCGATCTCAAGCCCGAGTCGGCCAAGGCCGTCGAGGAGGTGGCCAAGCTTCTGAAAGCCGATCCCGCCTTAAAGCTCCACATCGTCGGCCACAACGACAACGAGGGGACCCTGGACGGCAACCTCAAGCTCTCCATGGCGCGCTCCCAGGCCGTCATCGCGGCGCTGACGGGCGCCCACGGCATCGCGGCCGGCCGCCTCAACCCCTTCGGGTGCGGGCAGTATGCCCCGGTGGCCACCAACGACACCCCCGAAGGAAAGGCCAAGAACCGCCGCGTGGAACTTGCAAAACAATAGCAAGGCAGCGTCCTCGGCTCGCCGAGGACGGCTTGTGGAGGGGCGTCGTGTACCGCCGCCCTCTCCTTCCGCGGGGGCGGCTTCGCGTCCGGCCTTCAGCGTCCGGGGGGGGTGCTTGTCTCTTCAACGCGAGGGGTAAAGCCCCGGCCATCAAAATCCGTCGGCTGCCAGCGGCCTTGACAGTCCCGCCGGCGCGGAGATACCATGGGTGATCACGACTGGTCCAACCGGCGTTCTTGGCGAAGGAGGGAGACCATGAAGAAACGGCATTGGGTGATGATCGGCCTCTGCTGGATCGGCGCGGCCGCGGTGCTCGCGGCCGCCGACTCGGACCCCATCGTCGGCGCCATGCACCCTGTGCCCGCCGGGACCTTCACGCAGGGTTCGCCCGCCGGCGAGGCCTGCCGGGCCTCCAACGAGGGCCTGTTCACCCACACGCTGACGGAAGGCCTGCTGGTCATGGAAACCGAGGTCACCCGCGCCATGTGGGCCTCGCTCAAGGCGGTGCAGTCCACCCTCCCCGCCGATCCCACCGACACCGCGCAGGGCTCGGGGACCGCCAACCCCGTGCAGAGCGTCACCTGGTTCGAAGCCGCCCTCTTCGCCAATCTTCTCTCCGCCCAGAACGGCTTCACCCCCTGCTACTACTCCGACGCGGCCCTCACGGCCGTCCTCGAAGCCGCGGACGACCCGAACGCCGAGGTCTACTGCGATTGGAGCGCCGACGGCTACCGCCTCCCCACGGAGGGGGAGTGGGAGTATTTCGCCCGGGCCGGGACCACCGGCGCCTTCTCCTTCAGCGAATCGAACTACGGCGCCCCCACCTGCGGCTCCTGCGCGGCGGGAGCCCTGCCCGCGCTGGAAGCGGCCGCCTGGTTCTGCGCCAACGGCGGGAACGCCACCCACCCCGTGGGGAGAAAGGCCGCCAACCCCTGGGGCCTGAGGGACGTCCACGGCAACGTGTGGGAGTGGTGCTGGGACTGGTGGGGCGACTATCCGGCGGGAAACCAGACCGATTACAAAGGCCCGGGGCCGGGCGCCGTCCCGAAGGTCGCCCGTGGGGGAGGATGGGGCAGTTTGCCCTCCCAGGTCCGCTCCGCCCAGCGCGGCAGCGGCGGCCACGGCGACCGCGACGCCAACATCGGGTTCCGGCTGGTGCGATCGGGGGTCCCCGCGGAACATATCACCCTCGTCCCCGCCGCGGCCCACGCCCCGGGGGCGGAGGGGACCCACTGGCGCACCGACCTCGTCGTCCTGAACCGGGGCGCGGCGCGGGCTGACTTCACCATCGCCCTGCTGAAGCGGGACACGGACAACACGACGCCGCTCACCCACGATTCGTCCGTGGACGCCGGAAAGGCCGCCGGGTTCAGCGATGTCGTCCAGGAGGCCTTCGGGTTCACCGGCGCGGGGGCCCTGGTGGTCCTCAGCGCAAGCCGCGACCTGATGGTCTCCTCGCGCACCTACAACGACGACCCCGACGGCACCTTCGGACAGTTCGTGCCGGGGTATGAGGAATCGGAACTCCTTCAGGCGGGAGAGAAGGCGGTGATGATGCAGCTGCACCAGACGGCGGGGTTCCGGACCAACCTCGGGTTCGCCAGCCTCTCCGATGTGAAGACCGACCTCGTGGTCACGCTCTACGACGGCAACGGGACGAAGCTGGGGACGGTGCCCTGGACCCTCGAGCCCCGCGGCTACGCCCAGGTGGACCGCATCTTCACCCGGGTCACCGCCGCCTCTGTCGAGAACGGCTACGCGGAGATCACCTCCAGCACCGCCGGCGCCGCCTACATGGCCTACGCCTCCGTCACGGACAACCGGTCGGGCGATTCCATCTGCATCCCGGCCCGGCGGTGAGCCGGCCGGGCGCCGGCCCGGATTGCGTCGGCCGCGTTATTGGGGTATAAGGGGGTATGACCGACGAACGCCTCCCCGTTCCCGCCTCCGGTCCCCTCCCTTCCGCCGATCCCGGGGCCGAGGTGGACCGCCTGTTCGGCCCCGAGGGGGTCCGCACCGTCTTCGAACCCCTGTACGATTGCGCCGGCCCCTTGACGGTCGTGGGCCGCGAGGCCCTTATGCGGGGCCCCCGGGGCCTTCCGTTCGAGGGCCCCATGCTGGCCTTCGCCCTCGCCAAGTCCATGGCGGTCCTCGAGGCGCTCGACCTGCGGTGCTTTGAAACCGCCCTGGCGACCGCCCCGGCCGACGGCCTTCTCTTCGTCAACCTGCACCCCTCCACGCTCACCGCCGTTCCGGCCGAACGCATCCTCTGCCCCCTGCGCGCCTGTGGGCGAGACCCCGGCTCGGTCGTCGTGGAGGTCATCGAGCACGAGGCCGGCGGGGAGGCCCCCCTCGTGGCGGCCGTCGCCCGTCTGAAACGGGAGGGACTGCGGGTCGCCGTGGACGATTTCGGCGAGGGGGCGGCCAATCTGCGGCGCGTCCTGCAGTTGAAGCCGGACTTCGTCAAGGTGGACCGTTGGTTCGTCCAGGGGGCGGAGGACGACCCCGCCCGGCGGGCCGTCCTCCGGGCGATGGCGGGGTTCGGGGCGGAGACCGGCGTCCGCGTCATCGCCGAGGGGCTGGACAACGGCCGCCAATTGCGGGCGGTCCGGGAGTGCGGCGTTCTGCTGGTCCAGGGGCACGGCATGGAGGCCCTGGCCTCGGGGAGGGAGCCCGCCGCGCGCCCGGCCCCCGCCCCCGCGCCCGACCTGCTCCTACGCCGCATCGACGCCTTCGACGAGCGCCGCCTGGACGAGCTCCCCTGGGGGGTCATCCAACTCTCCCATGAGGGGGTCGTCCTGCAGTATAACCGCTACGAGGAGGGGCTCGCGGGGCGGCGCGCCGCCGAGGTCATCGGGAGGAACTTCTTCACGGAGGTGGCCCCCTGCACCGATGTCCAGGAATTCGCCGGCCGCTTCCGCGAGGGGGTGGCGGCGGGGGCCCTGCACGCAACCTTCGACTTCGTGATGGCCTTCCAGCCCCCCCGCCGGGTCACCGTCACCCTCTACCTCAGCGCCGCCACCGGCACCATCTGGGTCTTCGTCCGGGGCTGAACCGCCCTCAGGCCTCCGCGGCCGCCGCCGCATACTCGTCGAGCAGGGACTCGACGAGCTCGTGCACCGTCACGATGCGGTCCACCCGCCAGGCGTTGGCCCCCGCGAAGGCGAACCCCTGGTGCATCGCTCCCCGGCGGGCGCTGAAGAGGGCGTTGGCGATGCAGTAGGGGCTCCGCTCGTAGTCGCAGGGGACGAGGCAGTGGTAGGGGCACGAGTAGGGCACCTTCTCCCCCCGGTCCACGCGGCGGAGAAAGTCGTTCTCGATGGCCCTCCCCGGCATCCCCACCGGGTTCTGGATGATGCGAAGGTCCTCCCGGCGGGCTTGAAGGTAGGCCTCCTTGAAGGCGTCGGAGGCGTCGCACTCCTCGGTGGCCACGAAGCGCGTGGCCATTTGCACTCCCGCGGCGCCGATCGGGTGGAGGAACCGGTGGATGTCGGCCCCCGTGTAGACGCCGCCGGCCGCGATGATCGGGATGGGGCGTCCGCCGGAGTCCTGGAAGTCCTTCACGGCCTCGGCGACCTCGGGGACCAGCCGCTCGAGAGCGAAGGCCGGGTCGTCGATGTGTTCCCTCTTGAATCCCAGGTGCCCTCCCGCCAACGGCCCCTCCACCACGAAGGCGTCGGGGACGCGGCCGTAGCGCCGGATCCACTGCCGGGCCAGGATCGAGGCCGCCTTGCCGGAGGAGACGATGGGGACGAGTTTGGGGCCGCCCCGCCCCGCGGGAGAGTACTTGGGCAGGTCCATCGGGAGCCCGGCGCCCGAGAAGATGACGTCGATCTTCTCCCGGACCGCCGTCTCCGCCAGGTCGGCGAAGTTGGAGAGGGCCACCATGATGTTGACGCCGATGATGCCGTCGGTCCCCGCCCGGGCCAGCCGGATCTGCTTCTCCAGCCCCCGGCGGTTGGCCTTGGGGAAATCCGTGTACAGGTCGGGCTCCATGAAGCCCGTCCCGGCGGTGGCGATGACGCCCACCCCCCCCTCCCGGGCCACGGCGGAGGCCAGCCCGGCCAGCGAAATGCCCACCCCCATGCCGCCCTGGACGACGGGAACCTTCGCCTCGAGGTCCCCGATGCGCAGGGGCGGGGGATGCAGGGCGCGGAGGACCGGGGCCGCCATGGTCACCTCCGCGAAGAGGGCCTCGCGGCCGCGCGGTGGGAAACGCGGAGGGTCTCCTCCAGCCCGATCAGGATCTCCTCGCCCATGCGCCGGAACGCGCGGTCCAGGCCTCGGACGCGGCGCCGGGCGCGGCGCAGGATCCGTTCCCTCTTGCGCGCCAGGCGGGCGAGGGCGCGGGCGGGGTCGAGGGAAGCCCGGGCCCGCTCGATCCGCGCGGCGTACGCCCGGCGGACCCGTTCGGCGCGCGCCCGGAGGGCGTCCACGGCCAGGAGGCCGCGGGTCATCTGGAAGAAGTGGTGCCCTTTGACGGCCAAACTCACCGCCTCGGGGAACATGCGCGGCTTCGTGGAGAGCGCCCGCGCCAGGTACACCAGGTAATGGACGCCGTAGAAGGTGAAGGGTTGGCGGGTGAACGAGCGCCAGCCGGCCCGCAGTTCCGTCCACCGCACCTTCAGCGCCGCCTTGCGGTTGGGCTTCACCTGCCGCAAATGGATCAAACAGCGGGCGAAGTAGGCCCGGGGCGGGTAGATGGAGCGGAGGATCCGCTTGTAGCCGTCGAGGAGGGTCTGGCGGCCCATCTTGGGCTCGTAGTTCACGGCCAGTCCGTGGGTGTTGTTGCCCTCGGATTCCGAGACGGTCCGCCCCTCCGCCGTGAGCCGCTGGTGGAGGCGGGTGCTGGGGAGGACGGTCAGCAGGCCCACCATGGCCTGCACGATGCCCGACTTCCGGATGAAGGCGATCTGCCGGTCGAAGATGTCCTCGGTGTCGCTGCCGAAGCCCACGATGAAGCCGCCGGAGACCTCGATGCCGTGCTTCTGGATGCGCCGCACGCTCGCGAGCATGTCCTCGCGGGTGTTTTGCCGCTTGCCGATGCAGGCCAGCGTCGCCGTGTCGGGGGTCTCGATCCCCACGAAGACCATCGTGAACCCCGCCCGCTTCGCCAGCGCCAGGAGGGCGTCGTCCTGAGCGAAGTCGATGGAAACCTCCGTGAAGAGGCTGAAGGGGTACCCGTGCCGCTCCTGCCATTCGGCCATCACGGCCAGCAGGGGCAGGACGTGCTTGCGGTTCCCGATGAAGTTGTCGTCCACCAGGAACAGGCCGCCCCGCCAGCCGAGCCCGTGGAGAAGGTCGAACTCCGCCATCATCCGCGCGGCGGACTTCACCCGCGCGGTGCGGCCGAACAGCGGGACGATGTCGCAGAACTCGCAGTCGAAGGGGCACCCGCGGGAGAACTGCAGGGCCAGGGCGGAGTAGGCCTCGCGCCGGAGAAGGTCGTAGCGCGGGAGCGGCGTGCGCGACAGGTCCGGCCGCTCGTCGCTCCGGTAGAGATGGCCGGGGGCGCCCGCCTCCAGGTCCTCCAGGAACCGCGGCAGGGTCACCTCCGCCTCGTTGAGGATGAAGTGGTCCACCCCGGCGATGGAGGCATGGCACTCGGTGGGGTACGGCCCCCCGGCCGCCACCGGCACGCCCAGGGCGTTGCAGCGGCGGACGACGGCCTCGAACGACTCCTTCTGGATGAGCATGGCGGAGACCAGGACCAGGTCCGCCGTGCGGATGGCCTCGTCGTCCAGGGGCTCGATGTTCATGTCCACGAGGCGCAGGTCCCACGAGGGCGGCAGGAGCGCCGCCACCGTCAGGAGGCCCAGGGGGGGCAGGGATGCCTTTTTCCCGATGAACGGGAGGGTGTAGGTGAAACTCCAATAGGTGGGGGGGATCTCCGGATATACCAAGAGCGCCCTCCGCGGAGAGGGACTGCGATCGTGCAAGTGTAGCGCGGGCATCGGGAACTTCCTTTCGAGAACCACGGCCCTCCATCGGCCATGACCACTATAACACAGAACGGGCCCCGAAAAATCTCGGGCGAGCCGGCGTGCGGGTCCCGGAGCGGTCCAGCGCCGTCCTGTTTCGCGCTTCATCGGGCTGGCACCCATGGGGGATCAGTCCTAATTATTGTGTCGCTCACGGGTCTTAGAGGTAACCCTATTATTATTCAAGCACAGTGAATCCAATCCCCTTTAAATATTTGAAGGTGGGGCAGAGGTACCATCATAAGGTGTGGAAAAAGAGAAACGCGGCGTGTATCCTGAATGG
>CAZRVT010000078.1:0-11105 GCA_964603505.1 uncultured Holophagales bacterium | reverse complement strand
CGTTAGTGGCTAACGATTTGGCGGAACTGTCCATTTCCAGCTGGGGCGGGACAGATTCGGCCGTCCGAGGGCTCGCCGGCGGACGGAGGAATGAGGCGATCCCGATCTGGGTTACAATACACCATGCCGGTCCGGCCGGCCAAGCAAAAAGATGTCCATCATCCGCTATTCTCGGAGGAACCCATGAAACTGAACCGCCCCACGCTCGCTTTCGTTCTCGCCGTCCTGACCGTCCTTTCGGCCGCCCTAACGCCCGCTCTCGTGGAGCGGATGCCGCTAGAGCGCCTGGTCCGCGAAGCAGACCTGATCGTCGCCGCCCGGGTGCTGACCGTGGAGAGCCGCTGGGTGGACGAAGGCGCCGGCGGCCGCACCATCCGCACCATGGTGTCGCTGGCCCCCGGGCGCGTCCTCAAGGGGACGGCCCCCTCCCGGTTGACCCTCGACCTGCCCGGCGGGACCGTCGGGGACACCACCCTCACCGTCACCGACCTCCCCGCGTTCCGCGACGGGGATGAGGCGGTCCTGTTCCTGCACCGGGAGGACGGGCACCTGGGCCTCGTCGGCGCCTTCCAGGGCAAGTTCCCCGTTCGCGGCGGCCGGGTGCTGGTGGAAGGGGTTCCGGTGGACGCGGTCCGGTTCCAGGACGCGGTGGAACGGTTCGGCCGCGACGCCTCCATCGATCTCTACGGCGCCCTCCTCTTGGACCTTCCCCGGGCGGGGGCCTCGGGGCCCGTCTCCCCGTCGGAGGCGGCCCGGCTCGCCAAGCCGGCGGCCGCCTTCGAGCCGCCGGGCCGCGCCGTCACCGCCAACCTCGTCATGGTCCAGTGGGACTACGAGGTGGACTACGACTCCGACGGCCATGTCCAGTTCGGCAAGCTCTTCTGGGACGTGGACACCAAGGGCGGCTCCGGTCCGATCCAGGTCTACGACAAGGTCTTTTGGCGGCTCACCGGCACCACCGCCTGGTCGCTCCTCTACACGACCCCCGTGTACACCATCACCGGCGCCGAGTCCACCGACGCCCGCACCCTCGCCCTCTACGCGGGCCCCCGCCACGACTACGACTTCCGGATCGAGACCTGGCAGCCGGGGGCGGCCGCGGCCGACGACTTCGCCGATCCCACCACCAACGAATGGGCCTGCATCGCCTACCAGATGGAGCCCCCCGCCGAGGACGCCGGCGGCTCCGGCCCCGTCATCGTCGAGATCCAGCCGGAGAAGGCCTCGGCCGGAACGGGGACCGTGGCCTACATCCGCGGGATGGGGCTGGGCGACGGGAGCGGGAACAGCAAGGTGGAGTTCTACTTCGAGGGGCGCGACCGCATCGCCGTCCTCCCCCAGGCCGCCCTCGAGTGGAGCGACAGCGTGGTCCGGGTGAAGGTCCCCGTCGGCTATGTGGACGGCTACCCCGGATCTGCGGCGACGGGCCCGGTCACCGTCACCGCCGCCAACGGCTCCGAAACGCCCAACTACGACTACAAGATCTCCTTCGGCTACGGCGGCAACAAGTGGCCGGGCACCAGCCCCGACGTGGCCTTCTACGTCAACCAGGTCATCGCCGACTGGACCCAGGCCCTCACCAACGCCGCCACCACCTGGTCGGGGACCGGCAACATCAATCTCTACTACAACGGCGAATTCAGCGGCCCCAGCACCACCAACGGCAAAAACGAGGTCTCCAAGGCGAACCTGGAAGCCGGCGTCATCGCCGTGGCCAGTTATCTGAGCCGCAACGGCAACATGATCGAGTGCGACATCACCTTCAACACCGATTATTCCTTCAGCACCGCCGCCACCACGCCGGCGGGGGCCTACGACGTGGAGAGCATCGGGCTTCACGAGATGGGCCACTGGTGCGGCCTGCGCGACCTCTACGGCGGGGGCGAGGACCGGGATAAGGTGATGTACGGCTACGGCGGCACCGGCGCCGGCGGGATGAAGCGCGTGCCGCACCCCGACGACGCCGCCGGCATCGCCTGGATCTACGGCCTCGACGCTCCCCCGCAGGCCGACTTCGCCTGGTTCGGCGGCCGCCCCGAGGTGGGGACCCCCCTCCAGTTCCAGGACGAGTCGGCCCTCCAGCCCACCGCCTGGTGGTGGGACTTCGGCGACGGCTCCACCTCCTCCCAGCAGAACCCCGCCCACACCTTCCTCTTCTCGGGCACCTTCCCGGTGACGCTGACGGTCTCCAACGCCTTCGGCTCGAGCACGGTGACCAAGTCCGTCATCGTCCACGGGCGGGGGATCGTCCCGCCGGTGACCACGGGCCAGCCCTACACCTATATCGTCCCCGCGGCGGCCAAGGCCTCCGGGGCGGGCGGCACCAACTGGCGCTCCGACCTGGTCGTCTACAACCCCGGCGGCGCCGAGGCCTCGGTGTACGCCTACTTCCTCCAGAGCGGCCAGGACAATGCCGCGGCCGCGGGGACCGAGCTCATCCTCCCCGCCCTGCGGTTCGTGCGGGTGGGCGACGTGGTCGGGAGCATGTTCCGGGGCAACAACCTGGCCGGCGCCATTCTCCTGGGTTCCACCCAGCCGCTGGCGATCACCTCGCGCACCTACAACGACCAGGGGGAGGACGGCACCTACGGGCAGTTCATCCCCGCCGCCGCCACCGGCACCCTGCTGAAGGCGGGGGAGGAGGGGGTCCTGCTCCACCTGGCCAAGAGCGCCGCCTACCGGACCAACTTCGGCCTGGCCAACGCCATGGGAACGACCACGGCCGTCTCGGTGGCGTTCTACAAGGCCGACCAGACCCTGCTCGGCACCAAGAGCTACACCCTCGACCCCTTCGAGCACCTCCAGGAAAACTTCGTCCTCGACTCCCTCACCGCCGCCGCGGTGGAGGACGCCTACGCCGTCGCCACCTCCTCCACCGCGGGCGCGGCCTACACGGTCTACGCCTCGGTGGTGGACAACCGCTCCTCCGACCCCATCTTCATCCCCTTCCAGCGGAAGGGCGACGTGCAAGGGCAAGCCCGCCAGGTGGTGGCCGCCGCCGCCCGGGCCAAGGGCGGGCAAGGGTCCAACTGGCGGACCGACCTGCGTCTCTACAACCCCTTCCCCGCCCAGAGCGTCACCCTCACCTACGTCGCCGGCGGCGTCAGCACCCCCGCCACCCTTTCCATCGGCCAGGGGGAGCTGGTGTCGAAGAACGATATCCTCACCTCGCTCTTCCCATCGGTGTCCGGCGACTCCTCCGGCGCCCTGCAGGTGCAGTCCGCCCAGGGCCTCCTCATCACCTCCCGCACCTACAACGATCAGGGGGCGGCGGGGACCTACGGGCAGTTCATCCCCGCCCGGGCCTCCGGCGATCTCGTCGCTTCCGGACAGGTGGGGCTCCTGCTCCAGCTCGCCTCCACCGCCGACTACCGCTGCAACGTGGGGTTCTCGGAGTTCACGGGGCAGGCCACCCAGGTCCAGGTGAAGCTCTACGACGCCAACCGCACCGTCCTGGGGTTCAAGACCTACACCGTGCCCGCCTCCGGCAACTTCCAGATAGGCAACATCTTCGGGGACCTCGGCGTCACCGGGGAGTACACCGTGGCCATGGCGGAGGTGCGGGTCCTGTCGGGGGGGAGCGTGTATGCCTACGCCTCCATTGTGGACAACGCCACCGGCGACGCCTTCTTCATCCCGGCCCAGAAATAGTCCCGCGTCGTCCGCGGGGCAAAATAATAGGGGGGACCCCGGGGCCCCCCCTTTCATTTTTCCTTGGGAGGAACGCTTACTTCTTGTGGCACTCCATGCACTTGGTGGGGGCCTTCTTGGCGTTCTTCTCGTTCTCGGTCTTGTGGCAGCCCTGGCAGGTCTTGTGGAAGGCGTCCTGGGCCTTGGGGGCCTTCTCGTCCACGCCGTGGCAGGTGCCGCACTTCGCGGGGGTCTCGCCCTCCTTGGTGGTGTGGTGGCAGGTGGCGCAGGCGATCTTCAGGGTCTCCGCGTGGGCCTTGTGGGGGAAGGTGATGTTGCCGTTCTTGGCCGTCAGGACGACGCTTTCGGGCGCATTAGCCGCCAACAGGGAACCCGCCGCCACGAGGACGAACGCGAGGAAGGTGAACAGAACGGTAACTCTCTTCATGGGTCTCTCCTTCGGTATGGAATTCGGCTTACTGTATCACACTACGCGCCTGAAACTCAAGGTGTTTAACAGTAAGGAGCGCCAAGATATATTAGATTGATAAAACAGTTGGGGCGGAAAGGCCGGCTTATGCCGGAGGGAAGAGCTCCTCGAGGTACCGCTCCAGGTTCTCCCGACTCCCCAGCCCCTTGAGGATGAGCTTCCCGTTGCAGAAGAAGGTGGCCTCCACACCCCGCAGGGTCCCTTGGAGCATGATGTTGCCGATCTGCCGGTCCACCGTCATGGCCGCCTTGATGCGCCCGATGGCCTCCTCCTTGCGCTCCTGCTTGAGGAGGAGGATGAAGTCCTTCTCCTGCCCGCAGGTGTCGTCGATGTGGCCGACGAAATCGTTCCAGCTCACCCCAGCGCCTCCAGGACGGCCAGGGCGCGCTCGATCTCGTCCTCCGTGTTGTAGAAAGCCAGGGAGAGGCGGGCGCTGGCGGGGATCCCGAGCCGCTCGTGGAGCGGCTGGGCGCAGTGGAACCCGGAGCGGATGGCGATCCCCTCGCCGTCGAGGGCGGTGGCCACCTCGGAGGCGGAGAGCCCCTCCACGGTGAACGGGACGCACGGGACGCGGCGGGAGATGTCCTCGGGGCCGATGAGCCGGATGTGCCGCATCCGGCGCATCCCCTCGACCGCCCGGCGGAAGAGGGCCTCCTCGTGCGCCATCAGGGCGGGCCAGCCGAGGGCGCCGAGGTAGTCGATGGCCGCCGAGAGCCCCACGGCCCCCTCCACGTTGGCGGTGCCGGCTTCGTACTTCCACGGCAGGGCCTTGAGACAGACCGAGCAGGCGCCCCCCTCCACGCAGAGCGTCTCCAGCATGTCGCCCCCCCCCAGGAACGGGGGCAGTTTCGCCAACAACTCCCGCTTGCCGTAGAGGACCCCGATCCCCATGGGGGCGAGGATCTTGTGGCCGGAAAAGGCGTAGAAATCGGCGTCGAGGGCCTGCGCGTCGACGGGGAAGTGGGGGACGGCCTGGGCCCCGTCCACCACGACGAGGGCGCCGGCCTCGTGGGCCATCGGGATGAGCTCCTCCAGCGGGGCGATCCACCCGGTGACGTTGGAGACGTGGGGGAGGGCGACCACCTTGGGCCGGGAGGCGAGTTTGGCCCTGAAATCGGCCAGGTCCAGGGTGCCGTCGGGGAGGGCCTCCACCATCCGGGTCAGGATGCCGAACCGCTCCTTGAGGAGGACCCAGGGGATGATGTTGGAGTGGTGGTCCACCCGGGTGATGAGCACCTCGTCGCCGGGCCGCAGGTGCCCCAGGGCGAGGGCGGTGGAGGCGAGGTTGAGGGCTTCGGTGGTGTTGCGGACGAAGACGATCTCCTGCCACGAGCGGGCGTGGAGGAAGGCGGCCACCTTCCGGTGCGCCTTCTCGTAGAGGACCGTGGCCTCCGAGGCCAGAGTGTGGATGCCGCGGTGGACGTTGGCGTTGGTCTCGCGGTAGTAGCGGTCCACCGCTTCCAGCACCGGCCGCGGCTTCTGCGTGGTGGCGGCGTTGTCGAGGTAGGCCAGCGGCTTCCCGTGGACGGTTCGAGCCAGGATGGGGAAGTCCGCGCGGACGGCGGCGAGGTCCATGGTCAGTCGTGGAGCTTCTGCTCGATGGAGCAGGCCAGCTCTTCCTCCTCCTGGGCGTTCTTTTCCTCCTCGGTCAGCTCCGCCGGGATCCAGGCCGGGACGGCGCCGCGGTCGCGATAGTATTGGCGGATGGCCCGCTGGAGGGCCCCCACGGCCAGGATCCCGCAGTGGAACTTCACCTTGGGGAGGCCGCCCAGGTCGTCGGAGAGGCGCTTCCACGACACCTTCCAGGCCTCCTCCAGGGGCCGCCCGGCGACGAGCTCGGTGAGGTAGGAGGCGGTGCCGATGTTGGCGGCGCAGCCGTAGCTTTCGAAGGAGATGCGGTCCACCTTCTCCTCCCCGACCTTGAGGTAGAAGGTGATCATATCGCCGCAGGCCGGGCTGCCGGCCTTGGCGATGACGTCGGCCCCCTCCATGGGGCCCTGGTTGCGGGGGTGGCGGAAGTGGTCCAGCAGGACCGTGCTGTAGGGCAGGGGGGTGCGGGACATGGTGTCTTATGCCTCCTTGAAGCCGGAGAGCTTCCGCAGGCGCTCGACGGCGGCCGGGAAGACCCGGAGGACATGGTCGATGTCGGCGTCGGTGTGGAACGGCGAGATCTTCATCAAGATGGAGCCGTGGGCGGCCTCGTACTTCCGGCCGACGGCCAGCAGGACATGGCTGGGCTGGAGCATCCGGCGGGTGCAGGCGCTGCCGGAGGAGACGTAGACGCCGGCGTCGGAGCACTCCACGGTGATGGCCTCCCCCTCGGCGCCGAGGAAGGAGATATTGACGTTGTCGGGGGCCCGCTCGGTCCGGGGGCCGTTGAGGACGGTGTGGGGGATGGCCAGGAGGCCGTCGATGAGCCGGTCGCGCAGGCGGCGCATGTGGGCCGTCCGCGGCGCGAGGCCCTGCACCGCCCGCTCGGCGGCCTCGGCGAACCCGGCGAGGGCGGGGAGGTTCTCGTCGCCCGGCCACAGCGGCTGGGTGCTGTAGGGGCCCGCGATGAGGGGCTTGAGGCGGGTCCGCTTCCCCTTAAAGAGGGCGGCGGCGCCCCGGGGGCCGAAGACCTTGTAGCCCGTGACGATCCCGATGTCGATGGGGAGGGCCGCTCCGTCGAAGGGGAGGCGGCCGAAGGCGTCGGAGAGGTCGGAGATGAAGAGGGCCTCCGGCGCCCGCTCCCGGACGACGACGGCGAGGCGCTCGAGACGCTGGACGGTGCCGATCTCGTGGGACACCCAGGAGACGGCGACGATGGCGGTGTCCTCGGTGCAGGCGTCGGCCAGGGCGTCCTCGCGGACGAACCCCTCGGCGTCCACGGGGACCTTGACGATCGTGAATCCGTGCTGCTCCAATTTCTCGGCGGCGTACATCACGTTGAGCGGCTCGATCGCCGAAAGGACGACCGTCTTCCGTTTCGCGGGACGTCCGAGAACGAGCCCCTCGAACGCCAGGTTGGCGGCCTCCACGGCGTCGTGCGTCAGGGCCAGGTCCTCCGGCGCGACGCCCAGGGCCAGGGCCAGCCGGCCCAGGGAGGACTCCACGGCCGCGTAGGCCTCCCAGCCCACCCGGTGGGTCAGGGCCGAGTGGCCGTAGGCGCGCTGGCCGAAATAGGGCAGCATCGCCGCCAGGACGGGCTCGGGCAGGGGGGTGGCGTTCTCCAGGTCGAGATAGACTTCCATGGCGTTCCGTCCTATCGCCGTGATGTGATCTGCCCCACTTTCACCCCGTCGAAGGCGTCGTAGATCTTCCGGTTGATCTCCCGGATGACCGGCGACGCCCCGCAGAGCGAACGGGCGGAGCAGGCGTTCTTTCTGCCGCTGCAGAGCGTGAGGGCCAGGGGGCCCTGCATGGCCTCCACCAGGTGGGCCAGCGACCGCTGGCGGGTGCGCGCCTTGACGCGGTACCCCCCCGTCCGGCCGGGGACCGATTCCACCAGCTTGGCGGCGGCCAGCCGCTTGAGCACCTTCTTGACCCAGGGGAGCGGCAGATGGAGGTCGCGGGCCGCGGTCTGGGCTGAAACCAGCCCCTCCCGGTCCATCAGGTGCCCCAGGATGAAGATACCCATGTCCACTTCTTTGGTCAATTTGAACATTTCAACCTTAATTAAGACGATTTCCGTCCATTTTATTCCTGCTTGATGATAGTGTCAAGGGGGGGATAACACAAGTTTCGAGTTTCGAGTTTATAGTTTCGAGTTCCCCCGCCCTTGCGCCTTTCCATCGGAATCGGTATCGGTATCGGTATCGGCATTTTGATTATTTCGCAGCCACGCGTGATGCGATAGTGAGCGAAAAGCGTTCAGAGGGTAACGCTTACGGCGGGCTCACCGGCCTTGGATGCGAGGTATCACGGGTGATGATGTAGGGGCCGAAGTCCAGCACCTGGTAATCATGGGCCACGAGGCGCACTGTGAATTCGTAGGTGCCCTCGGGGATCGCCGAGGCGTCATAGGTAATGCTGAATCCGGCCTGTCCGTTCCCCGGATCGCCGGGGTACTGCGCCCCGATATCGGGTCGTGCGATGCCGACGGTCAGCGGCGCCAGCACCTGCGCGTCCTCGGAAAACAACCACCCCTGCCAGATGCCGGAGTTGTCCACTGCCCAACCGGAAAAATTCAGGATTGTCTCGTCGCCGCAGGGCTTCACTTCCACTTCGCCAACCGGCGTGGGGTCGGGCTGAGTTTTGATCTTTATACACCGCATATCCTGCCAAGGGGGATTGTCCAGGCTCAGGTTGGTGTCCCAGTCGGAGTCCTCGGCCACCGTGGCCAGAGTCGCCTCGTCCAGGCCGCAGGGAGAGAAGGGGAACCCCTCGGTGCCTTTGAAAAGACGCTCCTCCATTTTGGCCATCCAGAACACGGAGCCATCATCCCGATGGAAGATGTCGGCCCGCCAAAGATAGGGCCAGAAGGCGCTGCCTGAAAAAACACTGCGGATCCCCTCCGAATCCCAGGCCGTCCCGGCGACAAGGAAACTGTCCGAAATCGGCCCGCCGGGAAAAATCTCATAAGTGACAGCCGGCAGAATGTCTGTCCCGCAGGTCAGCGTGACCCAGGAATCCGAGAAAGACTCCGTGTCCGAGATCATGTTCTTTTTTTCAAATCCAAAAGAATAGAACACAGTATCTTCCAGACCAGTTTCAGTGAAGCGCTTAAGGATCGACTTGCAATCCGCGGTGGGGTGGGTGGGGTAGTATATCCCGCCATCTTTCCACGCCTGGCAAAGAACACAGAAGCCCGAATAATTGATATCACGGAAAAGGTATTCGGGAATCCCGTTTTCCGTTATTTTAAAGAAGTCATTGCCACCGTACCCCAGGTATATGGAGTCTCCCTGCCGGTCGGACTGCAGATCATCCCTCACCATGGCGTCCAAAGGGAACACAAGACCCTTATCCAGCAGGATGAGTTGTCTTCCGTCATATTTGAACGTCAGGAGAGGACCGAAGTTTTCCATATTCATGGATATCAACAGGTAGAAATGCCCATCCAACAGCAGGTAATCCTTGATGGGGAAATACCTCTTATGGCCGTTGGACGGGTCAATCCAATGGTATTCCTCCATGGGATGGGGGAAGTAATATTCCGTTTCCCTGACGATCTTCCGCCCCCTTAAAGTGTAAAGTGTGATGTACTCCTGGTCCACGACGACAAGGGTTTCACCGAAGAATTTCAGCGACTCCAAGGGGTGGGGCAGTGGGAACACGTCCACCAATTGGAAACTCTTCTCCCATCCCAGACCGACGATCTTATAAAGATAAATACTTTCCATGCCGAAACAATAGGGGATGAAGTATTTAGCCCCCCCGTCCAGGGTCTGGGACGTCGCGGGGCTGAAATAAAAACCGTTGTATACCCCTTCCATGCTCCACCAGGATTGGCAGGCGGCCTGGGCCTCGGGGACGAGAAATTCGTCAGCGCATACCATGTTGAAGCCCCCCGCGCCCCATTTGAAAAACAGCGGGGAAAGAGAACTGTATTGATCGAACCAAAAGACATGCTCGCCGAGGACCGTTCCCGGTTCATAGTTATCGAAGGCGCCCGCGCATTGACTGCCGATCCGTTGGATCTGCGTTTGTCCGCTTTCGCTTTGTCGGCAGAAACACTCATCCCGTGGCTCCAGGGCTTTTATCAGCGGCTTTTGGATGTAGGTGCGATTCGTCGTCTCCGGAAAGGCGCCAAGACAAAGGCCCAATTCCAGGAGGGCGATGACAAGGCTTTTCATGGACAGATCGAAGTTGGGAGTTTGGGATCCGTCATGAAGTAAAGCTGGCGAAGCTGCCCGATGTTTCCCGTAATCAGGCCGGAACAGCAAGTCTGCATGATGTCCAGGAATTCACACACGTTCGCCGTATCGGAACCCGCCGGAAGGCCGTCCCCGACGATGACGTTGGCGCCGCAGTTCCGGAGGCAACTCACGGCGGCCGAAAAAGGGATAGCAACATTGTCCATACCCGGCCCTACGCCGTCATTGTCGTCATAGAAAGGGGTATTGGCTTCGTCGAAAAGGTCCAGGAGGAACGAGGTTATCTGGGGGATCACGCCAACCTGGTGGTATTTCTTCTCGGTGGCCATAAGAGCATCGGAGCATCGGGGTTGAATCGTATCCGAGCACAATCGGGTCTTGTAAGGCAAGGGAACAGAACAAAGATCGCAAAAATCATAGGTATAATTCGGGTAGGTTCCAGTATAGCCCGCTTCGCATGCGGAATCTACCTCGTTCCCCACCCGCTCGAAATCCCCGTAATCGGTGTGGTTGGTGACCAGGAACTGTTGAACATGCGTTTCCGCGAAGGCCTCAGTGAACTGCTCCAAAGGCTCGGCGAATCGATCTATATTGCATTTGACCTGATAGGCGGTGGATGATATTTGATATTCTGGCTGGGAATCGTCCACCTGACAGTAATTATTATTTGCGTAGAATTTATCCGTCAGCCAGAATGAATGGTCCTGAAGGATGAAGTAGAGCCAGTGACCCGATTCGTGGTAGGGGTAGAACATCTTCCACTTTCTACTGAAATTATCGGCAATGTCCTGCGGCGTGGCGGCGTTCATTTTGGTTCGGATGAACAGGGAAGGTTTGGGGTATGGCTGGCCAAAATCAATCGGTGCGGAGCAATCGTAATTGAAGCACTTGAATTGGGCATAGGGATAGCCCGTCCAATTCGTGACCCATGCGGCACGCAATACAATGCAGGGATCCATCAACCCCCATGAAAGCCAGCGATTGTAGATGGCATCCAAGCGGGTGTCCCAAACCAAAAAGAAGGTGCGAGGTTCGACGCTTTCCCGGTACAGGGCCTGAATGTCAAGCCGCTTGGGCGTTTCATCTGGGAAAAATGTCGACACAAGGCCTACGGTTCCGTTCGTTAAGATCAGTGTTCCGGACCCAGTTGTTTGGACACAGGATAAGGCTCACGCGGCGGCTTTGTC
>CAZRVT010000077.1:0-11629 GCA_964603505.1 uncultured Holophagales bacterium | reverse complement strand
GCCCCATGTAGCCAATGCTGTACACGTGGATCCAGAACCCCACGAAGGTGACGAACGCCAGCATCAACGCGGAGAGGACGTCCAGCTGGAAGGCGAAGGGAATGTCGAGGGGCACGGCGGTCTTGAGCGGCAGCCACACCCACAGCGTCTTGACGAAGGCGTGGTGGGGTCCCATCGAGAAAAGCCAGTCGAGGATGGCCCCGAAGCCGAGGACCGTGGAGAGCCCCACGCTGGTGCACCCGATGATGGAAACCCACTGCTTGGGCATCCGGAACCAGTTGAAGCCGATGAGGAGGAATCCGAGCAGAGGGAACAGGGGGATCAGATAGATGGACTCTTTCATGCCCTTATCCCTCCATCCCGCGGACCTGGTCCGCCTCGACGGTGCCGCGGTTGCGGTAGACCGCCACGATGATGCCGAGTCCGATCGCCGCCTCCCCCGCCGCCACCGCCATGACGAAGACGGCGAACACCTGGCCGGAGAGGTCCCCCAGCTGGTGGGCGAAGGCGATGAGGTTGAGGTTGACCGCGTTGAGCATCAGTTCGACGGAGAGGAGCAGGGTGATGAGGTTCCGCCGCACCATGACCCCCACCGCGCCGATGGCGAAGAGGCAGGCCGAGAGGACGAGATAATGGGTCGCCGTGATCATTTCTTCACCCCCCAGGACGCCATCAGGATGCCGCCCACCATGGCCACCAGGAGGAAGAGCGAGATCACCTCGAAGGGGACCAGATAGGTCTTGAACAGGACCTCCGCCAGGGCCTCGGTGTTGCCGCCGAAGGGGGCCTGGGCCGCCCCCACCCCGGCGGGCGTGCCGGCGGCGGGACGGAAAAGGAAGCCCCCCAGCATGGCCGCCAGGCCGAGCCCCAGGAGAGCCGCCGCTGGCCACTGCGGGTGCCACTTCCGGCGCTTCTCCTCCTCGCGGTAAGCCACGAACATGATGGCGAAGAGGAACAGCGCCAGGATGCCCCCCGCGTAGATGACGATCTGCGCCGCGGCCAGGAACTCGGCCCCCCGGAGGAGGAAGAGCCCCGCCACGGCCAGGAGCGTCATGAGCAACGAGACCGCGCCGTAAATGGGCTGGCGGAAGGCCACCACGCCGACGGCCCCAAGGAGGGCCGCCGCGGCGAGCAGGTAGAAGAACAGGGCGGTCAGGGTCATGCGCCCTCCTTTTTCGGCGGCAGAGTGCAGGCGCAGGGATCGGCGTCGGCGGGCTTCAGGTGCTCCGGCCACCCCCCCCGCGCGGCCCAGTATCGGTCGGCGTAATGGGTCAGCTTCTCGCGGTCCCAGTAGAGCGCGTGGTTCCGCTCGTACTCGGCGCACTCGTAGACCCCCGTGCGCAGGGTGAGCATCTTCCCCTTGTTGGGGCACACCGACTCGCAGATGCCGCAGAACATGCACCGCTTGATGTCGATGTCGAAGCGGTCCACCACCTTCCGGCGCTTCCCCTCGGGGGTGGTCTCGTCGTGGACCTCCATGTGGATGATGTCGATGGGGCACGCGACCATGCACATCAGGCACCCCATGCAGGTGTCCACGTTGAGCCGGAACATCCCCCGGTAGAGGAACGGCGTGGCGAGCTTCTTCTCCGGGTACTGGACGGTGAACTTCTTGCGGGGGAGGTGCTTCAGCGTCGTCCAGAGCCCCGTGATCAGGTCCACCAGGAGCAGGTCCTTGAACTTCATTTTGTCAGCCATAGTTTCACCAGCGAGAGGAGGATGAGGTTGCCGAGGGCCAGCGGCAGCATCCACTTCCACATCAGGGCCATGAGCTGGTCGAACCGGTACCGCGGGAAGGTGGCCCGGACCCAGATGTAGACGAAGAGGAAGCCGAGGACCTTGAGGACGAACCAGAACACCGGGAGCGAGGGGAGCGCCTTCCAGACCGCCAGCGACGGGAACGGCGGCAGCCAGCCGCCGAGGAAGAGGATCGTGGAGAGGGAGGAGACCCCCAGCATGTTGGCGTACTCGCCCATGTAGAAGAGGGCGAACTTGACGCCGGAGTACTCGGTAAAGTAGCCGTTGACCAGCTCCGACTCGCACTCGGGCAGGTCGAAGGGGTTGCGGTTGGTCTCGGCCACGCCGCAGACGAAATAGATGAAGAAGGCGAGAAAGCCGGGGAAGGCGAACCACACCCCCATCTCCCGCTGGGCCTCGACGATGCGCACCAGCGACATGGAGCCGGCCAGCACCAGCACCGAGACCAGGGCCAGGGCCTGCGGCACCTCATAGGAGACGATCTGCGCCGCGGAGCGCAGGGCCCCCAGGAGGGAGTACTTCGAGTTGGAGGCCCAGCCGCCCAGGATGACCCCGTAGAGGCCGAGCCCCGCGAACCCCACCACGAAGAGGACCGCCACGTTGAGGTCGGTCACGTAGAGGGGGAGGGGCTCCTTCAGGAGGCCGAAGAGCGTGGTGAAGTCGCCCAGGGGGATGAGGGCGAAGATGGCGAGGGCCGGCACCATGATGAGGAGGGGGGCCAGGAAGTGGAGGAACCGCAGGGCGCCGTCGGGGACCAGGTCCTCCTTGGTCATCAGCTTGAAGCCGTCGGCCAAGGGCTGGAGGATGGCCTTGGGGCCGGCGCGGTTGGGCCCGACGCGGGCCTGAAGGTAGGCCAGCACCTTCCGCTCCATCAGGGTGGCGTAGGCCACGATGGTCAGAACGACGGCCAGGACGAAGGCGGTCTTGAGGGCCGGGATGACGACCCAGTGCAGGAGCGCGGGGTTCATCGAGCCAAAGAATTCGGCGATCATCGATCGATCTCCCCCAAGACGATGTCGAGCGTCCCGATGACGGCGATGACGTCCGCCACCAGGTGCCCCTGGACCAGGGCAGGCAGGGCCTGCAGGTTGACGAAGCAGGGTGGGCGCACCTTGACGCGGTGCGGTTTGTCGGTGCCGTCCGAAAGGACATGGAACCCCAGTTCGCCCTTGGGGGCCTCCACGCTGAAGTAGGCCTCGGCGGGCTTGGGCTTGAGGACCCGCACCCCCTTGGCCACCACGTCCCCGGGCTCCAGCTTGTCGATGCACTGCTTGAGGATCCGGCTGGACTGGCGCATCTCCTCCATCCGGACCCGGTAGCGGTCGTAGGTGTCGCCGTTCTTGCCGATCGGGATTTCAAAGTCCAGCTCGGGGTAGATTTCGTAGGGGAGGGCGCGGCGAACGTCCCACTTCACCCCGCTGCCCCGCAGGGGCGGGCCCGTGAGGCCCCAATCAATGGCTTCCTCGGGGCTGATGACGCCGACGCCGATGGTGCGCTTCTTCCAGATGCGGTTGTCCGTCAGAAGGGCCTCGTAGTCCCACACCGCCTTGTCGAAAACCTCGATGAAGTGCCGGAGACGCTCGACCCAGCCGTCGGGCAAATCGCCGTAGACCCCCCCCACCTTCATGCAGTGGAGAGTGAGGCGGGCGCCGCAGAACTCCTCGAACAGGTCCAGGATATACTCCCGCTCGCGGAAGTTGTAAAAGAAGGGGGTCATGGCCCCGATGTCGAGGGCGTGGGTCCCCAGCCAGATGAGATGGGAAGCGATGCGTTGGAGCTCGTCCAGGATGACGCGGATGACCTTCGCTCGCCGCGGCACCTCGATGCCGAGGAGCTTCTCCACCGCCCCGCAGTAAGCGTGGTTGTTGGTGGCGGCGGCGGTGTAGTCCAGCCGGTCGGTGTGGGGGACGTTGCCGCTCCAGGTCTGGCTCTCGAAAATCTTCTCGGTGCCGCGGTGCAGGTAGCCGATCACCGGCTTGGCGTCCACGATCTTCTCGCCGTCCAGCTTGAGCATGACCCGGAGCACCCCGTGGGTGGCGGGGTGCTGCGGGCCCATGTTGATCTCGAGTTCCCGGATGTCAAGCACGGGGCGCCTCCTTGGACTGTACCGGGCCGCCGCCCTCGGGGTAGGTGTCGGGGTAGATGGCGGCGCCGGTGTCGATCCCGGTGATGGGGAACTCCTTGCGCAGGGGGTGGCCGTTGAACCCCTCCCAGTTGAGAATGCGCTCCAGGTTGGGGTGGCCGGCGAACCGGATGCCCAGGAGGTCCCACGCCTCGCGCTCCATCCAGTTGGCCGCCTTCCAGACGCCGGTGACGGTCGGGACCTCGGTCCCCTCGGCGAACTCCGTCTTCAGGCGCAGGCGGGCGTTGGTGGCCCAGTGGTGGAGGAGATACGAAAGGGCCATCGGTTTCCCCTCGACCTTGGGCTGGTGGATGCCGACAATGTCCACGAGGTAGGTGTATCCCTCCTTCTTCAGATGGGCGCACACCTCCGCGACGGCGGCGGTCTCCACCCACACGGTCAGCTCCCCGGCATAGGTTTTGGCCCCCAGGACGCGCTCCCCGAAGGCGGCCTTGAGGGCGGCGGCGCGGGGCTCGGCGGAAGCGTCCATCCACTCGGGCTGGGCCGATTTGGGGGGGGTGGGGGCCGGCGGCTTGGCCGCCGGGGGAACGGGCGGGTTACCGGCGGGCGGATTCTGGCTCATACGTGCCACGCTCCTTCCCGAAATTGCGGTACCGCATGATTTTCTCCTGTAGTTTCATGAAGCCGTAGAGGAGGGCCTCCGGCCGCGGGGGGCAGCCGGGGACGTACACATCCACCGGGATGATGCGGTCCACCCCCTGCGTCACGGCGTAGGTGCGGTAGGGCCCCCCGGAAATGGCGCAGGAGCCCATGGCCAGGACGTATTTGGGCTCCATCATCTGGTCATAGAGGCGCTTGACCACGGGGGCCATCTTCTCGGTCAGCGTCCCGGCGACCAGCAGGAGGTCGGCCTGGCGCGGGGAACCCCGAAAGGCCTCGGCGCCGAAGCGGGAGAGATCATAGCGGGGATCCATGGTGGCCATCATCTCGATGGCGCAGCAGGCCAGCCCGAATTGCAGGGGCCACACGGAGTATTTGCGCGACCAGTTGAGGATATAATCGCCCGGGTTCACGCCCATGTGAGGGCTCCTTCCCGATACGCGTAGACGTACCCGACGATGAGGATGGCCAGGAAAACGACCATCTCGACGAGACCGAACAGGCCGAGGCGCCCCAGCGTCACCGCCCACGGGAACAGGAACACCGTCTCCACGTCGAAGATGACGAAGAGGATGGCGATGACGAGGTACCGGATGGAGAACCGGAACTCCAGCGCCTCCTTCTGCACGGGATTGCCGCATTCGTAGGCCTCGGTCTTGACGGGGTTCGGCCGCCGCACCTGCAAAAAGAGCTGGATGGCCAGCATGGCAAGGGGGACCGAAAGGCAGATGAGGCCGAAGATCAGGAACGGGATGTAGCGGTCCATGGCACCATCCTTATCTCGTATTTCGATAGCCGCATGGGCCGGCGGACCCCTTCCCTCCCATGTGGAACAGGCCGCGCGATGGACCGGATAGGGGCCGCCGGTGAGCGGCGCATTATTTTACCAGAAAGACGGAGGAATGTCTCAATCACACGGCCGTCGTACCGCTTGACCAGCGCCCATAACGCAAAACGGGTTTTGAAAACTTGATAGAGGATGATGCGACCGTGGGGGAGATTGACGGCCCTTGACGGGTCGGGGGCCGGCCGGGGCCTTCGGGGGAACACCAGCCCCGACCGATGAGCCCCCCGCTGCGCCGGCCGCGCGGCTTCTCCGAGGGGCATCGGGGGGCCCGATCCGGCCCGCCCTGCGTCCCGGTGCGGCGGCGGGGCCGAGGTTCGCCCGGATCCGCGCCTTCGCCCGGCGTGGGGACCCGGGAAGCCGGGATCGCAGGAAGCGCGCGGGGATTGTTCGTCAGGTCCATGCGTCGTCGTTTCATGCTAAAATTTCGTTCTATGAACCTCCAACAGATCATCCTGAGCCTGTCCGGGTTCTGGGAGGAGCGTGGGTGCCTCATCGTCCAGCCCTACGACATCGAGGTCGGCGCGGGCACCCTCCATCCCGAGACCTTTTTCCGTATCCTGACGGACCGCCCCTACAAAGTGGCGTACGTCCAGCCCAGCCGGCGCCCCGCCGACGGCCGCTACGGCGAGAACCCCTTCCGGCTCATGAAGCACCTGCAGTTCCAGGTGATCCTCAAGCCCTCGCCGCTGGAGGTGCAGGAGCTCTACATCCAGAGTTTGCGCCACATCGGAATCGACCTGGACTACCACGACCTCCGCTTCGAGGAGGACAACTGGGAAGCCCCCACCCTCGGCGCCTGGGGCGTCGGGTGGCAGGTGCTCCTCGACGGGATGGAGATCACCCAGTTCACCTACATGCAGCAGGCCGGCGGGATGGACTGCAAGCCCGTTCCGGTGGAACTGACCTACGGCCTGGAGCGCATTGCGATGTTCATCAACCAGGTCCCGTCGGTCTTCGAGATGCCCTATTCCGCGGACCTCCCATACGGGGCCGTTCGGCGGTGGGAGGAACAGGAGATCAGCAAATACTACTTCGAGGTCGCGGACGTGGCCGAGGCCCAGCGTCAGTTCGATTTCTTCGAGGCCGAGGCCGAACGATGCCTGGGGGAGAAGCTCATCCTCCCCGCCTACGAGTGCGTCCTCAAGCTTTCGCACCTCTTCAACATCCTCGACGCCCGGGGCGCGGTCTCCACCACCAACCGCACGAACCTCATCCAGCGCATCCGCCACCTGGCGTTCCAGTGCGCCCTGGGCTACGTGGAAAGGGGGAAGGCATGAAGCACGATTTCCTGCTGGAGGTCCTCCTGGAGGAGATGCCCGCCCCCGAGATCCCGGGGCTGGTGCGGGAGTTCGCGGCCAAGTTCGAGCAGATGCTGGCCGACCAGCGCCTGGAGGCCGAGTCGGTGGAGGGGTTCTCCACCAGCCGCCGGTTCGGCGTCCTGGTCAAGGGGCTGGAAGCCGAGCAGAAGGCGGTGGAGACCGAGGTGACGGGACCGCCGTGGAAGGTGGCCTTCGCCGACGGCCAACCCACCCCCGCCCTGTTGGGGTTCCTCAAGCGCGAGGGATTGGAGGGGTTCCCGGTCGAGCAGGTGTATCGGGTGGAGAACGAGCGGGGCGAGTATGCCGCGCTGAAAAAGCAGGTCCCTGCCCGCTCCGCCGCCTCCATCCTGACGGAGGCCCTCCCCGCCCTCCTCCAGGGGGTGCGCGCCCGCAAGCCGATGCTCTGGGGCGACGGCACGGGCCCCTACATCCGGCCCCTCCACGGGCTGGTGGCCCGGCTCGACGGCGCCGATCTGCCGGTGACCTTCCTTGGGACGGCCGCCGGCGCCGCCACCCGCTCCCACCGCCACCACGGGAACGCCCCCATCCCGGTGGGGGCCCCCGCCGACTACCCGGCGCTCCTCCAGGGGCACCATGTCCTGGTCCTCCCCGGGACCCGCCGCCTGAAGGTGCTGGAGGAGGCGGCCACCCTGGCTGCCTCGGCCGGCGGGACGTTCGACCCCCACGACCCCCTCCTGGAGGAGTGGGTCCACCTCACCGAGCACCCGGTCGTGGTGATGGGCCGGTTCGCGGACCGCTTCCTCCAGCTGCCGGAGGAGATCCTGATCTCCGCCCTGCGGGGCCATCAGAAGGCCGTCCCCCTGCGGGACGCCGCCGGCCGGCTCCTCCCCCGCTTCCTCGCCGTCATCGATAAGCCCCCCTGCGACACCCGCGGCATCGTCCACGGCATCGAATGGGTGGTGGAGGCGCGCCTGACCGACGCCTCCTTCTTCGTCGCCCACGACCGCGCGGTCAAGCTCTCGGAGCGGGTCCCCAACCTACAGCACCTTGCCTACCACCCCCGGCTGGGCAACTTCCTTCAGAAAACGGGGCGCATCATGGAGCTGGCCGAGTACCTGGCCTACCAGCTCGGCCTGAAAGAGAGCATCCCCGAGCTGTTGCGGGCCGCCAAGCTGATGAAAGCCGACCTGGCCAGCGCCACCGTGGCCGAGTTCCCCGCCCTCCAGGGCAAGATCGGCGGCATCCTCGCCGCCGACGAGGGGCTTTCCCGCGAGGCGTGCGACGCCATCTACGACCAGTACCTCCCCGAGGGGGCCGACGGGCCCTACCCGCGCAACCCGATGGGGATCGTCCTGGCCCTGGCCGACAAGATGGAGGCCATCGCCTCCCTCTTCGCCATCGAGGAGCTTCCCACCGGGTCCTCCGACCCCTACGGCCTCCGACGGCAGGGCAACGGGATGATGGAGATCCTTATCGAAAAGCGGCTGGACCTGGACCTGGACCTGGCCGCCACCAAGGCGCTCCAACTGCTGTCCGGCATCCTCCCGGTGGACCTGGAGAAGACCTTGGAGGCGCTGAGGCAGTTCTTCCGCGAGCGGCTCGCCTTCGTCCTCCAGCGCCGCGGCGTCCCCGAGGACACTGCCCGGGCGGTCCTCGAGGTGCGGGCCTGCAACCCCTTCGACGCCTTCCTCCGCGCCGAGGCCATCGAGCGGTACCGGCAGGAGGGGGAGTTCATCGAGTTCGCCCTCGCCTTCAAGCGCATCCGCAACATGATCAAGGACGCGCCGGCGCACGACGTGGATGTCGCCCTCTTCTCCGAGGCCGAGGAGCACGCCCTCTACGAGGCCTTCGTCGGCGCCAAGGGGGCGTTCCTCGGCGCGTTCCAGGAGCGCGACTACGCCGGGGCCCTGCGCGCCATGACCACGCTGGCCGCCCCGCTGGAAAAGCTCTTCGGGAACGTATTGGTCCTCACCGAGAACCAGCGCATCCGCGGCAACCGCCTCGCCCAGCTCCAGGCCATCTACCGCGAGTTCCTCAAGGTGGCGCAGTTCTCCCACCTGGTGGTGGAGAAGGCGCAGTACCGGTAGCGTCCCGACGGAGGGGCGCCTCTGGAGTTGGGAGTTCGGAGAAAAGCGATCACGGCGCATAGAAATGAGTTGTGAGGGCGGGCCTGGGGGTTCGCCCTTTTCTTTTTTCCGCAGGTCTCGCAGGGTATGGCATGCCGTGTCCGGCGGGAGGGGTGTCGTTGCAAGGGCATTGAAGGCAAGCCGCCGCACCACAACCCGAGCCTCCGTCGTCGAAACCCAAAACTTTTTCTAATCCGGTTCAGGGATGAAATCGGGGATCTCGTCCAGCAGTTCCACCACGCACCGCTCCTCGGGGTGGGACAGGCGGAGGACGACCTTGGTGCCGGGCTTGGGAAGCGTCGTGAATGGGGAAACGCTTCGGATCTCGATGTCGTAGCGGCGCTTGAATCTTAGCCACAGGCTGCGCACCTTGATCCGTTCATAGGCGATGCGCAGGGTCTCCCACCGTCCGCCGAACACCTCGATGGTGTGGACCAGGTTCGTGTAGAGGGGCTTGAGGAGCCGTCCTTCGGCACTTTGGACTTCGAACGTGAAGCACTGGTAATCATACCGACCTGTCCCGGGATCCCGGTCGGGAAAGAGCTCCCCTTCCGGATGGAGTTCAAAAAGAACGGGGCGCTGACTGGCCCGGTACCGGCGCTCCACGGCCTCGGTCTTGCTGCGCAGCGCTTCGATCTTCCGTCGCTCCTCCTCGCGCTCCCGCTCCATCGCCACCTGCCGCAAGGCGGTCAGGTCCTCGATCCTCCCGGCCGGAAGGTCCACCTTGATCTCCCGCCACTCGTCGGCGCGGATGACCACGCTGCCCTCCACCGATTGCCCACCCGTGCGGAACGCCACGGGATACGAGCCGACCGGCACATTTTCGAAGTGCAGTTCCGGGCTTTGTTTCTCGTATACGGTTCCCATGAATTCCAGCGTGCCATTCACCGGAAGGGTAATGACTTTCAAATGGCCGACCTGCTGCTCCACCACCCCGGAATGGACCTGGCCGACCTGGCGGACGCGCATTTCCTTCAGCACCACCCCCACGCGCACGACGGCCACCTGTCCCGGCTCCACGGGAAACGTGAAGCTCTGCTCTGAGAACCCGTCGCGCACGACCCGGACGGCATGCGGTCCCGCCGGCAGGCCCTTGATCAGAAGCCCCCCCTCGTCGGCCCGTGTCACGCCCACCACCCGACCATCCACCTGGACCCGACAGCCGGCCTCGGCCAGCACTTGGATGTCACCGGTATGTGAACCAGATTCCGCGACCATGCATGACCTCCGCGACTGGATTCCCCACCGATCTTGATTATACACCGCCTGTGGAGGCCCTCGGCTCACCCCCCGGTGGAGTATAATCCAAGCATGAAGGGCATGAGCCCGAAACCCCATTCGTACCGTCCAAACCCGCGGCTGGCGTTCTGGCTCTCCATCCTCCTCCCCGGGGCGGGGCAGGCCTACCTGGGCCAGCTCTGGCTGGCGTTGATCCTCGCCGCCGCCTGGTTCTTCGGGACCGTCGGCATGCTGGATGTCCTCACCACCTTCCGGGGGCACCCCTACCGGCCCCTCTTCGGGGCCTGCGCCCTCCTGCTGGGCGGCGGGGCATGGGGCCTCGGCCCGGTCCTGGCCCGCCGCCGGGCGGAGCGGATGACGGCCCATTCCGCGCTTTATCGTTGGATCGCCCAAAAGCCGTTCCTCCGCGCACTTTTTATGGAGGAGTGGCCCGACCTCCTCCTTGCCCTCGGATTTGCTATCGTGGCGGTGGGCCATTTCAACGGCGTCCCGTGGCTGGGATGGATCGCCGGCCAGGTGATGTGGTGGTGGCCCTACGAACTGCTCGGGACCTTCTTCCTGATGTTGTATTTGGCCTTCTGGGAGGGGCTTGCCCCTAAACTCGTCCGCCCGGAGCACCGGCTCGTTCTTCTGGTGTCCCTCTTCGCCGCTCTGGCCATGGCCCTGCACCTGCTGTTTCGCCTCCCCCTCAAGGCGCTGGCCCTCTCCGGGCTGATCCTGCTCCCCTCCTACGCTCCCGTCCTCACCCTGGGCCGGGAAGCGGGGCGGATCCGGTTTCTATACCGGGGAGGGCGGGCGTGGGCGTCCTTGCTGATCTCCCTTTTTCCGTTCGCTCTCCTGATCTCCCTCCTGGAAAAGCCGGGGGTTCAGCGGTCGGGACGGCCCATCTTCGAGGCGTCCGCCATGGTCCTCTGGGGGGGCTTCTACTTCCTGACCAAGGCCTTGCTCGAATCGCTCAACCGCGGCGCGGCGATCGCGCTGGGCGAGGAGCGCGACCCGCGCTGGGGCGGGCCCGGCGGCTGAGCGCGTTCCCGGTCCCAGCTCAGGAGATCTTCCGGCCGAACAGCCGGGGGATCCCGCGCCGGATCCAGAGCACCGAGAATTGTAGGGGGTGCCATCGGAAATCGGTGTCGCGGCAGAACTCGGCGGCAGCGCTCTCCCCTTCCCCTTCTTCCGCCTCCCCTGTTCCCCATGCCTCGACGACGAGAACCTCGCGCCCCCCCCTCCTCCCCGGCCGGACGCACATCGAGGCCGCAAAGCTCCGGATGCCCGCTCTCGCCCGGGGTGCAGACCCGGGTCTCCGCGAGCCCGGCGCGCCGGATCAACTCCAGCAGGGCGGGACGGTTGTAGAGGAACCGGTGGCCCCACCCGTAGAAGGCTCGGTGGAGCCGGAAGCAGTCGCAGACGGCCTCCCCGGCGAGCCGCCCTTCCGAGGGCCGGGTAGGGCTGGCCCACACCCAGTCGAGGGCGGGGGCGAAGAGACGGAGCATGCCGCCGGGCGCGAGGGCGCGCCGACGCTCCCGCAGGAGGCGCAGGGCGTCCCCCGGCGACAGGTGCTCGATGAAATGCTCGGCGCAGTTGAACCCAGAAAATGCAATTCACCTGAAGCTATGGGAAAGAGCCTGTTCAGAAACGG
>CAZRVT010000076.1:0-11665 GCA_964603505.1 uncultured Holophagales bacterium | reverse complement strand
AGCCGCCTGATAGAGAACATTAGTTTTCGTCATTTAATGCAACATTAGGGTCCACGCAACCTCAGGCCGGCCAACTCGTGTTCCTGAGCCAAACCGGCCTTCCCCTTTCCGGGGATGATGTCTCTGCGTGGGAATGGGAGGCCATGCTCTGCCCGGTCGCCGCCAGCGGAATGCTCTATGAGCAGGCCATCACGACCGACATTAATTTGGAAGGCCGCTCTCTGATATGCCTCTATCCGCTCGATGGAAGCTCCCGCGAATGCAAAACGCTCGACCGCGGGACTTATCCCGATGTCTTGGCCCTATTCGCAGCAAAAGCGGGCTACATCACCATCCAAAGCGCTTCGTCATCCTCCGGCACCTATGGGGAATGTCTCCTGAAGGGATCGAACGGCTATCAGTGGCAGACGGAACCCCGAAGATCCCTGAACAAGGGCCTGCATGGCTATGCCGGGATCACCGGCCATCTGCTGATGGTCATCCACCCTGATCGCGGGGAAGGCCCGATCCATGTCACCCAACGGGGCGGTTCAGGGGCCGTCTATTCCGAGTTCACCGTGAACCTGCCGGTCCTCAAGCCGGAATACTTTTACTTCGACGCGCCGGAGTGGGACCCCGGATTCCTGGAGGTCGATGACACCGCAACCCGATATCGGGGCACCTACACCGTGATCGAGTTCCGTCCGGCGGAGGGCGATTTCCAGGTTCTGCAACCCATCGACCTGGAACCCGTGAACGACGACCACCTGCGTCCGACAGACAAGCCGGAATAATGGATCTGGGAGGGATTTCATCCCGTCCCTCCCCTCTGGCCTTTATCAAGACACGCCTTGGCTGCATTGAAATTGCGGTTGACCACCGCCGTTCTGGGGGCAACCTATCTTCTGCTTATTACACGAACAGGCTGACGAAAACAGCGATCAAGTGGCTGATTTCTGAAGGAGTTTTTCATGGGGATGGGGTCACTGGAGGACCATCGACAAGGGGACCAATGGCTCTTGTGTAGGATCATGGGCCGGCGCAGGGCATCCGACCGCCCTTGTTCATGCTCGCGCCTCGTGGGCGCCGAGCTTGGCCATGCGCAAGAGAGGGTAAGCGGCACTCGCCACCCTCCTTTGCGATTCGGTGCGGATCCGACCTTTAAAGCGGCTCCGCCGGACCCCCGCGCTTTTACATTACGGGGCTCTTCGTGTATCATGGCGGGGCGCCTCCCGTTTCCGTCCCGCACTTCAACCGATCGGAGAGCATATGAAGAAAATGACGCTGTTCCTCCTCCTGGCCGCCGCGGCCGCGGTCGCCGCCCCCCCCGCCTTCCAGTTCTCGGCCGACCTGGTCATGTCCGCCTCCGGGCATTCAGTGACCGGCAAATACTACATGCGCGGGGACATGATGCGGATGGAAATGAGCATGATGGGGCAGAGCTCCATCACCATCGCCCGCCACGATAAGAAGGTGTCGTGGATCCTGATGCCGACGCAGAAGACCTACATGGAGGTCTCCATGGCCGGCAAGGCGCAGGGCCCCACGCCGTTCGACGCCGACGCCGACTTCCGGTACGCCCCGATGGGAACCGAGACGGTGGACGGCCACCCCTGCAAGAAGATGAAATACACCGTGACCAAGAACGGCACCACCTTCTCCGGTTTCCACTGGCTGGCGACCGACCTCCAGAACCTCCCCATCAAGTGGAGCGACGAGGCCGGCACGAGCGTGATGGAGCTGAAGAGCGTGAAGCTGGGCCCCCCGCCCGCCGAGCTCTTCGAGCTTCCCGCGGGCTACAAGAAGATGGAGATGCCTTCCGGCCATCCCCCCGTGCAGCAGTAGACCGCGCCGCGGTCCGGAATGCGAAGGGCGCCCCGGGGGGCGCCCTTCGTGCTTCAGGAGGTTGGGGCGGGGATCACTTCTTGGGAGCGGAGTGGCTGCTCGCCGAGGGCGAGGAGTGGCTCGAGGGGGAGGGGGCGCTGTGTCCGCTCGAAGAGGGCGCGGGAGCGCTGCCGCCCCGTCCCGATCCGGACGAAGGGGAATAGGAGGGGGAGGGCAACGAGGACCCGCGGCCGGCACCCGAAGGGGAGTATGAGGGGGCCGGGGCCGAAGTGGTGCGGCCGCCGCCCGAGGCGGGGGTGTACGACGGGGTCGGTGTGTAAGGAGCACGATATGAGGGGGTATCGGTGGAGTAGGAATGGACCGGGGAGGAATAGGTGCGGTCGGCAGAGGGACCGGAGGACTCCGTGGAGGGAACGCTGACGGGGGTCCGGTCGAAAGTGGTGGGGGCGGGCGCTGCGGACGATCGGCCGGTGTGGACGGGCTGGCGGCCGCTCGCGGATGGGGTGGCACGGTCCCCCCCGGCGGCGGCCTGCTCCCAATGGGCCTCGCCGGCAACCGAGAAAGCCCCCGATCCCCGGTCCCGGCTGCGCAGGCGTCCCTGGGGGTCGTCGATGCGGAGGGTCCCCGCCGCGCCGTTCTCGCTCACATTGGTGACGGTGAGGCCGCTCTTGGACGGCGCAGCCTGCTTCGGGGCCTCGGGGGCGGAGCGGGGAGGGGCGGTGGACGAGGGGGTCGGGGCCGCCTTGCCGGAGGGCTCGGGGGCGGTCTTGCCGGAGGGCGACGGCGCGGCCTGTCCCGAAGGGGTTGGTATGGCCCCGGCAGTGGGGGAGGGTCGGGGGGCCGGGGACCCGCTCCGGCCGCCGGACGGCGCGACGACGGCGGGCTCCGCCGTCCCGGCCGGACCGCGGGAAGGACCTCCCAAGGGGCGCACGACCCGGTCGCACATGGGCTGGCGGGGGGGCGCCTGGCCGGAAGGCAAGGCGGCGGATCGGGGCTCCGCGCCGCCGATCCCGACGACCCGTTCCGCGCTCCCCGCGGCCCTGGTCCGGACATCCGACAGCATCTGCTTGACCTGGGCGGTCGCAGTGAAGTCCTTCCTGAAGAGGGGCGTCAGGTCGGCCTTCAATTGGAGCGAGGCCCTTTGCAGAGCGGTCATGGGGTCCCCCAGGTCGCCCTTGCGGAGAGGCAGGTCGAGGGCCGCCAGGGCGCCTTTCGTCTCGAGGTTGCCCTTGAACTGAGCTCCGGCCGTGAGGGCCGCCTGTCCCCTGCCGAACTTGGCGGTTTCGGCGAAGACGAAGGGCCGCTTGTCCAGGCGGGCCAGGTTCACGTGCCCGTTGATCTGGCGATAGTCGCCGCCCCCGTGGCCGCCGCCGTTCCCGTCGTGGTCGCCGTGGCCGTGCCCGCCGTGGTGGTGGTCCCACCCCCAGCATCCGTAGCCGCATCCGCTCCACCACCAGTAATCCCAGTACCCGCAGGGGCTCCAGCCGATGTAGAAGGGGTCCCAATACCAGTACACCCACGCGGGGGCCCAGACATAGCCCGGCACCCACATCCAGCCGTAGCCGGGGTGCCAGAACCATCGGCCGTAGTGGTGAGTGACATAGCTCCAGGGCTCATAACCCACCCAGAACCAGGCGCCGCCGTACCAGTCCCAGTAGCCGTTGTAGTAGGGTTGCCATCCCACCTCCACCACCGGACGCCAGGCATAGACGGCGATGTCGGGCATGTAGACCCAGGAGCCGTTCCGGTCCAAGGCGTAGGAGTAGGAGGAGAGGGACCCGCCCGCGTGCTGGGCGCTCTGGGAGCGCAGACGCAGCTCCCGCCGTTGCTCCACCCAGGAGGCGAAGGCCTCGACATCCCGACGCAGGCGCCGCCGGTCCACGAAGCCGTCCTCGTAGGCCACCGCCTCTTCCCCAGCCTGCAGGAGGACGCTCCCCCGGTCCGTCACCAGCTCGCCCCGCCCCGAGAACAGGCGCAGAGTGGCGGAGCGCCCGCGCCGTTCCAAACTGAAGAGCCCTGCGGAGAAAGCATAGAAATCACCCGAAGCGAATCCGAGGACCGGCTCCCCGCCCCGCTCGGGGTCCACCGGGACATCCAACGCCGCCTGCCCCTCCGCGAGGTAGAGGTAGGTCCGACGGTCGGAAAAGCCGTCGGTCTTGGCCAGGGCGCGGAATTCCACCCGGGTGCGCTGGTCGGCCCAGAAGACGGCGCCCTCGGCAAGGACCACTTCGATGCGCGCCTGCCGGTCCGTCTCCAACCGATCGCCCGGGTAGAGGGGGATGTTGAGCCCCGCCTGAAGGGCGTTGGAGCCGTCGGCCGGCAGGATCGTGACCCCATTCTCCAGGTACTGGATGTAGGAGACCCCGCCCCGCTGGGCCGGGAGGACGGCGGCGAGGAGCATCAGGGAAAGGATCATTCGTTTCATGGCGGCACCTCCTCAATGGTTGCTTCCATCCGATGCTGTTGCATGGGGGATGCCAGCCGAGGAAGGCCCCTTATGTCCCGCGGATGGGACATGACCCAAAGGGATGTCCCCCGGGAAGGACAAGGTCAGTTGTCGTTCAAATGGATCCGGATGATGGATTGGAGCCCGAGCGGGGTAAGGTTGAACTCGAGGGCGTCCACATTGTGGCGGACGATGAAGAGGCCGCGGCCGCTGTTCTTGAACAGGTTGCCGTCCTCGGTGGGGTCGGACGGCCGGGGCACTTCGGTCTGCCTTCCCTCGTCGGAGATCCGCGCCTCCAGGAGGCCGTCCCGGCGGTCCATCTCCACGGTGACCCACCGCCCTTCGTCTTCGCGGTTGCCATGGCGGATCGCGTTGACCGCCAGCTCGTGGATGGAGAGGATGAACCAATACTGCTTCTCGGGGGCCAGGGGCTGACTCTCAACGAAGGAGGTCCAAAGCCTCTCGGCGGCCCGAAGGCAGGCCAGCGAGGAACGGAACCGGAGGGAGAATTCGGACATCTGGTTTTATGATATCAAATGTGCTACATTGGACGCAATGCGGCTCTGTTCCATGGTGTTGGCGGCCCTTTCCCTGACGGAACCGGTTCAGTTGCTGGAACGGGTCCGGCAGGTGCCCCCGCCGCCGGACCTCGCGGTCGAGTCCATCTCCCGGGAGGCCCTGCGCCCGCTCCTGGAGGAGGCCCTCGCCGACGCCTACCGGGACCGGTTCGACGACTACGCGGCCCTCTACCGCGCCCTGCGCCTCCTGCCGGCCGGCCTCGACGCCCGCGAGGCGCTGCTCCGCCTCTACCAGGGCCAAGTGGCCGCGTTTTACAACCCCAAAGACCACACGATGAAGGTGGTGGAGGGAGTTGATCCGGGCTCCCCCATGGTCAAGTATCTGCTGGTCCACGAGCTCACCCACGCCCTTCAGGACCGCCGCCTCCCCCTCTACGCGGAGATGACGGCCCGCGCGGGCAACCGGGACGCTTCGTTGGCCCTGATGTCGCTTTTGGAGGGCGAGGCGGTCCTGGCGATGACCCTGGCCGTCTTGGACGGGGCGGATCTCGCCCCCTCCGAGCGGGAGCGGGCGCTGGACCAGGCCCTGGCGATGACCAGCGGCGACCTCGCCGCCCTGGTGGGCGACGCCCCCCCCTTCTTCGTCCACGACCTCCTTGTCCCCTACCAGGCGGGCGTGCGGTTCGTCGCGGACGCCTACCAGCGGGGCGGATGGAAGGCCGTGGATGCCCTGTATCGCCCCCTTCCCTGCTGCATGGAGGCAGTTCTGCACTTGGAAGCGGACGCCCGCTGCCCCGGCCTGCGGGGGGCGGCCCGCTCGGTCGCCTGGCCCGGCCGGACCCCCGCCGTGACGGACACCCTCGGAGAGACCGGATTGGAGTATCTGCTCGGCACCCGGCTCCCTCCGGAGCGGGCCCGGGCGGCCGCGCGGGGGTGGGACGGCGACGCCGCCGTCCTGTTCCGGGGCCCGGACGGGGACGCCGTGGCCTGGCTGACGCGGTGGGACACCCCCCGCGACCGCAAAGAGGCCCGGGACGCCCTGCGCGCCTGGGCCGCCGCCGAAGGGGTCCCGTTGCGGGACTGGGGGCGGAGGCGCGCCGCCCTCTTCGTCCTGGGCGCCCCCGGCGGACCACCCCCCACCGCGCCGAGGACCATCCTGAACCGAACGGAGGAAAGCGATGAGCACGCCTGCGAACACCCCTGAGATGGAAAAACTGCTGGCCTTTAAGGACCAGCTCACCAAGATCATCAACGCCATCCACGCGGCGCCCAACATCCAGGACCTGATGCTCAACGTGAAGAACCAGATCCTGGCCCTCTTCAACGCCGAGCGGATCACCATCTACGCCATCGACGTGAAGAACCAGCAGCTCTACTCGGTGTTCAAGTCGGGGGGCGAGGTGAAGGAGATTCGGATCCCCAAGACCTTCACCTCCATCGCCGGGTTCGTAGCCCTCTCGCGCCAGCCGGTGGCCATCCGCGACGCCTACAACGCCGCGGAGCTCACCGCCATCCACCCCCGTCTCAAGTTCGACTCGGCCTGGGACCAGCAGACGGGCTTCAGGACCACCTCCGTCATGGCCGTCCCGATGGTCCACGACAAGTACCTTATGGGGGTCCTCCAGGTGATGAACAAGAAGGACGGGGCCCCCTTCTCCAAAAACGACCTCATCGCCGCGAACGAGATGGGGAAAACCCTGGCCATCGCCTTCTACAACCAGCGGCGCATCACCCGCGCCACCCAGCCCAACCGGTACGGCACCCTCATCGACAAGGGGCTCCTCTCCGAGCAGGACCTGGAGAAGGCGGTGACCCTGGCCCGGATGAACAACGAGGAGATCGAAAAGATCCTCGAGGAGAAGTTCAACATCCCCAAGGCGGAAATCGTGGCTTCCCTCGGGGCCTATTTCAATACCGGCCATTTCATCTATGACGGCACTCAGCGGGTCCCGGCCGACCTCAAGGACCGGCTCAACTACGATTTCCTCAAGAAGCTGGAAGCGGCCCCCATCAGCAAGGAGGGGGGCGTCCTGACCGTGGCGATGGAGGACCCCACCAACCTGGGCAAGCTGGACGCCATCCGGGTGATGGGGCTGGCGGCCCGCAACCAGACCGTCGTCGCCCTCAAGAGCGACATCATGGCCTACCTGGCCGACTCCTACGGCGTCAAGCAGGAGACGGAGAAGAAGTCCGACATCGCCGACATCCTGGGCGAGCTGACCCTGCCGCCGGGCGAAGAGGAGGGCGTGGAGGAAGAGACCGTGGAGGAGGAGGAGGTCAGCGAAAAGGACAACGCCATCGTCCGGCTGGCCAACGAGATCATCAAGGAGGCCTACTTGCGCGGGGCCTCGGATATCCATATCGAACCCAACGGCCCCCAGGCCCCCTGCATCATCCGGTTCCGCGTGGACGGCGCCTGCTTCGTCTTCCAGGAGATCCCCGCCCCCTTCCGAAGCGCCCTCGTCTCCCGCATCAAGATCATGGCCAAGCTGGACATCTCGGAAAAGCGCAAGCCGCAGGACGGCAAGATCCGGTTCAAGGGACCCAAGGGGATCATTGAGCTCCGCGTGGCCACCGTCCCCACCCAAAGCGGCGGCGCCAACGAGGACGTGGTCATGCGCATCCTGGCCGGCTCCAAGCCCCTGCCGCTGGAGCAGATGCAGTTCTCCCAGCGCAACCTCGAAGAGTACAAGAAGTGCGTGGCCAAGCCCTACGGTCTCATCCTCTGCGTCGGCCCCACCGGATCGGGCAAGACCACCACCCTCCACTCGGCCCTGGGGTACATCAACAAACCCGACCGCAAGATCTGGACCGCCGAGGACCCCGTCGAGATCACGCAGGCCGGCCTGCGCCAGGTACAGATGAACCCCAAGGCGGGGCTCACCTTCGCCACCGCCATGCGCGCGTTTCTCCGCGCCGACCCCGACGTCATCATGGTCGGCGAGATGCGCGACGAGGAAACCGCTGCCATCGGCATCGAGGCCTCCCTGACCGGCCACCTCGTTTTCTCCACCCTTCACACCAACAGCGCCCCCGAGACGGTCGTCCGCCTCCTCGACATCGGCATCGACCCCTTCAACTTCGCCGACTCCCTCCTCTGCATCCTGGCCCAGCGCCTCGGCCGCACCCTCTGCGGCAAATGCAAGGAGGAGTACCACCCCAGCCGGGAGGAGTACGAGGATCTGATGAACAGCTACGGCGTCGAATACTGGGACCGCCTCAACCGCCCCTACACCCCGGACCTCAAGCTCTTCCGCGCCAAGGGGTGCGCCGCCTGCGGCAACACCGGCTACAAGGGACGCATCGCCCTCCACGAGCTGATGACCGGCACCGACGCCGTCAAGCGGCTCATCCAGCGCAAGGCCCCGGTGGAGGAGCTGCGCAAGCAGGCCATCGCCGACGGCATGACCACCCTGATGCAGGACGGCATCTGGAAGGTGTTCGAAGGGAAGACCGACATCAAGCAGGTGAGATCCGTTTGCATCCGGTGAGGCAGACGCGCGGGAAGGCGGGAAAGCGGGAAGGCTGGGACATTGGGACGCTGGAATGCTCCCTCTTCAGCCCTCCGCCCTCAGCCTGCGGCTGAGTTGACAAAAACCCCTGAAAAATGGCACAATTACTCTACTTATGCGCGTCTTAGTCATCGGTTCCGGCGGGCGGGAGCATGCCCTCTGCTGGAAATTGAAGCAAAGCCCTGAGATCGAAGAGCTGTATTGCGCCCCCGGCAACGGCGGGATCGCGGAGATCGCCACCTGCGTCCCGATCGCTCCGGAGGATATCCACGAGCTGGCCGAGTTCGCCGGCGGCCTCTCCATGGATCTCACGGTCGTGGGGCCGGAGCTGCCGCTGACTTTGGGCATCGTGGACGAGTTCACCAAGCGGGGCCTGGCCATCTTCGGCCCCAACCGCCTGGCCGCCGAGCTGGAGGGCTCCAAGGTCTTCTCCAAGCAGTTCATGCTCCGCAACGGCATCCCCACCCCGGAGGCCGACTTCTGCGAGTCGGAGGACGAGGCCCGGGCGGCCGCGAAGAAGCGGGGATACCCGGTCGTCCTGAAGGCCGACGGCCTGGCCGCCGGGAAGGGCGTGGTGATCGTCCGGGACGCCGACGACCTCGAAAAGGCCCTGCAGGGATTCTTCCGCGACCGCAAGTTCGGCAACGCCGCCAGCAAGGTGCTGGTGGAGGAGTGCCTGGAGGGGGAGGAGGTCTCCTTCATGGTCCTCTCCGACGGAACGCGCGCCCTCCCGCTCGCCTCCGCCAAGGATTACAAGCGCCTCGGCGAAGGGGACACCGGCCCCAACACCGGCGGTATGGGCTCCCATTCCCCCGCGGTCATCCTCGACAAGGAGACCAGCCACAAAGTCCTGACCGAGGTGATCGCCCCCACCGTGGCCGGGATGGCCAAGGAGGGGCGGGAGTACCGGGGCGTCCTCTACGCGGGGTTGATGCTCACCGAGAAGGGGCCTAGGGTGCTGGAGTTCAACTGCCGATTCGGCGACCCCGAGACCCAGGCCGTCCTCCCCCGCATGGACAGCGACCTCCTCCCGCTCTTGCTTCAGTCGGCTCGGGGGCGGTTCACCGCCCCCAAAATCGAGTGGAAGAAGGAAGCCGTGGCCTGCGTCGTGCTGGCCTCCGGCGGCTACCCCGAAAGTTATCCCAAGGGGCTCCCCGTGGAAGGGCTCGCGGCGGCGGGGGCCGTGGAGGGGGTCACCGTGTTCCACGCCGGGACGAAGTTGGAAAACGACGCCATCGTCACGAGCGGCGGCCGCGTCTTCAATGTCTGCGGCCGGGGCCAGACGCTGGCCCAGGCCCTCAGCCGCGCCTATCTCGCCGCGAAGGACATCACCTTTGAAGGCAAGGTCTACCGCAACGACATCGGACAATCGGTCCTCAAGAGGATGCACTATGCCTAAACCCAAGCCCCTGGTGGCCATCATCATGGGCAGCCGGTCCGACCTGGCCGTGATGGAGGAGACCCGGAAGGTCCTGGACGAGTTTGGGGTCCCGCACGAGACGCGGGCCCTCTCCGCTCACCGCACCCCCGCCGAGGCCGCCGCGTTCTTTGCCGGCGCCGAAGCGCGGGGCGTGAAGGTGGTCGTCTGCGCCGCCGGCGGCGCGGCCCATCTTGCCGGCGCGGCAGCCGCCCACACCATTCTCCCGGTCGTCGCCGTCCCCCTGGCCGGCTCCCCCCTGCAGGGGTGGGACGCCCTTCTGAGCTCCGTGATGATGCCGCCGGGCGTCCCCGTGGCCACCGTGGCCGTGGGGTCGTGGGGCGCCCGCAACGCCGCCTACCTGGCGGTGGCCGTCCTGGCGCTCCACGATGCCGGACTGCGCCGGAAACTCCATGCGTTCCGCGCCGCCCAGCGGGAGAAGATCCTCCAGGACAGCGTCGTCCGATGAGCGCCGTCACCGCCCGTCTATACGGGACCTGCGCGATCTCCGTCTTCGACGCGGGCGACCTCGCCCTGCAGGTCGAGGACGGCGTCATTGTGGACACCGAGCACGGCCCCGATTTCGCCGAAGTGACGAGCACCCATGTCGTCGAGGCTCTCCTCGCCAAGCGGCCGACCCCGCGCCGGGTCCTCCGCCTCATGGGCGACGACGACCGCAAGGTCCTCATGGACAAGCTGGTCCAGGAGCGGTACGCCCAGGACTTCTGCGCCCAGCGGTGCGAGGCCCTCAAGATCCCCCTGAAGCTGATCCGTGTGACCTACTCCTCCGACCTGAAGCGGGCCACCTTCTTCTACACGGCGGCCGGACGGGTGGATTTCCGCCAGCTCATCAAGGACCTGGCCCACGAGCTCCGGGCGCGGGTGGAAATGAAGCAGGTGGGGGTGCGCGACGAGGCCAAGATGCTCTGCGGCTGCGGCACCTGCGGCTACGGCCTCTGCTGCTCGACCTTCCTCCCGGGGTTCATTCCCGTCTCCATCAAGATGGCCAAGGGGCAGGGGCTGGTGCTCAACCCGTCCAAGATTCTGGGGGTGTGCGGCCGCCTGAAATGCTGCCTCGCCTACGAACACCACGAGGGGGCCTCCCAGCCCAAGAAGGCCCTTGCGTCCTACGAGGACGATGCCGTATAATGCGCCCACGCCAACTGGAAGGGACAACCCGATGACCCAGCGAAAGCTCATCCGCCCCCGGCTCTCCGAAGTCAAGGAGAAGCAGCAGAAGATCACCAAGGGCAAGAAGCCCACCCCCCCGGAGCAGACCTACGCCGAGATTTATTACTATCAAAAGCAGATGCACCACCGCACGCCCATGGTGGTGGTCCTCCTCGACGGGGAGCGGCTCAAGGGGTGGATCGAGTGGTGGGACTCGGCATGCATCAAGTTCAACCGCCACGATGCGCCGAACCTGCTCCTGCCGAAGCATTCGATCAAGTACATGTATAAGGACCCGGAGGCGCCGGAGCGCCCCCTGCCCCCCCGCCCCAACCCCCATCCCGGACCCCACCGGGGCCCGGACGAGAAGGAATAGCCCTCCGCCGATCCCGGGGTGTGGCGCAGACCGGTAGCGCACCTGCTTTGGGAGCAGGATGTCGGAGGTTCAAATCCTCTCACCCCGATCTTCCCACCCCAGCCCCCCGTAGCGCATAGGTGTTAAGTTAAGCCGCCTTCTTTTTATTAGCAGGATAACCATGATGGAGTTGCTCGAGTCGCTGGAGAGAAGTTTTGCGGGAAGGCTGGCGCGTTTTGATGCAGGAAGACAATACTTTTGGGATTGCCTCCGCGAGGAAGCGGATCGCACATTGCCGCGATTGTCGCAAACAGCATAAGATGAGGAAGGCGCGTTCCTGAATGCGTTTATAGAGTTTATCAAAGCTGACCGAGGTACCATCATAAGGTGTGGAAAAAGAGAAACGCGGCGTGTATCCTGAAT
>CAZRVT010000075.1:0-13178 GCA_964603505.1 uncultured Holophagales bacterium | reverse complement strand
CCTCGATCATTTGCCTATCTAAAGGTCTCGATATTAGGTTTTGGGATAGCTTCTAGTGTAGTGTCTCACACGCTTCTTTACATTTAGCGATTTTGGCCAGCATGCGCTCGACGGGAGCACTCCAGACAAAGACGCGAGGGTTTTGGTTGTGATTGTTCAGATAATCATAGATGGCGTCGATCAGGGAGCGGACGCTGCGGAAGGTGCCGCGACGGATGCGCTTATCCGTCAGCTCGCGAAACCAGCGCTCGATCAGGTTCAGCCATGAGCTGGAGGTGGGAGTGAAATGCAGATGGAAGCGGGGGTGGCGTTGGAGCCAGGCCTTGACGCGAGCGTGTTTATGGGTCCCATAGTTATCCACAATCAACTGGAGAGAAAGTTCCGGCGCAATCTCTGCATCAATTTTCTTCAGGAACCGGATGAACTCCTGATGGCGGTGGCGGGGCATGCAATCCCCGAGTACCCGTCCGTCCAGCATACGCAGGGCCGCGAACAGCGTCGTGGTTCCATGCCGTTTGTAGTCGTGCGTCTGGCGGGCCGGAAGACCCGGCCGCATATGAGACACTACACTAGGCGCCCGAGCCGCGCGGAGCGCAGCGTACTGCTATCGTACGTGAGCATCCGCGCGGTGAAGGGCAACGACGCAGAGGGTCGGAGATGGCGTGACGCTAATTCGTGTTGCGGAGTTGGAAGAAGTGGTCGGCGAGATTCGCGAGGTTCCACGCCATCCCCGCCCGCAGGGAATCGCAGGTGATCCACAGTTGGAACGAGCGGTCGGTCTCCCCGGCGGGGCTGACGAAGATGCCCTCCTCTTGGACCGCGCGCACCAGCCCCCGGGCCCCCTGCGTCTCCCACTCCAGCGCGGGGTTGGCCTGGAGCGTCCGGGCAAAAGCGGTTTTGGCCGCGGGGGAGTCGAATTCCAGGCGGACCGCGGCCAGCGTCCCGAAGAAGGCGCCGGCTCTGGCGGTCTGGACGGGGGCCAGCCAGCCGGTCCCCAGAAAGGCCTCAAGCTCGGCGCGGATTCGCTCTCCCAGGGCATCCGGAGGGGCGGGGACCAGGTTGTAGGCGACCTGTTCCTTGTAAACTTTGGACTTGAACGAGGCGGCGTTGAAGAGGGCGACGGTCTGATGGAAGAGCTCGTCCTGCCCCGCTTTCCCGTCCTCTTCGGTGGAAGTCACGGCCACGATATGTCCGGAAAGCAGGCCGTTGACGGGTTGGGCGCCGAGGGTCCGCAACAGGACGGTGGAGAGCGGGTGGGGGGCGGCGCAGGGGCCCCCGGCGACCAGGCGCGTCGGGTTGGCCCCGAAGAAGACCAAGGCGGCGGTGGGGGGCGGGGGTTCAATCCCCGCGCTGAGCAGGATGCCCGTGCCGGGGGGAGGCGTCTTCCGGCCGCGCTGGAAATCGAGCAGGAGGGGAAAGTCGTCCAGCGACTCGACGGTCTCGGGAAGGATGATGTCGGCGCCGTCGGCCGAGGCGGTCAGGACGGTGTCGGCGTCCCCGAATAGGTGCCAGACGGCGCCCGTGAACCGGTGGGCCGCGCAATACTCGCGAAAGATGCGGGCGGCGAGGGTGGTCGCCCCCAGGAGGGCCCCCTTAGAGTTCATCCTGCAGGCCGGAGAGTTCCCGATTGCGGTGGCGGCGTTCGAAGATGAGGAGGCCGGGGCCGGAGAGGAGGTATACGCAGAGCATGATGAAGAGCGAAAGGGCGGGATGGAAGGCCACCACCAGGAACAGGAGGACGATGGCCAGCAGCGTGAAGGTGGGGCGCATGGTCTTGATGTCCATATCCTTGAAGGCGGGGTACGGGATGGTGGAGACCATCAGGTAGGACATCACCAGGGCCCCGGCGGGGTAGAGGGCCGAATCGGGGGGCGCCCCCAGCATAAGCAGGAGGGCGAAGAACGAGGCGGCCGCCGGAATGGGGAGGCCGACGAAGTTCTTGCGGTGCCCCGCGATGGCGAGGACGTTGAACCGGGCGAGCCGGATGATGCCGCAGGTGACGTAGAGGAAGGCGAGGAGCCATCCGGCGCGGTGGAGGTCCTTGAGGGTATAGAAGTAGACGATGAGGGCCGGGGCCAGGCCGAAGGAAATGGCGTCGGCCAGGGAATCGAGCTCCCGCCCGAAATCGGTGGCGGTGCGGGTGAGGCGGGCGATGCGGCCGTCCAGGGTGTCCAGAATGGCGGCGGCGATGATGAAGGTGCCGGCGGTTTCGAAGCGGCCCCGGAACCCCTGCACGATCGCGTAGAAGGCGCAGAGGACGCTCGCGATGGTGAGGGCGCTCGGCAGGATGAAGACCCCCTGCCGGATGCGCCGCTTAGGCCGAGGCGAGAACGGTGGCACCTGCACGGGTCTTGTCCCCCTGCTTCACGCGGACCGTCAGCCCCGGCGGGAGGGTGACCTCCACCCGGGAGCCGAACTTGATCATTCCCACCCGCTGGCCCCGCTCCACCCGGTCCCCCTCCCGCTTCCAGAACACGATGCGGCGGGCGAGGATGCCGGCGATCTGCCGGGCGCCGACCGTGAGGTCGCCCCGCACTTCGAAGTAGTTGTTCTCGTTGAACCGATGGGCCTCCTCGGTCCCCGCGGGGGCTTTCCGGCCCGGGGTGTAGATAATGCCGCCGATGGTGCCGGCGACGGGGGCCCGGTTGACATGGACATTGATCACCGACATGAAGATGTCCACCCGCTTGCCGCCCCCGTCGAGGTCCACCACCCGCAGGACGGTGCCGTCGGCGGGGGAGAGCACCCCGTCCCCCTCCGGGGTCCGCTCGGGGTCCCGGAAGAACCACATCAGGAAACAGGCGAGGGCGCCGAAGAGAATGCCGGCGGGCCGCCAGCCGAGCCAGAAGGCCGCAACGGTCAGCACGAGCGGAGGACCGTAGAAGGGCAGCCCTTCGAGTCGGAGAAAACCTTGCATGGAATAATTGTATCACGCCCTTCGGGTCCATGCGATACGGCCCCAACCCATTGGTCGGGGCCGTGCCGGGGAGATGGCGGCGAATGATGAACTACGGTTTAGTGCAGCGTGATGGTGTAAGGGCACCAAAGGGTCCCCGTCGGCATCATGGCTCCGCTTTGGATGTACTCGAGGGCGGTGCGGATCTCCCCCTTCTGTTTCTTCATGAGCAATTCCATGAAGCCCTTCTTCCTCGGGTAGGGGACCAGGGTCACCTTGGCGGGATCGGGGATCTGGGCCAGCTTGCAGGCCTCCTCGATGGCGGCGCCGAGCCCCCCGAGGCGGTCCACCAACTTCAGCTCCAGCCCCTGGACGCCGGTATAGACCCGGCCCTTGCCGATGCGCCGCACCTCGTCCACGGGGATCTTGCGCCCCTCGGCGACCTTGTTCACGAAGTCGTCGTAGATCTCCTCCATGAACCGGCGGACGGCGGCCTTCTGCTCGGGGGTGAAGTTCTGCAGGGTGCTGTAGATGTCGGCGTTGGCGCCCGCCTTGACCGTGTCGTAGGTGACGCCGAGGAGGTCGCCCCAGAAGGCGCGGGTGTTGAACTTGCCCACCACCACGCCGATGGACCCGGTGAGGGTGCCGGGGCTCGCCAGGATGCGGTCGGCCGACATGGAGACCCAGTACCCGCCCGAGCCGGCGACATCGCCCATGGAGACGACCACCGGCTTTGCCTTGCGGGTCAGCACCAGCTCGTGACGGATGAGCTCGGAGGCGATGGCGCTCCCGCCGGGGCTGTCCACCCGAAATACGACCGCCTTGATGGAGTCGTCCTTGCGGACCGCCCTGAAGGCCTTGGTGTAGGTGGCCGATCCCATGTTCTGGGAGTCGTCGAAGGGGGAGGTGTTGGAGGTGCCCACGAAGATGGGCCCCATGCCGAAGACCACGGCGATCCTGGGGCCGCTCTCGTAGGCGTCCACCGGGTAGTCGGCGGCGGCGACGATGTTGAGCTCCCCGCCCGTCTTCTTCTTGACCGCCTCCTCGAACTCCTCCGGGTGGGCCAGCTCATCCACGAGCTTGGCCTCCAGGGCGCGCTTGGCGCCCATCGGACCGCCGTCGATGAGGGCCTTCAAGGCCGCCGGGTCGAGCTTGCGCGCCTTCGCGATGTCGGCCACCATCCGGTCGTAGAGGCCGTTGACCAGCGCCTCCATCATCTCCCGGTGCGGGCCCGTCATGGCCTTCTCCGTGAAGGTGTTCATGGCGGTCTTGTACTCTTCAATGTGGTCGAAGTCGGGGTAGACATGGAGCTTGTCGAGGGTGCCGCGGAGGAACATCACCTCGGCGTGGAGGCCGATGAGGTTGAGCTCCCCGGCGGGGTTGAGGACCACCCGGTCGGCCGCCGAAGCGAGATAATAGGCGCCGTTGGAGGGGCTGAATTCGCCGAAGGTGTCGGCGTAGCACCACACCCATTTCCCTCCGGCCTTCACCTCCGCCAGGAGGCCCCGCAGCTCCTCCATCTTGGCGAACCCCATGGCGAACGGCTCGATGTTCAGGATGACGCCGTCGAGGCGGTCGTCGTGAGCGGCCTGCTTGAGGGTCTTGAAGAGGGAATACAGGGTGGGGCGGGGGGAGCCGAAGGCCTCCTCCAGCCCCTCGGCGGTGCGGTATTCCTGGAGGGTCCCGGAGAGGGTGAGCTTGAGGACCGAATGGTCGTCGATGCCGGGCTCCCGGAGGGCGAAGAAAAAGGCCGCGGCGAGGCCGAAGCCGAAGAGCAGGGCCAGAATCAGCAGGATGCGGATGGTCTTCATGAGGTCCTCCTCACTCCTTCTTACGGCGCCCCCGGGCGAATGTTTTCCACTGTCCCAGGTGCCGGCCCGTTTCGGGCCACCCCTCGGCCACCACGCGGGCGAAATCGAGGGCGTCGTGGAAGTAGGAGCGATCCGCCAGCCGGCGGTTCTTCTGCGGGGGGGCCTGGAGCTTCGGCCAGGCGGTCAGGAGCGATTGCATCTCGTGGCGCCACGCCTTGGGAAAGAAAGGGTCGGTTTGGACCGCGAAGACCGCCTCGGAGGCCTGATGGAGAGCCGAGGCGCTGCGGTCCCGGGCGGCGGCGAGGACCGCCGGGAAGTAGAGGAGCCCCACCAGGACCGGCTCCTCGAACCCCCGGCCCTCTCGGATGTCCCGGTCCACCCGGCCGAGGGCGGCCAGGAAGCGGTCGTAGTCCGGGGTCTCCGCCACCGGCCCGAGAAAGGGAAAGATGAGGGGGAGGAGGCCGGTCTCCTTGAGGAAGGCGAAGACAGGGGCCGAGGCCCCGCTCCGGATGATTTTGAGAAACTCCTCGAGGAGCCGGGAGGGCGAGGTGTCGCGGATCTCCCCCTTGTGGCGGAGGATGGCCAGGAAGAGATCGGGCTGGACCCGGAACCGGAGGCGGGCGGAGAGGGAAAGGGCCCGTACCATCCGCACCGGATCCTCCAGGATCCGCCGATCGGGGTCCCCGATCATCCGGATGATGCCGGCGCGGAGGTCCTCGAGCCCCCCCACATGGTCGATGACGGAGAAGTCGGCGATGTTGTAATACAGGCCGTTGACGGTGAAGTCCCGGCGGAAGGCGTCCTCGGCGGGGGTGCCGAAGGCGTTGTTGAGCCAAATGCGCGCCTCCTGCTCGTCCATGCCGTCCGGGACCGATTCCGGGGTGCGCCGGAAGGTGGCCACCTCGATGGTCGCGTCGGTGAAGAGGACGTGGACGAGGCGGAAGCGGCGGCCGATGATCCGGGAGTTGCGGAACAGGTGGCGGATCTGCTGGGGGTGAGCGTCGGTGACCACGTCAAAGTCCCGGGGCTTGACGCCCAGGAGGAGGTCGCGCACGCACCCCCCGCACAGGTAGCTCAGAAAACCCTGCCGGTGGAGGCGGTACAGGACCTTCAGGGCCTCCGGAGCGATGTGCCGGCGGCTGATCCGGTGCTCGCTGCGGCTCAGGACCGTCGGAGGGCTCACCGGAGGGCCGAGAAGAACAGGAACAGCCCCAGGCATCCGGACCGCTCGGGGGCCGCGGGGGGCGGGGGTAGGCGGAGGAACTGGTCGAGCTGGTATTCGAACGAGTCCTTCTTGAGGGGGACCACGGGCACCTCCAGCGGGTCCTCGGCGGGGGCCAGGGCCCGGTTGGGGCGGCCGCAATAGTCGCACCGCACCTCCACCGTGCGCTTGCGCGGCAGGCGCAGGAGGAACCGGGCCCCGTCGCGGACCGGCTCCGCCATCGTCGCGAGGACGATGCCGTGGCCGCAGAGGGGGCAGCGGAACAGCTCGATGGGGAGGAGGTCGCCCGGCTCGGCGGCCTTCGACGCCGTGGCCTCGAGGCGGTCCAGCGCGAAGGCGGCGGTTCCGGTCCGGCCGCCCGCGGCGGCCTCCACTTCCACCGTCCTGCCCTTCACCTCCTTGGCGTGCAGGAACGCCTTGCACCGCGGGCACGCGCGCGGCCGGGGCCCCTGGAGGGGGAGCGGAGCTGCGCAGCCCTCACACCGCATGGGAGGCCTCCAGCCGGTTGAGGAACTCGCGGGGCCCCAGCACCGAGGCGCCGGCCTTGCGGCAGGCGGCCGCCAGAGCCGCGTCGGCCGTCACCACCACCGCCCCTCTGTGCCGGCCGGCCAGCTGGAGGAGGAGGGCGTCGGCGCCGCTGGCGGGGGCCAGACGCACCTCCACGTTGCCGAGAAGGGTTCGCTCGCGGGGGACGGCCGCGTCGGGGGGACCGTCGAAGACCAGGACGGCCCGCTTGCGGCGGCCCCGGTAGGCGTCGAGGACGAGGTGGAGGGTGGCTTGGCGTTGACGGGGGTCGCCCCAGAGGGATCCGGAGAGGTTGTTGCCGTCAAGGAGATGCATTCTTGAGGGCGGCGCCGAGGGAGACCACCTGAGGCTTCCCGGCCTGGAAGGCCTCCGGAAGGGACTGCAGGGCTCCCTGGGCGGAAGCGGCGCTGGAGTATTCGCCCCAGTAGACCTTGTAGCAGGCCCTGCCCTTGAAGGCAAAGGGGATGAACCAGAGCTCCCCCTTGGAGTCCGCGGCCAAGGCCTTGGCGATGGAGTCGTCCTGGCAGGCGATCATGAGTTGGATCGTCAGGTGCGTGGAGGGGAGGCCCTGCGCGCGGTCGAGGTGGGCGCGGGCCTGCTCCGCATACCGTCCGGTAGGGGCCGGGGCCGCGACGGGCGCCGGTGGGGCCTCCGAGGTCGGGGGCTTGGGCTCGGGTCTCGCCGGCGAAGGCGAAGGGGGAGTGGGCTTAGCCGAGGCCGGCGGGGTGGGTTCCGGCTTGGCCGGTGTTCCGACGGGGGGCGTGGGGGACGGGACCGGTTGGGAGGCCGCCGCCGGTCCGGGGGCCGGAGTCGCAGCGGCGGGGGGCGCCAACACCATCGCCTCCTCCCCCGAAGAGGACGGACCCGGCTTGGGCTCGGGGAGGACGATGGGGGCGGGTTTGGCGGGTTTCGGCTGGGTGGCCGGCGGAGGGGCGGGTTGGGACGGCTCCGGCTTGAGCTTCTGCCAGGCCAGGACGCCCCCCATTCCCACCACCACGACCCCGATTAGGGCGAGGGGGTAGACGACGAAGAGGCGCCGGGAACGGGCGTTGTGTCTGTGGGTCCTCGGGATGCCGATTTCCGGTTTGGAGGCCGGACGGGTCGGAGGGAACAGCTCGCCGGCAAGGGGGGCGGGGGCCGCATTGGACGGGGAAGGGGGGAGGAAGGACGGCTCCGGCTCCGGAACGGGCGGTTCCGCGGCAGGGGAGGAGGCGGCCGCATCGTCCGCCACCTCCACCGCGCCGAGGCACGCCAGGGTGGCCACGAGCTTGTAGATGTCCATCTCCCGCAGCCGGGAGAGGCCGGTGAGCTCGGCCAGGGAGACGCGGCCGTTGAGGTTGGCGACGACGGCCTTTTCCTCGGCGCCCCACGGCAGGGTGTCGACGAGCGCCGCCGCCCCGGGCCGGGTGCGCACCCGGGTGGAGGGGGGGGGGAGGATGGAGAAGACGAGCTCCCGGTCGTCGGTGGCGCGGAGGAAATCGCTGAGGAAGTGGTGCGTCGGGTAGTGGAACACATCGGTGCGGGTGGGGGTGTAGTGCTCCACCAGGGAAAAGGTCCCCGCGGTATCGGGGAGGAGGTTGCGGACGATGAGGAGCGTCTGATGGCGCAGAGCGTCCTCCAGCTCCGCGGCCGAGAGGAACCCCAGGGACAGCATACGCTTCCCGATCTCCGAGGAGGAGGCGCTCATTTCGAGCACCTCGCGGATGTGGTCGCGGGTGATCCGGCCCAGGGAGAGGAGCACCTCGTCAATCTTTTCCGCGTTGACGTTGGTGCCGCAGGAGACGATGTCGCCGTCCTTGAAATAGATGATCCGGACCTTGCTCTCCGATTCGAGCCGCATGGCGCCGGTGAATCGTTCGACGAAGATCTCCCCGAGCAGTTGCAGGAGGTGGACGCTGCCGAGCGGGCCTTCCTTGATCATAGGTCGGTCCTATTATGACGGGAAGCCGCGCCCCTGTCAACATTGAGCCGTCCGGACCCCTGGATCCGGACGGCTTTGGCGAGGGGAGGGTTAGGCCTTGCGGGGGGCCCCGATGGGCAGGACCGTGGTCATCGCGAACCCCCTCAGCCCCAGCGGCGCCGGATCGGCCTGGTTATTGTTATCCATATGCGCTCCCCCTGCTGATTGTTAAAGGGGCGGGCCCATGGCCCGCCCCCGTCATTGACTCGAAACCCGGAACTCGGAACCGCTACTGTTACATTCCGTACTTCGCGATGATCTCCTGCTTGGTTTTGCCCAGGATGTCGAACTTCCGGCCCACCTTCTTGAAGGCCTCGAGGGCCTGGTCGAGGTGGTGGATCTCGTGGCCCGCCGAGATCTGCGTGCGGATCCGGGCCTGGCTCTGGGGCACCACTGGGAAGAAAAACCCCATGGCGTAGATCCCCTCCTCGTAGAGGGCCAGGGAGAAGTCCTGGGCCAGCTTGGCGTTGAAGAGCATCACGGGAACGATGGGGGTGTCGCCCTCCTTGAGGACGAAGCCCGCCTCGGTCAGCCCTTTCCGCCAGTAGGCGGCGTTCTTCTCCAGCTTGTCCCGCCGCTCGGTGGAGGCCGAGAGGATCTCCATCACCTTCAGGACCCCCGCCACCACCACCGGGGCGATGGTGTTGGAGAAGAGGTACGGCCGGGCCCGCTGGCGGCACAGCTCCACGAGCTCCTTGCGGCCGCTGACGCAGCCGCCGGAGGCCCCGCCGAGGGCCTTCCCGAAGGTGGTGGTGATGATATCGATCTTCCCCACGACGCCGCATTTTTCATGCGTTCCCCGGCCGGTTTTGCCGATAAAGCCCGAGGCGTGCGAATCGTCCACCAGGAGCATGGCGTCGTACTTCTCGCACAGGGCCGCCATCGCGTCCAGTTTGGCGCAGTCGCCGTCCATGGAAAAGACGCCGTCGGTGATGACCATCTTGAGCCGCTTGTCCGAGTGGAGCTGAAGCTTCTCCTCCAGGTGGCCCATGTCGGAGTGCTTGTAGGTGTCGTGCATGGCGGAGCAGAGGCGGATGCCGTCGATGAGCGAGGCGTGGACGAGGCGGTCGGAAATCATCACGTCGTCTTTGGTGAGGATGGCTTCGAAGACCCCGGCGTTGGCGTCCATGCAGGAGGGGAAGAGGAGGGTGTCCTCGGTGCCCAGGAACTCCGTCATGCGCCTCTCCAGTTCCCGGTGGATGTCCTGGGTGCCGCAGATAAAGCGCACCGACGACATGCCGTAGCCGCGGGTGTCCAGCCCCTCGTGCGCGGCCTTCACCACCTCGGGGTGGCTGGAGAGCCCCAGGTAGTTGTTGGCGCACATGTTGATGACCTTCTTCAGCGACGAGCCGGAGGGGAACTCCACCTCGATGTCGGCCGCCTGGGGGGAGTGGATGAACCGCTCCCGCTTGAAGAGCCCCGCGTCCTCGATCCCCTTCAGCTGCGCCTGGTAGGTGCCGCGGACCTTCTCGGAGAACGCCATGGCCCTACCCCTTCTTCGCCACGAACCGCTCGACCAAGTCGGCGACCTTGTTCACCGAGTCAAAGGCCTCGGGGCTGGCGTCCTCGTCGGGGATCGCGATGGCGTACTTGTTCTCCAGGAACCGCTTGAGGGAGACCATCGAGAACGAGTCCACGATGCCGCCCGAGATCAGCGGCGTGTCGTAGGTGAGGGGCTCGCTGTCGTCTTCAAGGTACTCCTTGGTCACATACTGCAGGATGATGTCTTTGAGTCCTTCCAATGCCATAATGCTTCTCCTTTCGGTGGCCTTAATTATATCCTATAAGAGCCTGTTGCATAATGGAGCCTCCCTAACAGATGACCACAATAGATAGTGGCCTCACAGTGCGAAGCATGCATCATATCGTATGCATTTTTTGCATCTCTTCATTCAGCGACACCCTCATAAGCGAGGCCGCGTCATCGTGCCGTGCTTGCATTGTCCCCCGCATCGCCCGGTGGAAAGCTTCATGGGAGCGCTATGGAACGCTGAAGAAATTCCAAAGCGGTGCGCCCATCGGGGGACGCCCTTCGCCCCAATCATCCGGGCTTCGTCCCTGCGGCCAGGTCGGAGCGCGAAACCGCCCCGGTGGACCGCGTGGTGGCGGCCGGTGAAGCGCTTACGGGCACGCGCCGGCGAGCTGCTGGGGGTGGCATTCGATGGTCTCCGGAGTGTCGGGGCGCTCGGTATCGGAGGAGTGTTTCCCGTAGGAGCCCTCGACGCTGCCGTTGTCGCCCACGATGACGAAGTAGACGAAGCTCCCCGCGGCGGGGTCTCCGGGATCGAAGCTCGCCGCGCCGGAGGCGCCCAGGCCGCACGCCGCGCCCGTCCAGGCGAGAGCTCCCGCGATGGGGCCGACGCCCCAGTAGGCGGTGTGGTCGGTGGCGCAGTTTGCGGGGGTGTAGGTGACATTTACCGAGGTCCCGCCTCCCTTCGTGGCGGTCAGGGCCGAGCCGCCCTTGCTGGCCTCGCCGGGGCCGCCGCTGTAGAAGGTGGTCGAGCAGGACCGGGCGGCGCTCATCGTCACGTCGCAGTTCGGGTTCGTGCCGCAGGCGGCGCAGTCGCCCGCCCAGCCGCCGAAGAAGTGGCCGCCGTCGGGCGCGGCGGTGAGGGTCACCGTCGCCCCGCGGGCGAAGGTGTGGACGCACGCGCTCCCGCAGGCGATCCCCGCGGGGTCGCTCGTCACCGTCCCGGCGCCGTTCCCCGCCTTGGCCACGGAGAGCGTCTCGCCGGGGTTGTAGAAGATTCGGACCGACTCGAAGAGGGAGCGGCCGCCGTTAAACATCCCGTCCGCCGTGGCGCGGGCGCGGCCGCGCAGGTAGCGGCGGGCGTTGAAGGGGAGGGAGAGCCCCTCCAGGACCCAGCCCCCGCCCGTGCGCTGGGCCGCCCCGAGGGGCGTCCAGGCGGCCCCGTCCGGCGATTCCTCGAAGGCGCAGTCGCCCACCTCGGGGAAGGCGCCCCCCAGCGTCCAGGCCGCCGCGGTGCCGTCGGGGGAGGCGGCCAGGTCCTGCTCGGCCGGCGCGTCGGCGATCAGGCGGGCCAAACACTGGCGGCCGATACCCCCGATCGTGTTGAAAGTGCCCCCCACGAGGACCTTTCCGTCCGCCTGGAGCGTGACGGCAAAGACATATGCATCGGCATTGGGGTCGAAGGCGGCGTCCAGCGAGCCGTCGGGGTGGAGGCGGGCGATGCGATATCTCGTCGTGCCGGAAACCGCAGAGAATGATCCCCCCAAGAGGATCTTTCCGTCCCGCTGGAGAACAAGCGTTCTGACATCTCCCCCCGTCACATTGGGATTGAACGCTTCATCCAGAGTTCCGTCGGCGTTCAGGCGGGCGCAGCGGTTTCGGCCCATGCCGTTGACCGCCGTGAAATCTCCCCCGATCAGGATCTTCCCGTCGGGTTGGAGGGCGACGGCATAGACCTTTCCGTTCGCGGCCGGGGTGAAGGAGGATTCCACGACGCCGTCCGGGTCCAGGCGGGCGAGGCGGCTCCGGCTCTGGCCCCCGATCGCTAAGAATAATCCCCCTACGACGATCCGGCCGTCATCCTGGAGGGCGATGGCCCGCACGCTGTCATCCGCGTCCGTCGTGAAGGCGCCGTCCACGCCCCCTGCGCCGTCGAGGCGGGCGAGATAGTTCCGGGGCCAGCCGCCCAACTCGTTTAGGTTTCCACCGATGAGGACCTTCCCGCCGGGCTGGGGGGCGACGCTGAAGACAGTACAGCCGTTTTCGATCGTCCCGGCGTCGAACGCCGTATCCAGGGTACCGTCGGGGTTCAGTCGGGCGATCCCGGCGCGCAACTGCCCTTGAATATAGTTGAAAGCCCCCCCGATGAGGATATTCCCGTCCGGCAGGGGCACGGGAGCAAGGACGGCATCACTGCATTGGACGTCGAACGCCACGTCGAGTGTCCCGTCGGGGTGGAGTCGGGCGAGTCCTGCCCGCGGGTAACCCTGAATGCTTGAGAAGCCCCCCCCACGAGGATCTTCCCATCCGGCTGAAGAGCAAACGAATGTACCAGATTGTCCGGCACGGCCGCCAGGGTGGCGTCCACCCACCCCCCCGGGTAGAGCCGGGCGAGGGCGTTGCGCGCCGCGCCGCCCATCGCGGTGAAGGTCCCGCCGGCGAGGACCCCGCCGTCGGGCTGGAGGGCGAAGGCCTGCACGCGCCCGTCGGCGGCCGGGGCGAAGGCCGCGTCCGCCGTCCCGTCCGGGTTCAGCCGGGCGAGGTAGTCCCGGGAGGCGCCGCCGACGGCGGAGAACCACCCCCCCACCAAGAGTTTGCCGTCGGGCTGCACCGCCAGGGCGAGGATCCAGTCGTTGGGGTCGGGGGCGTAGGCCCCGTCCAGGGACCCGTCGGCGTTGAAGCGGGCCAGGTTGGAGCGCGGCTGGCCGTTCGCCGTCGCGAAGGCCCCGCCCGCCACCACCGCCCCGTCGCACTCTGCCGCCACGGCATAGGCGGGTCCGTCCAGGACCGGCGCGAAGGCCGCGAGGGGGACGCCGGCCGCGTCCAGTTTGACCAGGTAGTGCCTCGTCTGGCCGCCGATGGCGGTGAACCAGCCGCCCGCGACGATGGCCCCGTCTGGATCGAGGGCGAGGGACTCGACGGGGGCGTTGGGGTTGGGCGCGAAGGCCGCGTCCACGCTCCCGTCCGTGTTCAAGCGGGCCAGGCAGCGCCGGGAGAGGCCGCCGATGGAGAAGAAATCCCCCCCCACGACCAGCTTGCCGTCCTCCTGGAGGAGGAGGCCGCGAATTATGCCG
>CAZRVT010000074.1:0-13413 GCA_964603505.1 uncultured Holophagales bacterium | reverse complement strand
AAAAGCCGCCTGATAGAGAACATTAGTTTTCGTCATTTAATGCAACATTAGGGTCACCTCTTGCCCTCATGGCTGGGGGCTTCTCCCTTACGACCTTGTAAGAAACCGTCTGAAGTTGTCCCTTTTCGTAGGCCTTCCACCTCCGTCGGGCCTCCTCGGCCCACACGCGGGCCACCGCGGGATCCGAGTGATCCAGTTCGGCCGGGATGCAATCGACGAGCAGCAACTTTTTACTATCCCGTAAGGACCGAGGAATAGCGCTTTTGCTTCCGATCCGGCACTCAGGCATAGCGCAGGCGGCCTTTGGGCTCCGGGATGGGGCGGCCGATGGCTTGGGCCGTTTCGATCCACTCGGCGATGACTATCTCCAGAGCAGCCCATGCCTTCCGATGAGTTTTCCCGTCCGCGGCGCAACCGGGCAGGCCAGGCCCTTCGGCATGAACGCCTTATCCTCTTCGCTCCAGCAGATCATCACCTCATATTCCGACCTTTTATATTCCTCCAATCTTCTATCGAAGCGGGACATGCCACACCTGTCGGTACCCGGTAGGTTTTGCAATGTGTTGATGAGACATCAACCCTTCATTCTTCATTCCGAACTCTCAACTCTGAACTCTGAACTTCCCCCTGGATTTTCCCCAACGCCTCCTTCAGCGCCATCCCCGCCACTTCCGCCAGCGCCTTGACCGCGTCGAACTCCGGCGTGGCCTGCATCAGTTTTCCTTGATAATAGGAGCACTTCACCGGGACCTTGCCGAGGGAGGTTTGCACTTCCACCATCCGCCGCTCCATCGTAATGCGCCCGACGGGCTGGTAGCGCAGGCCGATGGTGGGGCTTTCGCGGAAGAAGGTCTGGGCCAGGGCATCCAGCTTCGCGACGGGGCAGAGGGCTTCCACGACGATACCGGGGCGGTTTTTCTTCATCACCACCGTGTGGATGGCCACATCGAGGGCGCCGGCCTCGAACAGTGTTGCCATAAGGTGGGCGGCGAGCTGGCCGGTGATGTCGTCCAGGGTGGCCCGGACCTCGTAGACCCCCTCCTCCTCCGGCCGGCTCCCCATGAGGATGCGCAGGGCATTAGGGACATGGACCCCCTTGCGCCGGCCGAACCCCAGGCCGATCCCCTCCAGCGTCATGGGCGGCGCGGCCTCCAGGGGTCCCGCAAGGACCGCCGCCAGCACCGCCCCGGTGGGGGTGGAGCACTCCCCTTCCTCCAAGCCGGTGTGCACGCGCATTCCCTTCAGCAACTGGGCGGTGGCCGGGGCCGGGACGGGCATCCGGCCGTGGCGCGTCTGGACGGTCCCGCTCCCCGTGGGGATGGGGCCGCAGGAGAGCGAACCCACGCCCAGCGTTTCGAGGGCGAGGACCGCCCCGGCGAGATCCACGAAGGTGTCCACGGCGGCGAGCTCGTGCAGGTGGGTCCGATCGAACCCCTCGCCGTGGACGGCCGACTCGGCCTCGAAGAGCCGGCGGTAAAGGACGAGCGTCTTCTCTTTTGACTCCGCGGAAAACGAGGCGCGTCCGACCGCCCGTTCGATCTCGGCGAAGGTATGCCCGAACGGCTCGTCGTAGACCGGCTGGGGCACAAGCCGCTTCCCAACGAGGACGCCGTCGCGGACGGTCTCGAACTCCAGGGGGAAGCCAAGGGCCTTCGCGAGGGGTTCCACCGGCGCGCCGAGGTCCGCCAAGGCGCTCAGCAGCATGTCGCCGGCGAGGCCTCCGATGGGATCCAAGTGCAGGTGTCTCACACCATGCCTCCCCTGCACATTAAAAGCGGGAGAGGGCGACTCCCTCTCCCGCCGCGCGGAGTGAATCCGCGCGGATCCACCCTCTTCCCACAAGGAGACCATCCCGGCGCGCCCCGACGACTGTCGGGACACGCCGGCCCTGACTTATGCATATGCTTCACAATTTCCACCGTTCCGCGAACGAGTACCATCCCTCCGTCCCCACGACGATGTGGTCCACCACGGTCAGTTGGAGGCGGGCGCCGAGGTCCTTCATTTTGGCGGTGAAGGCCTCGTCCTCGGGCGAAGGGGCGGGATCGCCCGAAGGGTGGGTGTGGAAGAGGATGATCTTGGCCGCCTTGCCCACCAGGGCGGGGCCGAAGATCTCGCGGGGCTCCACGGCGGCGTAATTGGAGGTGCCGCGGTAGGGGACGTGCTCCCGGACGAGCCGGTTGCGCCCGTCGAGCAGGAGCACCCCGAGGACCTCCTGTCGCTCGTGGGCGTAGCGGTCCATCAGGTACTCCCCCGCCGCCTTCTGGTTGTGGAGGAGGTCCCTCTGCGGGCGTCGGGCCCCTTTAAGGCGGCGCGCGAGCTCCAGAGCGGCCGCCAGCGTGACGGCCCGGACGGGACCGATCTCCTCCACCTGGCACAATTCATCGTAGGAGCCGTTGGCCAAGATCTCCTCGGGCAGGTAGTCGAGGATCTTCGACGCCAGGTCAAGAGCGGAGGAGCCGCGCGTCCCCGTCCGGAGCAGGATGGCCAGCAGTTCCGCCGTGGAGAGGGCGCCCGCCCCGAACCTCCGGAGCCGTTCGCGCGGCCGATCCGCCTCCGGCATTTCCTTGATTTTCATCCCATGGCCTCCGCGAATTCCACCGCCTTCATCCTCAGCGACACCGTGGCCGCATCGGAAAACGCTGTGGGCTCGGGATTGATCTCCACCACGGCGGCCCCCGCCTCCAGCGCCACGCGGGGCAGGGAGGCGGCAGGATAGACCAGGGCGGAGGTGCCGATGACGAAGAAGAGATCGCACCCCTCCGCGGCGCCCCAGGCGGCCTGCAGAACCTCCGGATCGAGCATCTCGCCGAACCAGACGATATGGGGCCGCAACCGGCCGCCACAGGGGCATGTCGGCGGCATTTCGGGATAGGCGAGCGACTCGTCCCGCCCCTGGCGGCCGCACGAGAGGCACCGCGTCACCCAGATATTGCCGTGCAGTTCGAGGATGTGTTTCGAGCCGGCCCGGCCGTGCAGGCCGTCCACGTTCTGCGTGATCAGGGTGAAATCCTCCCGCTCGTGCTCCCAGGAGGCCAGCAGGCGGTGGGCGGCGTTGGGCTCCACGGCCCGGATGCCGCGCTTGCGCTCCAGGTACCACTCCCACACCAGGACGGGGTCGCGGAGGAAGGCCTCCATGCAGGCGATCTCCTCCGGCCGGTAGTTCCGCCATAGGCCGTTTGGGCCTCGGAAGGTGGGGACGCCACTCTCGGCCGAGATCCCCGCCCCGGTCAGGACCGCGACGCGGCGGCTTTGGGCGAGCAACCTCTTGATCCGTTCCATCAGTCGCAGTTTAGCACATTTACCGCCCTTCGCCGGCGCTGTGCTACCATGACCTGGCATGCGTTCCACACCTCGGTTAAGCAGGCGCTCCCCGGGGCGGGCGGTGAAGGGGTGACGGGGCCCCGGGTCCCCCTCGTCCTGCTGGGGGCCCTCCTGCCCCTGGCGGCCGGTTGGCAGGTGGTCGCCCTGCTCCTGCCGGTTCCCCGCGGCGGCTCCCGCACCCTGAAGTGGTCGCTCGGGGCGGCCCTGGGGCTGGGGTTCGGCGCGTGCATGCGCGGACTTTGGAGGGCTTCGGGCGGCACCTGGCCGCCGCCCTACCTGATGGGCGAAACCGCCGCGTTCATGTTCGCCATATTCGTCCTCTCCATCGTCCTCAAGAAGGCCCCGCTGCGCGCGGTCTTCGCCCCGGCTCCCCGTGCCCTCCCGCGATGGACGGGCTGGCTCGCCTCGGGGGCCGGGTTGGCCGCGGCGGGGGCGGTTCTTATCGGGAATCCGGGGGTGTTGGAGGCCGGGCTTCCCAACGGGCCGCCGGTCCATCCCCTGTCGCTGGCCGGCCTCACCCTCGCCCGGTGGACGGCATACTCCGGTCCCGGCGACTTCCCCTGGCCGACCGTGTCGGCGCTCCTGACCCTGGCCATGACCGCGGGCGTCCTCTTCGGGACCCTGCGGCTCCTGGCTTCCCCCGTCGGCGCGGTCGTGGCCGTGTCCCTCTATGCCGCCTCGACGATCGTGCTCGGGCAGGGGTGCCTCTTCGGGGCCGGCCCCCTGGCGGGCGCCATGCTGGCCGCCTCGGCGGGGTGTTCCGCCCTGGCCGTCCGCGCCCGGGATCGAGCCTCGGCGGGGCTGGCCGCGGCGTTCACGGCCCTGGCGGCGTGGACGGTCCCGGCCCCCATGCCGGGCCTGCCGGCCGCCCTCTGGCCGTCCCTCCTGATGGGGGCGTTCCTCCTTTGGCCGGACCGCAAAACGCGGAAGGCGGTCCGCGGATAGCGTTGGGCGAAAAGCGGACTGCGGCGGACCGCGGCGGCTATTCGACGATCAGCAGATGCAGTTCCCGCGGACCGTGGGCGGGGATGACGAGGACTTTTTCGATGTCGGCCGTTCGCGAAGGGCCGGTGACCGCCGCGCACCATTCATCCGGATGCGCCTTGAGGTGGTCGACGAGATCGTCGTAGCACGGCACCACCGAGGCCGCCGACACGATCAGAATGCCGACCGGCGGCAGCAGCGTCGCCAGGTCGGACCCGGCCACCAGGGCGGTGGCGGTCTCCTCCACCCACAGCCGCGCCCGGGCGATGCCTACCTCCGCGTCGGCGGGCGCGGCGGCCGGGCCCGGCGCGGCCAGGCCCAGCCCCGGCGCCACGCACGCCGTCCGCCCCGCGACCAGTTCCCGCATCGCCGCCTCCAGTCCCTCCCGCGGGAGGAAGCGCACCGTGGCCCCGACCGCGCCAGCGGTCCTTACGAGCGTCTCTTTTTCCATAACGAGGCAAAATCCTCGCGGGCCAGGCCCAGGGAGCCGCGCTGCCGGGTCCAGGGGCGGGCGAGGAGGTCCGTGAGGAGGCGCGGGAGGACGGAACCGATGCGGGTGGCGGCCCTCCAGAGGGACGGTTCCGCCAGGGCGCGCCCGGCCCGGAAGGCCAATCGCTCGACCGGCGGCTTGGGGGCGCGGGCGCGGAGCTTCAGGATGGCGGAGTGGATGGGGACCTTCACGGGGCAGATGTCGGTGCACGCCCCGCACAAGGACGACAGTTTCAGATTTTCTGTTGCCTGTTGCCTGTTGCCTGTTGCCTGGTCGATGAACGGCCCGGTGATCACCCCGATGGGGCCGGGGTAGACGCTGCGGTAGGTGTGCCCCCCCACCAGCCCGTAGACGGGGCAGACGTTGAGGCACGCGCCGCACCGGATGCAGAGGAGGATGTCGCGGAACTCGGGGTTTTCCAGAAGGGGATGGCGGTAGCCCTCGTACACCACCAGCCGGTGCCCGCGGCCCAAGGGGATGAACGAGGTGTAACCGTTCTGGAACTGCCCCGTGGCGGAGACCGGGAGCATCCGGAGGAGGACCTTGAGATCGTCGAGGGTGGGGACGATTTTCTCCAGCCCCGTCACGGCGACGAGCCGCTCCGGGAGCGCGGTGGTGAGCCGGATGTTCCCCTCGTTCTCCAGCAGGACCAGCGTCCCCGTCTCCGCCACGATGAAATTGGCCCCCGTCACCCCCGCGCGCGCGGCCAGGAACTTCTCCCGCAGGAACCGCCGCGCCAGCCCCGTCAGCTCGACGGGATCGGAAGTGTAGGGGACGCCGAGCTTCTCCGCGAAGAGACGCCCGATCTGCTCCCGCGAGAGGTGGATGGCCGGGGCGGTGATGTGGGAGGGGGGGCGCTTCTCCCATTGGACGATGAGTTCGCCCAGGTCGGTTTCGTGGACCTCGAAGCCGTCCGCCTCCATCGCCTCCCGCAGGCCGAGCTCCTCCGTCACCATGGACTTGGCCTTGACGACGGGGCTCCCCTTGAAGGGCTCCAGCGCCTCGAAAACCGCGCGCACGGCATCGCCGGGGCCGGAGGCGCGGACAAACTCCCCGCCCCTCCGGCGGACGGCCGTCTCCGCCTGCGACCACAGGGCGGCGTTCTCGTCGAGGGAGCGGCGGCGGACGGCATGGGCCCGTTCCCGCATCCCCTCCCAGTCGGGATACCGCGCCGCGATGACCGACCGGCGGGCCTCCAACGAGTGGCCGGTGGCCTTGACCATGTTGCGGACGAGCCCCTCGTCCGCCAAGGCGGCGCCGACGAATCTATCGAACGCGCTCATGGAGGTAGTCGATGAGGTGCTGGGCCCGCACGGGAATGCCGTGCGCCTCGGCCCATCCCCGGATCTGAAGGAGGCAGGAGGCGTCGGGGACTACCCAGCGGTCGGGGGCGTGGAGGGCTCGCACCTGCTCCACCTTCCGCTTCGTCATCGCCGCCGACAGCGTGGGCATCTTGACCGAGAAGGTGCCGCCGAACCCGCAGCAGAGGGGCTCGACGTCGGTCACCACCTCCGCCCCCTCCACCCGCCCCAGCAGGTCCAGCGGCGGGCGCTTCACCCCCATTTCGCGCGTGAGATGGCAGGAGGGGTGGTAATAGACCTTCTCCGGCGGACCGGCGAACCGCAGGCCGGTCCCGTGGAGGGCCATGAACTCGGAAAACTCCAGGAGCTTGGGAACCAGGCGGGTGTGGCGGGCGCGGTCCTCGGGCGACAGGTCCAGCTCCGGATAGTGGTGCTTGACCATCCCCAGGCACGAGCCGGAGGGCGAGACGACGCAATCGCAGGGAAAGGCGTCGAAGAGGCGGAGGAACCTCCGGGCGTAGGCCGCGGCGTCGGAGCGGTAGCCGGTGTTGAACCACGGCTGGCCGCAGCAGGTCTGCCCCTCCGGGTAGGCCGCCTCGAATCCCGCCCGCTCGACAAGCTCCGCCATGTGGAGCCCGGTTGCGGGCTCCACCTCGGCGGTCAGGCAGGGGATGAAGAGGGCGGCGTGGGGCTTCATCTGGCTTATTATAGCCGCAGTGATATCATAGAGGTATCCCTTTACAGGAGGTGAGGCATGTTCAAGGAGTTCAAGGAATTCGCCGTCAAGGGCAACGTCATGGACATGGCCGTCGGCATCATCATCGGCAGCGCGTTCGGGACCATCGTCTCCTCCCTCGTCAAGGACGTCCTCATGCCCCCCCTGGGGCTGCTGCTCGGCGGAGTCGATTTCACCAACATCTTCGCCGTCCTCAAGGAGGGCAAGGCGGCGGGCCCCTATGCCACCCTGGCCGACGCCCAGGCCGCGGGGGCCGTGACCATAAACGCCGGCGTCTTCCTCAACGCCGTGGTCTCGTTCCTCATCGTCGCCTTCGCCGTATTTTTAATGGTGCGGGCCCTCAACCGCCTGAGGCGCGCCGAGGCCGCCCCTCCCCCGGCCCCCTCGACGAAGGACTGCCCCTTCTGCGCCACCGCCATCCCGCTCGCGGCGGTCCGGTGCCCCCACTGTACTTCCGAGATCAAGAAGTAGGGAGCTCGGAGTTGGGAGAGTGGAAGCCCACCCACCCCCGGGCGGACCCGGGCCCTTGCGCCTCGATCCGCCCCTGCCGTAGAATAGGGCCATGATGTCCCCTTCCGCCGCCTCTCAGAGCAAAGGCTACACCCTCCGCGGCCGCCTGGCCTTCATTGAACAGCGGTACGGCAAGGAGCGCATCCCCGAGGTGCTGGCCCGCCTCAAAGACGAGGACCTCCGCAAGGTCCTCTCGGGAACCTTCTCCCCCTCCTCCTGGTACCCCCTGCGCTACCAGGTGCGCCTCTCCGAGACCATCGACAAGGTCCTGGGCAAGGGGGACCTCCAGCTCTGCTGGGAGATCGGCCGGTTCACGGCCGAGTTCGAGCTCTCCACCATCCACGCCATCTTCCTCAAGCTGGGCAAGCCCCAGCACCTGCTCAAGATGGGGGCGCTGATGTGGGGCCGCTACTACAACACGGGGCGGCTCCAGATCGAGTCCAAGGGGGACACCGCCGCCGTGGGGCTGGTGCTGGACTTCGACCCCATTCACCGCGCCTTCTGTATGGATTTTTCCGGTTGGATGGAGCGGACCCTCGAGCTGACCGGCGCCAAGCGGGTGGCCATCCGCCACACCGCCTGCCGCCTCGAGCACGCCCCGGCGTGCCGGTTCGAGGGGAGCTGGGAGTAGCATCCCCGCTGCGGGTCGGGACGCCGCGGCCCGCCCGTTCAATCCAACGGGAAACCAGGCACTACTGAGCCGCTTTCACCGCCTTGAGGACGGCATCGTAATCCGGTTCGGTGGTCACTTCCGGCACCAGCTGGCTGTACCGCAGGACGCCGCCCTTGTCCACGACGAAGACGGCGCGGGCCAGGAGGCGCAGGGGGCCGATGAGGACGCCGTACTTCTTCCCGAAGTCGGCCTGGTTGTAGTCGGAGACGGTGGTCACCCGGTCGATCTCCGCGGCGCCGCACCAGCGGGCCTGAGCGAACGGCAGGTCCATGCTGACGGTCACAATGGCGACGTCGTCCCCGAGGGCCGCGGCCTCCCGGTTGAAGCGCCGGGTCTCGGTGTCGCAGACGGGGGTGTCGAGCGACGGGACGGCCGAGAGGACCACCGTCTTCCCCTTCAGCGACGACAGGGTGAACGGGGAGAGGTTGTTGGCGGCCGCGGTGAAGTCCGGGGCCGGCTTGCCGACCTCGGGAAGCGTTCCCACCAAGGGCAGGGGATTCCCTTTCATGGTGACGGTGTGGTGGCTCATGATGCCTCCTTGACTTGATTTTGGCCTGGAGCAAATCCCTCCCAGGCGGGTGGGCACGGCATGCCGTGCCCCTACGATTCCTTGGAATGGTCAGCCGGAACTCATGCCCGGGTGGGTGGGAACTCGAAACTATAAACTCGAAACTCGGAACTTCAGCTCCCCTACCAGTTCTCCCCAAGGAGCTCGAAATACCCCTGGGGATGGATGCACGCGGGGCAGGTGCCGGGGGCCTCGGGCCCCTCGTGCAGGTACCCGCAATTCAAACAGCGCCACACCACCTTTTCTTCCTTTTTGAAGACCCGGCCTTTTTCCACGTTGGCGGCCAGGGCGGCGTACCGCTTGCCGTGCTGTTTCTCGGCGATGCCGATCATCGTGAACACGCCGGCGAGCTCCGGGAACCCCTCCTCCCTGGCCGTGGCGGCGAACGCGGGATAGAGGGTCCCCCACTCGTGCCCCTCCCCCGCCGCGGCCGCGCGGAGGTTCTCCAGCGTCGTCCCGACCTTTCCGGCGGGGTAGGCGGCGGTGATCTCGACGTTGCCGCCTTCCAGGAACTGGAAGAAGCGCTTGGCGTGCTCCTTCTCCTGGTCGGCCGTCTCCTCGAAGATGCGGGCGATCTGCTGGAACCCCTCCTTCCGGGCGGCCCCGGCGAAATAGGTGTACCGGTTTCGGGCCTGGGATTCGCCGGCGAAGGCCGCCAGCAAGTTCTGCTCGGTCCGTGTTCCCTTCAGCGTAGGCATCGTCTCCTCCATGAGAATGATTTCATGAATCCGATCAGTGTAAGGGTTCCCCCCTCCCGCTGTCAAGACACCCTCCGGGGACCCGTTCTCCCTTGCCCGGCAGCGCCCTTTCGGATAAGATAGGGAGGCACCGCGCACCGCCAATCCATGCCGAGGACACCTTGGAATGACCGCTCATCCCTTCGAGAAGCTCCAGCGCACCCGGGTCCCCGCCCTCGACCGCATCTTGGGGACCCCCTTTCCCGTCCTGGACGACGGGTTCGTCCGAGTGGTGGACTACATGGGATGCGATGCCGCCGTGGTTCAGGCCGCGCGCGTCTCCTACGGGAAGGGGACCAAGCGGGTGAGCCAAGACCGCGAACTCCTCCGCTATCTCATCCGCCACGGCCACACCACCCCCTTCGAGATGTGCGAGATCAAGTTCCACCTGCGGGTCCCCATGGACTGCTGGCGGCAGTGGATCCGCCACCGCACGGCCAGCGTCAACGAGTACAGCACCCGCTACAGCGAGGCCATCGCCTCGGCCCACCGCACCCCCCCCGGCCAGTGGCGCGTCCAGTCCAAGGCCAACCGCCAGGGGAGCGTCGGCTTCGTCGCCCCGTCCGAGGGGCGGGTGCTCTCGCGCCAGGAGGCGGAACTCCAGCGCCTGGCCAAGACGGTCTATGCCATGCGCCTCCGCTCCGGCGTGGCCCGCGAACAGGCCCGCAAAGACCTCCCCCTCTCCACCTTCACCGAGGCCTACTGGAAGATCGACCTCCACAACCTGATGCACTTCCTCCGCCTGCGGATGCACCCCTCGGCCCAGTTCGAGATCCGGCAGTACGCGGAGTTGATGGGGCGGGAGATCGTCCGCCGCTGGGTGCCGTTGACCTGGGAGGCGTTCGAGGACTATGTCCTGGAGGCCGTCACCCTGTCGGCCCCCGAGCAGGCCCTGGCCTCGGCCCTGGCCGCCGGTGGCGGAGCCAAAGCACTGAAGGCCGCCCGGGCGGCGGGCTACCTGGTGGAGAAGGACAAAGTGGAGAAGCCCACGCTGGAGGGGAGGGAGGTGGCGGAAAAGTTCAAGAAGTTGGGCTTGAAGGTGCCGTGGGGGGCATAGCCCCCCTCTCACCCGGCAGCCGGCAACTCGCAGCTGGTAGTTGGGCCCGCCCACCGATATAGACAATGTAGCCGCAGGCTTTAGCCTGCGCTTCCTTTCTAAATTCAAGGAAATGCTGGCCTTAGCTGTTCCGGGCCAGGTTGAGGGCCAATAGCCTCTCCACGATTTCGCTATCTGATAGATCGGCCGGCCAGCCGTAGGCAGCGGCGACCGCGGCGTCCAGCCGGGCAGGGCAATCCGCCAGCCAGGCCGGGCGTTCGTTATAAAGCTTGGTAAGGGTACGGGCCTTCAGCCGGACCGCCGAGGCCGCGTCCCGGGCCACGAGACGGGGATAGCGCACGGTGCCGACACTGAACGCCCCACGGTCCACGGCCGTCGCCGGGTCGATGTAGCGGTCCCATGGCCCGCCCACCGTCCCCGGAAACTCCAGCACCTCGGTCTTCGTCCAGTCCGGCGGGTTGAGCCAGTTCTTCCGCTTTTCATGGAGATCTTTCGCCGCCGCCGCAATCTCGACATCCACCTCGTCTTTGGCCTCCGGTAAGGGGAAGGTCTCGAAGCAAGTAGTGGGGGTATATCGGGGGCGCGTTTCTAAACGGGTCCCCATGCGCAGAGCCCACACCTCGTGGATCCGAGAATGCAGGACGCCGAAGAAATAATCGTCGGAGCGGGCGAATACAATCAACTGACAATCGGGATTGCTTGGAAACTGTTGCCTGACAAATAGCCTATGCTTTGATACACGAGCTGTGATAATAAATCTCTGACATCGCACCAGAGCCTTATTCATCTCTGGTCTAGGACACCAATGGAGCCACCACTCCGAACGAGCCTTCCCTTGATTGGCCTTCTGCCTTTCCGGCTTCACATGATGCTCCACATGTCGATACGGTGCTTCATATTGGGCGGCTTCGCCCTCGGAACGAGATCCAAAATCGATTACCCATTGCCATCGCTGTCGCTTGGTAATATCCAAGCCATTGAGATATGGAACGATGACGTCGCTATTGGGACGGCCGTTCGGGTTGCCGGCCGATGCTAAAAGTTCGATCGCCTGGACATCGGGAACATCGAAGGGGCCTCGCTTGATGGTCCCTTGGAATCCGATCCCGGCATTGGCCTGAAGGGGTCGGGCGCTCGTGGTGTCGGATTCGGCCGTCAAGTTCGCATTGATCCGGCTGACCGGCCGGCCGTCCAAGACATGGCTTGCATCGCTGCCATTGTCAAAACCGACCATCGAGACATGGACATTGGCTCCATCCAGGATCCAGGGCCGATCGCTTTCCGCCCAGAAGATCCCGCCGCTCTCCAAAATCCTCTTGAGCACGTTGCGGTTCGTCCCACCCCGAATGCCCTGCGTGGCGAGCAGCCCCGCCCGCTTGCACCGCCCGGCTTCGATGTGGGCCCGCGCCTTCTCAAACCAGTAACAGCAAAGGTCGGGCTTCCCACCCAGGCGTTCCCCATAGATATCGAAGATCCGAGCGACATAATTCTTGCCGAGCTCTCCCTGCATCATTCGGTTGCCCAGGAACGGCGGATTGCCGATGATGTAGTCCACTACCGGCCATTCGGGCTCGCCGTCCTCGGCCAGGATCGCGTCCATGCAGCGGATATTGTGGGTTAGGGGCTTGAGGATGGGGCTATCGGGGTATCCGAAGCCGTTGGCCCGGATCCATTGGAGCCAGCCGATCCACACGGTCATCTGCGCCAGGTCATGGGCGTAGGGGTTGATCTCGATGCCGTAAAGTTGGGCGGGACTGACGCCGGGGAGGAAAGGGTCCAGGCCGTGCTCGCCGGGGAAGGTGACGCCCGCCTCCCGCTCCAGGTCCTTCATCTTGAGCAGGGCCACATAGAGGAAGTTGCCGCTTCCGCACGCCGGATCGAGGACCTTCACGCTTCGCAGCCGGTCCAGGAACTGGTGGATGATGCCCCCGGCCTCCTGGCGCGCCTTCCAGCGGGCCCCCTTGCTGAGGGGCTTGGCGGGGGCCCTCACCTCCCCGGCAGTCTTCCGGCCGGTGGCCATTACATTGATCGCCACTTCCTTTGTTCTCTCCCAATCCTTCCGGAGCGGGGCCATGACCACCGCCTCCACGACGCATTCGATGTCCTCCCGGCTGGTGAAGTGGGCCCCGAGCTGGGCCCGCTTGGCCGGGTCCAGACCGCGTTCGAAGAGCGTTCCGAAGATGGAGGGGTCCACGGCGCTCCAGTCGAGCGCCGCGGCGGACGCGATCCAGCGAAGGTCCTCGGGCGTTAGCTCCAGGACGGTACAATCGTCGAACAGGTTGCCGTTGAAATGGCGGATGACCTCCAGCCCGAAGTCGCCCCCAGCGGCCATGGCATCGAAGAGCTGGCCCAGCAATTTTCCGAAGCGCGCTGGGTCGCCGGCCGCGGTTTCCGTGATGCGGGTGAAAATCATGGAGGGGAGGAGGCCGATGTCCTCGGCGAAGAGGCAGAAGACGATGCGGTCCATAAAATGGGCCACCGCGGCGGGATCGAGACCACGCGCCCGCATGGAGGCGGCGATCTTCGCGATCCGGCGCGCGGCGTCCTGGGTGACGGCGTTGCTCGTGAGGCCCGGGCGGAGAGCCTCGGGCTTGTGGAAGACCGCCCGCAGGATCTCGATGGATCGGGGCTCGGCCAGGGATTCCAAGGCGATTTCATGGACCTTGGAAGCCGTTCCCGTGAAGTTGGTGTGGATGATGATCCGGTCGAGGTCGCAGGCGACCTGCAGCGGCGGGTTTTCCAGGGCATCCCGGTAGCGCAGGAGCTGGTCGTAGGCCGCGTCGAGGTCCTTGTGTTTGCCTTTATACTCCCAACCGAAGAAGCCCCGTTTCCACACGTCGGCGAAACCGTCGCCGCCGCCGCGCTTGGCCGCGCCCTTCTCGAAGCAGAAATTCTCCCCGGTGGGGTCCATGGCGGCGGGTGTCGGATGCTCGAACACATGGCAGAGGTCGATGAAGTGCTCCTGTGCGGCGGAGCGCTTGTCAATGGTCATATAAAAGTGTACCAGTTTTGGTCATCCAAAAGTGTACCACC
>CAZRVT010000073.1:0-13815 GCA_964603505.1 uncultured Holophagales bacterium | reverse complement strand
ACCCGTTTCTGAACAGGCTCTTTCCCATAGCTTCAGGTGAATTGCATTTTCTGGGATAAGCCCCGCTGAAGCCGTTCACGGATCCACTGGATGCGATTGGGTTCGTCCACCTCGGCGATGCGTCCCATGGCCGCAGCGGACCACAGGCAAGACATCAGCGCAAGATCCAATCGGCCATCGCAATGCACCTATCGCCTTGAATATCAAGTAGATAAGAAGCGCATAGCCGCTTCGCCGTCAATGACATCATTAGTCATTGGGGTGGCCTTATACTTCATGGCGCAAGGGCAAGAAGACGCGGCAACATCCCTTGTGGATCGCGGGCGGACCCGATGCGTCATAGGGGCGGACTGAGGAGGAGGATGCGGGAACGTCCCGAACTATGGAGACCGGGGCGAACCACGAAAGGAGGAGCAAGCGATGAACGATCTGCCGGTCAAGCTGGAATCCCTGCCGGCCGGGTTCCGGATGGGCGCGGCCGCCCGCGGAGGGGAGGGGGACACAGAATGACCGTGTGGGGGCTGTACCGTATGGATGAAACCGAACGCCATGGAGGTGAAGGATGAAACGACCGATGAAGCGGCGGCGCGGCGTGCCCTTTGGGGACGACAAGGGCCCCCAGATCCAGCGCGGCCGCTACGCCAGCGAGTGGGAATACCTGGAGGACGAGATCGTCCTCTTCAAGACCCTGTCACAGGACAAGGGGCAGGCCGCCCGGGTGGACCGCGCCATCCGGGCCCGCCTCAAGGCCACGACCCAGGCCGGCGGGCGCCTGCGCGCGGCGGCCCTCCTGCGGGAGGAACTGACCGAGCACGAGCGTCTCCTCGTCCTGGCCGTGCTCATGGAGCGGCTGAACTACCGGGGGGACACCGCCTCCATGGCGGACCTACGCAACTGCGCCGAGGGGTTGGGGATGGGCATGCACCTCTTCACCCGGCACCTCTCGCCCGACGGGCGGCTGTTCCGCCAGCGCATCCTGCGCGTGGAATCGGACGGCTTCGCGGTGGACCGGGAGTTCGGAATCCATCCGGAATTCCTCCAGATGCTGGAGGGGCCGGCCCGGCGCCGCCGCGCCGGGCGGAGCGACTCCTACGCCGGATGGATCCAGCAGGTCTTCAACCTCCTCTCGGCCGAGGGGCACCACCGGCACCACGAGATCCACCTCACCGACAAGGCGGCCCTCGCCCGCCTGATCCGATACCCGCGCGACCGGCGGGGGGCCAACCCCTTCTTCCGCGTCTGCCGGGAGCACGGGCTGTCCCTGCTCGAGCGGCAAGTGCTGGCCGTCCTCCTGGCCGGCCACGTCTTCGACCGCGGATGGGAGTTCACCGTGGAGTGGTTCCTCAACGCCCTGGAGACCCCCGTGTCGGGCTACTTCGAGCGCGCGGCCCTCTTCGCCGCGGAAGGGCGCCTGTGCAAGGCCCGACTGGTGCAGGTCGGCGCCTCCTGGCACGCGCCGAGCGTCTCGTTCCTGGGCCCCTCCGGCGTCCGCCTCTCCGGCGACGGCGCCGCCGCCCTCCTCCCCGAGCCGTGCCTCCACCGCGAGGAGGAGTCAAGCCTGGTCGAGGTCCAGGAGGCCCCGCTGGCGCTGGACGAGCTCATCCTCCCCGCGGACTTGCGCCGGTCCGCGGAGGACCTCATCGCCTACCTCCGTCAGGGCCGAGAGGTCCTGCAGGCGTGGGGGCTGGCGCGCCTCACCTACGGCGCCGGCATCGGGGCCCTCTTTTACGGCCCGCCGGGGACGGGCAAGACCGCCCTTGCCGGGGCCATTGCCCGGGAGCTGGAGCGGCCCCTGTATGTCATGGAGACCAACAAGACCCTCTCCCCGTGGCTGGGAGAGACCGAACAGAACATGGCCCGGATCTTCGCCCTCGCGGAGAAGGCCCGGGCCGTCCTGTTCATCGACGAGGCCGACAGCTTCCTTCGAGACCGGGGGCGAACCCAGCACTCCTGGGAGACCACGCAGGTCAACACCCTCCTGCGGCACATCGAGCGGTTCAACGGCCTGGTCGTGCTGGCCACCAACCACGCCGTTGTCCTCGACAAGGCCCTCGACCGGCGCCTCCCGTTCAAGCTGGCGTTTGCGCTCCCGAACGAGTCGGCCCGCGCCGCCCTCTGGCGGATGATGCTCGGCGGGAGCGTCCCCCTCGACCCCGGGGTGGACCCGGCCGCCCTCGCCCGCCTGCCCCTCTCGGGCGGGCAGATCAAGAACGCCGTCCTCACCGCCTGCCTCCGGGCCACCCGGCGCTCGGGGGCGGCGGGCCCCGTCACCCAGGCCGACCTGCTCGAGGCCGCCGAGGCCGAGGGCCGGTCCTTGAACCCGAAAGCCGACACGGCGCTCGGCTTCCGGACGATGTGATCGCGGAGGAGCCCATGGAACGCCCCTCTAACCCGCCCCATGCCGTCGAGCTGACGGCGGAGCACCTTTCGCCGGCGGCCGCGCGCCGCCGCCTCCTCAAGGCGGTCCGGCTTGCCCGGCGGGCCCGCCTCGCCGTCCTCACCGTCCGCCACCCCGCTTCCGGTCCCGGCCGCCGGGCGGCCGACAAGGCCCTGCGGGACCTCCGCGCCCGCGGCCTCGTCGGAGGGACCATCGAGGGGGTGGACTTCTCGATGGACAGCGACAGCACCCGGGTGGCCGTCTTCCTTCATCCCGAGCTCGAGGACCACCCCGAGCTGGAGCGGCAGGATCCCGGCGTCACCCTGGTGTTCCTCGGCCCCTCCCTGCCCGGGCGGCCCCGGCGGCGGTTCCGCTTCGACGGCGGCGGGGCCCCCCGCGGGGCGCGGTGAACCGAGGGACCAGAACACATCATGACCGATTGGAGGATGCACCCTATGAGCATGAGAAAACACCGAGCGAGGATCCACCCCATCGACGAGCGGCGGTTCATCGACAAGTCGGCCCGGCCCCACCCGCCGACCCCCTTGTCCGTCCTGAACCTGGAGGAGGGGCTCCCCGAGGTGCGCGAGGCCCGGAGCCGCCTGCAACGGGGGCTCGACGCCTTCCGCCGGCAGGGGAAGCGGATCGTGAAGGTCGTCCACGGCTACGGCTCCACCGGCGTCGGCGGCCGCCTGCGGGAGGCCCTCCGGGGCTCGCTGTTCCAGCGCAAGCGGGAGGGCGCCATCCGGGACTTCATCCCCGGGGAGGACTTTCACGACTTCAATCCCCTGGCGCTGCAGTGGGTCGAGCGGTGTCCCGTCCTGGCGCGGGACTACGACTACGACCGCCTCAACCGGGGCGTCACAATCATTTTGCTGTAGGAAGGAGGGGCCCATGATGCGAGGACGGTGGAACGCCATGTTCGGAACCCGAACGGGCTTGTTGGACGGTCTGGCCGCCAGGGGGAAAGCCATGAACCGGTCCCTGGCGACCGCGTTCGACTCCATGTGCGAGGAGATCCCCGGAGAACTGTGGTTCCCCTTGGCGGTCGCTTATGCCCTCGTGTGGTCGGGGCATGCCGTCGAGGACGAGGACTACGGCGAGAATGCCGTGGAATATCTGCTCACCGGCGAGGAAGAGCTGCTCTCCGGTTTGGCGCACTGGTCGGGGCGGAACGGCGGGGCATGCCTCCAGTCCGCTCTGTCGGGGTGGCGGGGCCTCATGGAGATCGTCCCCGTTCCAAATACGCGCACGATCGGCGCACGGGAGCTTTGCGAGTTCCAGGAGGGCCTCCTCACCATCGCCGGAGACCGGAACATCCGCGGGGGCCTGCACGGCATCGGACCGTGGGTCTTCTGTGGTCCCTTCAAGGTCCTGGCGCTCATGCGAAGGGACCTGTGGAGCGATGAGGCGTTGGACGAGCTCTATATGCCGTTGGGCCTCGAGGTGGAACGAGGGTTGGGCGCGTTGAAGCGGCAGGGATTCGGGGTGCCCAAGGCTCTCCTGCCGACGCGGTTCGTCCGGGAGGGCAACTTCATGGGGGGGATGGCCCGTCTGGTCCTGGCTCAGCGGTTTCAACAAACGCTGGCCCGCAGCGCGCGGATGAGGGTGCTGCACATCAACTCCGGGCTGTACGAACTGGGCGTGGAGGCCGCCGAATCCCGCCGGGCCTCTTAGGGCGGGACCGGAGAGCCCTCCCCAACGGTGGAACGAGCAGGAGTCGAGATGAGCTTGTATCTTAAATTGTGGTTGGGGGTGGGGTTCGTGGTCTGGCTGGCGGAATTGGCCGGCATGGCCGAGGCGGTGAAGGAGGTGGAGGACCGTTGGGGCCGCGTCGTCATCGGCGCCCTCCTTACCGTCCTGTGCGTCATCTTCTGGCCCTGGGTGATGCACCGCTGGATCCGGCGCGACCTGGACGCCGTGGGCCTTGGGGCGACCTGGAAGAAATCCGGCGTCGGTTTGCCGGGGATGGGACACAACCATGACGACCGATAAACGCCTCCTTCGCGACCTCCGCCAAGCCACCCGCGAGGCGGTCCCGCTTGGCGCGTGCGTCCGGGCGTTGGACGCGGCGGGCGGCGACCTGGAGCGGGCCAAGCGGATCCTGGGCGACGCGGGGTATCTGCCTCAGCCCAAGGCATGGCCGCCGTTCCGGGTCCCCGAGGACGCTCCGGAGGGGGTGTGGCCCTATATTCTCGCCAAGGCCTCCCTGTTCCTGCGGCTCGGTCCGGAGCGGTACCGCAAAGGGGACTATTTCGGAATGCCCGACGAGGAATGCGGCCCCCGCACCCTCGACGCAATTCGTTCATGCTACGAGCAGATGCTCGAGGGCAGGGGATACCGGCGCGACGCGCCGATCGAGGGGGTCGGCATCGGCGGATTCTACCATGCGCTCGCCACGCTCCATTTCCGGGGCGCCGAGCAGCGCGCCCGCCCCGCGGACGACCGGCTCCATTTCATCGATGAGATTGACTTCGTGCACTTGATGGACGGCCGGACGGTGACGCTCTATAACAAGGTCCCGGTCCCCCGGATCTGCGCCGAGGAAGAGTGAGACGGCCATGAAAGTCGGGACACACCATGTCTGCCGTTCCTTGCTATAGTATGTCTATGAACCGGAGAACCCTCCCATGACCCTCTCGCGCGAGTTCCTCCTCACCCCCTTCGAGGGGCCCTGGTGCCCCGGTTTCCTTGGGGAAGCGGAGGCGTGTGTCGGCCGGACGGCCGGAACCCTGCGCAGGCTCGTGTCCCTCCTGGAAGTCCACCTGGGGATCGTCCGGCCCGAAGGGGCGGGCGAACAGCGCCTGACCGCAGCCCTCGCCGCGCTGCGCGCCGGCCTGGCCGGCGGCAACGCCCGGGAGGCCTTCGGCGCCAGTTTCGACGCGGACCCCTACGGCACCGCCGCGCGCCTCCTGCGCTGGCGTGATTCCCTCTTCTGGGCCGGATGGGACGCCCGCCCGCAAGGGTTGCCCCCGCGGTTGAAACTCGCCATGCAGGCCCTGGGGCCCGATGCGCAGCGCTGGGACGAGGGGGGACTGGCCGGACGCGTCCGGGCCCTGGCCGCCCATCCGGAACTCGGCCGGCGGCGCTTGTTCGACGCGGTCCTCCTCCTGCATCCGTGGGAGGAATTGTCGACGCTGGAAAAGCGGCTGCTGGACCGGCTGAAGGCCGCGGGCACCGCCATCGAGCCATGGCCCGCCACCGAGACCCCCCCGGTTCAGAAGAACGATCTGGGGGCGGCCCGGGCCAAGATCGAGCAGGGAACGGATTTCACGCCCCGGGGGGACGGATCGCTGATGTTGCTGAGCGGGGGCACCCCCTTCGAGGCCGCCGAGGCCCTGGCGGCCTGGTTGAGGGAACGCGGGCCCGAGGGGGTCGTCCTCATCGCTCCGGAGGAGAGCCGGTCGGAATTGGACCAAGCCCTGCGCCGCCACGCCCTCGCCGGGATCGGCGCCGACGCCGTCTCCGCGCGCGCCTCCGTCCTTCAGGTGCTCCCCCTCCTGCTCGACCTCCAGTGGGCGCCCCTCAACCCGGAGCGCCTTCTGGAATTGCTCCTTCTGCCCCTGTCCCCCCTGCCCGGTCGGGTGACGCGGCCCCTGGCCCGAACGCTCGTCAAGCGGCCGGGCATCGGACACGCGGAATGGGGCACGGCCCTGCAGGAAGGGCTGGAGGCGGCGTGCGAGGGGTTGGCCCCCGCGGAGGCCGCCGCCAGACGCGACCGGGTCCTGTTTTTCCTGCCGAAGGAGGACGGGTTGCTGAACGCCGGGGATCCCCTGCCCCTCCGGCGCGTTCACGAGCTTTGTGTCCGGTTCCGCCAATGGGCGAACCGCCGGGCCGCGCTGGAGCGGGAGAAGGCGGACCCTTCGGCGCCGCCCGATCCGCTGAAGGAGGCGGAGATCGCCCTCCGGGCCGCCGCGGCCGAGCAGGCCGGGCGGCTCGACCAGCTCGCGGCCGGCCTGGGGCTGGAAGCCATCCCCAAGGCCCAGGCGGAGCGCCTGGTCCGGTTGGCCAGCGTGGAGGTGACGGTGGCCCGCACGGTCATGGAGGCGGGGGGTGTCTTCCGCGTGGGCGCCCCCGAGGCCCTGCTGGCCCCCTGCGACACGGTGGTGTGGTGGGACTTCACCCAGGAGGCGGCGGGAAGGCCGGGCCGGCCCGAGTTCACGGCGGAGGAGCTGTCGCACCTGGCGGCGGCGGGGCTCCGGTTCCCCGGCCCGGGCCAGGCGGCCCTCCGGCAGGCGGCCGGCTGGGCCTCTGCGCTGTGCGCTCCGTTCCGGCGGCTGCTGTGCGTCACCTGGGACGGGCGCCTGGCCCAGCCGCAGAGGGCCCACCCCCTATGGGACCAGATCACCGCGGGCTGGTCCACGGAACGGAGCGCCGTGCTGCGGATCACGGTGGACGACCTCCTCCGGGCGACCGACCCGCCGCTTCATGTCCCCATCGAATCGGTGGCGCCGCTGGCCCAGCCGGGCCGCCGCCGGCACTGGCCCCTGAGCATCCCCGCCGCCCTGCGGGAACGGGAATCCTACTCCTCCATGGACGCCCTCATCACCTGCCCCTTCCAGTACGCCATGCGCTACAAGGCGTCGCTCCAGGAGTCCAGGGTCCTGCAATTGGGCGACGCCCTCGTCCTGCGGGGCACCCTCGCGCACGCCATCCTGGAGGAAGTGTTCCACGGCCTGGATCCCATTCCGCCCAAGGCCCGTCTGCGCGCGGTGGCGAAGGAGAAGATGGAGACCAAGCTGAGGGAAGAGGGCCTTCCCTTGCTCCAGCCCGGGATGGAGGCGGCCCTGGCCCGATTCCGTCAGGCGGTCCTGCGCTCGGCCGAGGTGCTGGGCGACCTTCTCCGGGACCAGGGCCTCACCGTGGCAGAGGTGGAGAAGGAGAAGGAGGAAAAATGCGAATTCGGCCGGATCGCCGGCCGGATCGACATGGTCCTGAAGCGGAAAGAGGCGAAGGGTTCCTACATCCTGGACCTGAAGTACAGCGATCGCGGCGAGAGCGCCTACATCAAGCAGTTGAGCGACCGGGAGCCCGTCCAGTTGGCCTTCTACGCGCGCCTGCTGAACGAGTTGAGCGCCCCCGTCGCCTATTTTTCCATCGGCGACGCCCAGGTCATCACCACGGCCACGCGGCCGTTCCCCGGCGGCCGCAGCGTCGAGATGGCGCCCTCGGCCGAGGAGACCTGGGAGCGGGTGGTGCGCACGGTCCAGGAAACGCTCCAAAGCACCTTCGGCAGGGGAGACCTCCTGGCCACCGGCGTTTCGGGCGACGATCCCATGGATGTGGGCATCCCGGTCATCGCCGGCGGTCTGATGCGGGTGGACCCCCCCTGTCCGTGGTGTCCTTACGGGGGCGTCTGCGGCACGGCCTGGAACGGGCCGGCCGAGGAGGCCGAACACGAGGGGGACGATGAAAATTAAGGTAATTGGCGCGTCCGCCGGGACCGGCAAGACCTACCGGCTGATCGAGGCGCTGGCCCAACGGCTCACGGGGACCCCCAAGGTCGAGCCCGAATCGGTCATCGCGGTCACCTTCACCAACGCGGCCGCCGACGAACTGCGGGCGCGGGTGCGGAACAAGCTCTTCGAAAAGAAGATGCTGAACGAGGCCCGCCGGATGGAGGGGGCCCTCATCGGGACCGTCCACGCGGTGTGCCACGCCCTCCTTCAGCGGTTCGCCTTCGAGGCGGGCCTGCCCCCGGAACTGGTCGTCCTTCCCGAGGAGCAGGCCAAGGCCCTCTTCTCCCGGTCCATGGCCCGGGTCCTCACTCCCGACCGCATGGACCCCCTCACGCCCGCCATGGAGCGGCTCCAATTGACCGATCCCGCGGACGACACCATGGCCCTGGCCCGCCTGGCGCGGCAGAACGGCATTCCGGGCGATGCCCTGGCGGCGATGGGCCGCGCGTCGGCCGACCGCTACCTGTCCCTCTTCTCCACGCCGGCCGAGGGGGCCACGGCGGAGACGATGGACAAGGAACTGCTGAAGACCATCGCCGCGGTCATGCCGAAGCTCGAGGCCGCCCAACAGGCCGCTCCGGTGATCAAGACCCAGACCTTTCTCGACCACATGGCCCGAGTCCGCGACCGGCTCAAGAGCGGGGCCCTCACCTGGGCCGACCGGGGCCGGCTCGTCGGGGGGGCGGCCCAAAAGCACGAGGCGATCGCCCGGCCGCTGGTGGAGTGCGCCCAAGGCCAGCTGGCCCATCCCCAGCTGCACCAGGACATCCGCGCCTGCACCGAGGCCGTCTTCGATCTCGCCGCCCGTTCCCTCGAAACCTACCAGCAATGGAAGCGCGAACGGGGCCTCCTCGATTTCACCGATCTGGAGGCGCTCGCCCTCGATCTCGTGTCGCGCCCCGCCGTCGAGCGCGCGCTGAAAGGGGAGTTCTCCCTCCTCCTGGTGGACGAGTTCCAGGACACCAGCCCCCTCCAACTCGCCCTCTTCGCCCGGCTCGGCCGCCTCGTGGACGAGATGATCTGGGTGGGGGACAAGAAGCAGTCCATCTTCGCGTTCCGCGACGCCGATCCCGCGCTCATGGACGCCGCCTACGCCGAGGCCGTCAAGGGGCGTCCCCCCGAACGCCTGCGGGAGTCGCGGCGCTCGCGCAAACCGCTGGTGGATTTCACCTCCGCCGTGTTTGCCCGGGCCTTTCACAGCCAGGGGTATGCCCGCGAGGATGTGGAGATCACCGCCTACCGCAAGAAGGACCCGCCCGGCATGGCCCTAGCGCTCGAATGCTGGATCATCCCCAAAGTCCCCAAGGGGGAGGGGGCGAACCTTCAGGAACGGTGCATCACCGAAGGGGTACAGGCCCTCCTGGGGCCCGCCGGCGTCCGCATCGAAGACCCCGTCACGGGCGAGGTGCGCAAGGCCGAGCCGGGAGACATCGCCGTCCTGCGCCGCAGCAACGCCGGGTGCGGCGCCCAGGCCCGTTTCTTCGAAGAGAGCGGCATCCAGGCCGCCCTGCCCCAGACGGGCCTCACCGACACCCCGGAGGCCGTCTTTCTCCGTGCGGCCCTTGAGGTGGCCCTCGACCGCCGGGCCTCCCTGCCCGCCTTCCTCGTCCTTCATCTGATGGAGCCCGGCGCCGCCGTCGCCCGTCTGCAGGCGCGCATCGACGAGGTCCGCGCCCGGCCGACCACGGAGCGCCGGCCCGAGCCCTGGCAGGGGCACCCGGTGCTCGAGGCCCTGCGCGCCCTCCAGGACCGCTCGCGGGTCCTCTCTCCCGCGATGATGGTGGACGCCGTCATCGAGGCCTCGGGCCTCCGCTCGCTGTGTCTGCGGTGGGACTACAGCGCGCGCCGCCTGGCCAATGTCGAACAACTGCGCGCACACGCCCGCCAGTATGAGGCCTCGGGGGACCTGACCGGGGAGGGGGTCTCCCCGGCCGGGTTCCTGGCCTATCTGGATGGATTGGAGGAGGGCGGCGACCAGGCCCTGTGGGCCTCCCGGGAGGCGGTTACCGTTTCCACTTACCACAAGGCCAAGGGGCGGGAGTGGCCCATCGTCATCCTGGGCGACCTCGATCCGCGGACGGAGCACTACCATTATTCGCTCGCCCCCCGCGCCTGGATGGGGCCCGGGGGGTTCTCCTTCGACCAGCCGCTCGAGGGGCGGACGCTCCGGTTCTGTCCCTGGCCCTACGCCGATGTGCGGAAAAACGCCCCCCTGTGGGACCGGCTCAAGGCCTCGGCCGACGAACAGGAGGCCGAGCAGCGCGACCGGGAAGAGCAGATGCGGCTCCTGTATGTGGGTTTCACCCGGGCCCGCGACTATCTCGTCCTGCCATGCAAGGCCTCCAACCCCCAGCCCAAGCGGCTTCAGCTCCTTTTCCCCGGCCTGACCCTCCCCGTGGAGAGGGGGGCCGGGGAGCACGACTTCGATATCGCCGGTCTTTCCCCGGCGCCAAAGGCGAAAGGAACCAGAAAAGGCAGGGGCTCCGGCAAGGAAAAAGCAGAGGAGAAGGCGTCGGCGGCTTCGGGTCCGCCGATCCGTGGACGGTTCACGGTCCGCCAACTGACCGGAAACCCCGCCCCCGACCCCCGGACCCCGGGCTCGCCCCGCTGGTTCGCCCGGCCCGCCGGAACGCCGCCCCAACACGCCCCCAAGTTCCTCAACGCCTCCGAGCTGCCGTCTTCAAGCGCCCCAGCGTCCCCGCCCTCCGGCGTCCTGGCCGTGGTTTCCCTCGGCGCCCGGCTCCCCTTCGGCGGCCGGTTCACCAAGGACGAACCCGCGTTCGGCGACGCCGTCCATGGGTTCATGGCCGCGGATCGGCCGGAAATGGGCAAGGCCGACCGTCTTGCCCTGGCCCAGCGCCTTCTCGATGCCTATGACGCCGCCAAGTTCCTCCAACCGGAAGCGCTCGTCGAGGCAGCGAACCGGCTCTATGCCTGGGCGCAGAAGCAGTATCCCGACGCCACCCTCCACCGCGAGCTCCCCATCCAACTTCGGCGCGGGGAACAGGTCGTGGCCGGCACGGCCGATCTGGTCCTGGAGAAGGCCGACGGCTTCCTCCTCCTCGATCACAAGGGGTTTCCCGGCGATGAGGCGCAGTGCAAGTCCAAGGCCCTGACCTTCATCGGCCAGTTGGACGCCTATGCCGAGGCCCTGAAAAAGGCCCTCCACAAGCCCTGCCTTGGCCGCTTCATCCATTTCCCCGTCCAGGGGCTGCTGGTGGAGTTGTCGTAGATGAGGGGAAGGGAATGTGGCCGTCCCCACCGGATCGAGATGGGGGGCGTGTGATGTTTATTGGATCTGAACTGCGGCCGGGATACACCCCCTTCAGGCCAGCGGTTCTCCGGGCCGCAGGCCGCACAAGAACCCTTCCATGGGCAGGCACTGGATCCCGTCCATGGAGAGGCGTTCGCCTCCCCGGTACACCAGGATGGGACGCGACGCGGGATAATCCTCCCGGAAGGCCTTCAAGCCACGCAAATCTCCGGGATGGATCTTGCGGCCGTGCTTGACCTCTATCGCCCAGATCCCATCCGGCCCATAGATCACGAAATCCACCTCCACTCCGGAGCGGGTTCTCCAGAAATACATCGTATGATCCCCATGGCCATAGTCCACCCACGCTTTTAGGTGTTGGGCCACCAGCCCTTCCACAGCCTGCCCTTCCGCCACTTCCGGCCGGTCCAGGGGACCGGAGGGCCTCAGCGAACGGAACACCCCCGCGTCGAACAGGTAGAATTTCGAATGGGCCACCAGCGCGCGCCGCGCCTGCTTGGAAAAAATGGGCAGGCGCCAACCCAACAGCAGGTCCTGCAGGACCGACAAATACCCCTCCACCACCTTGCGCTCCACCTCGCATTCCCGGGCCACGGCGCTGATGTTGAGCAGGGAGGCATGGGAGAAGCTGACGGCCTCCAGGAAGCGGGCGAAATTGCCGATGTTGCGCACCAGCCCCTCGGCCTGGACTTCCTCCCGCAGGTAGAGGGCCGCGTAGGCGCGGAGGGTCTCCCGAGGAGAGGAGGCGCTCCAAACGATGGGGAGGAGACCCTCCCTCAGTGCCCGGTCCAGATCGAAGCGCTTTCCCAGCTCCGATGCCAGGAAGGGGTGCATCGACCGCAGGAGGGCCCGCCCGCCAAGCAAATCGGCTCCGGTCCGTTTCAGTTTTCGCGCCGATGATCCCGTCAGGATGACTTGCAGGCCCCGCTCGGACTCGATCAGGGAATGGACCACCGGCAGGAGTTCCGGCACCCGCTGGATCTCGTCCAACACCACGGGCCGGGCCTCGGGACGGCCCTGGATCAGCTCTCGGAGACGCTCCGGCCGGGCCGCCAAAGAGCGCGCCTGCTCGGCATCCAGAAGGTCCACCCGCAGGGCATGGGGAAACGCATGGCGGACAAAGGTCGATTTGCCCGTTCCGCGGGGTCCAAACAGGAAGAAGCTGGAATTCGGAGGGGTAAAAATGCGCCTTATAGTTTCCATATTGCGCCTCATTTTGGAATTACCGACTCCAAAATATCACTTTACTGTCGCCCTGTCAAGCCGGTCCCGGGCTTGCGATGAAGGTAACGAGCGACCCGGATCCCCAAGGACGATCCATGGGTTCCGCATCGCCGACAGCATGGGGCCCGGGACGCCTCGGGACAGGGGAGGCAGACACATCATGTCCTTGAGGCAGCTTATCGTGTAGGTGTAATCGGCAACCTGCTTGTGGAGTTCCTGTAGCGTCCTCCATGGATTGAGGACGGCATACAAGGAGGGTGAAACCGATGAGTGTCGTCCAGGAGGTGCTCTGATGTACTGGTATTCTCGATGTGTTGTGGGAGCGAAGATTTGCGTTTATTCCTATCTGCGAACGGCAAACTGCCAGCTGCCGGCTGGCCGGAGGTAAGCATGTTCGACAGCCCCATCGACCACTTCGAATCCGAGCTCTACTCCGCCTGTGTCACGCCAGTCGTGGCGTCCACGCCGGAAGTGGCCCAGAAGTGGGCGGAAGAACCCGCTCGCTACCAGCAAGCCCTGGTTCGCTTCGTCAAACCCATGCCGGAGCGCCTCCGGCCCCTCATGGAGAAGGCCCTCAAGCAGTGGGAAGGCATTGAGGCCGAGGCCTTGGCGCGCACCCGTCAGGACCGCCCCGGCCTCATCCAGGTTTGCAGCCATCTTCGAACCGGTCTACACGAGGCCGATCCCATGGCTCGGCTGGCCGAACTCGAATGGACGAACGACTGCATGCGCTACGGCCGCGTCCTCGATGGGGCCGTCAAGAACCTGGACTGGGTGGACTGTTTCGCCCTCTTCCTCCCGGCGGCCGATCCGGCCGACGCTCCCGCGCACCTCGACTGCGGCCGCCTCATCCTCGCCATCTTCACCCTCGACCGCCTGGGCTACTTCCTGTCCGAAAAAGGGATGGACCGCGAGGCCCTCCGGGCCGACGGCGTCATCCGCAACTTGGAAGCCCGATGGGCGTTTCTCAACAAAAGGGCCTGACCATCAGCGCCAGTACCCATAAGGACGGAGAACTCCATGAACAAACCCGATCAGCGTGGACAAGCACTGGCCCGAGGCAGGTTCACGGATGACGCAGAGGCCTTTGTCGCCGGCCAGGCGATCCGGATGGCTATTGGAGGGCCAAGAAATGCCCTAAGGCATGAGCCATCAGCTATTTGCGCATGGGTGTCGCCTTGGCTATCACCCAAATTGTGCAGTATGGATTTCCTGCCCGATATTTATTATTCTTTCGCATTGGCTCTCGGTGGCATGTTGGGCATCTTAGAGCCGCCCAGGCCGGGCAGGAGGGGCCAGTGAAGCATGTAGCGCCCATTTAAGATGTCGCCCTTTTGGCGCGTGAATAGGTTGACACGCCGGTGATTTCTTTCATATACCCGTACTGCAATAATACCCATTCAACCGCCTGCTGTCGAGCCTGCCGTTGTTGTCCAGCGGCGTGTTATTTTACGAGCCGATCGGCGCATACTTTTACGAGG
>CAZRVT010000072.1:0-14083 GCA_964603505.1 uncultured Holophagales bacterium | reverse complement strand
TCGTAAAAGTACACGCCTCTACTCCTCGTAAAAGTGTACGCCTATTGACAGCTTTGGCGTCAGCAATACCGGTTTGATTTATGTGGTGGGTTATCCGGACGAGGTGAATGTTTATGACACACAAGGGAACTATGTTGATAATCTGAATTATTGGGAAATTTTAGGCTTTCCTTTAGATGTCGCCTTCAGTCCGACGGGGGAGTTTTTCGTGGCCGACTCCAAGAAGGGCGTGGCGCAGTTCAACCCCGACGGTACTTTTGTCGCGTACCTGGCGGCCGGGAACGACGTGCTGAAAGATGTTTATGCTCCAACGGGTGTGTCAGTCCATAACACGGGCCGCCTCTACATCTGTGAGGAATTCAACGGGCGGGTCCTGGTCTATGAGCCCAAGGCGGGGTTGAAGATGACCGTCCCCGCCGCGGCCTCGATCCATGGGGCGTTGGGGACCGATTGGCGGACCGACCTCTCGATCTTCAATCCGGGGGCCTCCGCCATAGACGTAACCCTGGACTACTACAAGGCCGACGGCTCTCTTACTTCTTCCTTCCTCCTTCCTCCTTTATCCTTACTATCCCTGCCCGACGTGATCGGGACCACCTTCAACGCCCCCAACACCTTTGGGGCACTGACCGCCGGTTGCCTCAACGAGGATCAGCCCTTGATCTTTTCCCGGACCTACAACCAGTTAGACGGGGCGGCCACAGGCCGCTCCGCCAGGCCGGGCGCGGAGCAGCGCCGGCCTGGGGTGAGGGTGGAGCCAAGCGGATTTACTCTGCTTGGCGGGAGAGGGGAAGCCCTCTCCCGCCCGGCGGAGCATTATCAGCCGGGTCCATTAAATAGTTCACAGGGCACCTACGGCCAGGGCATCCGGGGCTCGCCGTATGGGGCCACGTTCTACCAGGGCGATACCGCTTTCCTCACGGGCTTGAAAAACACAGCCGATTTCCGGTCGAACGTGGGCTTTTTCAATTTGCAGGACATCCCCATCGAGGTGCAGCTCGTCTTGTATGACGAGGCGGGGGTGGAACTGGCCTGGACCTCCTATCCGCTGGCGGCCCTCTCCCACCTCCAGGTGAACAACCTCTTTTCCTCCCTCTCTCTTTCGGGCGACCATGAAGCGGCCTGGGCGCGGGTGTGGACCGATACCCTGTGGGGCCGCTTCGCGGCCTACGGTTCCATCGTGGACAACCGAACCGGGGATCCGGTGTACCTGGAAGCCAAGCCCCTGGGCGGCTATTTGCCCGAGGACTTCCATTGGATTCTTCCCGCCGTGGCTTCCACTCCCGGAGCCTACGGGACCAACTGGCGGACGGAGGCGGTCTTCACCAATTCCCTCCTTGAATCCAACGAAATCACCCTGACCTACCACCCCGCCACAGGCGGAGATCCCTTCATCGAGACCTTCACCCTGGAACCCGGTGAAGTGAAATCGTACTCGGACTTCCTGGGCGAAGCCTTCGCCCTCACTGAATCCTTCGGCTGGTTGGAAATTGACTCTTCTTGCGCGGGCCTACAAGCGCGGGCCAGGATTTTTACCGATGGAGCGGCAGACAGCCGCGCCGACAGGCCGAGCGCGGATGAGCGCCGGCCGGGGGTGAGGGTGGAACCAAGCGGATCCCCTCCGCTTGGCGGGAGAGGGGGAGCCCTTTCCCGCCCGGCAGAGATACTTCTGCCGGGTCCACCGGATAGATCAACAGGCACCTACGGCCAGGGCCTTCAGGCCCAACAGCAAAACACCCTCTCCCTTGGAACTTCCCCCGTCTATCTTCTGAACCTCCTTGAGAACGAAAATTACAGGTCCAACCTGGGCCTTTTGAATCTTGCCGATACGGAGACGATTTTCACCCTCGACCTTTTGAAAGACGCCGCCGTTGTGTCCTCGAACACCCTCACCCTTCCCGGGCAAACCCTTCAGCAGTTGAATGGGGTCCTCTCGTCCTTTTTTGAAACTTCCGGGGACGGCTTCACCGTGAAGATCACGGGCCTCGAGGGGGCCGCCTACACCGCCTATCTCTCCACCGTGGACAACCGGACCGGGGACGCGGTGTATCAAGCTATATCCACTCAATAGCCAACTAGACACCATTTATTCATTAAGCACTTTATTGTCAATCACTTCAGACCAATCTATTGCTTCCATAGACAACAAGTAGTTGCGAAAGTCGTCCCACCCACTCCGCCATAAGTTTGACGAGGTTGCAAGGCGCGCGTTCGCGCGCCTTTTTTCGTTTCCAGACCCCCGTGTCGAAGCACGAGTGCTTCTCCTCGGGTTTCATGGAACCGAAAGGCCTTCGGCCTGCAACCTCGTCATAATGCGAGGGTGGGCTGAACTGGAATGGGGGTTGGGCCCCGGGGGCCCTTCGCGGGCTTCGCCCACGATCGAATCCCCTTGTCGTGCATTGTCTTTTCGAGTCCAGCTTGTCGAAGCGCCTGCGCTTCTCCCTGCCGTTCCCGGAAACGAAAGGCCTGCGGCCGGCAAGTCCTTTAAGGAAATCCGCTGTCATTGCAACTGCAGAGTAGGAAGATGACCGCAGCGCTAATCCTTCAGGCCATGGGTGGCGATGTGCCACTGGTCGGGGCCGCGCCAGACGATCTCGTCGAAGGGACCGTGGAGCGCACCGGCTTCCTGCAAGGCATCCATGACCCCGCTGGGGGCCTCGGGGACCTTGTAGTCGTGCGCGAATTTGAACCCGGCCCCGTTCAGCCGAAGCAACAGGCCGCAGGCCTCTTCGTTCTCTTGAACAGCCCCGGGCCGTTCCCGGAACGGTACGGTCCAGCGGGACAGGGCATCCCGTCGGGCATGGGTGGCGAGGCCCGCCTGTCCCAACGCCTCCAGGATGGCGGCGGGTTCGCCGCCCAGGAGAATGCGGCCGCCCATGACGCTGGCCACATAGGGTGGGGGCGGATCGCCCGGGCGGCCGTGGATGACCCGGTAAGGAGGGCCTGCTGGCTTCATGGGGACGATGCCGGCGCCCCAAGAGGTGGGCTCATGGGGGCATCATACCACCCGCCTCGCGCGAAAGCAAGGAAGGGCGCTCGATGTCGGAACCTGGGCGCAGATGGGCGGAGAGGCGGCATCCCCCAAGAACAGGGGGGGCGGGAACAAGGCGGTCGGGGACAGCCGGCTTCTTCGTCTAAATAGGAATTTAATCTTAATTAATAGGCTTATACTATGAAGGTGACGCCATGATCGATCCCTCCCCCACTATTCCGGACCGGCTCCCGCGCCTGAGGGAGGTCCTGCGCCGGGCCGGCGTCAAAGCGACGCCCCAGCGCCTGGAGATCTTCCGGGAAGTGGCCGGGTCCGTCGACCACCCCGACGCGGAAGCCGTCCATCACGGGGTCCGCAAGAGGATGCCGACGGTCTCCCTGGACACCGTCTACCGCACCCTCTGGCTCTTCCGCGACCTCGGCCTGATCCGGACCCTCACCCCCTCCCACGACCGGGCCCGCTTCGACGCCAACCTGGCCCCCCACCACCATTTCATCTGCACCCGGTGCGGCAGGACCCGTGATTTCACCAGCGGGGAGCTCGATGCGCTGGCCATCCCGAAGGCCGTCCAGGCGTTCGGACGGATCGAATCTACCCGGGTGGAGGTCCACGGCTGTTGCCGGGAGTGCGCTCAGCGGAAGCCCCCTTCCGTCGCATCGAACCGCAAAACCCATGCCGCAAGGCGAAAGGAGAATGAAGATGAGTGAAGAGAAAAAATGCCCGGTGACGGGCAGGACCGCCAAGGACGGTGCCGGCCGAGGCCCGTCGGGCCGAGGCACCTCCAACCGCGACTGGTGGCCCAACCAGTTGAACCTGGGTATCCTCCACCAGCACGCGCCGGCCTCCAACCCGATGGACTCCGACTTCAACTATGCCGAGGCCTTCAAAAAGCTGGACTTCGCGGCCCTGAAGAAGGACCTCTATGCGTTGATGACCGACTCGCAGGAGTGGTGGCCCGCCGATTGGGGGCACTACGGCGGCCTGTTCATCCGCATGGCCTGGCACAGCGCCGGTACCTACCGCACCTCGGACGGTCGGGGCGGCGCCAATACGGGCAACCAGCGGTTCGCGCCGGTCAACAGCTGGCCCGACAATGTGAACCTAGATAAGGCCCGGCGCCTCCTCTGGCCCATCAAACAAAAGTACGGCAACCGAATCTCCTGGGCCGATCTCATGATCCTGGCCGGCAACTGTGCCCTGGAGTCGATGGGCTTCAAGACCTTCGGCTTCGGGGGCGGACGCGTTGACATCTGGCAGCCCGAGGAGGATATTTATTGGGGTTCCGAGACCGAGTGGCTGGGCGATAATCGCCATAGCGGGGACGGGGAGTTGGAGAACCCCCTGGCCGCCGTCCAGATGGGCTTGATTTACGTGAACCCGGAAGGTCCGAACGGCGTCCCCGACCCCGTGGCTTCGGGGCGCGATGTGCGGGAGACCTTCGGCCGCATGGGGATGAACGACGAGGAGACTGTGGCGCTGGTGGCCGGCGGCCACACCTTCGGCAAGGCGCATGGTGCAGGAGACCCCAAGTTGGTCGGTCCCGAGCCGGAGGCCGCCCCGATCGAAGAGCAGGGGCTAGGTTGGAAGAACAGGTTCGGGACGGGCAAAGGGGCCGACACCACCACCAGCGGCATCGAGGGCGCCTGGAAGCCCAACCCAACGCAATGGGACATGGGCTATTTCGACATGCTCTTCGGCTACGAGTGGGAGTTGGTCAAGAGCCCGGCGGGGGCCCAGCAGTGGATGGCCAAGGATGTCAAGCCCGAGCACATGATCCCCGACGCTCACGACCCCTCGAAAAAACACCGCCCCATGATGACCACGGCCGATCTCTCGCTTCGTTTTGACCCCATCTACGAGCCCATCGCCCGCCGGTTCCACAAGGACCCGCAAGCCTTCGCCGATGCCTTCGCCCGGGCCTGGTTCAAGCTCACCCACCGCGACATGGGGCCCAAGGTGCGCTATCTGGGCCCCGAGGTCCCGGCCGAGGACCTCATCTGGCAGGACCCGGTCCCCCCCGTGGACCACCCGCTGGTCGAGGTCGGGGACATCGCCGATCTGAAGGCCAAGGTATTGGCGTCCGGCCTGACGGTGGCGGAGCTGGTCTCCACCGCCTGGGCGTCGGCCTCGACCTTCCGCGGCTCGGACATGCGCGGCGGGGCCAATGGGGCCCGCATCCGCCTGGCCCCGCAGAAGGACTGGGAGGTCAACCAGCCGTCGCAGCTGGCCCGGGTGCTGGGGGTCCTGGACAAGGTCCGGCAGGACTTCAACGGCGCCCAGAAGGGCGGCAAAAGAATCTCCATGGCTGACCTCATCGTTCTGGCGGGGTGCGCCGGGGTGGAGGCGGCCGCCAAGGCCGCAGGGCACCCCGTCGAGGTCCCCTTCTCCCCAGGTCGTACCGATGCGTTGCAGGAGCAGACGGATGTCCAGTCCTTCGCCGTGATGGAGCCCCAGGCCGACGGGTTCCGCAACTACCAGAAGAAGACCTACCGCCTTCCGTCGGAGGCCCTCCTAGTGGACCGGGCCCAGCTCTTGACGCTGAGCGCGCCCGAGATGACGGTCCTCGTCGGCGGCCTGCGCGTGTTGGGCGCCAACGCGGGAGGGTCGACGCACGGGGTGTTCACAAAGCGGCCCGGGCAGTTGACCAACGACTTCTTCGTCAACCTGCTCGACCGATCCACCGAGTGGAAGCCCGCCTCCGAAGGCGGGGAGATTTTCGAGGGACGCGACCGCGCAACCGGCGAGTTCCGGTGGACCGGCACCCGCGTGGATCTGATCTTCGGCTCCAACTCGCAGCTGCGGGCCCTATCCGAAGTGTATGCCCAGGACGACGCGAAGGAGAAATTCGTGCGCGACTTCGTCAAGGCCTGGACCAAGGTCATGAACCTGGACCGCTTTGACCTCCAATGAGGTGCGCCCGGGGACGGCGCTCTTCATGGACAGGATACGATCGGGAATACCAACGGCCACGCCCTCCGCCCTAGAGGACGCGGCTTACCGCCGGAGGGGTGATCGGGTCTTCCCGACCCCCCGGCTCGCTTTCGCGCCTATTGGGCCCCCATCATCGGATAATCGGTATACCCCTTGGGCCCCGGCGTGTAGAAGGTGGCCATGACGGGCGCGTTGAGGGCCGCGCCCGCTTTCCACCGGGCCGGCAGGTCGGGGTTGGCGAGGAACGGCCGACCGACGGCGACCAGGTCGCAGCGGCCGGCGGCCAGGTCGGCCTCGGCGCGCGCGGCGTCGTAGCCCCCGGAGAGGATCAGCGCGCCCCTGAAGTGCTTGCGGAACGCCGCCTTGATGGAATCGGGCACCGGCGGGGCCCCCATGGGCGAGTGGTCCACGAGGTGGACGTAGAGCAGGTTGCGGGCGTCGAGCTGGTGCGCCAGATAGGTGTAGTCCGCCTCCATCCCGTCGTAGAGCGGCATGTCGTTGAACACGCCGTACGGCGACAGCCGGATGCCGACCCGTTCCCGGCCGATGGCGGCGACGGCCGCCTCGGCCGCCTCGAGGACGAAGCGGGCCCGGCCCTCGATCGCCCCGCCGTAGCCGTCGGTGCGCCGGTTCGTGTTGGGGCGGATGAACTGCTCCAGGAGATAGCCGTTCGCGGCGTGCAGCTCGACGCCGTCGAACCCCGCAGCCACGGCGTTCCGGGCGCCCTGGGCGAACTCCTCCAGGGCGGCCCGCAGGTCGTCCGGCGTCATCGCCTGCGGCTCGGGGTGCGGCATCATCCCCTTGGCGTCGGTGTAGATCTGCCCGGTGGCCGTCACGGCCGAAGGCGCCAGGACGCGGGCCCCTTCGGGCAGGTTCAGCGGGTGGGCGATGCGCCCGCAGTGCATGAGCTGGGCGAAGATCCTGGCGCCCCCGGCATGCGCGGCGGCGGTGACGGGCCTCCACGCCTCCACCTGGGCGGGGGAGAAGATCCCGGGGATGCGGGGGTAGCCCAGCCCGTTCGGCGAGGGGGAGGTGCCCTCCGTCACGATGAGGCCGGCCGAGGCCCGCTGGCCGTAGTATTCCGCCATCAGGGCGTTCGGCAGGTTGCCGGCGGCGCGGTTGCGCGTCATCGGGGCCATGACCAGGCGGCTCTGGAGCTCGAGGGGGCCGAGGGTGGCCGTTGCGAACAGGGTGTTCATGAGGGTCCTCCTTGGGGCGGATCGTGTGAGAACGCCTCCCCCGCGCCGGTCCATTCCCGGCGCAATAAAAAGCCGCCCGAAAGGGCGGCTTGACAGGGCGGTTGGGGGGAGGCGGGGCTTAGAGGACGTTGGCCCGCTGCTGGGCCATGTAGCGCAGGGAGGACTCGGGGAACTCCTTGATGAGCCGGTTGTAGAGGGCCTTGGCCTCGTCGGTCTTCCCCTCGATCTCGCGGACCCGCCCCTGCAGGAGCAGCGCCATCTCGCCGGGGACCTCGTCGCGGTGCTTCTCGATGAGCTTCATCGCCCCGTCGGCGTCCTTGGCCTCGGCGGTCAGGATGACCGCGTTGAAGACCAGGATGCCGCGGAAGGTGGCGTCCTTGACCCGGGGAACGAGGTCCTCCAGGGCGGCGGCGGTCTCCTTGGGGGCCTTGCCCTCCTGGACGGCCACGAGGGCGGTGGCGCTGCGGCCCGAGGGGAGGCCGCTGTACTTGGAGGCGACCAGCTTCACCTTGGCCATGTCGATCGGCTCCGCGCCCAGGGCCTGGGCCAGCATCTGGGAGGCGTGGCGCTCGCGCGAGCCGGAGAACGCCGTCCAGCCCCACCAAAGCAGGAGGAGGCCGACGACGATGCCGACGCCGTAGAGGACTTCCCGCTTATATTTGAGCAGGAGGTCGTATCCCCGCTCGACCACGAGCAGGAAATCGTTCTCTTTAATATGGTGCCGTTCGCTCTTTTCCATAGGGCGGGTATTTTAACAGAAAAGCCGCTGGCCTTCAATATAGTTACGGTTGGGCCCGTGCTACAATGGACCGATGACGAAGGACGCGATCGTCAAGCTCACCGCTCTCGCTGCCTGCGCGGGTTGAGCCGGCAAGACGGGTCCGGGGGACCTGTCGGCCATCCTCGAGGGGTTCAAGGGGCAGGTCCTGCCCCCCGAGGTGATCTGCGGCCCGGAGGGGAGCGAGGACGCGGGGGTCTACCGGCTCGACGGGGCCACCGCCCTCGTCTTCACGGCCGATTTCTTCGCGCCGGTGGTGGACAGCCCGGACGCCTACGGGCGCATCGCCGCCGCCAACGCCCTCTCTGATGTCTACGCCATGGGGGGGAGGCCGCTCGTGGCCCTCAACCTCCTCGCCTGGCCCGCCGACGCGGACCGTTCCCTGGCCGCCCGGGTCCTCCGGGGGGGGCTGGAGAAGGCCCGCGAAGCTGGGTGCTCGGTCCTGGGGGGGCATTCGGTGAACGACCGGGAGCCCAAGTTCGGCATGGCCGTCGTGGGGACCGTCCACCCGGACCGGGTGGTCCGCAATTCCACCGCGCGGCCGGGCGATGTTCTGGTCCTCACCAAACCCCTGGGGGTGGGGATCCTCACCACCGCCCTCAAGCGGGGGCTGGTGGACGAGGCGGGGATCGCCCCGGCGATCGCCGCGATGGAGGCGCTGAATGCCCGCGCTTCCCGCCTCGCCTTGGAACACGGCGTCCGCGCCGCCACCGATGTCACCGGGTTCGGCCTCCTGGGGCACCTTGCCGAAATGTGCCCCTTCGCCGGAGCGGTGGTCCACTTCGACGCCCTGCCGTTCCATCCCGGCACCCTCGACTTCGCCCGGCGGAGCGTCTTCCCGGGCGGGGCCTTCGCCAATCGGGAGTTCTTCTCCCCTCGCGTCCAGTTCGCGACGGGCCTCCCCGAGGAGGATCAGCTCCTCTGCTTCAGTCCCGAGACCAGCGGCGGCCTTCTCCTGGCCCTGCCCCCCGAGCGGGCGGAGGCCTTCCGGGCCGCCTGCGCCGGGGAGGGGCAGGCGGCGTGGGCCGTGGGCGCATTCACCGAAGGGGACGGGATCACCGTCCGGTAGCGCCGTGCTCCCCCTCCTTCCCGCCCTCGCCCTCTACATCGCGCTGGAGTTGCTGGTCCTCCCCGTCGCCCTCGTCTTCCTCCTGCTGACGGCCCGGCACCGCGCCAGCATCCTCCGGCGGTTCGGCGCGGGCCTGGAGCCCCGGAAGGGCTCGCTGTGGGTCCACGCCGTCTCGGTGGGGGAGTTCCTGGCCGGCAAACAGCTGATCGCCGCGCTGAAAACGAAGCATCCCGTCCTTCCCCTCGTCGTCTCGACCGTCACCCTCACGGGGCGCAAGGTGGCGGTCGGCGCGGGGGCCGACCACTGCTTCTTTCCATTCGACCTCCCCTTCGTCGTCGAGCGGTTCCTCGGCCGGCTGGACCCGAGGGTCGTGGTCATCCTGGAGACCGAGGTGTGGCCCTATTTCCTCTGGGCCTGCCGCCGCCGCGGGGTCCCCGTCGTCGTCTGCAACGGCCGCCTTTCCGAGGCGAGCCACCGCCGCTACCGGCGCTTTCGCCCGCTGGTGGGGCCGTTCTTCGGATTGCTCGACCGCGTCCTGGCCCAGGGGGAGGCCGACGCGGAGCGGTTCCGCGCTCTGGGGGCGCCGAGGGTGGAGAGCGCCGGCAACATCAAGTACGACGCGGCCGAGCCTGCCCTGACGGAGGCCCAGACCGCCTGGTACCGCGCCTTTGCCGCCGGGCGCCGGGGGTGGGTGGCCGGCTCCACCATGCCGGGGGAGGAGCCCCTTGTGCTGGCGGCCCACCGGGAGGTGCTGAAGGCCGACCCGGAGGCCTTCCTCATCCTTGCCCCGCGCCACCCCGAACGGGGCGGGGAGGTGGCGTCCCTGCTGCAGAAGGAGGGGCTGTCGTTCGTCCGCCGCTCCGGGGGCGGCCCCGCGGCGCCCGCGCAGGTCCTGCTCCTCGATGTGGTGGGGGAACTGGCCTGGGCCTACTCATTGGGGGATCCCGCCTTCGTCGGCGGCTCCCTCGTCCCCGCCGGCGGGCACAATATCATTGAGCCGGCCCTCTTCCGGAAGGCCATCCTCATCGGTCCCCACACCCATAACTTTAAGGCCATCGTGGAGGACTTCCGCGCCCGCGAGGCCGTGCATGTCGTCGGCCCGGAGCGGTTCGCCACCGCCGTCGCGGCCCTCTTCCGCGAGCCCGGTCCCTCCGGCGCGCGGGCCTTCGCGGTCGTGGAGGCCAACCGAGGAGCCCTGGACCGCACCCTCGCGGGGCTGGCGCCGTTCCTCGCGTGAACCCCCTTCATCTCCTCTATCAGCGGGCCGCCGCCCTCCACCGGGGCCTCTACCGGCGGGGGACGCTGAAGCGGAAGCGCCTGCGTCGGCCGGTCCTCTCGGTGGGCAACCTGGGGTTCGGCGGCACCGGGAAGACCCCGTTCACCCAGCGCGTGGCCCAGGAGCTGCTGGACTGCGGGTTCAAAGTGAGCATCCTCTCCCGCGGCTACGGGCGGCAGACCCACGGGCTGGTCCCCGTCTCCGACGGCACCCAGCTCCTGACCGGGGTGTGCGAAGCGGGGGACGAGGTGTTCCTCCTGGCGAAAGCCCTCCCCCGGGCGTGCGTCACCGCGTGTGAGGACCGCTATGCCGCGGGGCTCTTCGCGGAGGAGGAGCACGGCGTGGACGTCCACCTCCTCGACGACGGGTTCCAGCACCACCGGCTCCACCGCGATCTCGACCTCGTCCTCATGGCCGGGGACGAGGACCTCGCCGCCCGCCGGTGGCGCGAGCCGCTGGAGACCCTGGCCCTGGCCGACGTCCTCGTCCTTACGGGCGACGCCTGGCCGGTCGAGGCGGCGCTCAGGACGGAGTTCCCCGCCCTGCCCGTCTACAAAACCACCCTGGCCAACTACGGCTACTTCACCGCGGGCGAGCGGGCCGTGGACATCGCCTGGCTCCAGAAACAGCGGTGGGTGGCCCTCGCCGGCATCGCCCGCCCCGAGCGGTTCTTCCGCGAGCTCGAACGCGTCCCCCTCGACCTCGCCCGGACCCTCCCCTTTCCCGACCACTTCACCCCCACCCCGGTGGACGTGGAGCAGGTGCGGAAGGCGGTCCTGGAAACTTCCGCCCGCGGCGTCCTGATGACGCAGAAGGACTTCTATAAGTGGCAGGAGAGCAGGTTGGAAATCTACTACCACCGCGTGGGTTTTCCGCCCCTCCCCGGCTGGCTTCTGGACCGGATCGTCGCCGCCTGTGAAAAGCCCCGCCGTTCTTAAGGCCGAGGTGCTGTTATACCGGTTCGCGGCCGGCACCGCGGCGCTCCTCCCGCTGTGGTTCCTGCAGGGGGTGGGCCGGGGGATCGGCGCGGCCTATTTCCTCCTCTCCTCCCGCCGTCGGCGCATCGCTCTGGCCAACCTCGCCCGCGTCTTCCCCGCCTGGACGGCGGGGAGGCGCTGGCGCACGGGGCTGGCCTGCGGCGCCCACTTCGGCCGTATTGCCCTCGACTACCTGAAGTGGTCCCGCGCCCCCGCCCCCTTCATCCGGCGGAAGGTGCGCATCGAGGGGCTGGAGCACGTGAAGGCGGCGAAGGCGCGAGGCCGAGGGGTCTTCATCCTCTCGGCCCACTTCGGCCACTGGGAGGTGGCGGCCCTGGCCCTGTCGATCGAGGGGTACCCGCAGGCGATGGTTCACCGTCCACTGGACAACCCGGGGCTTGAGGCGGCCCTCTCCGCGCGGCGCACCCGCTTCGGCAACACCCTCGTCTCCAAGCACGGCGCCCTGAAGGGGATGCTGAAGGTCCTTCGTGCGGGCGGTCTGGTGGACATCCTCATCGACCAGAAGAGCGCCGACGAGGTGAGCCACACCGTCCCGTTCCTGGGCATTTCCACGCCCACGGTGGCGTCGCTGGCCAAGTTGGTCGCCGCCACGGACGCCGCCGTCGTCCCGCTTTTCGCGGTCCCCGACGGCACCGGCTACCGGGTGGAGCTGCGGCCGCCGATGACCCGGGGGGAGGGCGAGGCGGAGGAGGCCTTCACCGCCCGCTGCAACGCCGTCCTCTCCGAGGCCATCTTGGCCCGCCCCCCGCTCTGGCTCTGGTTCCACAACCGCTGGAAGATCTGAGGGGAGCGCGGCCACCCGGCCGCGCTCCCGGAAACGGGGGAGCTACCGCCGCCTCGAACCGCCGAAGATCCCCCCCAGGATGCCGCGCACGATCTGCCGGCCGATGCCGCTGCCGATGGAGCGCGCGGCCTGCTTGGCCGCCGCCTCCACCATCCCCTGGCGGCGGCCCGTCCCCCACAGGAGGTCGCCCACCGCGCTCCTCTCCTTGGCCTTGGGGGCGGCCGGCGTCCGGCCCGCCGGGACCCTCGCCGCCGAAGGCGCCGGCTCGGGCGGCGCCTCCATGCGCCGACTCAGGACCTCGTAGGCCGATGCCCGGTTGATGCGCTCGTCGTACTTCGCCCCCAGCGGACTGCGCCCCCGGACGGCGGCCCGCTCCTCGGGCGCCAGCGGCCCCATGCGGCAGCGCGGCGGGGCCACCAGGGCCCGTTCCACCGGCAGGGGGACCCCCTTGTCCTGCAGGGTGGAGACCAGTGCCTCGCCCACGCCGAGCTGGCCGATGACCGCGGCCACGTCCAATTTCGGGTTGGGGACGAAGGTCTCGGCGGCCGTGCGCACCGCCTTCTGGTCGCGCGGGGTGTAGGCCCGAAGGGCGTGTTGGACGCGGTTGCCGAGCTGGCCCAGGATGGCGTCCGGGATGTCGTCGGGGTACTGCGAGCAGAAATAGACCCCCACCCCCTTGGACCGGATGATGCGGATCACCTGCTCCACCCGCTGGTGCAGTTCCGGCGGGGTGTCGTTGAAGAGGAGGTGGGCCTCGTCGAAGACGAAGACCAGCTTCGGCTTGTCGAGGTCGCCCACCTCGGGGAGGGTCTCGAAGAGCTCCGACAGCAGCCACAGCAGGAAGGTGGAGTAGAGGCGGGGTTTGAGAATGAGCTGGTCGGCGGCCAGGACGCTGATGAACCCGCACCCGTCGCGGTCGGTGCGCAGGAGGTCGCCGAGTTCCAAGGCCGGCTCGCCCAGCAGGCCGCTGCCCCCCTCGCGCTCCAGCGCCAGCAGGGACCGCTGGATGGCGGCCACGGACTGGGGGCTGACCAGCCCGATCTCGGCGGAGACCGCCTTCCGGTTCTCCGCGACGAAGGCCAACAGGGCGCGCAGGTCGTCCAGGTCCAGGAGGAGCAACCCCTGGTCGTCCGCCAGCTTGAAGGCGATCTCGAGGGTCCCGGCCTGGACCTCGTTCAGATCGAGGATGCGGCCCAGCAGAGAGGGGCCGATCTCGCTGATCGTGGTGCGCACCGGGTGGCCGGCCTTGCCGTAGAGGTCCCAGAGCAGGACCGGGTTGGCCGCCGGGGCGTAGTCGGGGACGCCGATCTGCGCGGCCCGCGCCCGCAGGTGGTCGTCCGGCGCCCCCGCCGCGGCGAGCCCGGCCACGTCCCCCTTGACGTCGGCCATGAAGACGGGAACGCCCAGGCGGGAGAACCCCTCCGCCAGCGTCATCAGGGTGACGGTCTTGCCGGTGCCGGTGGCGCCGGCGACAAGGCCGTGCCGGTTGCCGTACCGGGCGAGCAGGTGGACGGGCTGGTCGCCCTTGCCGATGAGGATCTGGTCCACGGTTGACCTCCTGGTCGGGACCGAGGGCCCGTGGCCCTTGAGGGACCGGTTTTGCGATCCGGCCTGGCCCCGCGGAACGCAGTATATCGCCCGCCGGAAGGGGAAGTCAACGAAGCGCGGGCCGTCAGGGCCGGGGCCCGGGGCGCTCTCGGCCGCCAAGGAAAGGAAAACCGCCCGGAAGCCCTCCGGGCGGTTGGGTCTCAACGCAAAAGACGGCGCCGTCCCTGCAGGGGGCCTTACGCCTCCGCGGCGCGCGGTTTCATCTTCAACAGATCGTAAACGGTGAGGGCCGCTCCGGCGAGAAAGACGATGCCGAGCCAGAACACGATGGCCATCCACAGCCCCATGTGCTCCTGGGCGGGCATGTAGCCGATGCCGAGGACGCGCTCCAAGTAGCTTTGGAGGACGCCCGCCACGCCGAAGGCCAGACCCATGCCGAACATCGCCAGCGACAGCTGTCAATAGGCGTACACTTTTACGAGGAGTAGAGGCGTGTACTTTTACGAGG
>CAZRVT010000071.1:0-14206 GCA_964603505.1 uncultured Holophagales bacterium | reverse complement strand
CCTCGTAAAAGTATGCGCCGATCGGCTCGTAAAATAACACGCCGCTGGACAACCGCGTGACCTCAGGCGCCAAGGATCTCGGATGGAGTCAAGGCTGGGCGTGGGAACTCCGAACGTTTAACCCCGAAGTCCCAATTTCTTCAGCAACTCCAGCGATTCGGCCTCCGATTCCGCCAAGACGAACCCCGCCGTCAGCCGCGCCCCTTCCTGCTCCCAGGTCAGCTTAAGGATCGTGCGCCCCCCGGACCGTCGTCCGGCGTGCCAGACGCCGGATTCCGCCGTCTCGACGGCATCCAAGTTGATGCGGATGGGCTCTCGCGTCAGCAGGCGCCGGAAGCAAAGGGTGCGCCCCTCCAGCCACCACTCCCCGTTCCCCCGGGCGAACAGCCCGTCCCTCCGGTACCGCTTCCACCATTTCCCGTCCACGATCGTCCCCAGGTAGTGCCCCGGGCGCTTCGCGTGGGGCGAATCGGGGCCCGCCCCGCCGGATTGCTCGGAGGCGAGGTAGCGTTCCATCTCCGCGGCGCCCATGCCCCTGACGAAATCGAGAATGGATTCGAGGGCGATCAGGCCCTGCCGGCGTTCGATGAAGACGCGCTCGTGCGGGGCCAGGGGGCGCCTGAGCGTGCTTTCGCAGACCCGGATGATCTCGCGCTGGAAGTTGAGGACGACGCGGTCTGGCATGGGACGGGACCGGCCTCGATTTGCTACAATGGGACGATGCTTCCCCTCCCCCGCCTCCCCCATTCCTTTCGCCGTCCCCGCCTGCGGCCGCTGCCGGCCCTTCCCCTGCTGCTCCTCGCCGCGTGCACCACCGCCCCCCCCCCCTTCCCCCCCACCCCCGTCCCGGAGCCGCCGACAGCGGCCCCCGCCCCCACCCCCGTGGAGACCCTCACGGTGACGGCGGGGCGCCTCAATGTCCGGCAGGCCCCCTCGAAACAGGCCCCCATCGTGTGCAAGGTGCGCCAGGGCGACCGGCTCGAGAAGACGGGCGAGCAGGGGGACTGGTTCAAGGTCCGGACGGGGGACCAGACGGGCTGGGTGATGCGGCAATACGTCCGATCCGGGGGGGCCTGCCCTCCCGACCGGGAGATGGAAATCCTGGAGGAGCCGCCGGCCGTCTTCGGGGAGAACCGACGCGGTCGGGTCGTCCTCGAGGCCGCGGTGGACGACACGGGGACCATCCGATCGGTCCGGGTGGCGGAGAACACCACGGGCGATCCGGCCTTCGCCGCCCTGGCGGAGGAGGACCTGAGGAAATTCAAGTTCGCTCCGCCGATCAAGCGCTGCGTGCCGGTGGCGTTCACCTACATCTATACCCGAAACTTCTGAAGTTTATCCGGCGCCCCCCCTCAGTCCGCCCATGAGATCTTCGGGTGGGCCCCGTTCTTGCTTGGGGCCGGGAAGGTTGCCTCATGGGGAGAGGGTGGAGCTCCGGGGATTCACTCTCCGGGGCGGGAAGGGAAGCCGCCCTCTCCCGGCCCGATATGCCTCTCACCGGTCGACCAGATCGGAGATGGATTTCTGCGGCTTGGAGTCGGGGGTGATGGGGGGGGAGGATCGGGCATCCTCCCGGATGATCAGATCCAAAAACAGTTCCCGCACCCCCTCCTTCCCCCTCAAGCGGAAGGCCTCCTTGACCATGCGGGGCTTCAGGTCAATGCCGGCCATCGTCCGGAGGTACTGGCAGAAGACCCGCGGACGGGAGGCGAAGCTGACCACGAGGATGAGGAGCAGGAGGCCGATGACGGCCGCCCCGACGACGAAGGAGAGTTCCTGGCCGGTGAACATGTCCGTATTCTACCCGATGCGGCCGGGCCGGCTCAAGTCCGGCGCGTTTGTGCTATAATTCACTTTCCAACGACTTTCAATAACGGTAAGGAGGCACCATGTTCGAGGACATCCTCAACAAGCTGGGCATTGAGAAGGTCAATTCCGGTGTCTGCACCGGCACCTGGCTGAAGAAGCCCCGCGGCGAGGAGCTCGTTTCCAAGAACCCCGCCACCGGCAAGCTACTGGCCACCGTCATCCAGGCCTCGGCCGAGGACTACGACCGGGTCGTGGACGAGGCCCAGGCCGCCTTTAAGACCTGGCGCTGCTTGTCGGCCCCCAAGCGCGGCGAGATCGTCCGCCAACTGGGGCTGGAACTGCGCCAGCACAAGGACGCTCTCGGGATGCTGGTCACCATCGAGATGGGCAAGATCAAGACCGAGGGCCTGGGCGAGGTGCAGGAGATGATCGACATGGCCGACTTCTCCGTCGGCCTCTCCCGCCAGCTTTACGGCCTCACCATCGCCTCCGAGCGCGACAACCACCGGATGATGGAGCAGTGGCACCCCCTCGGCGTGGTCGGCATCATCAGCGCCTTCAACTTCCCCGTCGCCGTCTGGTCCTGGAACGCGTGCCTGGCCGCCGCCTGCGGCGACACCATGGTCTGGAAGCCCGCCTCCGACACCCCGCTGACCGCCGTCGCCGTGCAGAACATCTGCAACAAGGTGATGGAGGCCAACGGCCTGCGGGGGATCTTCAACCTCTGCATCGGCAAGGGGAGCGCCGTGGGAGAGAAGATGATCAACGATCCCCGCGTCCCCCTCGTCTCCTTCACCGGCTCCACCGCGATGGGCAAGCGGGTGGCCGAGCGGGTGGCCTCCCGCTTCGGGCGCTCGATCCTGGAATTGGGGGGCAACAACGGCATCATCCTGATGGCCGACGCCGACCTCAACCTGGCCCTGCGCGCCTGTCTCTTCGCCGCCGTCGGCACCGCGGGCCAGCGGTGCACCAGCCTCCGCCGCCTCATCGTCCAGCGCCCGATCCACGACAAGTTCGTGGAGACGCTGGCCAAGGCCTACAAGTCGGTCAAGATCGGCAACCCCTGGGAGGACGGCGTCCTTATGGGCCCCCTCGTCAACAAGGCCGCGGTGGCCGAGTACGAGGAGGCCCTGGCCGTCATCCAGAAACAGGGCGGCGAGATCGTCTGCGGGGGCAAGGCCCTCCCCGGCGACGGCTGCTTCGTCGAGCCCACCATCGTCAAGGCGAAGGCCGACATGCCTATCGTCCAGACCGAGACCTTCGCCCCCATCCTCTACGTCATCCCCTTCGACGAACTCGACGAGGCCATCGCCATCCACAACGGCGTCCCCCAGGGGCTCTCGTCGGCGATGTTCACCACCAACATCCTCTCCGCCGAGAAGTTCCTCTCGCCGGCCGGCTCCGACTGCGGCATTGCCAACATCAACATCGGCACCTCCGGCGCGGAGATCGGCGGCGCGTTCGGCGGGGAGAAGGAGACGGGCGGCGGCCGCGAGGCCGGCTCCGACGCCTGGAAACTCTACATGCGGCGGCAGACCAACACCGTCAACTACGGCTCCACCCTGCCGCTGGCTCAGGGCGTCAAGTTCGACGTGGAGCTCTGAAGCGTTCCCCCGCCGGCCCGGCCCGGCGGCCCAGCGACACCTCACGGGGCGGCCCATTGGGCCGCCCCGTTGCTTTCCGAAGGGGACCCGCCCTTTCCCTGTATAATATAGGCCATGAGCCAGAAGTTCTCCCTGTTGGAAAACCTCGAAAACCTCCTGCCGCTGGCTTTCGCGGAGGATACCCCCGACATCACCTCCCTGGCGCTGGCGGATCTGCACGAGAACATCAAGGCGCGCATCGTGGCGAAGGCGCCGGGGGTCATCTGCGGCATCCCGCTCCTCCCCTACATCTTCACCTACAAGATGTGCAACGTCTCCGTCAATCCCCAGGTCCACGACGGGGACGTGGTGCAGAAGGACTCCGTCGTCGCCATTCTGGAGGGCTCCGCCCTCGGCATCCTCTCCGCGGAGCGGGTGGGTCTCAACTTCCTCCAGCACCTCTCCGGCATCGCCACCCTCACCCGCAAGTTCTTCACCCTGGTCCAGGGGACCCCGGTGGTCCTGCTCGACACCCGCAAGACCACCCCCGGCTGGCGCCACCTGGAAAAGTACGCCACCCGGGTGGGTGGGGCGCAGAACAACCGCATGAGCGCCGCCGAGGCCGTGATGCTCAAGGACAACCACATCGCCCTTGCCAAGGGGCTGGGCCCCGCGGTCAAGAAGGCCCGCGACTACCACGGCAACAAGGTGGAGGTGGTGGTCGAGGTACGGAACCTGCAGGAACTGCAGGAGGCCTTCACCCTCCCCGTCAACAAGATCATGCTCGACAATTTCGACGTGGAGAGCGTCCGCCAGGCGGTGTCGCTGGCCGGCGGCCGCATCCCCCTCGAGGCCACCGGCGGCATCACCCTGCAGAACATCAAGGACTTCGCCGCCACGGGGGTCAACTTCATCTCCATCGGGGCCCTCACCCACTCCGCCCCCGCCCTCGACCTGTCCCTGCAGGTCATGTAATCCCTGCAAAGGCGATCCGCTTCAGACAACGAGCAATGGAATACTAACGGCTTACCTTGTCCCGATTATACGGTCCCGGAATCCCATCCAAGGTCCACCCTCGCGCACGGGGGAACCGGAGCCCTTCTCAGGCCAATGTGACATGGGTCACATTGCGGCGGGCCTTTGCCCCGCATACTATAAATGGTGTAACCTTGTATGCAGATGGATAGAGTGCGATCTACCGGGCCAAGCGCTCCCGGCGCCGTTGATCACGGAGCAAAGGAGTACTCCATGAAAAAATCCATTTGGGCGTTGATCGGATTCGTCGGCCTTTTCGCCGCCCTCCTTCCGGCCTCGGGCCCCCTCACGTTCGAGGAACGGGTGGAGGCCCAGCGGGCCCTGGAGCGGGTGGCCTACGCGCATCGGGTTTGGCCCAAGGACAACCCGGCCCCTAAACCCCCCTTCGAGGTCTTGATGCCGGAGGAGGTCCTCCGTCACAAGGTAGCGCTCTATCTCCAGGAATCGGCGCTTCTGGAAAGCCGATGGAGAGCCCCGCTCACGGGGGAGCTGCTGCAGGCCGAAATCGCCCGGATGGCCGCCGAGACCCGGGATGCTCAAGCCCTCCAGGAGCTGTTCCTGGTCTTGCGCAACGATCCCCGGCTCATCGCCGAGTGCCTGGCCCGGCCCCTCCTGGCGGACCGGCTCCTGCGGGAGCGCTTCGCCGCGGACCCCCTGATCCACGCACCGGTTCGCGCGCAGGCGGAGGCCTTCCGACGCGGCGTCCTTCCCGAGACCTTCGCCGCCGCCGCCGGCGGCCGCTACCGCCCCTTGCGCATCGTTCGGGAAGGGGCCGCGCCGCCGGGAGAGGAGGGGGCCCTGGAATTGCCCGAGGAGGATTTCGCAAGGACGGCCGCCGCCTTCCCCCCGGCCGGCTCTATTTCGGAGGTCCTGGAGACCCGGGACGCCTTCGTCATCCGCCATGCGGCGTTCCTCTCGGACCGGGAGATCCGCGGCGGCGCCGTCATCTTCCCCAAGCGTTCCTTCAGCGACTGGCTCGCGGAGGCAACGGCGTCAGCCGCCCTGCCGGAAGTAGCGGAACCCCTGTTCCATTATGTCCTGCCGGCCATCGCCATGGACACGGCCCGCTCCACCCAGCCGACCACCCCGAACGCTTGGGAGACCATCTGGTACCAGCCCGAGCCGCGCACCAACCACACGGCGGTGTGGACGGGAAACGAGATGATCGTTTGGGGCGGCCTGGGCAGCGACGGGGCCCACCTGAACAGCGGCGGCCGGTTCCGCCCCTCCACGGGGACCTGGACCCCCATCGACAACCAGGACGCCCCTTCGGGGCGCACGGGGCACACGGCGGTGTGGACGGGGACGGAGATGATCGTCTGGGGCGGGACCGTGGGCGGCATGACCTTCCTCAATTCCGGCGGCCGCTACAATCCGGTGATCGATGCGTGGACCAAAACCGATGAGACCCGCGCCCCTTCCGGACGCTACCGCCACACCGCCGTCTGGACCGGGACGGAGATGATCGTCTGGGGCGGCCAAGGTACCACGGACTACCTTCAGACCGGGTCGCGGTACAACCCGGCCACGGACTACTGGACCCCTATCTGCACCACGGAGGCCGGGTGCGACGCACCCTGCGGCCGCAACCGACACACGGCGGTGTGGACGGGGAGCGAGATGATCGTCTGGGGCGGCTACGGCTATATGGACCCCGCCTGCAACACCACGGTCGGCTATCTGAACACCGGGGCCCGCTACAGCCCCACCCGACAGGACCAGGGCATCACCCCCGCGTGGGTTCCCACCGAATCCAACATGTCGTTCGGTGCTCCGTCCCCCCGTGCGCATCATACGGCGGTATGGAACGGCACGCAGATGATGATCTGGGGAGGATACGGATGCTCGGATCCCCCGACCTGCAGCGCCTATAACCTCCTCGATACCGGCGGCAGTTTGGATCCCACGGGCAACTGGTGGAGCACGATGTCCGCCCCTCCCATGATCTTCATGCCCCGACAGTACCATTCGACGGTGTGGACCGGGACCGACATGATCGTCTGGGGGGGATGGAACGGCACCGGCCTGCGGGACGGGGCCAAGTGGAGCCCCACCAACTGGACCTGGACCGTGATCCCCTCCATGGACGCGCCCGATTTCCGGTGGAACCATACCGCCGTGTGGACCGGGACGGAGATGGTGATCTGGGGGGGAGAGGACAACATGGGGAGGCGCTTCAGCTCCGGCGGCCGGTTCAACCCGGTCACGAACTCGTGGGCCGTGTCCGGCACCACCCCGGCGACCATGGACTCCGTGCCGTCCGCCCGCGTGGGGCACACCGCCCTTTGGAACGGCTGGGAGCTGATCGTGTGGGGGGGCAACGAAGCCATCGGCATGGGCTCCAGCGTCAGCACCGGCGCCCGGTACCAGCCGGCCACCCAGACCTGGAACATGATCGACACCATGGACGGGGACCGCCCGTCGCCCCGCTACGACCACACGGCGGTGTGGACGGGACAGGACATGATCGTCTGGGGAGGCCGCGACACCGGAAGCACCAACGACGGCGCCCGGTACAACCCCTATATCGATTGGGGGGGAGGAGATCCCGGGATCTGGATCGCCCTGCCGGCCACCACCCTGTCCGGCCGCTACAACCACACGGCCGTCTGGACCGGAAGCCGGATGGTGGTCTGGGGGGGACAGGAATCGCAGACGGTGTATTTCGGGGACGGCGCCCAATACGACCCCGGCCTGAACGCCTGGGACCCGGTGGCCGCAACCGACGCCCCCACCCCGCGAGCGGGCCACACGGCCATCTTCGCGAGCTGGTTCAACGGCACGGGCACCAGCCACGCCATGATCGTCTGGGGCGGCCACGACGCGACCGGGGTGTTCGGGGACGGGGCCCTCTTCACCCCCGGCGCGGCGGCCGGCGAACAGGGAGCGTGGGCGGCCATGAGCGCCACCGGCGCCCCGAGCGCCCGGTACGGCCACTCCAGCGTCTGGGCCGACTATTGGCACGAAGCGATGTACATGCAGTACAGCGAGATGATCGTCTGGGGCGGCCTGTGGTGCAACTCCATCACATCGGGCTCCTGCATGGGTCCTCTGTGGCTGGCAGACGGCGCGCGATACCTGCCGGCAGGGGACGCCTGGGCCCCCCTGTGCGGGGACCCCGCCTGCAATCCCCCTCAGGCCCGCACCGAGCACGGCGCGGTTTGGACGGGGCGGCAGATGTTCCTGTGGGGCGGAACGAAGCGGGGCTCCAGCATGGAGAACGTCTACCTGAACGACGGCCGGGTCTATGACTTGGTCAGCGACACCTGGGATGATGTCTACGACGCCGGCGTCCCCCCCGGCCGGTCCGAGCATTCCGCCGATTGGATCGGAAGCGGCGTCATGGTGTGGGGCGGACGGCCGCTCTCCCAATCCGGCGGGATCTACTACCCCAACACCACGCCCATTCCCCAGCCGTATGCGGCCAGCGGGCTGGCCGCTTTCGACAGCGGCTACGCGGCCCCCGCCTGCCTGGAGCCGCAGAGCTTCTGCGACACCCTGAACATGGCCCAATCGCTGGTCAACAGCCGGGACTCCATCTCCGACAACGAGATGAAACCCGCCCACGAACCCAACGCTCCCAACACGCTGTCGGGCACCTGCCTGGACGGCGAGATGGGGACCTATCACGCGGATGAATCGGTGGACCGCCTGCGCCTTTCCGCCGTCGACGGGCTCCTGTTCCATCCCAACGGCGACGTCCGCCTGGACGTCACGGTCTGGGCCGGCGATCAGTTCTATAACGACATCCTGACCCTCTATTACGCCCCCAACGCCGCCAGCCCCGCCTGGTCGCCCCTGGCGACCCTAACGCCCTCCGGGCCCGGCCTGCACACCTTCTCACACACCTTCACCCTCCAGGCGGGAGGGGCCCGGCATGCCGTCCGGGCGCAGTTCGGCCCCTTCGCCGGGACGGTGCCGCTCACTCCCTGCGAGGGTGGGGATCCCTCGACTCACGGACACGACCGGGACGACCTGGTGTTCGCCGTGACGAACGAATACGCGGACCCCAGTTTCGTCCTGGGACAGACGCCAGCCCTTTACCTGGACGGCCAGCTTTCCGGCACGGGCTCCAACCCGGAATCCACGCCCCCCTTCGAGGACGCCTTCGACTCCCTGGCGGACCCTCAGGGTTACGAGTGGTACATCCGCCCCATGAATGCCGCCTTCGCGGAGAACGACTGCCTCGAGGCGTATTACAACGATTTCGCCGGTCCCCGACTCGAACTGACGGAGAGCGATTTTAGCTTCCTGACGCCCGAGCCGGGCCCCTATATGCTCTGGCTGCGCACCACCGACGAGCTGGGGAAGAAGGCCTGCCGCAATACCTGGCTCCAGGTCAAGGACGGGGTGGCCCCCACCTCCGTGGAGCTGTGGAGCCCCGATGGCGGGGAGACGTGGCCCTATTCAGCTTCCGGAGGGGCGCGCAACCAGGAACTCATCGTCTGGAGTGCCTACGACAACTTCCTCCTCGCGCGATATCGCCTCTCCTACACCACGGACGAGGGGGCCCACTGGACCGTCATCACCGATTCCCAGGGGAACCCCCTCACCAATGCCGGCGACGTCGCCATCCCGGACAACACCGCCGGAGGCGCCACCTCCACCATCACCGTCCCGGGATCGTTCATGGTCCAGGGCGTGGTGGTGACGGTCAACATCATCCACCCCGACACCGCCGAGCTCCAGCTTTCCCTCCTCGCTCCGGACAACACGGAAGTCATCCTCAGCCAGAACCACGGGGCCTTCGAAGCGGGACTGATCACCGCCGACTTCACCAACACCGTCTTCGACGACCAGGCGGGGCTTTGGATCGGCTCCGGCCTGCCGCCGTTCACCGGGGTCTATTATCCCGACCAGCCGCTGGACACGATGCGCTACAAGAACGGGGGGGGCAACTGGCGGCTGAAGGTGGTGGATTCGGTGTCGGGCAATGCCGGCACCATCGACTCCTGGAGCATCCGAATCGCCTCCAGCTACGCCTCCTCCTATTGGTGGTCCCTCCCCACGCAGGCGGAGGCCGCGGCGGCGGGGCAGACCCTCCCCTCGGCCCGCTGCCGGGTCCGCGTGGAGGTCTGGGACGGGGCGGGCAACCACAGCACCTCCACCTCGGTGGACCAATCCGACGCGAATTTTTACATGATCCAGCCCACCACCACCTCGGTCAAGACGCTCATCCTCTGGAACTCCGAACGGATCAAGGCCATGTACGGCCTCGCCGCCGCGGCCGACCTGGCGTCCAAACTGGAAGAGCTGGCCGACCATCTCAAGGTCACGGGCGTCGTGCTGGACCTCCACCAGACGCCGTCCATCCGGGCGGCTTACGATGCCTGGGACGCCGCGCCCCAGAACCAGGCCCTGGCCAATGCCGTCACCACGGCCATCTGGAACTACCTCTACGACCCGGGTGCGGGACTGATCCCCAAGACCTACACCAACGCCGCCTACCTTATCCTGGTGGGGGACGACTTCCAGGTCCCCTTCCGCCGCCTCGTGGACGGCACGATGGCCGGCACCTACTCGGAGAGCGTCTACCCGAGCGAGGTGGGCATCAACACCAAGAGCACGGTGGGCTCCGCCATCGCCCAGGGATATGTCCTGACCGACAATTACCTTTCCGAGTTCGAGCCGGAGGATTCCGGCCTCGACAGCCCCCACGACAATATCTATCAGAACGACCTGGCCACCGGCCGCCTGGTGGAGGAGCCCGGGCAGATCACGGACCTCATCGACACCTTCCTGGCCTATGACGGCCAGCTGAATGCGAACATCGCCGGCGCCGGGGACCACGTCCATGTCAGCGGCTTCACCTTTGTCCACGACGCGGCCATGAGCATCAAGGAGGCCTACCGAACGGCCAAGGGCACGGGGAGCGTAGATTGCCTCCTCGACGATCCCGACCAATCCCTCGACCCCGCCACCATCGACTGCGACGCGGCCTCCACGGACCCCGACGTCGAGAAGCCCTACACCCCCTCCGACCTGGCGGACGCGGTCTTCGGCCCCTCGGCGCGCAAGCTGAACACCATCATGACCCACGCCAACCACTTCTCCTTCGCGGCGTCGAAGGAGGAGAATGTCTTGACGAACGATTCCAGCCTCTGCACCGAGACCACCTACAGCCCCTTCTGCGGCCACGGCATCCCGTCCATCGAGGACCTGACCGCCGCCGTCGTGTTCACCTCCGGGTGCCACTCGGGCCTCCCCATCCCCAAGGACGGCTGTCCGTCCGACACCCCCGCCGTCATCCCGGACGACGGCGTCGGCACCGTGGAATCCACGATTACCGTCGCCGGCAGCGGCATCGACCCCGTCACGAGCATACGGGTGCGCCTCAACATCCGCCACACCAACGACGAGGACCTCGTCGTGACGCTCCGGGGACCCAATGCCGCCGAGGTGCTCCTCATCTCCGGCGTGGGGGGAACAGGAGACCACTTCCTCCACACCACCCTCGTAGACGGCGCCGGGGTCTCCATCATCGACATGGGCCAGACCGCCCCTTACACGGGGTTCTACGTCCCCGTGGTGCCGCTCGCCGGCCTGGCAGGACAATCCGCGGACGGCAACTGGACGCTCGTCGTCCAGGACCAGACGGCCAACGGCGAGACCGGCACCCTCGTGTGCTGGAGCATCACCTTCGAGGACACCGACCACTACCCGTCCCCCTACGATTACGACCTGGCCGAGAGCATGGCGCGCAACAAGGTGCTCGGCTACGTGGCCAACACCGGCTATGGCTGGGCCATCGCCCACGGCAAGGGCCTCACCGAGATGCTTCTGATGATGCTCAACGACGAGATGCTCGCCGGCGCCTCCACCACCGTCGGCGGGGCGCTCGCCAACGCCAAGCGCAACTACTTCCTCGAGGACAAGCGCTACGACGTCTTCGACGAGAAGGTCCTCCACGAGCTCACCCTCTTCGGCATCCCCAACTACCTCGTCGTCACCGGCTCCACGCGGGGCGCATCGGAGGAGCAGAAACTGCCCGCGCCCGACGGCCCCGACCACGGATGTGCCCGGGGGGTCTGCCTGGACAAGGAGATGCGCACCACCGCGAACGCGGAGCTTCCCTCCGGGCTGACGGAACTGCTCCACAACTTCCGGTTCTCCGACCTGGGCACCTACCAGCTGCACGAGGTGTGCGTGGACCCCGACGCCGACGGGTGCGAGAAGCCCTCGGTGGACCCCGGCGACACCTACTACGGCGAATACTACACCCTCAACAACTACGCCTCCGGCGAGACGGGCGACGCCATCCAGCCAAAGTTCATCTACGAGTCGTACCTCTCGGGCACCACGCCCCACGGCGTCCTCTTCACCGGCGGCGCCCTGCACGACCCCGAGCCCGGGTTCATGCCCCTGGGGGCGGTCCCCAAGGCCACCCCCAACGATCCCAACCCTGACGCGGGGCCGTTGCCGTCCATAGGAAGTTTCACCCCGGGCCTTCAGAGCTCAACATCCCCTTCAGGTACCGCCACCTTGCGAAATTCAGAGGAAAAGGAATATGTCAACATGGTGGTGTACACGGGCTACTGCGAGGATTACGACACCGTCGCCAAGGAGTGCGTGGAGAACCGGTACCGGAACATGCAGTTCGCGGTCTACTACCACATCAACTCCACCGACACCACCGCCCCCACGCTGAGCGGGGCCACCGAGGCCACCTATGCCGCATCCGGCCTCCCCCAGGCCATCCCCGACAACAACCCGGCCGGGCTCCTGTCCTCCCGCACGGTCTCCGGCAGCGGCATCACCGCCATCACCGACATCAACGTGATCCTCAACATCACCCACGCGCGGACCGGCGACCTCCGCCTCTCCCTCATCGCCCCCAACGCCTCCGAGGTCCTGTTGAGCAACGCCCGGGGCGGCAACGGGGACGACTACGGCGGCCAGACCTCGCCGGTCCGCCACACCGTTTTCGACATGGACGCCACCCAGGCGGTCACCGACGGCGTGGCCCCCTTCCGGGGCACCTACCGGCCCGAGGGGAGCCTCTCCGTTCTCGACGGCCTGGCGGCCGACGGGAACTGGACGCTGAAGGTGGTGGACGGCGCTGCGGGCGAGACGGGCACCCTCAACTCCTGGAGCATCACCTTCAACGAGCGGTACCACTCCCTTTCCGGCCTCAACGCCACTTTCCGGGTGAAGGCCACCGACGCCTCCGGCCTCTACCGCGTCCTGGTCACCTACCAGGACAAGGGACTCCTGACGCCGGCGTGGAAGTCGCTGGACCTGACGGAGAACGCCGGGGCGGGGTATTGGGAGGGGACGACGGCCCTGCTGGGGACCACCACCTACTTCGTCCAGGCGGTGGACCAGGCGGGCAACATCGCCCAGGTGACGGAGTCCGGCCAGGACCACGGGAGCGGGTCCGAGGGGGTGAAATACGGCTCCACCTGGGAATACGCCAAGACCTTCTCCATCCCCATCGCCGACTTCGACGGCGACAAGCTCCCCGACGTGTACGAACAGCAGAACTCCGCCTGCCTCAACTGGCAATCATCCGATTCCGGCGGGGACCCCGACAAGGACTACCTCACCAGCTTCCAGGAGTTCCACGGAGCGACGAAGCCCTGCCGTGGCGACAGCGACGGCGGGGGCGACAACGACGGCTCGGAGCGCAACAACGGCCGCAACCCCCTGAGCGCCTCCGACGACAAGCCCCTCTCGGTCCGGGCCCTCAAGGGGGGCGGGGGGGCGGCGGTGCTGGAGTGGCCCGACGGGGTCCACCCCCCCGGCACCTGCTCCCTGACCTCCACCGTGGGGGAGAACGGCGCCATCGACGGCTACTACTTCGTCTACCGCTCCCTCGACGACCCCTTCTTCACCGCCGGGGACCTGCTAACGGCGGGGGGGCTGGCCGAGGAGACCCGCTGCCACCCCGACGCCGATGTCCCGGCGGCGGGCCATGCCTATTTCTATAAGGTGTACAACTACGCCCTAGTGCCCCCCCAGGTGGGGGTGGTCCTGCCCAACACGGGCCCGGCGGCGGGGGGGACCCCGGTGAGCGTCCTGGGCCTGGAGTTCCAGCAGGGGGCTCGGGTCTATTTCGGCGGAGCGGCGGCCACGGGGGTGACAAGGGTCAGCGCCAGCCAGCTCGACTGCGCCACCCCGGCCCACGCGGCGGGGGCGGTGACGGTGACGGTGATCAACCCCGACGGCGGGGAGGGCTCCCTGCCAAGCGGCTTCACCTATACGCCTTAGTCGCTCCACAGTTCACGGCATGAGGGCGCACGGATGTGCGCCCTCATGCGTGATTATTGCCTAGTGTAGTGTCTCACACGCTTCTTTACATTTAGTGATTTTGGCCAGAATGCGCTCGACGGGAGCACTCCAGACAAAGACGCGAGGGTTTTGGTTGTGATTGTTCAGATAATCATAGATGGCGTCGATCAGGGAGCGGACGCTGCGGAAGGTGCCGCGACGGATGCGCTTATCCGTCAGCTCGCGAAACCAGCGCTCGATCAGGTTCAGCCATGAGCTGGAGGTCGGGGTGAAATGCAGATGGAAGCGGGGGTGGCGTTGGAGCCAGGCCTTGACGCGAGGGTGTTTATGGGTCCCATAGTTATCTACAATCAAATGGAGAGAAAGTTCCGGCGCAATCTCTGCATCAATTTTCTTCAGGAACCGGATGAACTCCTGATGGCGGTGGCGGGGCATGCAATCCCCGAGTACCCGTCCGTCCAGCATACGCAGGGCCGCGAACAGAGTCGTGGTCCCATGCCGTTTGTAGTCGTGCGTCTGGCGGGCCGGAAGGCCCGGTCGCAGCGGGA
>CAZRVT010000070.1:0-14287 GCA_964603505.1 uncultured Holophagales bacterium | reverse complement strand
GATGGAGATGACGGGGACCTTCGCCTTGATCTGCGTGGCGGAGGCGGGCAGGAGGACGAACTCGGCCCCGTGGGCGTTGGCCACGGAGGCGAGGTGCATCACATGCTCGTGGGGGACATCGCTGTAAGAGAAGACCACCTGGTGGGGCTTCTCCTTCTCCAAAATCTTCTCAAGGTCGTTCTCGGAGAGGATGGGGATGCCCTTGGGGTAGAGCTTGCCCGCCAGTTCGCGGGGATAGGTGCGCCCCTCGATGTCGGGGATCTGGGTGGCGGTGAAGGCCACGACCTTGTAGGCGGGGTTGTCGCGGTAGACGGTGTTGAAGTTGTGGAAGTCCCGCCCCGCGGCGCCGAGGATCAGTACCTTTTTCATGTTACCTCCTTCGTTTGCGTTCAGCGCCGTCCCCAACCGGGACCGGCGCTCCTTCGATGGATTGACGGATGGATGGCTGGACGGCCGGCCGAAACGGGCTCAAGCGTCGCCGGGCCCGAGCCGTCCGGAGGCGTGCCGCCCGCAGGAGGCGCACTTGCGGCCGGTCCCGGTCAGGGAGCCGCCGGCGTTGCTCGCCACCGACACCAGACTTATTCCCATTCGATGGTCGCCGGCGGCTTGGTGGTGACATCGTAGGCCACCCGGTTGATCCCCTTGACTTCGTTGACGATCCGGGCCGCCGTGCGGCCCAGCACTTCGTGCGGAATGCGGGCGAAATCGGCCGTCATGAAATCGGTGGTGACCACGGCCCGCAGGACGCAGGCGTTCTCGTAGGTGCGCTCGTCCCCCATCACCCCGACGCTCTTGACGGGGAGGAGGACGGCGAAGGCCTGGCTGATCTCGTCGTATAGATTCGCGGCCCGCAATTCCTCCAGGAAGATGGCGTCGGCCTCCTGCAGAACCCGGACCTTGGCCGGGGTGACCTCGCCGAGGATCCGCACGGCCATCCCGGGTCCCGGGAAGGGATGCCGGCCGATGATGGTGCGCGGAATGCCCAGCTCGGTTCCCAGCCGGCGCACCTCGTCCTTGAAGAGCTCCCGGAGGGGCTCGATGATCTTGAGGTTCATCTTCTCCGGGAGCCCCCCGACATTGTGATGGAGCTTGATGGTCGAGGAGGGGCCATAGACCGGCACCGACTCGATGACGTCCGGGTAAAGGGTCCCCTGCATCAGGAACTCGGCGTCGCCGAGGGCCTTGGCCTCGCGCTCGAAGACCTCGTAGAAGAGATGGCCGATGATCTTGCGCTTCTCCTGCGGGTCTTCCACCCCCTGGAGCCGGGCGAAAAATTCGGGCCCGGCGTCCACCTGGCGGATATCGAGGTGATACTTCGCGAAGAACCCCATCACCTCGTCGGCCTCGTTCTTGCGCAGGAGGCCGGTGTCCACCAGGATGCAGGTGAGGTTCTTGCCGATGGCCTCGGCCACGAGCGACGCGGCGACGGTGGAATCCACCCCGCCGGAAAGGCCGGCGATGACGCGGGCCTTCCCCACCCGCTGCCGGATGTCCCGGATGAGGTGGTCCTTGTAGGAGAGCAGCGACCAGTTCTCCTTCGCCTTCGCCAGATGGAGAAAGTTCTTGAGGATGGTGGTACCGTAGTCGGTGTGGTGCACTTCGGGGTGGAACTGCACCCCGTAGATGCGGCGTTTGTCATTGGCGAAGGCGGCCAGGGGGGTGTGGGAGGAGGCGGCCAGCGCCTTGAACCCGGGCGGCGCCTCTCCCACCTTGTCGCCGTGGCTCATCCAGACCTTCTGCTCCTTCGGGGTCCCCAGAAACAAGGGGTGCGCGGCGTCCACGGTGATCATGGTGTGGCCGTACTCCCGCTCATTGGACGGCACCACCGTTCCGTCCAGCAGGAAGGAGACCAGCTGCATGCCGTAGCAGATGCCGAGCGTGGGGATCCCGAGCTCCAGCAGTTCACGCCCCACCCGCGGCGCCTTTTCCCCGTAGACCGACTGCGGCCCGCCCGAGAGGATGAGGGCCGAGGGCTGCATCGCCCGGATCGTTTCCAGGGGCGTGGAGTAGGGCTGGATGAGGGAGAAAGTCCCCAGCTCCCGGACCCGCCGGGCGATGAGCTGGGTGAACTGCGAGCCGAAATCGAGGATGAGGACGGGGTGATTCATAGGGGAGGTTGAATTATAGCCGAACGGCCCGTATTATGCAACTTTTTCAGCCCTTTGGGCCTGCGGTTGCCCCGGGCCGGCGGGCCTGCTATGATGTGCCCGTGGAGCAGCCCGCTGTCGTCCTGGTGGAACCCCGGTATGCCATCAATCTCGGCCTGGCCTGCCGGGCGATGGCGAACTTCGGGCTCACCGACCTGGTGCTGGTGGCCCCCCGGTGCGATCCGGGTTCGGCCCGCGCCCGGCAATTCGCCCTCCGCGGCGGCTCCGTGCTGAAGGCCGCCCGCGTCCTCGATCGGCTGGAGGAGCTGCGGCCCCGGTTCGATCTTCTGGTGGGGACCACCCGGTTGGGGGGGCGCTACCGTTCGCACCGCTTCCTCCCCTGGGAGGTTCCTCCCCTCCTGGCCCACGCCCAGCGCCCGGCCCTGGTCTTTGGAAACGAATCCCGGGGGCTCAACACGAGGGAGCTGAAGGCGATGGATGCCCTGGCCACCGTTCCCACGGCGGCCGGGGAGCCCGGAAGCTTGAACCTGGCGATGGCCGTCGGCTTGTTCCTCTACGAGTGGTCCCGCCGGCCCCGCCCGGAACCCCCCGAGGCTGGCCTGGAGCAGCGCCGACGCTTCGCGCGCGCGGTCGCCGACGGCCTCACGGCGGCGGGAGTGCTCCGGAAGGGAGACCACCGCCACGGGCGGGCCCGCCTTTACGGGATTTTGGAGGGGCTCCGCGCTTCGGAGCGGGACCTGAAGTTCCTTTGGAGCGTTTTCCGCGACTGGGAGGGGCGGAAGCGTTAGCCGAGGCGCAGGATGAAGCGCTCGAGCCGGGGCCGGCTCCCTTCCCGGTAGATCGCCTCCAGCCATTCCCCGCACCGTTCGATCACGGCGTTCCGGACGACCTTTAGGGTCGGCGTCAGTTCCCCGTCGGAGACCGACAACTCCCGTGGGATCACCGCGGCGGCGCGCACCTCCCCGTAGGTGTTCCGGAAGGGCGCCAGCGCCGCCAGGAGGCCCCGCTCCAGCCCGGCGAAGGCCTTCACGCCCCCCTGCCGAAGGGCCGGCAGAAGCTCCGGGTCGGGAAATAGGAGGACCGCCACGAACCCGCGCCCATGCCCCACGGCAACCGCGTGCTGGATCCGCAGGGAGGAGAGGGCGAGGGCCTCTTCGATGGGCATGGAGGCCACCTTTTCCCCGTTGAGCAGCTTCAGGACGCCGTCGCGCCGGCAGAGGATGCGCAGCCCTTCCGGCATCACGGCCCCCAGGTCGCCCGTCCGGAACCAGCCCCTGGAGTCGAACGCCGCGCGGGTGAGGGCGCGCTCCCGGTAGTACCCCTTCATCACATTGGGTCCCTTCACCAGGATCTCCCCGTCGGGGGCGACCCGGACCCGGACGCCCGGGATGGGCCGCCCCACAACGCTGTGGATGCGCCGTTCGCCCGGGTCGGTCATGGTCACGGTGGGAGAGGTCTCGGTCAGCCCCCACCCCTCCATGATCCTGGCGCCGCGCGACATGAAATAGCGGGTGCACTCCGCCGGGAGCGGCGCTCCGGCGGTAAACAGCATGTTCAAGTCCCGATGGAAGAAGGCGCGTTCGGCGGCCCGGTCGCCCTTCAACCGGTTCATCAGCCGGACGAAGACCTTGGGGACCGAGCAGAAATGGGTCGGACGCACCCGTCCCCAGGCGGCGAGCAGTCGCTCGGGGTCGCGCCCCCCCGAGGGCTCCAGGAAGATCTTCGCTCCCCGACAAAGGGCGGTGAGGCGCTCGGAGGCCCCGCCATAGGAGTGGTGCCAGGGGAGGTGGGAGAGGAACCGGCTTCCGGGGGGGACCTCCCACACGAGCTCGTAGGCCCGCTGCTGGGAGCACAGGTTCCGGTGGGTCAGGAGCACCCCCTTGAAGCGGCCGGTGGTCCCGGAGGTGAACTGGAGAAGGGCGATGTCCCCGGGCAGGACGCCCCGGACCGCCCGTTCCAGCGCGGCCGCATCCCCCGGCGCCGCGCACATGGCCTCCAGCCGGGCCGGCTCCACCGGCCGCGTTCCGCCGGGGAGCCCCCGGAGCAAGCGGGCCGCCCCCTCCCCAAGCAAGGCCTTCGGTTCCACCTTGCGGAGAAGGTCGCGCGTTCGAGCGTCGTCGAGGCCCGCGTAGAGCGGCACCGAGACCACCCCGGAGCAGAGGGCGGTCGCTTCCCAGAGGAGCATCGGATAGCCGTTGACCGTCCGGCAGGCGACCCGGTCCCCCTTCTTCAACCCCCACGCCCGGAAAGCGTCCGCCACCGCGGCGATGTGCCCGAGCGCCTCCTGCCAGGTGGCGCTGCGGTCCTCCGTCGGATGGAGTTCATGGTAGAACCGCATTTCGGGGTGGGTCCGCGCCGCCCGAAGAAGCAGACGCCCCACGGAGCGTTCCACCCGTCCAAGGGGCAACCGCGCGCGAAGGGTTTCAGGCATCGTCCCCCCCTTCCCAAGCCAGCAGGAACGCCCCCCACGCGGCGAAGAACTGGGGCCGGGGGATAACCGTGATCGGGCCTGGCGCCATGGCCTGCAGGACTGGCAGCACCACGGGGTGGTGGGCCACGAAGCCGCCGCAGAGCCGAACCGGCGCCTCCAACTCCCCCACCTCGACCACGCGGGCCGCCACGGCGGCGTAGGCCCCCCGCGCCAGCCGGGGGAGGGGCTCGCCGCGCTGGGCGCGGTCGAGGACCTCGGTGGCGGCGAAGACGGTGCAGAAGCTGTTGAGCGGCGGGGCTTCGTTCGACGCGGCCGCCAGAGCCCTCAGCCGCTTCGGAGAGAGTCGCAGGCGGTGGCAGAGCGACTCGATGAAGGAGCCCGTGCCGGCGGCGCACCGACGATTGAACTTGAAGTGCCGCAGCCGCCCTTCCCGAAAGAGGAGAACCTTGATGTCCTGGCCCCCGATGTCCACCAGCGTCCCGTCGCCGTAGCCGGCCTCCCGCCACGCCCGCGCCAGGCAGGTGACCTCGTTGCGCGAGGCCGCGGCGAAGGCCTCCTTGCCGTACCCGGTCAGGAGGGCGTCCCCCCGATCCAGAAGCGCCGCTACGCCCGCGCGTTCCAGGGGGCCCCGGTAGTCGAGAGCGGCGGCCGCCGCCCGCCGCAGGGTGACCCTCCCCGGCGAGGGGCCGGCGACGATCTTGAGGTACGACGACCCCAGGTCCAGCCCGGCCTTCACGCGTGCGTCTCCCAGAAGGCGTCCAGGCGCTGGCGGGTCTCCGCCTCGGAGAAGTGGCGGGCGTCCACCATGTCGCCGTGCAGGACCAGCGACGGCACGCCCGTCCTCTCCTCCATCCGCTCCGGCATTCGAAACCGGGTGTTGGTGTTGGTGTGGCAGGTGCGGGCCTCGTGGAAGAGGAGCAAGCCGGCCCGGAAGGCGCGGACCTCGCGCTCGAGCCAGGCCTCCTTCCACGCCTCGTCCCGGCAGATGAAGAGCCCGGCGTAGGCCCGCGCCAGCGACTCCAGGGGCTCCGAGGGGTCCAGGTCGAGGGCCCAGGAGAGACAGTAGGTGGAGGCGACCACCCCCGCGTCCCGGCTCCCCAGATACTGCTGGAAGAACCGCAACTTCCCCCACACCGGCATCCCCTCCCAGAAGATCCGCCGCTTCACCGGCCGATCGGGCAGCCCCCTCGCCTCCGCAAGAAGGTCCCGGTAGAAGCCCGCCGCCTCCGGGGTTCCCCTCAGCACGACCAGCGGGGCCATGAGGATAAGGTCGTCGCCGAGGTCGTGCCGGAACCCGTCCCCCTCGTTGAGCCGGAGGAACGCCTCCCAAGCCCGCGAGGCCTCCGCCGCAAGCCCCACCGTCTCCCGCAGGCGTCCCGGATCCAGGGAACGCCCCGCGATCTCCTCGAGCGCCCCAACGGCGGACCGCCACTGGTCGAGCAGGTAACCCTCCAACGCCGGCCCCCCCTCCCCCACGGGCCTCGGGGTCCGGATGGAGACAAGGGGGGCCCCGGCGCCGCGGGCATGGAAGGCGAACCACTCCAGCACCTCGCGACACTGATTGGTGTTGCAGGCCAGGACGGCGGGCGGCGGGACCCGCTCCAAACCCAAGCGGTCGAGGCCGCTGCGCCCCTCCAGGAAGGCGCCGATATCGGCCAGGAGATAGGAGCACGCGTCGGGGCTGTAGCCATGCCGGACGGCGGCGGCGATGCAGGGGTCCTGGAGGCGGCGGGCCCCGAGGGCGGCGGCGTGGTTTTCGGGGAAATAGACCTCGAATCCAAGGGCGCGCAGCACCTCCACCGGCCCCATGGCGCTGCACCAAGCCACGGGCCGCCCCGCACCGGCCATTCCGCGGTAATAGGCTGCCAGCAGCTCTTTAGCTCGGGCGAACGCTTGCATTGAGCGATTGCCGGGCCTTGATCATGATGGTGAGCGCCTCGTTGTAGGGCACCGCTACGCCGTGGCGGCGCCCGTATTCGCAGATGCGCCCGTTGAGGTAGTCGATCTCGGTCTCCCGGCCCCGCTCCAGGTCCACCAGCATGGAGGGGCGGTGGCCGTCCCCCCGGGAGAGGTAATCCCGGCAAAAGGCCTCGAACTCGGGACTGAAGGGGTACCCGGCGGCGCCGGCCACCGCCAGCGATTCGCGGAGGAGGTGGGCGGAGAGGCGGGCCACGGCCTCCTGCCGAAGGGCCTCCCCCATGGACACGTTCAACAGAGCGGCGATGGGAGCCAGGACGGCGTTGAGGACCGCCTTCTCCCACACCCGGGTCGCGATGTCGGGGGCGACGGCGGTTTCGAGTCCGGTTCGGGTGAGCCAGGCAGCGAAGGGGGCGGCGTGCCCCCCGCCGCACCGCTGGCACAGGCACCCGGCGTGGTTGGGGCGGTTGAAGAAAGAGAGGCGAATGCGCCCCGGTCCGGGGACCACCCCGGCGTAGTTAACGACCATCCGAATAAAATGGCGCCGGGGGAAGCGTTCGACGAAGGGGAGCTCCACATCCAGCCCGTTCTGCGGAAGGACGATGGGAAGGTCGTCCGGAAGGGTTTCGAGACGGGGCAGAAGGGCCAGGGCGTCGTGGATCTTGACGGCCAGGACGAGGGCATCCAGGTCGCGGGCCTCCAGATCCTCCAAGCGCTCCACGACGGGGAACGACATCGGGCCGAACCGCTCCAAGCCCCGCACCTCCATTCCCCGGCCGGCAACGGCCGCCCGGTGCTCGGCCCACCCCTCCACGCCGGTTACGCGGTACCCCTCGCGGGCCAGATAAGCGGCCATCAAGCCCCCCGCAGGGCCCAGTCCGACGATCCCAATATGGCGTTCCATGGCTCGGCATCCTTTACGATAACAGTATTGGTCCGCCTGATGCAACGCTTTTCCCATCCGCTGTAATCCCTCGCCCCCTTCCCCCGCGGCCCCTTTTCTGCTATAATAGGGTCTCCTTGCTTCCCCGCCTGAGGGAGAAGCCTGAGAAATTCAGTCCATAAGGAGTCCGCATGCGCATCTACGAGTTGTGCTACATCGCCGCCGCGGACCTGCCCGAAGACAAGCGCACCGAGCTTTACGGCGAGGTGCAGACGCTGGTCCAGGAGAAAGGGCAGATCCTCGAAACGCGCGAAATGGGGAAACGGCGGCTGGCCTTCCCCATCAAGAAAAAAATGGAGGGCATCTACCAGATCGTCTACTTCAGCGGCCCGAACGACTTCCTCGCCCGGGTGGAAACCAAGCTGAAGCAGATGGACGGGATCCTCCGCCACCTGATCCTCCGGATCGACGAGGCCTACCGGAAGGCCAAGATCCCCCTTCCGGGCCAGAAGAAAGAGGAGGCCTGATCATGCCGACGCCGAAAAAGTTCTTTTTCCGACACCGCAAGAAGTGCCGGTTCTGCGAGGAGAAGATGCACTACGTCGACTACAAGAACATGCGCCTCCTCGACAACTACGTGACCGAGCGGGGCAAGATGCTCCCCCGGAAGCTCACCGGCAACTGCGCCCGGCACCAGCGGAAGGTCGAGGACGCCGTCAAGAACGCCCGCGTCATGGCGCTCCTTCCGTTCGTCAAGGGATAGGGGGCCGGCCGTGAAGATCATCCTCATCCAAGATCACGACAAGCTGGGCTCCCAGGGCGACACCGTCGTCGTCAAGGACGGATATGCCCGGAACTACCTCATCCCCCGCGGCTTCGCCTGGCCCGCCACCCCCGGCAACCTCCACCGCCTCGAGTCCGAGCGGCGGGTATGGGACCTCAAGAACATCCGGGAGAAGGCCAAGGCCGAGGATCTCAAGAAAAAGATCGAGGCCCTCCTCCTCACCCTCCCCGCCCGCGTGGGCGAGGAGAACCTCCTCTACGGCAGCGTCACCCCCCAGCAGATCTCCGACGCTCTGGAACAGAAGGGCATTCTCGTGGACAAGCGCCGGATCCACATGGACGAGCCAATCAAGCGGGCCGGCGCCCACCAGGTCACCCTGAAACTGCACAAGGAAGTCGAGGCGGTCCTCAAGATCGAGGTCGTCGGTGAGTCCGGAGACCAGGCCTAATCCCGACTTTAAGTCCCTCTTCGAAGCGGATCAACACCTGCCGCCCACGTCGCATCGGCGACTGGGCGGCTTTATCGTCCTGCTCAAGAAACTGCTCCGGCCGCTGGGCGACTTGGCCACGGCGTCGCGGCGGGAAACCCAGCGGCAGTTCAACCTCCTCGTCCTGAGGACGCTCGAGGCCCAGGCGACCCGCCTGACCTCCCTGGAGCGCCGGCTGCAGGAGGACCTCGGCGCCCTGCGGGCGGCGGTCGATGAGCACCGGCGCGCCGATCAGGAGGCCTTCGACGGGCTCCAGCGGGAGGTTCTTGCCCTGCGTGACGAGAAGGTCCCCGCCCTCCTGGAGGGGCAGAAGCTCGGGCTGGAGGCGGTGGACATAAAGGCCGAGTGGGCCCTGGCCCGTCTCCTTCAAATGCGGGCGCTCCTCGAGAAGGGGGTCCCGTTGGCCCCGGCGGAGGCGCGTGAAGCCGCCCGTTCCCTTCACTACGCCCAGTTCGAGGACGTGTTCCGCGGAACCCCTGATGCCGTCCGGAAGGGCCAGGAGCCCTACCTGGAGCTCCTCGCGGACCGCCGTCCCGTCCTGGACCTGGGATGCGGGCGGGGCGAGTTCCTTGAACTCCTGACTTCGAAAGGCATCCCTGCCCTCGGCGTGGAGCGCGACCCGGCTCTGACCGCCTCTCTCCAGGCCAGAGCCCTCTCCTTCGTCCAGGCCGATCTCTTCGAGTTTCTGCAGAAGGCGGGTGAGCCCTATGGCGCCGTAACCGCCTTTCACTTCATCGAGCACTTCACGGCCGCCGAAGCCCGCGACCTCCTCCGCCTCGCCTTCGACCGGCTGAAGCCGGGGGGGATGCTTCTCCTCGAGACCCCCAACCCCTCCTCCCTGGCCGCCTTCCTCAACTGGCACAAGGACCCCGACCACCGCACCCCCTGGCACCCGGAGACGCTCAAGTTCTACCTGGAGCAGGCCGGGCTCAAGTCCGTGGAGGTCCGGTTCCTGCATCCCTTCCCGCCGCGCCCCGAGCTCCATCTGCCCCAGGCCGCGGAGGAACTGCTGTTCGGGTTCCAGGATTACGCGGTGTGGGGGGTCAAGTCGGCGTAGCCCTCAGATTCAGCACCAGCGACACCCCCTTCATCCCCGCCAGCGCCAACACCGTTCCCGTCAAGCCCAGCAACGGCATCAGCAGGAGCCCCGACGCCACGGCCCCGAGCGCCGCCCCCAGATGGTCATGGAACTGCATTCGGGCGGCGGCCGCCGGGTCGTCGCCCAGCCGAATCCCCTGGCAGACGAAGGGCAAGCCGGTGACCGCCCCGCTCAGGGCGAATAGCAGACCGAAGATCCACGACGGTGCAGAGGGGATGGCCTGGAGGACGGCCAAGAGCCCCAGGGAAGCCGCGTCGGGGAGCCAGGGCGCCGCGGAGCGGACGGCCAGCCGCCGGCCCAGGGGCGCGGAGATACCCAGCCCCAGCATGAACAAGCCGGTCAGGATGCCCACCGCCCCGTAGTAGACCCCATGGGCGGCCTGGTAGCGGAGGGATAGGAGGAGGAACAGCCCGATGCCCAGGACACCCGACGAAAAGACCTGGGCGAGGGGCCGGTTCCGGCGGGGCAGGAAGGGTAGGACGCCCAGCCAGAACAGGGCCAGGGACCACGGTGCAAGGGCCGTGATGGCCCCGGCCACCGGCACCTGCCGGTCCATTTTTTCCTTCACGGCCAGGGCGTCCAGATAGGAAAACGGGCGCGCATCGGCGGCCAGCCGGCCCGGAAGAGCAGCCATGCGGCGCCGGAACGCCTCCATGCGCTCCGGAGGGAACAGTGCGGAGTAGAGAGACGCCTCCTCCCCGTTCCGAAGCGCGCCCAACCGGGCCGAGAGCGCTCCCGGATCATTGGAGGCCAGCAGGAGGGGCATCGGGCCGACCGCCGCCACCACCTCTGGAAAGGCGGCCTGCAGGGTCCGGGTGAGCCCAGCCGAGAGCCGGGAGATCTCCGCCCCCCAGTAATTCTCCGGAGCGGGCAGAACGACCGCCAGCACCCCGCCAGGCCTCAAGGCGCCGGCGGCGGCCTCGAAGAACTCCCGCGTGAATAACCGCTCCTGGGCCACGGAAACGGGGGGCGGCAAGTCGAGGAGGATGAGGGCAAAGCGCGCCCGCTCCCACGACAGAAGTGCCCGGGGATCGGCGACCGTCGCGCGGAGGCCGCTCGCCTCCGTCTCCGCGAACAGCCGGGCCAGGGTGCGGTCCGGCTGGATCCACCGCACGGGTCCCGCCTCCTTCTCGGTTCCCCCCGGCCAGCCGGACAGCAACGCGGCCTCCCCCCGACCACCGGACAGCTCCCGCAGGATCCGCCAGCGCAGAGCGCTCGCGGGATCGGGGCTCTGCCCTGCCACCTGGCCGTTCAGATGAAGGGCCCGCTGGCCCGAATACTCGGTCAGCAGGATGTGCTGATAGGGGCTGTCGGCCTCCACGACCACTTGCCCGACGGGATGGAATGCATGAAGGCGCAGATCCTCCAATGGGGCCCATGACGCCCACAATCCCAGTCCGGCTCCGAAGGCCAAAAGACGCCACCGGCCCGGCAACAGCGCCAGGCCTGCAACGGCAAGGATCGCGAGGGCCCCGAAGGGTTTGAACCGCACGAATACGATCGAGGCCAGGAGCCCCCCCGCGCACGACCCCGCGCTCTCCCACAGGAAGAGCTGGGCGATGCCCCGCGAGACGGCGGCCCCGGCGGGGAAGGCGAAGCCGATGACGGCGCCGGGCAGGAGGCCGAGGACCGAGGCCAGGAGCATGCCGCGGCCGAGCGAGGGCCCGTGCCCGCACGCCGGGGGGGCCGTCGCGGCGGCCAGCATCACGAGGACGGCGTTCAGAAAGAGGAGGGCGGGCAGGAGCCCCGCGAGGAGGCGGAACTGGGCCGGGGACCAGGGCACGCGCCGGCCCCTGGCGGCCCCCAGGGCGATCCCCAGGAACCAGGCGCCGAAGAAGGCCCCCAGGACCAGCTCATTCCCTCCGCCCAGAATGATCGCCAGCCGCAGAAGAAGCACCTGCCCCGCGGTTGCGGCGAAGCCAAAGGCAAAAAAGAAGCCGATGGAGGCACGATCGCTCATGTCTCCATCTTACCACCGGGCCGAAGGTGCCCGGGACCCCTCGGCCTCTCGGGTCCTTTCCCCCATCTGCGGGCTACCGGCTACGGTCTGCCGTCATTGACACCCCTTGTGCTTTTTCGTACAATCGTGGCCTATGAACATCCATCCCTTCCGCGCCGTCCGTCCCGTCCCCGAACTCGCCGAGAAGATCGCCTCGCCCCCGTACGATGTCGTCAACACCGCCGAGGCCGAGGCCTACGCCCGGGGCAACCCCCTCTCCTTCCTCCATGTCGTCCGGGCCGAGATCGACCTCCCGGCCGGCACCGACCTCTACAGCCCCGAGGTGTACCGCAAGGCCGGGGAGAACCTCCGCTCGCTCATCCGCGGCGGCCGCATGGTCCAGGACGCCGCCCCCTGCTTCTACCTCTACCGCCTCTCCATGGACGGACGGAAGCAGACCGGGCTGGTGGCCCTGGTGGACTGTCAGGCCTACGCCGAGGGGCGGATCAAGATCCACGAGAAGACCCTCAAGGCCAAGGAGGACGACCGGGTCAATTACATCCTGGGGACCCGCGCCCACAACGAGCCGGTCTTCTTCACCTATCCCGACACCCTGGGCCTAGGCGCCAAGCTCGAAGCGCTGACGGCGGCCCCCCCGGTCTACAAGTTTACGACGAAGGACCAGTTCGGGACCGTGGACCATGAGTTCTGGGTGGTTTCCGACGCCGCTTCTCAAGCCCTGATCAAGGACGGCTTCGCCGGCATCCCCGCCTTTTATGTCGCCGACGGCCACCACCGCTCCGCCTCCGCCTGGAGGGTCTGGGAGCAGATGAAGCGGGAGAACCCGGCCCACACGGGGCGCGAGGAATACAACTTTTTCATGGCGGTCATCTTCCCCCACGACCAGCTCTTCATCTACGACTACAACCGACTCGTCAAGGACCTCTACGGCCTCACCCCCGAGGCCTTCCTGCAAAAGGCGGAGGAGAAGTTCACCGTGAAGCCCGGGCATGCTGCGAAGAAGCCGGGCGCCCTGCACCAGTTCGGGATGTACTTGGACAAGCGGTGGTTCCTGTTGGAGCCCCGGCCGGGCATCTACCCCGAGGGGGACCTCCTCCGCTCGCTCGATGTCTCCATCCTGCAGGAGAACCTCCTCGGCCCCGACCTGGGGATCGACGACCCCAAGACCAACCCCCGCATCGCCTTCGTCGGGGGGATCCTGGGGATGGAGGAGCTGGAGCGCAAGGTGGACTCGGGGAAGTTCGCCGCCGCCTTCGCCTGCTTCCCCACCCGCATCGAGGATGTTCTCAAGGTGGCCGACGCCGGGCACACCATGCCTCCGAAATCCACCTGGTTCGAGCCGAAACTGCGCTCGGGCTTGTTCGTTCACCTGTTGGATTAGCGGAGGGGACGGATCTTTCTCCCGATGGTAGGGACACCACGGGTAGTGCCCCTACGGCGGTCTATTCCGGCAGGCCGTGGGCGCAAGTCGATCCGTTGACCCTTCCAGATTGATTATCAGGGAAGTCCAGGCGCCTTCCTTAGCGGCGTGTTTTCCAAGATACAGCGCTCGCCCGCCTGCCCCTCCCCCTCCCACAACTCGACGGGCTCCTCCCAAATCTCCACCGGCGGCATCTCCACCGGCTCGATGGCGATCGGGCGGACGTCAATCTCCACCGGCCCCAGCCACCGGTCCGAAATCTCGGCCGGGAGGATCGCCTCGCACCCCTCCTGGATTTTAGAGGGCTTGAGGATTCCGAACCACAACTCCTGGTGCCCCTCCTGCGTCCACCCCATCGCCAAGCCCCCGCCGGGCGCCGACGCGAGGGTGTCGCTCAGGACCCAATCGTAGATGCCCTCCGCCCGCTCCACCCCCCACTCCGGCTCGCCCTGGGGCGAGAAGCGCATCACCACCGCTTTCTCGAGGATATTGCTGGTCCGCTCCAGGTAACCGTAGGCCCAGAGATGCCCGTCGCTGTTCCGCTGGATGCCGATGATATCCATGTCCCGGTGCAGTTGCCCCCACCGCACCGCCCCGTCGGCCCCTATCTCGGCCAGCCATGAGAAATATTTCCACCGCTTCTCCCACGGATTGTCGGGATCGAAATATCTCATGAATCCGGCGAGGACCCACCCGCCACCGGGAAGGGGGGCCATGTCTGATACCCATCCGCTATGCTCCGGCATCCCATAGGTGAATTGGGGCCGGAGGGCGTAGGACGGTCCCACCTCTCCCTCCGCATTGATCCGGAATATTCCGGATTCAATGGTGTCATGCTGAAAGACCCCCAACCACAATTGCCCTTCCGCATCCTTTTCAAAAGCGCTCAAATCTGTCAAAGTGGGCAAACCGTAAATCAGATGCTTGAAACGTCCCACTTGGTCGAGAATTAGCAGTCCAATGCCGTTAATGAAAAGTGTATCGTCGGTGGTGACCATGCGGCTATAACCAAGTCCAAGACCAATCTGCCAGCTGCGCACCACGAGGCCGTCATGGTCGAAGAGCACCAACGAAGGATAAGGATCAAAATGGGCAATATTGGTTCCTAGGGCGTAAAACCGCCCGCCGGTGAAAGGGGCCATAGCGTTGTCAATAGGCGTACACTTTTACGAGGAGTAGAGGCGTGTACTTTTACGAG
>CAZRVT010000069.1:0-14398 GCA_964603505.1 uncultured Holophagales bacterium | reverse complement strand
TCAAGCAGCATCAACAGCCGAACCAACTCCGATGTTGCATTCAGCGACAGGCTCTCAAGAGGGTGCCGTTGAATGAAGAGATGCAAAAAATGCATACGATATGATGCATGCTTCGCACTGTGAGGCCACTATCTATTGTGGTCATCTGTTAGGGAGGCTCCATTATGCAACAGGCTCTTCAATTCAAAGCAGTATGCTTCATCCTCACCGATTTGTCCTGCCCTTGCCAGGATGATTTTGGGCTGCCTTTTCAACTCCACTTTTCCTTTGCTCATCGCGGCAATTATTGAGATTTGCATAAATAATGGAAAGATGCGACACTATGGTGTATGAGACCCCATGGATCCGCAGCAAGCTTGGAGAAGCGTCGGCGGCGTGCCGTCGAATTGTTGAAACAAGGCTTGTCCTTGAGCGCGATTGCGCGACGCCTTCGCTCTTCGGTCTCTTCCGTACACCGCTGGGCAGGGGCGTGGAAGGCGGGCGGCAACTTCGGCCTGGCCTCGAGGCCGACGCCGGGACGGCCGCGGAAGCTGACCGAGCGGGAACGCGAACGCCTTCCGCAGATCTTGCTTCAGGGTGCCGAGGCGTGCGGGTTTCCCAACGAGTTGTGGACGCTGAAACGCATCGCCGCCGTGATTCGCAGGGAATTCGGTGTCCAGTATCATCCCAGCCATCTCTGGCGCGTACTTCAGTCCTGCGGCTGGAGCTGCCAGGTGCCGGACCGCCGAGCCATTCAACGCGACGAGGAGGCCATCGCCCGTTGGAAGCGCCATACGTGGCCGGCAATAAAAAAAAGCGCGAAGACTTGGGGCCCACATCGCCTTTCTCGATGAAAGTGGCTTCATGCTCGTTCCGACGCGTCGGCGGACGTGGGGGCCGCAGGGCTGCACACCAATCGTGCGGTACAACTACAAGCATGAGCGCATCTCGGCGCTCGCCGCGCTCAGCGTGGCGCCCAAGCGCGCCCGGATGGGGCTCTACGTCCAGTTTCGGCAGGCTAACTTCACGGCCGTGCAGGTGGCCCGATTCCTGCGCCGGCTGCTGCGGCACCTGCGCGGACCCGTCCTCCTGCTGTGGGACGGTAGCCAGATTCACAAAGGACCGGCGATCCATGCCGTCCGCGACGCTTACCCCCGGCTTCATCTCGAGCGCTTTCCCGGTTACGCTCCGGAACTCAATCCCGTCGAGCAGATCTGGAACGATTTCAAGCGGCATACCGCCAATAGCCTCCTGCGCAACAAGCAAGACATTCGGCTTCAATTGCACGGCAATACCCGCCGAGTCCGGCGCTCCCCAGAAAAACTTCGCTCGTTCGTGTTGTCCTCGGATCTGCCGTCGGCGCCATGGGAATAGACTTTCCATTACTTACGCAAAGCTCAATAGTCCTCCATTTTCCGCAGCTTAGATCTGTGCTATCCTTGCCACTTTACTCCCCCAAGCAGGGGAGGGTCAAGGGATTAGATTGAATCGTGAAATGCGGATATGGATACCATCTTTCCGGACTTCCGAGAGATTATGGCCGAGCCGGCAGGCCCGCGCGGATGCGCTGGGAGAACTTGGCGCTGTCGGCATACTTCGCGGCGGCCGCGGAGATGTTGAACGCCTGCTTCGCCTGCTCGAAGGGGAGGTCGGTGGCGATGAGCCCGCGATCGTAGGCCAGCCGGTCGGCATGGCCGGGGAGAAGAACGGAGAGCCGCCACGGGGAGATGGGCTTCTCGGCAACCGCATTGAGGTGCCGGACGATGTTGGTGGTGCAGGTGTTGGTGAGGGTGTTGTAGAACTCGGGCCGCTCCGCCAGGGCGTTGGCCCGCTCCAGCATGGAGACGAGGAGCGCCTCGATCCTCTCTCGGGGGGCCTTGATGGGGTAGAGGAAGACCTGGTCCTTCCGGTGGGCCGCGCGCAGGCCGATGAGGTCGCGCTCGGTCCCCACGACATACATCAACTCGTACTTCCGAAGCAGCCCCAGGACGGCGGAGAAGCTCTCCCCCTTCTCCCTGCGGATCTCCACCGAGACGGCCAGGAACTGCCCGTCGGCGAAGCCGAACGAGAGGAAGGTGTGGGCCGCCCCCTTTCGCACGCCGAAGGGCTCGACGACGAACCAGAGCGTCTCCAGCTTGTCCAGGTCGTAGGCGGCGTCGAACCAGGCCGCATCGTAGTCGGTGGTCGAGCGGTAGGTGAAGTTCCGCACATGGTTGACGAGGGCCATCCGTCCGTCGAAGGCCGCGCGGGGCAGGCGCGACTGGTCGGGCGACCAATCCCGGTCGTTGGAGGGGAAGATGGAGAAATGGAAGAGGACGAGGGCGCCCGCGACGCCGGCGGCCCACAGCCCTCCGCGTTTCCTGGGGGAGAGCTTGGCCATCTGCTTCAGTACACCGTGGGACGGCCGGCTATTCCCGGCGGGAGCGCGGGCGGGCGTCCGCGCTGACTGAAGTGGGGACAGGCAACGGTCGATCCATCACACCCCCGAAACCTGAAGAGCGAAAACCGCAGGGACAGGCAACGGTTTCACCACCAAACCCCCGAAACCGAGCCAGTCCCGGGTTTTCGCCGAGCCAGTCCCTCATTTCAGCTTATTTCCTCAGCCCGGCCTCGTCGAGGATGGCCTTCAGTTCGGGCGGGTCGAGGGCCTCGTCGTCCACGAAGGGAACGTGGGTCTGCAGGACGACCAGCCCCCCGAGGCAGGCGGTCATGAAGAGCATGGCGTCGCGCGTGAGCCAAAACACGGCCAGGAGGACGGCCAGCGCCAGGGCGGTGAGGGCGTCCCCCCACACGGTCCGGCGGAACATGGCCCCGGGTTCCGCGGCGAGGCCCCCCCGGCGCAGGAGGACGAACCCCGCGGCCGCGGGGACCAGCCCGGCGGCGACGAGCCCCCAGAACAGCCGCGCGGAGCGGATGGCGGAGGGACCCGGCGGAAACGCGAAGGCCGCCCAGAAAAAGGCGGCCCACAGAAGGAGGATGAAAACAACATGCACCCCGTAAACGGGGTGCATGGGCGTTCGCTTGAAAGCGGGGGCCGGGTCGGCCATGGGGTTCCGGCGCGGTTACCGCCGAGGCCGGCGGTCCCGGCCGGGTCCGCCGCGGCGGTCGCGGTCGCCCCCTTCGGGCCGGTCCCGGTGCGGACCGGGGCTGCCGGCCTCGGGGTACTTCGCCCGGTCCTCGGCCTCCTTTTCGGGGTTGCCCTTGATGAGGGCCTTGCGCGAGAGGCGCACCTTGCCGGTGTCGGGATCGATGTCGGAGACGAGAACGTCGAGCTGATCACCCTCCTTGAGGATCTGCTTAATGTCGCCGATGCGGAAGACGGTGAACTCGGAGACGTGAAGGAGGCCATCGGTGTTGGGCATGATCTCGACGAAGGCGCCGAAGGTCTCGACGCGGCGGACGGTCCCGCGATAGACCTTCCCCACCTCGGGGACGGCCGTGTAGCCGCGGATGAGCTGGATGGCCCGGTCGGCGGCATCGCCGCTGGTGCTCCCGACGACGACCTTGCCGTCGTCCTCGATCTCGATGGTGCAGCCGGTCTCCTCGATGATGGAGCGGATGATCTTGCCGCCGGTGCCGATGACGTCGCCGATCTTGTCCTTGGGGATATAGAGGGTGTAGAGGCGCGGCGCGAAGGGGGAAAGCTCGGGACGGGGCGCGGGAAGGCAGGCGTTGAGGTGGCTCAGGATGGAGAGACGGGCCGCTCTCGCCTGCTCCAGGGCGGCCTTCATGATCTCAAGGGAGAGCCCCCTGACCTTGATGTCCATCTGGAGCGCCGTGACGCCGTCGGCGGTGCCGGCGACCTTGAAATCCATGTCGCCCATGTGGTCCTCGGCCCCGGCGATGTCGGTGAGGACGACATACCGGTCCCCCTCCGTCATCAGCCCCATGGCCACGCCGGCCACATGTTTCTTGATGGGGACGCCGGCGTCCATGAGGGCGAGGGAGCCGCCGCAGATGGAGGCCATGGAGGAGGAGCCGTTGGAGGAGAGGATGTCGGAGACGAGGCGGACGGTGTAGGGAAACGCGTCGGCGTCGGGAACGAGGGGGGCGAGGGCGCGGCGGGCCAGGTTGCCGTGGCCGATCTCGCGCCGGCTGGAGCCGCGCATGAACTTCACCTCGCCCGTGGAGAAGGGGGGGAAGTTGTAGTGGAGCATGAACTTGTTCTCGCTCTCGCCCTCGAAGTCCTCGATGATCTGGGCGTCGCGGGCAGTGCCGAGGGTGCAGGTGACCAGGGCCTGCGTCTCGCCGCGAGTGAAGAGGGCCGAGCCGTGGGTGCGGGGAAGGACCCCGACCTCGCAGGCGATGGGGCGGATGTCGGTGCTTCGGCGGCCGTCGAGCCGCCTGCCCTCGTCCAGGATGAGGGAACGGACAACCTTGTACTCGATCGCCTCGATGGCGTGTTTGGCGCGGCGCCGGCCCTCTTCGTCCTCTTCGGGGACGGCCTTGATGACCTCGTCCTTGTAGGCCTTCCAGGCCAGGGAGCGGGCCTTCTTGTCGGGGAGAAGAAGCCGCTCGACGACGGCCGCCTTGTGCTGGGCCTCCATGGCCTCGAGGTACCCGGCGGGGAACTCCTCCTCGACCGGCAGTTCGAACTTGGGCTCGCCGGCCTCGGCGGCCATGGCCTGGATTCCGGCGATGATTTTCTTGATCTCGGCGTGGCCGAAGGCGATGGCAGCGATCAGGTCGGCCTCGGAAACCTCGCGGGCCCCCGCCTCGACCATGACCACGCTCTCGGCGGTGGCGGCGAGCATGAGCTCGAGGTCCGCCTCGTCGCGCTCCTTCATGGTGGGGTCGGCGATCCACTCCCCCTTCAGCCGGCCCACGCGGACGGCCCCGATGGGGTGCTCGAAGGGGATAGGGGAGAGGGCGACCGCGGCGCTGGCGGCGTTGATGGCCAGGACGTCGGGGTCGTTGATGCCGTCGGCGGAGAAGACGAGGGCGATGACCTGGGTGTCCAGCTTGTAGCCGTCGGGGAAGAGGGGCCGGAGCGGACGGTCGATGAGCCGACAGGTGAGGATTTCCTTCTCCGTGGGGCGCCCCTCTCTCTTGAACCAGCCGCCGGGGATGCGCCCGCCGGCGTAGGTGTACTCGCGGTAGTCAACGGTGAGCGGCAGAAAATCCTGGGTGGTCTTGCTCTCGCGGTTGAAGCAGGCCGAGGCGAAGACGATGGTGTCGCCGAGACGGCACAGGCAGGCGCCGTCGGCCTGCATGGCCATCTTCCCGCTGGAAAGGGTCAGCTTCTTTCCCCCGTGCAGGAGGACGGTGCGTTCGATCTGTTTTTTCATGGGTGGACCGGACTACTTCCGGAGCCCCAGGCTGGCGATGACCCGTCCGTAGGCCTGGATGTCGTGGGCCTTGAGATAGGTGATGAGGCGGCGCCGGTGGCCGACCATTTTCAGGAGGCCGCGGCGGCTGCTGTGGTCCTTCTTGAAGGTCTGCAGGTGCTCGGTGAGGTGGTTGATGCGCTCGGTCAGCAACGCGATCTGCACTTCCGGCGATCCGGTATCCTTCTCATGACGGCGGTACTGGGCGATGACGTTGGTTTTCTGCTCTTTGGGCAACACGGGTGACGCGTCCTCCTTCATAAGGGGCTATTCTAAGCCCCCCACTTTATCATATTTTCCACATTCCGTCAACCGCCAGAAACCGCTGAAAACGCTGGAATTGGGGGAGTTTTTCCGCCGCGCTCCCACCGGTGGCGTTGTGCCCTCAGACTTCCGCCTTCAGCCCTAAGCCTTGTTCCACGCCGTCCACCACCCGCCGCAGCGCCCGGATGTGGTCGGGGGTGGTGCCGCAGCAGCCGCCCAGGAGGGTGGCCCCGGCTTCTAGCAGGGACGAAGCGTAACTGGAAAAGAACTCAGGCGTTTGTGGATAGACCCACCGCCCCAGATCCTGAACGGGAAGCCCGGCGTTGGGCTGGATGAGGATGGGGAGGGCGGTCGCCTCGCGGAAGCGCCTGGCCACCGCCACCATGGACTCGATGCCGATGCCGCAGTTGGAGCCCACCGCGTCGGCCCCGGCCCGCTCCAAGGCCTCGGCGCACCGATCCACCGACTGCCCCATGAGGGTGCGGTGCCCCCGCGGGGTCTCGTCAAAGGTGAGGGTGACCAGGACCGGGATGCCGGGGGCGGCCTCCCGGCACGCCTCCAGGGCCAGGAGGGCCTCGGCCAGGTCGGTCATCGTCTCCACCACGAAGGCGTCCACACCAGCCAGGGCCAGGGCGCGGGCCTGCCGCCGAAAGCCCGCCTTCACCTCCGCGGGATCGGCGTCGCCGTGGGGCAGGAGGAGCCGGCCGGAAGGGCCGATGGAGGCGCCCAGCCAGACCCGCCCCTTCGCGGCGTCCCGCAGGAGGTTGACGGCCCGGAGGTTGATCTCCTCCGTCCGGGGCTCGAGGCCGTAGGGGGCCAGCTTCAGGGGCGAGGCGCCGAAGGTGTTGGCCAGGAGGAGGTCTGCCCCGGCCTGCAGGTAGCCGCGGTGGACCCCGGCGATCCAATCGGGGTGGGATAGATTGAGGGCCTCGGGGCACAGGCCGGGGGGCGTCCCCATGGCCAGGAGGGCCGTCCCCATCGCGCCGTCGAGGACGATGGGCTTGCCCGCGCGAAGCCGGTCCGCGAAGGGGCCGCGCATCAGACGCCCTCCGCCAGCTCGTTGACGCGCTCGACGGCATGCCCGGCATCGTAGCCGTAGCCGTCGGCCCCGATGGAGGCGGCGAAGTCGGCAGTGACCGGGGCCCCGCCGACGATGACCTTGACCGGCAGCCCTTCCGATCGGGCGAGCTCCACCACGCGGCGCATCGCCCCCATGGTGGTGGTGAGGAGGGCCGAACAGCCGATGACCGCCGCCCCCTCGGCTCGGGCCGCCTCCACAAACCGCTCCGGGGCGACGTCCTTGCCCAGGTCCACCACCCGCCACCCCGCCCCCCGGAGCATGATGCCCACCAGGTTCTTGCCGATGTCGTGCAGGTCGCCCTGCACGGTCCCCAGGACGACCGTCCCGCGGGAGGGCAGTTCCTCCCCCGCCAACCGGGGCTGGAGGACGGCCAGGGCGGCCAGCATGGCCTTGGAGGCCAGAAGGACGTCGGGGAGGAAGATCTCCCGCGCCTTGAAGCGCTCGCCCACGGCGTTCATCCCGGCGACCAGGCCGCCGTCGAGGAGCGCGCGGGGGTCGGCCCCGCCCTCCAGCAGTTCCCGCGCCAGGGCGGGGGCGGCGGCCGCGTCGCCCGCGATGACGAGTTCGGAAAGTTCCTTCAACCGTTCCATACCGGCATGCTCCTCATCCGTTGGTCGCAATCGGGGTGCTGGCACCCTTCGCAAAAGGGATAGTCGGAGGGGTCCTCGAAGATCGCCGGGGGCCCCGCCAGGACCGCCCCAGAGACCGACTTTAGCGGCGCCATCAGGCAGGAGTCCCCGAGGACGATCCCTGCCTCGGACGGGCCCAGTGCCGCGAAGAGGGCCCGCTGACCGGCCACCGGCCAGCCGCAGTAGCCGGGGCTGTAGGCCAGGGCCGCGGCGCCGGAGGGCACGGCCCCCTCCCGCCCCCACCGCTCCAGCGTCCGCTCCACGGCGGCCCGGCTGGCGCGATCGGCCGCGCAGGAGGCGGCGGCGTCCAGCAGCAACCCCTTAGGCTCCTCCCCGGCCTTGAACCATTCGGCCACGCGCGCTTCGGCCGCAGGGCCGAGGGTGACCGCGAAGAGGGCGGCCCGCAACGACCGCCCCAAGGCCCGCCCCACGGGCGACGCCGCGGGACACCCGCCCTCCCGCAGGAGGGCCCCGAGGGCCTCCAAGGGCAGGTCCAGGACCACGCCCGCCGGCCGGACCAGACCCACGAGCGCCTCCAGGGCCGCCGCCGCCGCGGCGCCGTGGCGCCCGGGGCCCCGCATCCCGAGGAGGGCGAACACCTCGTCCTGCCCGGGAAGGACCGCGGCGGCGGGGAGGGTGAAGGCGTCCCTCATGGGACCGGGGGCAGGGCGTCCAGCCCGGCGGCCCGTGCGGCCGCGGCCATCCGCTCCGTCAGGGCGCGTTTGCGGTCGTCCGGGAGGCGGGAGGGGGTCCATCGCTTGATCAGCTGCTCCACCTCGGCGCGGGCCCGGTCTCCCAGCGTGCCGCCCCCCTCCTCGGTCCACCGGGCGCGGCTGGCGCGATCCAGGACGGGGCCGGGGAACCCGATCTCCCGCTGGAGGTACTTCCGCGTGTGGTCCGCGATGAGCAGGTGCTCGTCGCGGAGGAGCTCCTCGAACCGGGGCAAGGCGGGGAAGTCCTCCCGGGGCTCGATGCCGCGCGCCAGGCGCAGGGCCATCCCGCAGATCTCGTGGTCGGTCACCAGCTTCTCCAAACTGACGCAGTTTTCGAAGTCCATCATCCCGGGGCCGCTGACGCTGTTGATCCCCGCCAGGACGGCGAGCATGGCCCCCATCCCCGTCTCCAACCCCGCCTGGGCGTCCAGGTGCTTGGCGTCGGAGAGGGCGGTGTAGGCCTGCGTGGGGAACCCGAACGCCTTGCCGACTTCATTGTAGGCCGCGTCGATCATCATGGTCTCCACCGCCCCCATGGGCGTGGTCTCGTACCGGATGTCGAAGACCCCCGGCGAGCCGCCGTAGAGGAACGGCGCCCCGGGGGCGGCGCACTGGAGGAGGACGATGCCGGAGAGGGTCTCGGCCGTGTGCTGGACCACGGTGCCGGCGAGCGTTATTGGGGAGAGGAACCCCGCCATGGGCATGGCGATGAACTCCACCGGGACCCCGGCGCGTCCGCAGTCCACCACGTTGCGGGCGGTGTCGCGGCTCCACTTCAACGGGCTGGTGGGGCAGGCGGAGAAGATCGCCAAGGGCCTCCCCCGGAGGGCCTCGGCGCTTCCCCGGGCGATCACGAGGAGGTCGTGCATCAGGGGGAACCCCTCGGCGGTGAAGGCCCCCGTCACCACCGGTTTCTCCCCCAGCATGAGGCTGAGATAGAGACGGTAGGCGTCGGCCACCGCGTCGGGGACGTCGGCGCAGACGAACGCGGTGCTCTGGGCGGCGAGGTGCGGCAGCCCCTGCACCACCTTGGCGTAGGCGGCGTAGTCGGCGGTGACCGGGCGGCGGACGAACTGCGACGGCCAGTCCATGACGTTGAGGGCCGAGGAACCGGGGGTGAAATGGACGTTGAAACCCGAGAAACCGTGGGTGGGATTGCCCAGGACATCGAACAGCCGGAAGGCGCGCGGGGCCGAGGCGAGGGCCTTGTCGATCAGAAGACCGGGCAGGAAGGCGCGGGAGGCGGCGCGGTCCACCCCGGCGCCGTGGTCCCCAAGGAGGTTCAACAGGTCCGCGTCCTGCACCTCCACGCCGAGCTTCTCCAGGAGGGTCCGGGCCTCGTCGATGATTCGCCCGATGAGGGCGTCGTCCAACAGTCGTAGGATGGGTCGCATGCGCGCTCCTTGGTCCCGTTGAGAACGGGCCTCCATCATAATCCATTTCCGGGCCCGGATGCGGGCGACGGGGGACCGGCCAGCGGCGGCCGCCGACGGCCCCGGCTTCCGAATGAATAGAATGGCGGTTCGTGCTGTTATGATAATTCTGCATGCAAACCGCCCTTAAAAAGGAGGCCCATCTCCGGGCCTTCTTCCGTGACCATCCCGGCTGCCTTGTGGCCCTCTCGGGAGGCATCGACAGTTCCTACCTGGCCCTGGTGGCTTGCCAAGAGCTGGGGGAGCGCATGCTGGCCGTCACCGGCGACTCCCCCTCCGTCCCGCGCGCCATGCTGGAGCTGGCCCGGGCGTTCACCACCGCCCACCGCATCCCCCACGCCGTTGTCCCCACCAGCGAGCTGGAGTCCTCCGACTATCGGCGCAACGACGAGATGCGGTGCTACCATTGCAAACGGGATCTTTTCGAGCGTCTGCGCGCTCTGGCGGCGGAGCGGGGGTTTGGGCACCTCGTCGAGGGGACCCAGGGGAGCGACGCCGACGACGATCGCCCCGGGGCGCGGGCGGCGAAGGAGCTGGAGGTTCACTCCCCCCTCCAAGCCCTGGGGTTCTCTAAGGAGGAGATCCGGGCCAACGCCCGCCGCCTCGGCATCGCCCACTACGACCTGCCGGAGAGCGCCTGCCTCGCCTCCCGCATCGCCCGCGGCAACCCGGTGACCGAGGGAGCCCTTCGGCAGGTGGAGGAGGGGGAGGTTCTGGTCCGGGCGATGGGCTTTTCCCAGTTCCGTCTCCGCCACCATGGCGACTGGTGCCGCCTCGAACTCCTGCCGAAGGAAATGCCCCGCCTCTTCGCCGACGGCCGCCGCGAGGCGCTCCTGGAGCGGCTGGCGGGGCTGGGCTTTTCGTTGGTGACGCTCGATTTGCATGGCTATAAACGCGGCGGGGGGAACTTTCGTATGAACAAAGATTCCCGAACCGACTGAGGAGGTCGTGTATGAAACTCTTGAAGATCAACTGGTCCCTCCTGGCGCTGGCCCTGGGCGCCGTTATCTTCGGCATGGTCCTGGCGGGACTGCTGGACATCGACGGCCGCACCCACGCGGACCAGGCCGACGCCCGATACAGCTCCGCCGCCCCGGCCGCGGAGGCGCTCCCCGCCGCCCCCGGGGCCCCCGACTTCGTCGCCATCAACAAGCGCGTCAGCCCGGCGGTGGTGGCCATCACCACCACCAAGATCGTGAAACAGCGGGGCCGGATGGTCGGGCCCCACGACGACTTCTTCGACTTCTTCTTCGGCCCCAACCGGCAGGGCCCCGGGGACGAGGGGGAGGAGCGGAAGCAGCGCTCCGGCGGCTCGGGATTCATTATTTCCCCCGACGGTTACGTCGTGACCAACCACCATGTGGTGGAGGAGGCCGACGAGGTGGAGGTGACCATCTCCGACGACCACAAGGTCAAGGCCAAGGTCGTCGGAAAGGACCCGGCCACCGACCTGGCCCTGCTGAAAGTGGATGACGGCAAGGACCTCCCCTATGTCGCCCTGGGCGACTCCGACCGGGTCGAGATCGGCGAATGGGTCCTGGCCATCGGCTACCCCCTCATCTACGGCAAGACCGCCACCAGCGGCATCATCTCCGCCAAAGAGCGCAAGATCGGCATCTCGCAGGCCACCTCCTCGTTCGAGAACTTCCTCCAGACCGACGCCGCCATCAACTTCGGTAACAGCGGCGGCCCGCTGGTGAACATGCGCGGCGAGGTGATCGGCGTCAACACGGCCATCTCCGTCCAGGGGCAGAACATCGGCTTCGCCGTCCCCATCAACCAGTTCAAGGATATCCGCACCCAGCTCCAGGAGAAAGGCAAGGTGGTGCGCGGCTACATGGGCGTGCATATCCGCGACGTGGACGAGGAGATCGCCAAGGCCTTCGGCCTGGACAAGCCCAAGGGCGCTTTGGTGGAGTCGGTCGAGGACGGCTCCCCCGCCGAGAAAGCCGGCCTCAAACACGGCGACATCGTGGTCAAGGTGGACGCCCTGACCGTGGCCAAGACCAGCGATCTCATCCATTACGTCTCCTCGAAAGCCCCCGGGACCAAGGTGACCGTCACCGTCATCCGGGACGAGAAGCCCAAAGAGTTCACCCTCACCCTGACCCAGCGCAAGGGGGAGGCCGAGGAGGAGGAGGGCGAAAAGCCGTCGTCCAGCGGGGCGGCCCAGGAGAAGCTGGGCCTCTCCACCGAGGCCATCAGCGACCAGTCCCGCCGCTTCTACCGCCTCGAGGACGACGTCCAGGGGCTCCTGGTGGTGGGGGTGAAGCGGGTCTCCAAGGCGGCCGATGCCAATATCCGCGAGGGCGACGTCATCCTGGAGGCCAACGGCAAGGAGGTGACCAAGCCCTCCCAGCTCGACAACATCGTGGACGGCCTCAAGAAGGGCGACTACCTGCGCCTATACGTCCTCCGGCCCGGTGCGCGCGGCGCCTCGTTCTACGCGCTGATCCCGATGGACTAAGCGCGCACCGCCGGCGTTGGGTTGACCCAGCAGGGGCACGGACAGGCGTGCCCCTGCTTTTTTGTAGGTGCGAACCGCCGTCCACGGTGCGGAAGACGGTCGGCGGAAAGGAACGCCGCCCGGCCCCGCCGTCGTCGGGCATTGTGGTAAATTACCCCCATGCGGCACCCCGTGTTGCTGGTGGACGACGACGACCGGGTCCGGGCCTCGCTCCGGAGGACCTTGGAGAGCGACGGCTGGACGGTGGACGAGGCCCGCGACGGCGTGGAGGGGCTCCAGAAGCTCACCTCCACCCCCTTTTCGTGCGCCATCCTGGACCTGAAGATGCCCCGCATGGACGGGGAGCAGCTCTTCCGCAGCCTGCGCGCCGCCGGCCTGGAGACCCAGGTCATCATCCTGTCGGGCCACGGCGACATCGCCCAGGCGGTGGAGTTCATCAAGGCGGGAGCGTTCGACTTCATCGAGAAGCCCCCCTCGGCCGAGAAAATCCGCGCCTCGGTCCGCCAGGCGGCCGCCCGATACGCCGCCGGATGGAAGCTCAAGGACCACTCCCGCTACGAGGCCTTCCGCTACACCCTCGTGGGGGCGAGCCCCCCCATGGCGGCCCTGCGCGACGCCCTCGGCAAGGCGGCCCGCACCCGCCTCCCCGTCCTCGTCACCGGGGAGTCGGGGACGGGCAAGGAGCTGGCGGCCCGCGAGGTGCACCGCCTCTCCGATCGCCGGGAGGGGCCCTTCGTTCAGGTAAACTGCGCCGCCATCCCCGACGACCTCATCGAGTCGGAGTTGTTCGGCCACGAGAAGGGGGCCTTCACCGACGCCAAGGAGCGGCAAATGGGGAAGTTCGCCCTGGCGAACGGGGGGGTGTTGTTCCTGGATGAGATCGGCGACCTGTCGCCGCGGGCGCAGGCCAAGATGCTGCGGGCCCTCGAGCAGGGCGAGGTGGAGGCCCTGGGGGCGGCGCGGCCGGTGGCGGTGGACGTGAAGGTGGTGGCCGCCACCAACCAGGACCTGGAGGCCCTCATCGCCGCCGGGCGCTTCCGGCAGGACCTCTACTACCGCCTCCACGCCCTCCCGGTCCGCGTCCCTCCCCTCCGGGAGCACCCCGAGGACATCCCGGCGCTGGTGGGACACTTCACCGCCTTTTTCTGCTGGGAGAACACCCTGCCGGAGAAGCGGTGGGAGCCGGCGGTCCTCGAGGCGCTGAAGGGGCGCCCGTGGCCCGGGAACGTCCGGGAACTGAAGAACTTCGTGGAGCGGCTCCTCATCTTCGCCCCCGGCGGCTCCATCGGTCTGGCGGACCTCCCCCCGGAAATGGCCGCGCCGCCCCCGCCCGACGCGGCCGCCGCCGCGGCCCGCGGCGAGACGCTGCAGGAGTTCCTGGCCGCCGCGGAGCGGACCTACCTCCTCTTCCACCTCCGGCTCAACGGTGGTAACATCAAGCGGACCGCCGAGGCGCTCGGCCTGCCCCGCAGCCACCTCTACCGGTCGCTCCAAAAACTTCAGATCCCGAAAGAGGAATACCGTGAGGATTAAAGAACTGCTCGAGCAATCGAAAGCCCTTCTGTACGGCCACTTTATCTTGTCCTCGGGGCTCCACTCCCCCAACTATCTTCAGTGCGCCCTCATGCTGCAGTACCCCGCCTACGCCGAGGAAGCGGGCCGGCTGCTGGGCGACCTCTTCCGCGACCTCAAACCCTCCGCCGTCGTCTCCCCCGCCCTCGGCGGGGTGGTCATCGGCCAGGAGGTAGGGCGCGCCCTCGGGGTGCGGGCCATCTTCTGCGAGCGGACCGACGGCCCCATGGCCCTGCGCCGCGGCTTCACCCTGGAGCAGGGGGAGCGCGTGGTGGTGGTGGAGGACGTGGTCACCACCGGGAAAAGCGTCAAGGAGGTGATGGAGGTGGTGAAGGGGTTCGGCGCCGAGACCGCCGCCGTGGGCTCGCTGGTTTTCCGCGCCAAGGAGAACCCCTTCGGGGTGGACTACCGCTACCTCTGGCAGGTGGAGTTCCCGGTGCACAAGCCCGAGGCCTGCCCCCTCTGCGCCGCGGGCAGCCCCGCGGTGAAGCCGGGGAGCCGGAAACAGTAGCGCGTCGTTCGCAAGAAGACGATGAAGCCATAAGGCGCGTGAGACCTTCCCGCAGGATACTCCCTTGCATCCTGACGCTCGCCTTCGGGCTCGCCGCGGCGTGCAGCCGGCCCGAGGTGCCCTACGAGGATCTTCCCGCCATGCCGCGGGTGACGGTGGCGCGCGGCTATGTCACCGTCCGGACGCCGGCGCTGAAGGAATCCCCCCCCACCACCGCGAAGCCCCATGTGCGGTTGACCCCCGAGGGCATCCTGGTCCACGGGACGGTCGACTACGCGGGGTCGGCGTTCGAGCGGAAGAAGATCCCCGCTTCGATGGCGGGCCGCCGAACCTGGAAGGCGTGGTGGGTGGACCCGGACGGGGGGCGCACCCCATAGGTGTTAAGTTAAGCCGCATGGAGCATAATAGAGAACAGTAAATAA
>CAZRVT010000068.1:0-14501 GCA_964603505.1 uncultured Holophagales bacterium | reverse complement strand
CCTCGTAAAAGTACACGCCTCTACTCCTCGTAAAAGTGTACGCCTATTGACATCAAGTAACCACATAAATAATGTTCCATTTTTTGATAAAAATAATGTTATAAATTGCATTTTTCTATTTATTATCAACAATATCCGCCAATAGAAGAGACACTTGGCGATTGAGATTTTCCCCTGCCAAAACCAGCCGAAAGCCCGGTGAGGGTTCAGGAAACCCGCATGGGACGCTCGAGCCCCCCCCGATGGCGATATTTCGGCCGAGGATCCCCTCAAGCATAGGGGCCCCCGTTGGCCCAAGGGGCCCGCCTTGGATGCCGCCCCCCCCTTCCATCCCCCCCGCTCCGCCTGTTGCCCGTTTCCCATTGCCAGTCGTCCACCACCTTCCGCCTATCCCCCTGTGTTGTTTGCTATAATGCCGGCAATGGAGAAGAAAAAGGTCGTCGTCGATGTGGAGGCCATCACCACCCTGGCGCAGAAGTTCGCCGATCAGCAGATGTATGACGAGTCCATCCACCTCTACGAAATGGCCAGCAAACTGCGGCCCGAGAGTTTCGCCCTCAAGATGAACATCGCCCGCCTGAAGGAGCTGAAGGAAAAGAAGGCGGCAAAGGAACTCGAGGAGGCCCGGGAGCGGCTGCGGGATGAGAAGAAGAAGGACGACATCGACCTCTGCCACTATATCGGGCTGGCCAAGTTCTACCTGGAACGGAAGGACTACTCCAAGGCGGTGGAGCTGCTCGAGCTGGCCAAGGTGAAGAACCCCCACCGGCAGGAGGTGCCGGAACTCCTGGGGCGCTACTATTTCACCATCGGGGAGTGGGAGGCGGCGCTGGAGGAGCTGGAGGCCGCCCTCAAGCTCAACCCCTTCGACCACGAGACGGCCGAGCTGGCGGGGCGGGTGTGTTTCGAGCTGCAGAACCACGCCGAGTCGCTCCGCTTCTTCATGGACGCCTATCTCCTCACCCTCCACCACCCGGGGCTGAACGCCAAGATCCAGCGGATGATCCGCACCCTCGCCACCATCCTGGGGCTGGACAAGAAGGCGATGAAGGACGTCTACCGCGACCGCCTCGACGCCCTTCAGCTCGCCATCGACCGGATGGAGTTCAAGAAGGCCCACCTCCTGGAGCTGAAGGAGAAGGACAAGCAGTTCCACGACATCTTCCTCAAGCGCACCAAGGAGGAGACCCGCAAGGAGAACCTCCTGGCCGTGGCCGCCGAGCTGCGGGCCCTCCCCGTTTTCAAGCACTTCCGCGACGAGGAGATCTTCTCGCTCGGCCAGGTGGTCAAGATCTCGAAGGTTCCCCGGGAGCACTTCCTCTTCCGCGACGGCCAGGCCTCGTTCGACATTTTCGTCGTCAAGAAGGGGGAGGTGCAGGTGCAGAAGGACACCCCCTTCGGCCCCCAGGTGCTCCAGACGGTCCTCGCCGGCGACCTCTTCGGCGAGCTCAACTTCCTCGACCGGGGCAACCGCTCCGCCGACGCCTTCGTCAGCCAGGACGCCGAGCTCTTCCTCCTCCCCTTCGCCACGGTGGAGAACCTCATCGACACCAACCGGGAGCTGGGGGTGGCCCTCCACTGGACCTTCTGGAAGTCCCTGGCCGACAAGGTGCGCAACGCCAACGAGGTGCTCAAGACCTTCTTCACCGAGGACATGAAGCGGGAGGAGAAGCAGGCTCGGCGCGAGGAGAAGCGGGCCTCGCAGAAGATCAAGCTGGACGCCGACAAGAAGATGGGGGTGTTCCAGGAGAAGGGGCTCTCCCACGCCGAGATGCGCCTGCTGGCCACCTTCTCGCAGGAGGAGCGCTACGAGGGGGGCTCCATCATCTTCCGCGAGGGGGAGGTGGGGGACAAGCTCTACATCATCCTGGACGGCCAGGCGCGCATCAGCAAGTACATCCCCGGTATCGGCGAGGAGGCCCTGGCCATCCTGGGCCGCGGGGAGTTCTTCGGCGAGATGGCCCTCATCGACGGAAGCCCGCGCTCGGCCGACGCCCGGGCCCACTCCGGGAACCTCACGGCTCTGGCGGTGGACCGCAAGACCCTCCACGAGGTCCTCAACATGGACCCCGCCGCCTCCATGCAGTTCCTCTCCCTCCTCAATCGGATGCTCTGCCAACGCCTGCGCGAGATCAACGAGAAAATCGTGCAGTGGAAGTACATCGTGGGCGTCGGGGCGTAGCCGGGATCCGGACCCTCCCTCCGAAGTCCCCCGCTTATCCGCTCCCCCAGAGCCGGCCTCCGGTCGGACCGCTATTCGCGGACGGCAGGGGCCCCTTCGACCGCACGAGATTATCCACCCACCCCCTCCCCTTACCGTTCATGACGAGGGCGAGGACCGCGTGGGCGGCCCGCTGGCCCTTTTGGAAATGGAACGGGGCCTCCGCAGCGGCCTCCCCGGACTTCTTCAACTTTCTGCGTGCTGCCTTGCGTCCGGCGGCGAACCGGGGACGGCTCCGGCCCCGTTCCCCCGCCTCCAATGCACTCCCGTTTTGCGCCTACAGCCGCGCGGCGACCGCCTTCCCGACGTCGAGGGTGGTGGAGGCCCCGCCCATGTCGTAGGTGCGCACCTTGCCCTCGGCGATGACGCCGGCGATGGCGTTCTCCAGGGCGTCGGCCGCGGCGGTCTCCCCCAGCCAGTCGAGCATGAGCTTGACGGTGAGCAGCATGGCCATGGGGTTGACCTTGTATTTGCCGGCGTACTTGGGGGCGGAGCCGTGGGTGGGCTCGAAGACGGCGTACCGGTCCCCGATGTTGCCGCTGGCGGCGAACCCCAGACCCCCGACGAGCTGGGCGCAGAGGTCGGAGATGATGTCGCCGAACATGTTCTCGCACACCAGGACGTCGTAGTCGAACGGGTTCTTGAGGAGCCACATGCACATGGCGTCGATGTTGGCCTCGTGGAAGGGGATGCCGGGGTAGCCCTTGGCCACCTCGCGCGCCGTGCGGGTCATCAGGCCGCCGGTCTCCCGGAGGACATTGGGCTTCTCGATGAGGGTCACGCTCTTGCGGTTGTATTTCTTCGCGTACTCGAAGGCGTCGGTGACGATCGCGCGGCACCCCGGGCGGGTCATGTAGCGGATGGTCATGGCGGCGTCCTTAAGGGGGACGTCGGCGAACCGCTTCGTCTGCTTGGGAAGGGTTTCCGTCATCACCCCCCAGACCTTTTCGGGAATGGGGTGGTATTCCATGCCGACGTAGAGTCCCTCGGTGTTCTCGCGGAACACCACCATGTCGATCCCCTCCTTGTAGTTGAGGGGGTTCCCTTTGTAGGCCTTGCAGGGCCGGAGATTGGTGCGCAGGTTGAACTCCTGCCGCAGGCGGACGATGGGGGAGAAGTAGACGAGCCCCTTGCCCTTGAGCTCGGGGACCAGCTCCAGTTCCGCCTCCTCCTTGGGCTTGGAGGTGATGGCGCCGAAGAGGCAGGCGTCGGTCTTCTTCAGGGCCTCGATCGAACGGTCGGGAAGGGGGTTCCCCTCCCTGCACCAGAACTCCCAACCGATGTCCACGTGGGTGTATTCGGCGTCCAGCTGCATCTTGTCGAGGACGATCTTGGCGGCTTCCATGACGTCGTTGCCGACGCCGTCGCCGGGCATCAACGCGATCCTGTACTTGGCCATGCGGTGGTCCCTCCTTGGAAGTCGTGGTGAGTGTGAATTTTGCCACAAGTCGAAAAAAAATACAATAAAAAAACCCCTCCCGAAGGAGGGGTTCTCGGCTGTCGTGGTTGGGGGTTACAGCTTCTTGACGTTGGTGGCCTGGGGCCCCTTCGGCCCGTTCTCCACGTCGTAGGTCACGGCCTGGCCCTCGGAGAGGGACCGGAAGCCCTGGCCCTGGATGGAGCTGTAGTGCACGAAGACGTCGGTGCCGTCGTCGCCGGTGATGAAACCGTAGCCCTTCGCGTCGTTGAACCACTTCACTTTACCGTTTGCCATGTTGCGTGTATCTCCTTTGTTTTTTTTCTGGTCCAGATGGTTCCGGGGGTAAAAAAATAACCGCGAACGAGGCGCCGTTGCGGTTTGTCCTTACAACCCGGTAACCTCTGTTAACGCGGCCATACTATATCATGGACGGGGCCCCTTGTCAACCCGGTTGGATCGCGCGGGGATTGACCCCGCCATGATCTTCTGATATCCTTGCAATACAATGACTTAAGCCGGTCAACCCGGCCGACCGAGGAGGTCGCATGCCGATCCTGAAGATCGCCCTCACCGCCGAAGGGGCCCCGCGCGCCTGGGACGTGGAGTTGACGGACCGCGAGATGACGCTGGGCCGGGACAAGGGGTGCGCCATCCCCCTCGACGACAAAGCCGTCTCCCGCAATCACGCCCGGTTGCTTCCCACCGCCCAGGGCTGGATGCTCCAAGATCTGGGAAGCTCCAACGGCACCTGGGTGAACATGCAGCGGATCACCGAGGCCCTGCTCAAGGACGGGGACGAGATCCGCATCGGGGCGTGCGTCCTGCGCTTCACCGTCCCCCCGGACCAGGCCAAGACCGTGATGATGGGACAGCAGGAGCTCCGGTCCTACCTGCCGCCCCAGCCGGCGGCCGCCCCCCCCCCGCCGCCTCCGTCATACGCCGCGCCCCCCCCCGCGCCAGCCCCCCCGCCTCGCGCATCCCAGCCACCCTATGCGCCCCCGCCGCGCCCCCAGACCTACGCCCCGCCCCCCCCGCCGCCGCCGGCCTACGCTCCCCCCACCCGACCCTATGCCCCGCCTCCCCCGGGTCCCGCCCCCCTTCCCCCGCCCGTGGCCAATTACCCCACCCCACCCCTGGCCCCCCCGCCCCCCCGGCTCCACCCGGCCGCGGGGGGCGCCCCGCCGGCGTACGCGGGGTTTTGGATCCGGTTCCTGGCTTACATTCTCGACTCCTTGATCCTGGGGTTCGCCATGGGGATCCTGATGATCCCCGCGGCCCTGCTTCTGCGCCCTCTGCGCTACGAACCGGAGAAGATGATCTTCGCCGCCGTCGCGGTGTACGGCCTCCTCTCCCTTCTGGGGGTCTTCTACATCCTCTTTTTCTGGGCCGTCAAGGGCGCCACCCCTGGGAAAAAGGCCCTGGGCCTGCGCATCGTCCGGGAGGACGGGGTGGACCCGCCCGGATGGGGAACGGCGATCCTGCGGCTGCTGGGCTACCTGGTCGACGGCTTCACCCTCTACATCGGCTTCATCATGATCGGGTTCACCGACCGCAAGCGGGGCCTTCACGACATGATCGCGGGGACGACGGTGGTCAAGGTCCGCTGACCGCGGACCGCGGGGAGCGGAGGGCGAATTGCCCGCTTACTTCTTCGGCGTCGTATTGTCCTTGATCTTGAACAGGACGAGGACCCCCTCGAGGAACACCCGCACCATCGCCAGGTAAAGAAGCGAGAGGACTGGGGCGAGGACGAGGTAGACGAGGCCGCGGACGGCCAGCCCTCCCATGTCGTACCGGATGCCCGAGTAGATGGACCGCAGCCCGCTCCACACCAGGAAGAGGGCCCCCAGTCCGATAAGGACCATGGCCAAGACATAGACGACGCCGATGATGCGCGGGGTGATGAACTGCTCGAACCGGACGTCGAAGAGGGCCTTGAAGAACCCGGCCGGCCCTTCGGCCGGGGCCGCCGGCCGCGGGGAGGGGGGGTAGGGGCGGGGCGGAGCGGCGGCCGCCGGGGTCGGCGCGGGGGCCGCGGGCGGCGGGACGAATTCGGGGAGGGCGCGGGGATCGGCCCACTGGGCCATCCCCTCCTTCCAGACGAGGAACGCCGCCCCCGGGCGCTCGGCAAGGAGCCGGGCCACCTGGGCGCGATCGTGCTCTCCCTGAAGTTGAACCCCGTCCTGCGAAACGAACCAGCGGTCCTGCGTCATGCGTGGCCTCCTGCCCGGCGGAAGCCGGGACGGATAAGATTATAGCGCAGTGGGCGGCGGCTCAGCCGCCGGCGGTGTCCCCGTTGGCCTTGAGGGACTTGACGAAGGCCTGCAGGACCTTCCGGTCCCGCTCGGCGATGTGGAGAATGTGGATGCCGGTCTCGTAGAGGGGCGGCTTCTTCCCCGGGATCTCTCGGCTGGTGGCCACACGCCCGAGGAAGCTAATCTCCCCCCCCTCCTCCGCCAGGCCCATCTGTATGTGGAACTGCCCGTCGGTCTCCATCCGGGTGGGGGTCTCCAGCAGGATCCCCCCGAGCCCGACCTTCTTCACCTGGCAGAAGTCGTAGGCCCCCTCCACGGTGGCGGTCTCGGGGCGCCCCATCTCCACCCGGGTGCCGCGCAGGCGAACGTTGAGCTTGCGCACGCCGGGGCTGTTCTGGATGAAGTCGATGAGCCGGGCCCCCTCCCCCGTGAGGACATTCTCGAACTGGAGCCCCACCTCGTAGCGGGGGACCGACTCCCCTTTCTCGTTCTTCTCGAACCCGGCGAGGCGCTCGCGGATGACCGTGGCCTTGAGAGTGACGGCCGAGTCGCCCCCCCCCACGGTCAGGACATACTCCTGGCCGATGTGGAGCCGCTTGGTGACGCGGATGAGGGCGCCCCCGACGCTGACGTTGACCAGCCGGGCCTCGGAGGAGTAGAGCATCTTGCAGCCGATCTGCATCCCCTCCACCGGATACCTCTTGAAACCGCGTCGTTCACCCACGGGTGTTCGATCTCCCGGCGCACCGGACATGTGGCGCATGATAACCCAACGCCCTCCGCGCCTCATTCTCCAAATGGGGGACTGGACCGATTATAGCACGCAGGTCCGACGCATCGCCTCCGAGCGGAGGGCCTTCAGGTTCATGACCAGGGGGACCTCCAGGAGGACCACCATCAGGCTCCCGAAGGCGGCCGCCAGGAGCCGCACGGTCCCGGGGAGGGGGTCGAGGGGTCCCAGCGCCAGGGCCGCCCGGAACAGCCCCGCCGTAAACGGCACGGTCAGGAGCCCGAAGGCGGCCGTGAGCCCCATCAGGACCCAGGTGAGGACCTCCATGGCCGCCCGGGCCCAACGCTTCCTTTTCAGAAACTCCACGCTGACGGCCGCCGCGGGGAGGGCCAGGAGGGCTTGCAGCCAGGAGAGGATCCGCAGGTCCCGTTCGAGGGGGCGGAGCAGGGCGCGCAGGTCCACCGCCCCCTCCATCCCGGGCGGGAACGGGAGGGGCCCCGGCTGGCGGGCCAGAGCGATGAGACGGAATCCCAGGAGGCCCGAGAAGAGGAGCGCCAGGGCGCCCGCGAGCATGCTCCAGCCGATGACCGGGAGGAGGGAGGAGGGGCGGACGCTCACCCCGTCACCAGGCAGTTGCGCCCCGCGTCCTTGGCCTTGTAGAGGGCGGCGTCGGCCGCCTTGATCACCTCGTGGGGGGTGGCCAGGGGGCCGCCCGACTCGGCCACCCCGACGGAGACGCTGACCTTGATGTTCTCGCTCGTGCTCCTGCGCGGCTTGGGGGGCTTGAGGGGCTTTTTCGCCGGGCGCGTCCAATGGCGCAGGACGAAGGGGTCCTTGCAGACGGCCCGGCGCACCTCCTCCAGGTGGGGCACGGCCTCGCGCCGGGTCTTCCCGGGGAAGAGGACCGCGAACTCCTCGCCGCCGTAGCGATACACCTTTCCGCCCCCCCCCACGGCCGAGACCTGGGCGGCCACCTTGCGCAGGACCTGGTCCCCGACGGCATGGCCGTAGGTGTCGTTGATGGCCTTGAAGTGGTCGATGTCCACCATGGCCACGGCGTATTGCCCCCGGAGCGATTCGAGTTGTTCCGCCAGGGCCCGGCGCGAGGGAACCTGCGTCAGCTCGTCCCGGTAGGCGAACCGGTACGCCTTCTCCAGGACGGCCAGGATGAGGATGAGCCCCCCCGCCAACCACGCCAGGCGCACCGCCTCGAGGCGCGGCACGAGGAACAGCCCGAACCAGGCGGCGGGAAAGGCCCAGAAGAGGCCGGCGTCCATGGCGTCGCCCTTCCGGCCCCACCGCCACGCCGCGGCGACCAGGGCGGGGAGCCACAGCAGGGCCCCGGCGAGGAAATGCTCCAGGAAGAGGAGGGCCGGCCGGTCCAGGACCGCCACGATCCAGTCCGGGCGGGCCGTCAGGACCAGCCCGAGGAGGACCGGCTGGAGGAGAAAGGCCAGGACGGCGAGGCCCCGGACGGGCCGGAGGAGCCCCTGCTCGGGCAGAAACAGCAGGAGGAGCGAGGCGAGCGGCAGGAGGACGAGGAGGGACCGGTATAAAAGGGCGTCGGCCCCCAGTCCCACGGCGGAGATGGCGGCCCAGGCCAGGATGAAGGCCGCCAGCAGCAGGGCGGCCCTGAGTTGCCGAAACAACAGGGCCAGCAGGACGCCGAGCCCCCAAAGGAGGTAGGCGAAGACGGGGCCCAGGGACGACATCCACGGGGACCCGACGAGGGGCTCCAGGAAAACCGCGGCGGCGGCCAAGACCAGGCCGCCGGGAAAGGCGAACCGCAGGAGAGGCCTCAAGCGGCCTCCGGCGAGGGCGTCATCGCGGCATTGTACACCATCAGGAGCAGGCAATAGCCAACAGGCAATAGGCGAGTGCATGAAGCAGTTTGGAGCCGGGAGTTCGGAGTTCGGAGACGCTTCCCCTCTGCAATCAACACATCGATCCATGCGCAGATTTTTCTCATGCCGGTGGAGATGATTTCTTCTTTCGGAACCAACTTCTCCAACGTACCACAAGGATCAGGAATAAGAGCAGCAAGACGAATGCAACAACCGGCACGATCACGGCCAGCACGGAGAGACTTACCGCCCCCACCGCCTCCCCCGTCGCCACGACGGGGTTGCCCAGCCCCCCCGTCGCGGCGGTGGAGGCCAGCCGGGTGGCGGTGGTCAGCCCCTGGACGATCCCCGCCGCCCCGCCCCCGGCGATGACGGCGAGCGTCCATTTCAGCCACGGCGCCATCCCGTGCATCACCGAGGAGGCGGCCACGATGCCGGCCACCACCGCCACGGGGCCGGCCAGAGTGTCGAACAGGTGGTCCAGCCAGGGAATGTAGTAGGCGGCGATCTCCAGCACGGTCGCCACGGCGAACACCACCAGAGCCGGCCAGGTCCCCAGCCATTCGAAGCCGCCGGAAAGCTGGAGGTGGCCCGCCAGCGCGGCGGCGCTGATCACCAGCATGGGGACGAAAACGCGGAAGCCGCAGGCGGCGGCGAGGGCGATGCCGAGCAGAACTTCGAGGACGATCTCCATGGCGCTCTCCTTTCCCGGGGCTCCCCGGCCGGCCGCTAAAAGATAAAATCGGTCGAGAGGAACCGCGAATAGCTCTTCTCCAGGATCTCTTTCAGGATGGCCTTGTTCGGTCCGGTCGCCTTGGCCGCCACCAGCGTCCGGATGGTGAAGACCCGCAGGGCGTCGGTCACCGACAGCGTTCCCTCGGCCGAGTCCTTGCGCCCGGTGAAGGGGAACGCGTCGGGGCCGCGCTGGCACTGGCTGTTGAGGTTCACGCGGCACACCTGGTTCACCAGAGGGTCAATCAGGCGCGCCAGCGTTTGAGGGTCGTTGCCGAACAAACTCACCTGCTGGCCGAAGTTGGACTCCACCACATAATTCAGAGGCTCGGCCAAGTCCGAGAAGGGGACGATCGGAACGACGGGCCCGAACTGCTCCTCGCTCCACAGGCGCGACCGGCGGTCCACGGGATAGACCACCGCCGGGGTGAACAGCGACGCGCAGGCCCGGGCGCCACCGGGATTCACCACCCGGGCGCCGAACCCCCACGCCTCGTCCACGAAATCGGCCAGTTTCTCCGTCTTGCCCTCCTCCGGCAGGGGGGTGATCGCCACCCCCGGCGTCCACGGCATTCCGGGGGTGAGGGCATCCACCGCGGCGCACAGCTTCTCCAGGAACCGCTCCGCGATGGAGGCGTGGACGAAGAGGACCTTCAGGGCCGTGCACCGCTGGCCGTTGAACGAGAGGGCCCCCAGGAGGCACTCCGAGACGGCCAGGTCCAGGTCGGCGTCGGGGAGGACGATCGCGGGGTTCTTGGCGTCGAGCCCCAGGACCGACCGCAGGTGGTGCGGCTTGGGGTGCATCTGCTTGAGCCGGTTCGCCACCCGGCTCGTGCCGATGAAGGCGAAGGCGTCCACCCGGCCGGAGGCCATCAGCGGCGGGACGACCGTCCGCCCCTCGCCGAAGACCGCGTTCACCACCCCCTTCGGGAAGGCGGAGCGGAACGCCTCCAGGAGCGGTCCGAAGAGGAGGATTCCGTGCTTGGGGGGCTTGAAGACCACCGGATTGCCCATGATGAGGGCGGGGATGAGGGTGGTGAAGGTCTCGTTAAGGGGATAGTTGAAGGGCCCCATGCAGAGGGTCACCCCCAGCGGGGCGCGGCGGATCTGCCCGAGGATCCCCTGCTGGATGGAAAAACGGGACGAGGCGCGGTCCAGCTCCTTGAGCGCCTCGATCGTGTCGCGGAGGTATTCCACCGTCCGGTCGAACTCCTTCTCGGAGTCCTTGAGGGTCTTGCCGATCTCCCACATCAGGAGGGTCACGACCTCCGCCCGTTTCTCCCCCATCCGGAAGAGGAACTCCTCCACGCACCGGATGCGCCCCTCCACGGGCATCGTGGGCCACTCGCCCCGCCCGTGGTCCCACGCGCGGACGGCGGCGTCGAGGGCTTCCAGCGCCTCCCCCTCCGAAAGGGCCGGCACGGACCCCAGGACGGTCGGCGCCAGGGCCCCGCCCTCCCGCATCCAGACGGGCGAGACGACGGGCTGCACGGGGCCCTCCCAGTCCCGGAGCTCGCCGTCCACCAGCCACCGCCGCTGGTCGAGGGGAAGGTCCAGGCGGTGCGCCGCGGGGAGGTCCCCCGCGCTGGGAAATAAATGGAAGAGGTCGGGGTGATCGGGCATGAGGGGTCCTTTCGTTCAGGGGATGAGATCGAAGGCGGGGGGCGGGAGGACGAGGGTGCGGTCCCCCACCGGTTCGCCGGCGAAGAACCGGACGATGGCCCCCAGCGCCTCGCCGGGGCGGAGGAGGTCGGTGTGGCTGGCGTTTTGGACGTCGATGAAGGTCCGGCGCTTGAACCCGTCCAGCACCTCCCGCGCGGGCTCGGGCGGGGTGTTGGCGTCGAGGGTGCCGCTGACGGCCAGGACCGGCACCTTCGAGACGACCGGTTTCCGGAACTCCTCCGGCAGGGGCTCCACCCCCAGAACGCCGATGATGCCCGGGAACGGGAAGTTGGCAGCGTCCTCCAGGAGGGTGCCCGGCGCCTCGGCCCGGATGCGGGCGAAACGCTCCGGGGAAGCATTGGATGTGGCGTCCATCAGGTAGAAGACGGAGTTGCGGAAGGGGGCGTCCACCAGGTCCTGCGCCCAGGACCGCAGAGGGTCGGCGTCGCCCTCGGAGAGGGCGGCGAATACCCGGGGGAACGCACGGAACTGAAGGGCCGCCCCGGCCCGCTTGGCGGCCATGTGGCGCAGGGCATAGGCGCCGATCCGGGCATGGCCCTCCTCGCCGGTCCCGGGATCGCGGACGGGGACGCGCAGCGGTTCCCGCTCCAGCCGCTCCAGCGCGGCGGCCGCCTTCTGGAGCAGCCCTCCGCCGCAGAGGGCGTCGAGCCGCTCCATCTGCCGCTGGATGAACGAGGGCAGCTTATAGGTGTGGTCGGGCCCCTCCACGCCGCAGAGGACGGCCCGGGCGATGCTCCTCTCCCCGAGGAGGCGGATGGCCGACAGGGCGAGGTGAGTGCCGTAGGAGAGGCCGAGGAGGTTCAGCCGCCGGGCCCCAAGGGCGGGACGGAGGGACTCCAGGTCGAGGGCGCTCTCGGCAGTGGTCCAGCCGGCGAGGTCCACCCCCCCGTTCCGGTGCCGCTCGGCGCACCGGCCGACATGAAGGGCATAGAAGGCCTCCATCGCCCCCCGGGTGGACAGGTCGGCCGGGAGGACGGGGCCGTGAGCCCGGTTGTCCAACGCGGGCAGGGACCGCCCCGTCCCCCGCTGGTCGAGGAGGACCACGTCGGCGACCGCACGCAGGGCCTCCACCACTTCCAGGAAGGAATCGAACCGCGTCCAGCCGGTGGCGGAATCCCCGGGCCCGCCGGAGAGGAAGACGACGGGGTCGGTGCGCGGCTCCCGGGCGCACGGGACGACCGCCACGGCCAGCTCGATCATCCGCTCGTTCGCTGCCCCGCGCAGCATGGGGACGGGCACGGTGCCCGTCCGGACATCGAGAGTCCGACCGGTCCGGCTGGTCAGCGTAGCGGGGGAGAGGCGCATCGGCTCATTGTATCAAAGGAAGGAGGGGCGAAAACCGTCGGGACAGGCCGCGGGTTCTCTTCCGCGCCCCCGAAACCGAGCCAGTCCAAGGTTATCACCGACGATTGACACTCCCGCCGCGCCGTGCTGGGGGGCGATGGAACCCGCCCCGCCCCTAGTCCGCAAGATCATCCACATGGACATGGACATGTTCTACGCCGCCGGGGAGCTGCGCGACCGCCCCGACCTCCGGAACCAGCCGGTCGTCGTGGGGGGGCCACCCAACAGCCGCTCCGTCGTCACGACCGCCAATTATGTCGCGCGGAAGTACGGCATCCGCTCCGCCATGCCGTGCGCCGAGGCCCACCGGCGGTGCCCGTCGTGCGTCTTTCTGCCGCCCAACTTCAAGAAATATCACGCCGTCTCGGAGGTCATCCGGGAGGTCGTCCACGAGTTCACCGACCTCGTGGAGCCCGTCTCCCTCGACGAGGCCTACCTCGATGTCACGGTGAACAAGATCGGCGAGCCCAGCGCCACGCGCATCGCCAAAGCCATCAAGAAAAAGATCCTCGATCGGACCGGCCTGACCGCCTCGGCGGGGGTGGCCTCCACGATGTTCGTGGCCAAGATCGCCTCCGACTTCCGCAAGCCCGACGGCCTGACCGTGGTCCCGCCGGAGAAGGTCCTGGCCTTCATCCATCCCCTCCCCGTCATCAAGATCCCCGGAATCGGGAAGGTGACCGACGGCCACCTCGCCGCGCTCGGGATCCGGACCGTGGCCGACCTGGCCTCCCGGCCCCTGGAGTTCCTTGAGGAGCAGTTCGGCTCCTTCGGGGACTACCTCCACGACATCGCCCGCGGCATCGACATGCGGGAGGTGACCCCCGTGTGGGAGCGCAAGTCGCTGGGGGCGGAGGAGACCTTCGAGCGGGACCTGACCGGCCGGGCCGCGATCGAAGAGTACCTGAAGGGATGCGCCGAGCGGGTGTTCCGCGAGCTGGGCGAGGAGGAGAAGCGGGCCCGCACCGTCACCCTCAAGATCAAATACCACGATTTCCACTCCATCACCCGCCGCCGCACCCTCGACGACTTCGTCCGCTCGGCCGGCGAGGTCTACGCCGTCGCCCGGGACCTCCTCGACCGAACCGACGCCGGCCGGGTCCCCATCCGCCTGGCGGGCCTGGCCCTCTCCACCTTCACGCGCAAGGAGCGCCGCGTCGTCCCCGTGCAATTGGTACTGCCGTTCAGGGAACCGGAGGAAGATTAAGCCGCCTTCCGCTAAACGCCGTTTCGCGTTCAGCGTTGAACCGCATTTCCCCTGCCTTTTGCCATCTGCCTCCGGCTTTATCGATTCCCCCGCCCCGCAGACTAAAGCCTGCGAATACATTGTTGCCTTGCTGCCCCACTGTCCTGCCGCCCTGCTGTCCGACTGCCGGGCTATTTATTACATATGCGGCATATGTTATATTGGGAATATTGCGAAGCGGCTTCTTGTTAGACGCAGCGAGGTTGTGAAAGATTGAACAATCGCCGCCCGTTCACCGATCCGGCCTCCGCCCCTTCCGGGGGGCGAACCCACACCAAGCAGGAGGTTGTATGCGCCGGATCCGTTTCGCCGCGTTCCTGTTCCTCTCCCTGACCCTCTCGCTGGGCCTGCTCCACGCGGCAGGCGAGAAGGCCACCGGCAAGGACCTGTTCAAGGCCCACTGCCGCACCTGCCACGGCCCGAAGGGCCCCGCCAAGGAAGTGACCCCCATGACGCTCATCCAGGAGCAGTGGGAGCGCTTTTTCAAGGACAAGTTCGCCTCCACCCACGCCGCCGCCATGGACCCCGCCCGGGGCGGCAAGCCCGTGCCCGAGACCATCCCGGCGGAGGACCTGGAGAAGATCAAGCAATTCGCCATTGACCACGCCGCCGATTCCGAACAACCCTCCACCTGCGGTTAACCGCCGCTCCGCGACCGTTAATAAATTAAAGGAGAATGAGTATGAAGAACTTGCTCGTCCTGCTGTCCCTGCTCCAGTCCCTCCTCGCCCCAACCGCCTTCGCCGCCGACGAGGCCCCCACCGCCGCCGACGTCGAGAAGCTGAAGGCCCAGGTGGACGAGCTCGAGAAGCGCGTGGAGGCCACCGAGAAGAAAACCGCCCTCGACCGCCTCAATTTCACCGGCGACTACCGCTTCGAGGCCACCTCCTACAGCGGCGACGTCCCCGACCACTACGACGGGATGGCCCTGCAGGCGGGGATGGTCGGCGCCATCTTCTACTACGGCTCCACCGGTGTCAATGGTCATATAAAAGTGTACCAGTTTTGGTCATCCAAAAGTGTACC
>CAZRVT010000067.1:0-15436 GCA_964603505.1 uncultured Holophagales bacterium | reverse complement strand
AAGCCGCCTGATAGAGAACATTAGTTTTCGTCATTTAATGCAACATTAGGGTTTACTCCGGGCTCGGGGGTGAATGTGGTGGTTGTACAAATGGCGCTGAATAAGAGCGGATTTCCAATCAGGGAAAATACCAACACGATCTTACTGACAGTACGCATGGCTTTCTACCTCACAGAGAGCCGGCAAAATCCAAAGCGTTCTGCCATGCCCCCACAAGGACGTAGATAAAATACTTTTTCGTTGAGCCGGTGGGAAGAGTCTGGTTTTCTGCATAAAGATGCGTGTAGGAATATGAAGGCGATGTGCTACTTCCCTGTTCAACCCATACATTAGTGTTGAGGGTATTCCAATGGTCCACCGGGAGGATTAGCGCGGCAATGCCGATAGTTCTAGCGGAATCAATGTACTGGCCAGCCAAGAGATAATTTGTGGCAGCTCCTGAACATTTGCTCGACTGCGTGCAGGTTGGGTTGAAAGAAAAGTAGCTGAACGATGAGGGACTTTTCAGCGAAATGTCAAAAGTCCATGTCAGATTTTCCCTGCCTTGACTGACGGATTCGCTGATGTTGGTGACCGCCTGATCAATTCTTAGGTAATAAGCCGGAGGTTCGTAAGGATTGGAAGTGAAGACCGCCACAGATTGAAGTACGTATGGCGCAAAATAACCGTTGGGTGAAATATAAAGCAGGCCGTTAAATGCACCGAAGGCGGGGCTTCTGCCCGATTGGTTTGAGAAGAGATCGAGCATGCCTGTGTCCATCCGGTACAAGGGATTCTGATTACAAGACGCCCCGGCAACCGGGGACGCCAAGTCGTTCATATCCCCTGCTTGAGCCGGGCAGTAATCCTGCGAAGTATTTAGATTGGTATGAAAGAGCGTTTGGAACAAACCGTTCGCCTGGTCATTCCAAATGTATTCATATCCAGCATAACTAAGTGAACCTATGGCACCGCCCCACGTCAGATCGAAGAGCACGGTTTGCTGGCTGGAACGATCGGTCAACGAAATGGCCTGATGGGTCACCGATGGCAAAGGGCTGTAATTGACAACGCTGCAATATTGCGAAAAGGAAAATGCCGGCAACGCTATCACTAAAAGCAGGATCTTTTTCATGGTCCCTCCTCCAAAGAACTTAGAGAATTACATCAAAATGCGCGAATTGACTCATGCTTAGAATATATTCCTATAATCCAGCAAAGTCAAACCGCTTGAAGAAATTACATCATCTCCATCGCCAGATGCCAGGTTTTCTGGGCCGGCTCACAGGCTCCTCGGAGACATAGACGATCTCCTTCTCTCCGGGCATGCCCGGCACGGCCACCGATTTGCCCTTGAAGTTCCTTTCGACGGCGAAGGAGCGCTCGGCCGCCTGGACGATTTCCGGTTTTAATCCCTCTTTTGCGATCTCCTCCACCCACTTCCGCCGGCCCGCGATAAGCTCCAAGACGAAATTGGCGATGGCGTCGTCGCTGTAGAACTTCTTGGGATCCCACTCGGGGAGGGCCTTGCCCTCGGCGGCGACGATGGCGTGGGTCCCCAGGATGCCCGGCTTGTAGGTGTTGGAGCCCCTGAGATCGCCCCGCTGGATGGAGGCCATCAGGTCGAGGGGAACGCGCTGGACCTTGCGGACGACCCGCTTCTTGGTCTTGCCGCCTTCCTCGTAGGATTCAATGATCTCGCCCATGCCGCCGGTGTTGTAGAGCATGAAGCGCACCTTGCCGGGATACTTGTGGACGAGGTCCATGATGAGGGTGTAAAAGCGGTTGACCTTGCGGGCGCGGCTGCCGATGATGAAGTCGTCGGTCCCCACGATGCGGACGCTCTCCCCCGCCTTAGCGGGGTTGGTGGCCATAGAGTGGGTGGACTCGCCGAAGAGGTAGGCTAAGACGCCCTGTTCCGGGGTCAATTCCTGGGCGAACGGCATGATGGTGTGGCGGCGGGTGATGAAGGCGAAGATGAGGCTGTCGAGCTCGGTCAGCGGCGGGAGGTTGACGCTGTCGGCGCTGATGCCGATGAGGCGGCCGCCGCGCTTGACCCTCAATTTGTCGCGCATGACGATGGCCCGGCCGTTGGCGCAGAGGGCCTCGTCCTGGAAGTCGATCTCGCCCTTCGAGTTGATCATCACATTCTCGAGCAGGGCGGTGCGGTCGATGAGGGCCTGGTACATGGCCTCCTGCTGGTCGGGCATGATGTCGGTCTTCACGTAGAAGCCGTGCTCGGTGCCGTGGGCCGAGCCGTCGCGGCAGAGGAAGACGATGTCGTCCTGGTTGACCTCCACCTTCTCCCCCTTGGTGTGGTCCAGGCCCAGTTGGTGGCACGACCAGGTGGACTTGCCGGTGGCGGTCATCCCGAAGAGGAAGACGCCGTGGCGGCGCAGACGACCGGTCTTGGCGTCGAGGACGGTGCAGGACTTGGTCCCGGCGTGGAGCCCGATCATCCCCTGCTCGTCGGCCAAAAACATCGCCTGGCGGAGGAACCCCTTCTTGTCCTCCCCCATGTAGTCGGTGCCGAGGGCGATGTTGAGGTTGTATTCGGGGAGGGTGAGGATCTGCTGGCGCATCTGGTGCTCTTCGGGGATGTGGATCATGGTGAAGCGGGGCCCCGGGCGGTCGGTGACTTTCATCAGCGTGTTGCCCCACATGTACCCGATGCGATAGTTCTTGGGGTCGGAACAGCACACATAGAGGTCGCAGACCGGGTTGTAGCGGTCGTTTTGCCCCATCTGCCGGCGGATGTGGTAGAAGGGGAGGGTTTTCAGATAGTGCAGGACCTTGTTTAGCTCCTCGGGGGCCTTCTCGATGAGCCCCTTCTGGAAGTCGTCGGGGTTGGGGAGGCGGATGTATTCGCTCCCCAGGTAGACGGTCTTGTTGGCGAGGCGGTTGGAGACGAAGGAGCGCCAGCCGTAGGAGCCGTATTTGGTCCGGGTCCCGAACTCCCTCGCCCGCGGCTCCAGCCAGTCCTGGTCCACGTGGCGGATGTTGGGGCCGTTCAGCAGGGGCTGAAGGGCGTCGACGAAACTCTTATAGGCTTCGCAGTTGAAGAGGTCGCCCATGGTCACGCCCCCTTGCTCACGATCTCCAGGACCTTGCCCTGGGCTTCCTCGGCCGTCATTCCCGCGGTGTTGAGGACCACCGCCTTGGCGCCCTTGAGGAGGCGGCGCCAGAAGCGCTTCTGCAATTCAACTCGCTCGGAGGTGTCGGTGAGCCAGTGGGGGTTGTAGAAGGGCTGGTTCTTGACGGTCCCGGCCCCGTAGGCCTGTCCCAATTCGAGGTGGCGCACGGCCTCCTCGGCGTCGAGGGTGGAGACGGGGAACCCCAGCGGGTCGTTCTTGAGGAGGAAGACGAAGCGGATGTCGATGCGCTTGACGTGCTTGCGCATTCCGCCCAGCCAGTAGGGGTCGAGCAGGGCGTGGGCCTTGCCCGCGGCCTTGAAGCAGAAGGGCGACCCCTTGTCGAGGCGGCAGTCCTCGGCCCGGAGGCACTCGGCGTGGCGGCAGTCCTCCTTGGCGGTGACCACATTCTCGCACCGCGAGCGGTCCAGCAGTTTCGCCAGAGGCGGAAAGGCCTCCACCGTGCGGGTGGGAAGATAGACCTTCCTCTCGGGGTTGTCGGCGGCGGCGAACCCCCCGCCGTAGCGGACCAGGAGGTAGTCGGCGCTGTGGAGGGCCACGCCGGGCTGGGCCAGGAGGCCGAAGGCGATCTCGGTTTTCTTGGTGCCCGCGGGGCCGACGAAGACGGCGCCGGTCCCTTCGATGTCGAGGGAGAGGCCGCGGACGCCGTGGACCTCGAAGAGGCGCTCTCCGACGTCGGTTACCAGCCCGAGGGCCAGCGAGCGGAGGGAGCCGTAGTGGTCGGCGTTGAAGAGGAAGCCGGTCTTGGTCTCGGAGCAGTAGAAGGCGTGGGGCTCGCGGCCCGTGAGACCGTCCACGGCGTAGATGAGGCCGTGGGGCTCGATCCCCGCCTCGAGCTCCGCGGGGTACCAGTTCTCCATCCAGAAGTCGTAGAGATGGGGGACGTTGGTGCGCAATTGGACGACGACGCCGTTGACGTTGGCGTTCCACTCGTAGTAGGCGTCGTGGGTGAGCTGGCTCTGCGCCTCCCCGGCCAGGGCGTCGCGCCGGTCGGGGGCGACGCGGGCGTCCACCGGGACCGGCTTCTTCACCTTCGTCACCGAATTCTGCAGGGCCAGGCGGCGGGTCTTCTTAGGGGTCTTGAGCCGGGCGAAGGCCTCGATGAGCCGGCTCATCCCCTTCTCCAGGTTCTCCATCGAAGTGGCGTAGGAGATGCGCATGTTGGCGGGGGCCCCGAAAGCGTCGCCGGGGACGATGGCCACGTTGGCGTGCCGCAGGAGGTAGTAGGCCATGCCGTAGGAGTTGCGGATGCCGTTGCCGTCGAACTCCTTCTCATAATAGGCCTCGATGTTGGGGAAGACGTAGAAGGCGCCGTCGGGCTTGACGCAGTGGATGTTGGGGATGGACTCCAGGCGGTTGAGGACGTAGTTGCGGCGGCGCTGGTACTCGGCCGTCATCCGCGACACCTCGTGCTGGGGGCCGGCGAAGGCCTCGAGGGCCGCCTTCTGGGAGATGGAGCAGGTGTTGGAGGTGGTCTGGCTCTGCACCTTGCCCATGGAGGCGACGATGTCGGCCGGGCCGGCGGTATAGCCGATGCGCCAGCCGGGCATGGCGTAGGCCTTGGAGACGCCGTTGACCAGCAGGGTGCGCTTCCTGACCTCGGGCCCCAGGGAGGGGAACGAAGTGTACTTGAAGTCGTCGAAGACCAGCTTGTCGTAGATCTCGTCGGCGATGCAGAGGATCCCCTCTTTCACCACCACGCTGGCCAGCGCCTCCAATTCGGGGCGGGTGTAGACGGCGCCGGTGGGGTTGGAGGGGGAGTTGAGGAGCACCGCCTTGGTGGCGGCGGTGATGGCCCCCTTCAACTGCTCGGCGGTGAGCTTGAACCCGTTCTCCTCCTTGGCCTGCACGATCACGGGGACCCCGCCGGCGAGGCGGACCATCTCGGTGTAGGAGACCCAGTAGGGGGCGGGGATGATCACCTCGTCCCCCGGGTTGAGGAGGGTCGCCATGGCGGTGGAGAGGGAGTGCTTGGCGCCGTTGGAGACGAGGACCTCGTTGGGCTGGTACTGGACGCCGTAGTCCTCGCGGATGCGGTCGCAGATGGCCCGCCTCAGGTCGGGGATCCCCTCGTTGGCGGTGTATTTGGTGAAGTTGGCCTCGATGGCCTTGACGCCGGCCGCCCGGACGGAGGGCGGGGTGGGGAAGTCGGGCTCCCCGATGGAGAAATCCACCAGGTCGATCCCCTCGGCCTGCATGGCCTTGGCCTTCGCCGCGATGCGCAGCGTGGGCGAGGCCTGGATCTGGTTCGCGCGTTCGGAAATGGTCATGGGACGCCTCGGCGCTGCCGGCCGCTATTCCTTGCCGCCGGAGAATTTGTCCTTGATGATCTTCTTGAGGTCGATGCCGGAGACGGCCTCCACCACCTCGGGGATCTGGGCCATGATGTCGGCCACCTGGCCGGTGAGCTTGGAGGCGCCGGTCTTGCCGTCGTTGCCGATGAGGACCACCTTCTCCACGCGGGAGAGGGGCTCGGCCACGGCCTTGGCCAGCTCGGGCATCATGTCGGCCATCATCTTGGTGACCGCGGCCTGGTTGTACTGCCCGTAGGCCTTGGCCTTCTCGGCGATGGCGGAGGCCTCGGCGGCCCCCACCTGCTTGATGGACGCCGCCTCGACCTCGGCCTGCACGCGCCGGGCCTCGGCCTTCCCCTTGGCCTCGGCGGCGAGGCGGAACGACTCGGCCTCGGCCTCGGCCTGCACCTGGTACTTGCGGGCGTCGGCGGGCTTGATGACGGTGGACTCCAGCTCCTTCTGCCGCCGCGCCACCTCGAGCTCCTCGAGCTTGATGGCGTGGTCCTTCTCGAGCATCTTGACCGCGTGCTCCTCCTTCTTCAGGGCCTGCGCGATCTTGTGGCGCTCCAGCTCGTAAGACATGTCGGCATGGGCCTTCTTGGTGTTGACGGCCACCTGGCTGTCGGCCTTCTTCCCCTCGTTCTCCCACGACTTCCCGGCGATGACGGCCTCGGCGGCCAGGCGGGCGATCTCGGCCTGCTTGCGGGCCTCGGCGGCCTGGATGGCGGCGTCGCGGTCGGCCTCGGCCTGCGCCACCTGGGCGGCCAGCTTCACCGCGGCGATCTTGGGCTTGGCCAGGGCGTCGAGGTAGCCCTGGGTGTCGGAGACGTCCTTGAGGGCGAAGGAGACCATCTGGAGCCCCATGCGGGCGAAGTCGTCCGCCACCATCTCCTCCACGCGCTCGGCGAACCCCAGGCGGTCCTTGTAGACCTCCTCCACCTTCATCTGCCCGATGACGGCGCGGACGGCCCCCTCGAGGATGGTCTCGGAGACCTGGCGGATCCCCTCGGCGCCGGAGCCCAGGAACTGCTCCACGGCCAGGGCCAGCGGGTAATCGGCGGTGTCGATGCGCACCTGGGCGGCCGCCTCGGCCACGAGCGGAACCCCCTCGCCGGAGAGCACTTCGGGGGTCTTGATGGTGACGGAGATGACCTCGAGGGTCATCGTCTCGGCCTTCTCGGTGAAGGGGTTGATGAAGGCGCCGCCGCCCACGCGGAGGCGGTAGCCCACCTGCTTGGTGGCGCCGTCCGGGCCGGTGAGGGTGTACTTGGCCCCGCCGGAGATGACGAGCACCTGGTTGGGGGCGACCTTCTTATACTGCTTGGTGAGGAAGACGATGAAGGCGGCAACGACCGCGACGGCGGCCAGGGCGATGATGACCGTGGTCCACATGGCGACCTCCTGTTGTTGTCGATCGAACGGAAAAAATTCACACCAGCCCGCCGGGGGTGAAAGCGGGCCCGCCCGAGGCCTGGTATGTGAAAGTTTTCTCAATTATTATAGTAACGCAGACGGGGGGGCGTGTCAAGGCGGGGGGGGCTTCAAAATGCAAATTCCAGGCCCGACACAGGGCCTTGAGCCAAACGGGGGGGTTCATATACAATAATCCGGATGCCCGAACCCGCCAAGGACAAGCTCCCCCGCCACATCGCCGTGATCATGGACGGCAACGGCCGCTGGGCCAAGGGGCGGGGGCTGCCCCGCATCGAGGGGCACCGGGCGGGGATCGAATCGGTCAGGGCCGTGGTGACCGCCTGCGCCGAGCTGGGCATCGGCTACCTCACCCTCTTCGCCTTCTCCACCGAGAACTGGAAGCGGCCGAAGGAGGAGGTGGACGCCCTCATGGGGCTGTTGAACCTCTACATGGAGCAGGAACTGCCCACGATGATGGCCAACAACGTCTCCTTCCATGCCATCGGGCGGCTGGGGGAGCTCCACCCCGCGGTTCAGGACAAGTTAAAGGAGACCACCGCCAAAACTGCTGACAACACCGGTCTCTACCTCACTCTGGCGCTCAACTACTCCGGGCGGACCGAGATCCTGGACGCGGCGAAGCGCCTCGTGGCCGAGGCCCCTGCCGGGGTGGACGAAGCGGCCCTCCAGGCCCGGTTCTACGACCCCGCCCTCCCCGACCCGGACCTGCTGATCCGGACGAGCGGTGAGATGCGGGTCTCCAACTTCTTCCTCTGGCAACTGGCCTACGCCGAACTGCACATCACTCCCGTCCACTGGCCCGATTTCCGCAGAGAGCACCTGCTGGCGGCCCTGGCGGACTTCGCCGGCCGTGAACGGAGGTTCGGTGGGCTTGGGTAAGCGGGAACTCACCGCCGCCGCCGGCATCGCCCTGGTCGCGGGAATGTTCTTCCTCCTCCCGCCCGCGGGATTTCAGGTCCTCGCCGCGTCGGTGGTCCTCCTCACCGCCGCTGAGGCGGCGAAGCTCTACCTGTGCCGGACCAACGCCCTCCTCTTCGCCCTGGTGCTGGCCATGACGGTCTTGTGGGGGGCGTTCCTCTTCTTCCGCCTCCCCGCCCTCCCGGTCCTGGTCGCCACGGTGTTCCTGCCGGCGTTGGCGGTGCTCGCCCGACCCCAGCCCTTGCAGGGGGGCGGGTTCCGCCTCTACTACGCCACGGCCCTGCCCCTCCTCTTCGGCCTCCCCGGCGGGGCCCTTGCGGCCCTGCGGACCCACTTCGGCCCCGAAGAGGGGATCAAACTCATCGTCTATCTGCTGGCCGTCGTGTGGGTCTCCGACAGCGCGGCCTACTACGCCGGCAAGACCATGGGGACGCACCCCGTTGCCCCGGCCGTGAGCCCCAAGAAGACCTGGGAGGGGACGGTGGCCCTCCACCTGGCTGCGGTGGGGCTGACGGTGGGCTTCTGGGGCTTCACCTGGACCAACGCGGCCGCCGGCCTTGGGATGGGGCTGGCCTGCTTCTGGGGCGACCTCATCCAGTCGCTCCTGAAGCGGGACCTGGAGGTGAAGGACAGCGGCGGCTTCTTCCCCGGCCACGGCGGGTTCTGGGACCGCACCGACAGTTTGCTCTGGGCCGCGTTGGCCCTTTATGCTTGGAAGTCGCTGCCGTGAAGAGGATTATCCTCCTGGGCTCCACCGGGTCAATCGGCGTTTCCACGCTGGAGGTGGTCGATCAGTTCAAGGACGAATTCTCCGTCGCCGCCCTTGTGGCCGGGAAGAATACCGAGCGCCTGATCGAGCAGGCGCACCGGTTCAGCGTCAAACGGGTGGGGGTTGGCGACCGGGCGGCGGCAAAAGCGGTGAAGCGGGCGATGCCGAAGGTGAAGGTCTTCGCGGGTCCCGACGGCATCGCCGACCTGGTGGCCGAGACGGAGGCCGAGATGGTGGTGGCCGCCATCGTGGGGGAGGCGGGGCTGGTTCCCTCCTTCCGCGGCCTGGAGACGGGGAAGGACCTGGCGCTGGCCAACAAGGAGGCGATGGTGATGGCGGGGGCGCTGTTCAACGCCGAGGCCCGGCGGCGGAAGCGCCGCATCCTCCCCATCGACAGCGAGCACTGCGCCCTCCACCAGTGCCTCCGCGGCGGGAAGCGGGGCGAGGTGGAGAAGCTCATCCTCACCGCCTCGGGCGGCCCGTTCCTGAAAACGAAGGCCTCGGCGTTCGCCTCCATCACGGTGAAGGACGCCCTCCGGCACCCCACCTGGTCCATGGGGTCCAAGATCACGATCGATTCAGCCACCCTGGGCAACAAGGCCCTGGAGGTGATCGAGGCCCACTTTCTCTTCGGGTTCCCGGCCGGCTCCATCGAAGTGGTCATCCACCCGCAGAGCCAGATCCACTCCATGGTCCTCTACCGCGACGGCTCGGTGCTGGCCCAGGTGAGCCCCAACGACATGAAGTTTCCCATCCAGTACGCCCTCGCCTGGCCCCGGCGGCTCCCCTCGCCGTTCGGGCGGGTGCGGTTCCCCGGGATGACCTTCACCTTCCTCCCGGTGGACGGGCGGAAGTTCCCCCTCCTCCCGCTGGGCTACGAGGCCCTGCGCAGCGGGGGCGGGTACCCGATGGTCTTCTCGCTGGCCAACGAGCTGGCCGTGTTGGAGTTCCTCCAGGGGCGGATCGGGTTCCTCGACATCGCCGCCGTGGTGCGGCGGACGCTGGAGCGGTGGACCGACCCCCGCCTCCCCGACCTCCCCTCCCTGCTGGAGGCCGCCGAGCGGGCCCGCGCCCTGTGCCGGGAGGAAATCGCCCGGACCGCCCGAAAGGTTAACTAAGCGATGGCTGTCCTGCAGAGCGTCCTCGGGTTCCTCATCGTCCTCGGCATCCTCGTGACCCTCCACGAGCTGGGGCATTTCCTCGTCGCCAAGGCCTTCCGGTTCCCCGTGGAGGTCTTCTCCATCGGCCTGGGGCCCCGCGCGTGGGGGTTTCGCCGCCGGGAGACCGACTACCGCCTCTCCTGGGTCCCCCTGGGGGGGTATGTGAAGGTGCGGGGGCTGGGGCTGGACGAGTCCGACCTCATCGCCCGCGAGGGGGACACCCCCCCCGCGTCGCTGGCCGGCCCGCGGTGGAAGCGATTCCTCATCTTCCTGGGGGGGCCCTCCACCAACCTCGTCGTCGCCCTCCTCTTCGTCAGCGCCTCGTTCCTGGTGGGGATCCAGGTGCCGGCCATCCTCGAGAAGCCGGTGGTGGTGGGCTTCGTGGACGCGGAAGGGCCGGCGGCCCGGGCGGGGATCCGCCCCGGCGACCGCATTACCGCCGTGGAAGGGAGGCCTCTGCCCGACTGGCAGGCCTTCTCCGAGACGGTCCTCCTCTCGGGCGGCGAGCGGGCCGTCTTCACCGTGGCGCGCGGAGGGGAGACGCTGGACCTGCCGGTCCAGATCGAGAAGAAGGGGAAGTACCGCGTCGGGGACATCGGCGTCTATCCCGAGGTCCTGCCCCGCATCCAGCAGGTGAACTCCGGTAGCCCCGCGGAAGCCGCGGGACTGAAGGCGGGGGACATCATCGTTTCCGTGGACGGGAAGGGCCTCCACCACTACGCCGAGGTGGTGGAGACGGTCCGCGCTCGCCCGGGCGCCGTCCTCGCTCTCGAAGTCCAACGCGGGGCGGAGCGGTTCTCGACGGCGGTGACCCTGGCGACGGTGGAGGGCAAGGGGCAGATGGGCGTCCTCTTCTCCGCCGAGGGGGAGGGGACGGTCCTCAAGCGGTACGGCGTGGCGGAATCGTTCCGGCGGGGGGTCGGCGCCTGCCTCGACGGCGCCACCCTCTCCTACCGGTTCCTCCAGAAGCTCCTGCAGGGGAAGGGCTCCATCCGGCAGGTCTCCGGCCCCATCGACATGGCCCGCATCTCGGGCGAGTTCATCCGCACCGGACCGGCCAATTTCCTCCACCTGATGGGACTCATCTCCCTCCAACTCGCCATCTTCAACCTCCTCCCCATCCCCCTGCTCGACGGCGGCCACATGTTCATCCTCGCCGTCGAGGGGCTGATGCGCCGGGACTTCAAGGCCGCGTTCAAGTACCGGATCCTCCAGGCGGGGTTCGCTTTCCTGATGACCCTCTTCGCGGTGGTCCTCGTCTTCGACATCCTCAAGCTCCTATGAGGCGCAAGACCCGGCAGGTGCTCGTCGGCCCCGTGGCCGTGGGCGGCGGCAGCCCCGTCACGGTGCAGACGATGACCAAGAGCGACACCCGCGACGCGGCCGCCACGCTGAGGCAGGTGCGCGCCGCGGCCCGCGCCGGGTGCGACATCGTCCGCGTGGCCGTCCCCGACGCCGAGGCCGCCGCGGCGCTCGGGGCCATCGTCAAGGGCTCGCCCCTCCCCGTCGTCGCCGACATCCACTTCGACTATCGGCTCGCCCTTGCGTCGCTCGAGGCGGGGGTGCACGCCTTGCGCATCAATCCCGGCAACATCGGGTCTCGGGCGAAGGTGGAGCGGGTGGTGGAGGCGGCCCGCGACCGCGGCGTCCCCATCCGCATCGGGGTCAACGCCGGGTCGCTGGAGAAGGATCTGCTCCGCCGGCACGGCTGGCCCACGGCGGAGGCGCTGGTGGAATCGGCCCTCGGCCACGCCGCCATTCTCGAGGACCTCCGGTTCCCCGACATCAAGATCTCGGTCAAGGCCTCCGACATCCCCACGACCGTGAAGGCCTACCGCCTGCTCGCGAAGAAAACGGATTATCCGCTGCACCTCGGCGTCACCGAGGCGGGGACACGCTTCGCGGGGACGGTGAAGTCGGCCATCGGGATCGGAATGCTCCTCTTCGAGGGGATCGGCGACACCCTCCGCGTTTCGCTGACGGGGAGCCCCGAGGCGGAGGTGAGGGCCGGGCGCGAGATCCTCCGCTCCCTGGGGATGCTCCCCGGCGGGGCGGTGGTGGTCTCGTGCCCCACCTGCGGGCGGACCCGCGTCCCCATCCTTCCCGTGGTCGAGGCGGTGGAGAAGGCGGTGCGGAAGCGAGGGTGGGACGTCCACGTCGCCGTCATGGGGTGCGAGGTCAACGGCCCCGGCGAGGCGCGCCTGGCCGAGATCGGCCTGGCCTTCGGGAACGGGCGGGCCCTGGTGTTCCGCGGCGGGAAGCCGCACAAGGTGCTGGGCCTCGGGAACGTCGTCGCCGACTTCCTGGCCGAGATCGAGGCCTACATGGGGGAGAAGGCCGCCCGCCCGTAGGGGCGGTTTCCTCGACCGGCAGAGCGAAACAGCCCCGGCCGGCGCCGGGGCTGTTTCCGTGTTGGGGGGCGGAGGGGAAAGGGACCGGCCCTCCGGCTCGACTACGGCGTGATCTGCATCGGGATCGTCGCGACGGTGGCGGTGAAGCCGTCGGAGATTTCCACGTTCAGTTGGATGGTTTTGTTGACGTCCTGCTTCGAGGGGGCGTAGTAGATGGAGCCCGCGTGCTCGTCGGTCAGCGTCATGCCGGCGGGCGGGTTGACCAGGCGGAAGGTGAGGGGGTCCCCCTCGGCGTCCTGCGCCACCACGGTGAAGAGGAAGTTGAACAGGAAGCTGGTGCTGAACGGGATGGGGGTCTCGATGATGTTGTCGCCGTCGGCGTCGCGGTAGTCCAGGGAGCCGTTGCTCGAAGCGTCCACGCCCAGGAGTCGGGGCGCCTGGTTGGACTGCAGCTTCGGGGCCAGGACGAACGAGCCGTCGTTGGTGCCGTTGTCCACGCGGGAGCCGTAGACGACGACCTTCCCCGCGGTCAGGACCGCCTTGACGAGGGCGCCGCCGCCGGCGCCGAAGAAGGCGTCGGGGCCGTTGTACTGCTCCTGCATGCCGGCGGGATAGCTCTTGTCCACCTGGGCCAGGACGCCGCCGTCCGGGCCGAGGAGCTGCCAGGCCACCTGCGCGTCCTCGAGGACGGCGATGCCGAAGTTGAAGCGCTCCTTCGCCGGGTCGGCGGGGAGGACGAGGAAGAGCTCGGCGCCGGCCGAGACGGCCTGGTCGGCCGGCACGGCGGTGACGCTCTGCCCGAAGGCGCCGGCCTCGCCGGTGGTGTAGGTGCGGCTGGTGAAGCCGATGGCGGTGCGGGCGGCGTCGTCGTAAGCCAGGGTGAGGCTGCCCGAGCCCTGGACGCCGAACCAGCCGAGGATGTCGGCCTGGGTGAAGAGGGCGCCGGGCGGGACGGCGGCGGTGCGCACCACGGCGTTGCCGGTGTGGCCGGCGGGCTGGTAGGTGAGGGTGAGGTCAACCGTGGAGCGGCCGGCGTTGAGGACGGCGAGTTCGGACTGCCAGGCGCTGCCGTAGGCGCCGCCGGCCTTGGCCACCACGGGGATGACCTGTTCATAGCCGAAGGCGAGGGAGCTCAGGATGAGGGGGACCAGGATCAGGGATTTGCGCATGTTTTCCTCCGATGTTCCGCGTAGTAGGTTGTGGCCTCCATCATCAATCCCGGGGTTGCGTGTGGTCACACCCTGCAATACGGCCGGAGAGGGGATTGCGTTGGGAACGGGAGGGGGAGTCCGGCGATTGGAGAGACAGGCGATCGCGTCGATCGGTCTCTAAGACGGCCGCGCCTGTTACGGTGAGGATATTCGATCTATTCGCCCGCCCCGAGGGCGTATGGCCTGCGGCTACAGATGCTCGACGAGATCCTTGAGACGCCGGCGCCCCTCCGCCTGTTCCGCGGGGCTGCCGTCGAGCAGGTAGAGGATGTATTCCAGCTCGCGCCGGACGGGTTTGCCGCACCCCTCGATCGCGCGGTCCAGCCGCGAGAGGTACCACTCGCCGCCCGGCCGCTCGTCGGCGAGGTCCCGCACCAGCTTGACCAACTCCGCGGCGGGGTTCGCCGGGTCGTCCCACAGCCCGGCCTGGAGCGCCTCCACCTCGACGAAGGGGTCGCGTTCGCTGTCGGGGAGCTTCTCGAACAGGATGACCACCGCGGCCTTGGGGAGGATGGCGCCGAAGGGGAGCTTCACCTCCTCGCCGCGCGAGAGGCGGCGGTCCTGGAGCAGGACCCGGGGCGACCCGGTCCCGTCGTCCACCGTGACGGAGCGGACCATCACGGGGGCGTTGCCCCAGAAGAGGTTCTTCTTCTCCGGGCACTCGAGGCGGAGGGCGAACCAGTCCGCCCCCTCGATCTTCCACTCCAGGCGGCCGCGGTCCACCTTCACGTTCCGCGGCACGGGGACCGCGGCCTTTTCCGAGAGGCGGGCCCAGCGGTAGGCGCCGCCGGGGAGCGGCCCGCGCAGGGTGTGGAGGGCGTCGGCCACAAGGCGGGCCGTAAGGCGGTCGGCCCCCTCCTCGCCCCCGGCCAGGGGGGCGAGGGCGCGGGCGGCGCGGAGCGACTCGCAAGCGCCGGGGACCGGCTGGGCGCGGAGCGGGACGGCGGGAACCAGGAGAAGGATGAGGGTGAGGGCGTAGAGGAGGTCGCGCGTCATGGCGCCATTATACTTCGATAGACCTCCAGAAGGGCGTCCACCGAGGCGTCGAGCGGAAAGCGGACGGGCGGGCGCTCCTCCCATCGGCCCTCCTCCGCCCGGCGCAGGGCGTCCCGCAGGGCGGCGGCGTCGCCGGCCTTGAAGAACAGACAGCGGCCCGACACCACCTCGGGGAGGGAGCCCGCGTCCGAAGCCACCACCGGAACGCCGAGGGCGCAGGCCTCGGCCGCGGCCAGGCCGAACCCCTCGCTGAGGGAGGGGAAGACGGCCGCGTGGGCGCCTTGGGCGAGGCGTTGGAAGAGGGCGGGGCGGGGGAGGGGGTCCCGGACGGTGAGCGCGCCGCCCAGGGGAAGCCGCGCGGCGAGGGCCAGGAGGGCGGTCCGTTCCTTCGCCGGCTCGGGCGCGAGAATGAGCTCGAGGCGGGCGGAGGATCCGTCGGCGCGCCTCGCCGCGAAGGCCTCCAGCAGAAGGTCCAGCCCCCGCCAGTGGCCGGGGCGGCCGAAATAGAGAAAGGTGAACGGCGGATCGGGGGGCGCCCACCGGGGCCCCTCGGGGACGGCCACCGGCGCCGGGATGTGGAAGCAGGGGCGGTCTCCGGCGAAGGGCCGCAGGCGTTCGAGGGTGGCCCGGGACTCGGCGATGAAGGCGTCGTAGGAAAGCCCCAGAAGGAGCCGCTCCTGCCAGGGGGCCGTCCACCGCTGGAGGGGCGGAACAAAGGGAACCCGTCTCCACAGGTCGAGCCACACTTCGTGGACCGAGACCACCACCGGCCGGCCCGCCTGCCGGGCAGCGCGCACCGCCGACCAGGTGCCGGCATAGGTGGAGCCGTGGACGAGGTCGGCCCCGCGGGCCAAGGGGAGGAGCCGCCGCGTCATCCCGAAGGTGAAGCGGAACCGGCGGAGGCGCCCCAGAGGGACGCGCACCACCTCGACGCCGTCCAGGACCTCCCGGAGCGGGGCCCCGGGGAGCGAGCCGGTGAAGACCCGCACGGCGTGCCCCCTCCGGACCAGCGCCGCCGCCAGCGTGGAGAAGAGGGTTTCCGCCCCGCCCACATGGGGGGGGTAGTATTCGAGGACGAAGAGGATGGAGAGGGGCTTCAAGACCCCTATTGTAGCGGATTTGTTTTGGTTCAGCCGAAAAAGGACAATCGCCTAATCGAGTTTGTGTAGAGG
>CAZRVT010000066.1:0-16038 GCA_964603505.1 uncultured Holophagales bacterium | reverse complement strand
CAAAAAGCCGCCTGATAGAGAACATTAGTTTTCGTCATTTAATGCAACATTAGGGATAACTAAGCGAATATCTCCATTGCGGCAGGCTTCGATCAATGGCAGATCGCTTTTCCCGCTCAATGGGTGCGGGGGAGGCGAGAACCCTGGCAATGAAACAGTAACGAGCAGCGATAAGGCCAGGACACAGAAAGCAGACCGTTTCAACAGTCTTGGCTTACTGAACGAATCGCTATTCATTCCCGTGCCGTTATCCCTCTCTCGCATTTCCAGCCTTTCTCGCCGGGCACGTGGGGGAGCCTCACGGCGTCCTAGCTTCCAATCCTTCTGGCCTTCTAGCCCGGCTGTTGGCCGCTACGTCTCCATCATCACCGGAATGTCCCTCGTGATGACCTCATGGCCGGTCTCCGTGACCACCACATCCTCCTCCAGCCGCACCCCGATGCCGGCGAACTGCTTGCAGTGGTCGGCGCAGTCCACGGGGACGTAGAGGCCGGGCTCGACGGTGAGGGCCATGCCGGGCCGGAGGAGGACGGCGGGGTCCTCCATCCCCCACGAGCCGGCGTCGTGGACGTCGAGGCCGATCCAGTGGCCGAGGCGGTGGGGATAGTACTCCTTGTGGAGGTTCTTCTCCATCACCTCGTCGAGCCCCTCCCGGAGGATGCCGAGGTCGATGCACTTCTGCGCCACCTCGCGCTGGGAGATCTGGTTGAGCTCGCATAGGGAGATGCCGGGACGGACGAGGCCGATCATCTTTTTCTGGACTTCATAGACGGTCTCCCAGATGATTTTCTGCTCCGGCTTGGCCTTGCCGCGTGGGATGAAGGTGCGGGTGATGTCGCAGGCGTATTCCCGGTAGGAGCAGCCGGTGTCGAGGAGGAGGAAGTCCCCGGGGGCGATGCGTCCGGAGTTCTCGGCGTAGTGCATGCAGGTGCCGTGGGCCCCCGCGGCCGAGATGGTGGGGAACGAGGGACCGTCGGCGCCGTTGATGCGGTAGGTCTCCTCGACGACGGCCTGCACTTGGTATTCCCACATCCCGGGCTCGGTGCCGGCGTAGGTGCGGTCCATGGCCTTTTTCGCGATGGCGGCCGCCCCCCTCAGGAGATCGATCTCCCCCGGTTCCTTCACCAGCCGCTGGGGGAAGGTGATCTCGCCGGAATCGACCACCCGGACGGGGACCCGGTCGGCCCGCTGTTCCTTCCGGAGGCGCTGGAGCACCTGCAGGACGGCCAGGTCGGCGGCGTCGTTGTCGCCCCAGCGGTAGTAGAGGACCTTCTCCCCGACCAGGGCCTCATACAGCCGCTCGGCCCACTGCCCCACGGGGTAGGCCTGGTCGGCCCCGAAGACCTCCATCGCCCCCTCGGCCCCGTAACGCTTGCCGGTCCACTTCTCGGCCGCCGGATCGCGGGGCAGGACGAAGAGGGTGAACGGTTTGGGGTGGCGGGGTTTGAAGAGGGCCGCGGCCCCCGGCTCGGAAAGGCCGGTGTAATAGAGGAGGTCCCGGTTTTGGTAGAACCGGGCGGCGCCCCCAAGCCCGCGGGGCTCCGGGGCGCCCATGAGAAACAGGACCCCCTCCTTCATCGTTTCCAGCAGGACCTTGCGGCGGGCGGCGAAGACGGCGATTTCCATGCGGCTATAATAGCAGAATCTTCCGGCCCCGGCACCGTATGCGAGGCCAGGGGATTTGCTATAATATGCCACGCGGCGTGCTGATAAACATTGCCTCGCCCCGGCACCGTATGCGAGGCCAGGGGATTTGCTATAATGGCCTTCTCATGAACACCCTCGCGGTCGAAGCCCGCAAATGGATCCTGAAATCGATCACCGCCGCCGGTTCGGGGCACCCCGGGGGGTCGCTCTCCCTCGTGGAGATCCTCCTGGCCTTCTACGGGGGGGTGCTCAAACACGACCCGAAGAACCCCAAGGACCCCAACCGGGACCGCCTCATCCTGAGCAAGGGACACGGCGCCCCGGCCCTCTACACCGTCCTGGGGCTCCACGGGTACTACCCCGTGGAGGAGGTCATGACCCTGCGGCAACTGGGAAGCCGGTTCCAGGGGCATCCCGATATCCGGTTCTTCCCCCTGGCCGAGGCCTCCACCGGCTCCCTGGGGCAGGGGCTCTCCCTGGGGATCGGGATGGCCGTCGCCGCCCGCCTCGACGGCCGCGCCTACCACACCTTCGTCATCCTGGGCGACGGCGAGTGCCAGGAGGGGCAGGTCTGGGAGGCGGCGATGTACGCCGGGTTCCACAAGATCGCCAACCTTACCGCCCTGGTCGACCTCAACGGCTTCCAACTGGACGACGCGACGAAGAGGATCCTCGACATGGAGCCGTGGGCCGCCAAGTTCCAGGCCTTCGGCTGGCGGACCTACGACTGCGACGGCCACGATATCGCCGCCGTGACGCAGGCGCTCCTGGCCGCCCGGGACGACGGCGCCCCCTCCGTGGTCCTGGCCCGCACGGTCAAGGGCAAGGGCGTCTCCCACACCGAGGGGAACAACGAATATCACGGCAAGGCCCTCACGCCGGCCCAGCTGGAGGAGGCGCTGAAGGAACTGGAGGCCGCCCATGCCTGACCTGCCCATGGGGAAGGCCACCCGCGTCGCCTACGGTGAGGCCCTCGTCGAGCTCGGCAAGGTCGACCCCTCCGTCGTCGTCCTCGACGCCGACCTCTCCAAATCCACGCAGTCCCACCTGTTCGGCAAGCAGTTCCCCGAGCGCTTCTTCAACATCGGCATCGCCGAAGCCAACATGGCCGCCATCGCCGCCGGAATGGCGCTGGCGGGCAAGAAGCCCTTCGTCTCCTCCTTCGCCTCGTTCCTCATCTGCAAATCGTTCGACCAGATGCGGGTGAACGTGGCCTATCCCGAGGTTCCCGTGGTCTTCGCCGGCTCCCACGGGGGCATCTCGGTGGGCGAGGACGGTCCGTCGCAGATGTCCATCGAGGACCTCGCCCTGGGCCTGGCGCTCCCCAACTTCACCGTCACCGTCCCCGTGGACGAGGTGGCCACGCGGCAGTTCATCCATCAGCTCGCCCACCGGATGGTCCCCACCTACATGCGCCTCTGCCGCCCCGCCACCGCGGTCATCTACGACAAGGGGCGTGCGCTGGACCTGCGCCGGGCCGAGATCATCCGCCCGGGTCGCCACATCTCCCTCATCGCCTGCGGGCTGATGGTGGCCAAGGCCCTGGCGGCCGCGGAGGAACTGGGCAAGGAGGGGATCGAGGCGGAGGTGATGGACCTCCACACCCTCCGGCCCCTCGACGAGGAAACCCTCTTCCGGTCGCTCTCGAAGACCCGCGCCGGCCTGGTGTGCGAGGAGCACCTGCCCAGCGGCCTCTCCAGCGTGGTGGCCTTGTGGTCCACCGCCCACTGCCCCGTCGCCCTGGATTTCGTCCACCTGAGCGGCTACGCCGAGTCCGCCCCCCCCGACATCCTGCTGGCCAAGTATGGGCTGACGGCGGAGGCCATCTACAAGAAGGCCAAGGCGGTGATGCTCCAGAAGGACCAGCGCTGCATGGGGTTTTAGGCACATCATTCGCGCCATGAACGCCGTCGACCAGGGGATCATCATTCATCGGGATGGTTTCCTTGCGGGGAGAGGGTGGATCCGGACGGATTCACTCCGCCCGGCGGGAGAGCGAGCCGCTCTCTCCCGTCTAAGATAAATGAGCCACTCGGTCGTCCTGATTCTCCGCTCTCCCCCCGAACCGTGGCTCAAAGGGAGCATCCTGCAGAAGAGCGACATCGACCTCAAGCTCGTGGAGACCTACGAGGCCGGCTTCCAGCAGATGGCGACGGCCCCCTGCACCTGCTTCGTCGTCTTCGACGCCTCCGACACCCCCGACCTCGTGGGGTTCGTCGAGCGCCTCCTCTTCGACCTCCCCGGCGCCATTCCCAAGGGGGTCGTGGTGACCCCGCAGCGCCATCCCGCCCTCGAACGGAAGCCCGTGGACGCGCGCATCGAGCCCCCGGGCACCCTCGAGGCGTTCAATGCCGCGGTGGCGCGCGCCCTCGGCCTACCCGTCCGGGCCCACAAGCGATACCTCGTGCGCCTCAACCTCGGCATGGTGGGGAGCGGCAACAAGTACTCCACCCTCACCACCGTCAACGTCTCCGCGGGCGGGCTCCTGGTGGAGTGCGAGGGGGAGCTCCCGGTCGGAGAGGCGGTCAAGTGGTCCTTCGCCGGCATCGAGGGGCTCCGGGGGCTGGAGATCCCGGGCAGGATCCTGCGCGAGGTGGAGGAGATGCGGGCCGGGGACGTCCGCTGCTACGCCATCCAGTTCGATGTCGAGGCGAAGGCTCAGCGCGAGCGGCTCGCGCAGTGGCTGGCCGACCAGCCGCCGCAGGGGGAGATCCAGGAAGCGAGAACGCCGGGAGGATAGGACGCTCCCCCGCCCGATCCTTTGAGCGCACAGAAAGGCAACGCCCCGAATGTCGCGTTCGGGGCGTTCCTCTGGGCGGCAAGCGGGTCACGGAGAGCGACTATTGCTCCTCCAGCTTGGCCAGGATCTTGTAGAAGTCGTCTCGGAGGAGGTTGAAGGCCTTTGCGATGCCCCTCTCGCCGCCGCTCTCCGCGGCCTTGGCCAGGGCCGCGACCGGGCGGAGGACCGCCGCAACATCCGCTCGTCCCATGGATCCCTTCTCATCGTGATGCAAGGGGGCGGCAATACAGCGCACCGCCCGCACCTGTTTCTGATACAATAGCAATGATGCATGACCAAGGAGGCCCCATGAGCATGGACACCCGCGGCATCATCGAGTTCGCCCTCGAGAAGGAGATCATGGCCCGGCGCTTCTACGAGTTCCTGGCCGACCAGGCCGGCATGGACGAGGCCCGCATGATGTTCCTCGAGCTTGCCTCGTTCGAGGCCGGGCACATCGACATCTTCGTCCGGGCCATGGCGGCGGAAATCCAGCGCCTGAACTTCGACGTGAAGGGCTTCCTGGACCGCGCCGAGGCCGCCGACTTCCACATGCCCGGCGGGGTGGACGATAAGACCCTGCGGGAAAGCCCCATGGAAGACATCCTCAAGGTGGCCAAGGGCTTCGAGAAGCGGATGTCGGAGTTCTACCAGGAGGTCGCCGACGGTGCTTCCTCGGAGGAGGTGAAGGCGGTGGGACTCCGCCTCTCCAGGGAGGAGCTGAGCCACTACGACCACGTCGTCCGGGTCGAGGAGGTGCTCAACCTCAAACTCGACGACGACGAGGGCGAGTTCCACGCCCAGTAGGGCCGGAGGGGCCATGCCAGGCGAGGTGAAGTTCTGGTACGACGAGAAGCGCAACATCCTCTTCACCGAGGACAATTTCGAGATGAAGAGCGAGGCCGACGTCGAGGAGTTCTTCCGCCTCAACGAGGAGGAGTGCCGGAAGTACCCCGCCAAGTTTCACCTGGTCAGCAACATCAACGGCCTTCGAATCCATGCCAAGATGATCGCCGCCTACGGACGGAAGGCCAAGGAGCTCCAGGGCCGCTACATCCTCGGGAGCGCCCGCTACGCCTCCGACCCCTTCGCCCGCATGTCCATTCGCACCGCCTATTCCAAGGCCGGCGAGATGGCTTCCATCTACGACACCAAGGAGGAGGCGCTGGCATCGCTGGGATTCAAGTGATACCGGCGTCAGGCGGCCGGCAAGGGCAGGAAGGCAGCGGGACAGGAAAGCCGTAGGCCCCCTGAACCCAGAAGGCGGAAGACGGGGCGGAGGGCATATTGAAAATAGTCGTTCCGCCTGGCGTGAAACGCATGGCGTGATCGTGGACAGGATCTCTGGCCGCCTATCGTTTGGTTTCTCTCTTGGCGGCGCTGCAATCCGAGGTTCGGATGTAAGTTTGCTCGAGCGGAGCGATCGCCGGGGTGCTCATCATGATCATGGCGATGGCTAACCGATTTCGGAAATCACGCCTTCGATCGCCGACAGACGGGGCTTTTCCCCTTTTCCCTCGTCAGTCTCTCGCCTGCAACCTGCTGTCTGAGGCCGGCCACCTGTTTTACGCCGCCCAGTGGACGACGAACTCGCAGACCGGGTGAGGCGAACCGTCGACCGTCGAACAGCGCACGTGCTTGACTTTGATCCCCTTGGCGCCGAGCTTTTCCAGCGACCCGTAGAGGTATCCGAGGATCGTCGAGCAGTCCATGGGGCTCCCCTTTTCCAAATGGCGGTTGTCCATGGAGATCAGGTATTCGTTCGCGGAGCGACGCTCGATCTTGAGCCCCTTGAGGGCCTCGTCCCCGTAGCATTTCTGGTACAGGATCCGAAAGTTCTTGCTCAGCCACTCTTCCGGGCTCTTGCCCTGGTAAAGCATCTTGAAGACCGTGTCGGCCTGCCGGTGGGCGTTGAAGCGGCCGGCCTCGAAGGGGATGCACGACTCGTCGGAAGAGGAGGTGAACAGGGCGGCCTCGGGGCCCTTCAAGACATGACTGATGGCCTCGAGGAGGACTTTGTCGAGCCAGTCGGGGAGGAGGGAAGTGGAGAGGATGACCCCCTTGAAGACCCGGTGGTCGAGGAATGCCTTCCGCTCCGGGGACCCGGCGAGCCGGAGGGACTCCTCCCGGATCTGGGCCAGGGTGGCGCGCTTGTCCAGCCCCCTCTCCTCGCACAGCCGGTCGACGAACAGGAGGCGTCCCCGGATGAAATCGCCCAATTGCTTCTCTTCGTTCTTCGTGACTCCACTCATCACAATAGTCCCCTGTAGGCGGTATCGAGCGGGATTATAGCCCCCCGTCCGCGTCGCGTCAAGGTTCGGCCGGCTCCTCGACGCGGGACAGCAGGAAGGCGCCGACGGCCAGAAACGGCAGAAGGAGGGCCCACGCCGCGGCCTGGCTCCCCGTTGCGGAGGAGACGGCCCCGAATAGAAGGACGCCGACGGTGGCGGCCGCCTTGCCGGTCAAACTGTTGAATCCAAAGAACTCCCCCGCCCGTTCCACTTCGACGAGGGAAGCCAGAAGGGAGCGCCCCACCGCCTGAGTGGAGCCGATGACCAGCCCGAGGAGGCCCGCCAGGACCGCCAGCCCCTCCGATGGCGGGCGCAGGGCCATGCCGCCGATCACGACGGCCCAGACGGCCAGGGTCGCCAGAATTACCCGCTGGCGGCCCCACCGGGCCGCCAGGGCCCCGGCCCCCCAAGTGGCCGGGAACCCGATCCCCTGCACCAGGACGGTGAAGAGGAGGATCTCCCCGGTGGAGAGGCCGTACCCCGTGGCCAGGGTGTTGGCGGTGAAGTAGATGACCGTCGAGATCGCCTGCATCACGCACCAGAATCCGAGGAGGAAGGTGAAGACCGGTCTCCGCTCTCGCCACCGGCGGAGGGTGCCCCGCAGTTCCGCGTGGGCGCCCCGCGCCGTCTCGACCAGCCCCCCCCCCACCCCGCGCGGACCCGCCGGGAGGAGGACCAGGGCCGGGAGGGCGAACACCAGATAGAACAACGCCACGGCCGGAAAACCCCAGCGGTAGGCCGCCGAGCCGGGGGCGCGGCCGAACAGCGGCAGGGTCAAGGCCCAGCAGGCCACCCCGCCGGCAAACCCCAGCCCCCAACCAAAACCAGAGAGGCGGTCGGCGCCCCGGCCAGAGGCGAGGGACCTGAGAGCGGCGTCGTAGAAGGTCAGGGCCAGCGTGTAGGCAAAGTGGGCGGCGACGAAGCACCCGACGCCCCAGAGCACCCGGTCCGGTCCCGCCAACCCCAGGGCGGCGGTGAACGCCACCGCCGCGAGGGTGAAGGCGGCCAGGAAGGCCTTTCGGAGGCCCTGCCGGTCGGCGACCGCCCCAAAGAACGGCGACAGGACGGCCGCCCCGAGGGCCGAGCCGGCCACGGCGGCCCCCCACCAGGCATCGGCGGAGCCGGGCGCATGGGCGAAGACCACGGTCTTGAAATAGACCGGGTAGGCCACCCCGGCGACGAGGAGGACGAAGGCGGAGTTGCCGAAGTCGTAGAGGGCCCAGGCGAGGGCGGCCCGGTTCCGCAGCGGAAGCGGCATGGGTCAGGCCCCGGACGACCCGCGGGCCTCCAGCTTGGCCTCGATGAGTTCCCGGTGGGAGAAGCCCAGCAGGTCGCCCACGGCGTGCATCAGGTGGTCCTCGCGCCGGTCCAGGCGCCCGTCCGCGAACACCACGCGCCAGAGGAGGACGAGGACGCGGCGCCGCTCCTCGCGCCGCCAGGCCGCCTTGACGGCCCTGGTGAACGCGAAGAGGTCGATGCTGGCGGCCCGGGCTTCCTCGGCCTCGCCGAGGAGGGCGTCCAGCTCTCCCTCCGGAACCCCCAGGCCGTCCCGCAGGGCGGCCCGGAGGACGGCCTCCTCCTCCGGGTCGGGCCGCTCGTCGCTCCGGGCCAGGACCAGCATCAGGGCCGCCGCGGCGCGCCGTCCTTCCGCCTCGGGGGAGGGGGGAGCGGCGGGGGGGGCGGCTTCGAAAAGGGCTTTGAGGCGGTCGAACATCCGGGTATTGTAAACCATGCGTCCGGGCGGGGCTTGACAAGGGGCGCCGAAGCGGCTATTATTGGCATATGCTATTTATTCGAGCGCCCCGGTGCCCCGCCCCTGCAAGTTGAGGCGGGTGGGCTGCCGCCCCGCCTCCCCCCGGTTCAAGCCGGCGGGGGTGCCGGGGTGCGCGCTGGAGACCGTCACGATGTCCCTCGACGAGCTGGAGGCCCTGCGGCTGGCCCACCTGGAGGGGTTGTACCAGGAGGAGGCGGCCGCGCGCATGGGCGTTTCCCGCGCTACGCTCGGCAACATCCTGGCCTCGGCCCACCGGAAGGCGGCCGACATGCTGGTCCACGGAAAGATGATCGTCATCGAAGGAGGAACCGTCGCCATGAATGAACGCGCCTTCATCTGCTCCGCCTGCGGACACGGCTGGTCCGTCCCCCACGGCAAGGCCCGCCCGTCGCAGTGCCCCGCCTGCGGCTCGGCCGAACTGCACCGGAAGGCCCCCGCGCAAGGCAAGGGCCGGTGCCGGGGGAACGCCCCGTGCCCACGGAGGAACGCATGATCCTCTGCATCCCCACCCTCGACGACCGGGGCGCCGCCGCCCCCCTTTCGGCCCATTTCGGCAGTGCCCCGTTTTTCACCATGGTGGACACCGCCACCGGCGCCGTCCGGGCGCACGCCAACGGCGGGACGCACGAGCACGGCGCCTGCTCCCCCGTCGCCGCCCTGGCGGGCCTGCGGCCCGACGCGGTGCTGTGCCGGGGCATGGGGGCCCGCGCCGCCGCCCTCCTCCTTCAGGTCGGGATCCGACCCCTGCTCGTGGAGGCGGACACCGTCTCGGAGGCCGCCGGCGCCTTCGCCGCCGGCCGGTACCGGGAGCTCACCGCGGACCTCGCCTGCACCTCGCACGGCTGTCATTCCTGATCTCGACCGTGTGATATCATTCCGCGATCGTCGTCCAAGGAGATCCCATGAAATCCCATGCAAAGTGCCGCCTCGCCACGCGCATCATCCACCTCGGCAGCCACCCCGATCCCCATACGGGGTCGCTCAACGTCCCCATCTACCAGACCTCCACCTTCGTCTTCAAAAGCGCCGAGGAGGGGGGCCGCCGGTTCTCCGGCCAGGAGAAGGGGTACATCTACACCCGCCTGGGGAACCCCAACCACGTGGTCATCGAGGAGAAGCTCGCCATGATGGAGGGGGCCGAGGCGGCCGTGTGCGCCTCCTCGGGGATGGGAGCGGTCGCCGCGGCGTTCTGGACCCTCCTGGGGCAGGGAGACCACGTGGTGGCCGACAAGACGCTTTACGGCTGCACCTACTCGCTCCTGCGGCACCAAATGCCCAAGTTCGGCGTGGAAACCACCTTCGTGGACTGCTCCGACCTCGCCGCCGTGGAGGCCGCCTTCCGGCCCAACACGAAGATGCTCTATTTTGAGACCCCCGCCAACCCCACCCTAGCCGTCTACGACATCGAGGCCCTCGCCGCCGTCGGCCACCGGCACGGGGCCCAGGTGGGGGTGGACAACACCTTCTGCACCCCCTACCTCCAGCGGCCCCTCGAGTTCGGGGCCGATTTCATCATCCACTCGGCCACCAAGTTCCTCAACGGCCACGGCGACGTCATCGCGGGCTTCGTGGCGGGGAAGAGCGAGTTCATCGACCGGGTGCGCGCGGAGGGGATCAAGGACATGACCGGCTCCACCCTGGGGCCCTTCGAGGCGTTTCTCATCATGCGCGGCATCAAGACGCTCCCCCTGCGGATGGACCGCCACTGCGCCAACGCCCAGGTCGTGGCGGAGCGGCTGGCCGGCCACCCCAAGGTGGAGTCCATCACCTACCCCGGCCTGCCCAACTTCCCGGGCCGCGACCTGGTGAAGAAGCAGATGCTCTACCCCGGCTCCCTCATCACCTTCAACATGAAGGGGGGGTTCGAGGCGGCCAAGACCGTGGCCAACTCGGTCGAACTGTGCGCTCTGGCCGTCTCCCTCGGCGACGTCGAGACCCTCATCCAGCACCCGGCCTCCATGACCCATTCGGCCTACTCCCCCGAAGAGCTGGCCGAGGCCGGCATCGGCGCGGGGATGCTCCGCCTTTCGGTGGGGCTGGAGGATCCGGCCGACATCGTCGCCGACCTGGAACAGGCGTTCGCGAAAATACCGTAGACCGTAGATCGCAGACCGCGGACCGCTGGCCGTCTGGATTTCGCCATCTGCGCGCGACGAACTCCGAGCTGCCGGTTGGGTGGGGGATGCGCATGCTACAATCGTCCGATGCCCCGCACCATCCTCGTCGTGGACGACGACGCGCACATCCGCGAGGTCTTGGAGTTCTCCCTCCGCCGGGAGGGCTATGCGGTCGCCTCGTGCGGCTCGGGCGAGGAGGCGCTGAGGCATTGCAAGGCGAACCGGACGGACCTGGTAGTCCTCGACCTCAACCTCCCCGGCATCGACGGGCTGGAGGTGTGCCGGCGCCTGCGGGCCCAGCCCTCCGCCGTCCCCGTCTTGATGCTCACCTGCCGCGATGAAGAGGTGGACCGCGTGCTGGGGCTGGAGACCGGGGCCGACGACTATGTCGCCAAGCCCTTCGCCAAGCGGGAGCTCCTGGCCCGGGTGAAGGCCCTCCTCCGGCGCGTGGACCTCGACACCCGCCCGCACGCGCCCGGCCGCCGGTACCGGTGGCGCGGCCTCACCCTCGACGCGGGGGCCTTCCGGGCCGACTGGAACGGGGCGCCCCTGCGGTTCACCCCGTCGGAGTTCGGCGTCCTGAAGGCGCTCCTGGCCCGGCCGGAGGCGGTGCTGTCGCGCGAGGAGCTCCTCGACGCCCTCGATCCCGAAGACCTGGAGGTCTCCGACCGGAGCGTGGACACCCACGTCAAGCGGATCCGCGCCAAGCTCCGGGCCCACGGCGCGGCCGCCGATCCCATCGAAACCGTCTACGGGATGGGATACCGCCTGCGGGCCGAATCGCCGTGATCCCCCTCCACCGCCGCCTCTGGCTCCGCGTCCTCTTCGCCAACGTCCTCCTCCTGGCCGTCCCCTTCTTCGCCCTGCGCGCCGCCCGCACCTACGAGCGGCACCTCCTGGCCCTCCAGGAGCAGGGGATGGTCCAGCAGGGGCGGGCCGTGGTTTCGGCGATCGCGCCGGCGGCCGGGCCGTTCGCTCCCGCGGCCGCCCGGGCGATGTTCGGCCGTCTGGAGGACCGGTGGTCCCTCCCCCGCGTCCTCGTCGTCACCGCCGGCGGCGTCCTGTCCGCCGACTCGCAGGCGGAACAGCCGGCGGCGTTCCGAGAGCGCCCGGCCGGCGACGCTCTCCTGCTCGCCTCCGAGGTCCAAGCGGCCCTCGGCGGACGCTACGGCGCGGCCGCGCGGGTGGACCCCGGGAGCGGCCGGATGGTCCTCCATGTCGCCCTGCCCGTGCGGGACGGCGGCGGAGTGGCCGCCGTGGTGCGCCTCTCCCAGCCCACCACTCGGGTCATGGCCGCGTTGCGATCATTCAAGACCCTGGCGTTCTGGGTCTTCCTCGGCGCCGGCGCTCTGGCGGTGGGGGTGACGGTCCTGCTGGCCTGGTCGGTCACCCAGCCCATCGGGACCCTCGTCCGCCGCACGGAGGCCGTGGCCGCGGGGGACTGGTCCGTGAACCTCGACCTGGGCCGCCGCAGCGAGATCGGGGTCCTGTCGCGCGCGTTCCAGGCGATGAAGGAGCGCCTGCGCGAACATCTGGCGGAAACGCGCCGGACGGCCCTGGACCTGGCGCACCGGTTCAAGACGCCGCTGACCTCCATCCAGGGCTCGGTGGACATCCTCGAAGAGCTGAAGGAAGACGACGCTGAGGCGCGCGCGCGGTTCCTGGCCAACATCCGCCAGGACGCCGACCGGATGAACGACCTCCTCAACCGCCTCCTCCTGCTGGCCCGGGCCGAGGACCCCGAGGCCGACGGGCGGGAGACCTTCGACTTGGATGCCCTGGTCCGGGAAACCGCCGGACGGTTCGCCACCATTGCAGAGGCGAAGGGCGTCGTCCTCCGGACGGAGGTCCCCGGGGGGCTGGTCCCCTTCACGGGGGTCCCCGACCTGCTGGAGAAGGCCCTCGAGAACCTCCTGGACAACGCCCTCCACTTCACCCCGCGCGGGGGGACCGTGGGGGTCGCGTTACGCCGGGGGAAGGAAGCGATCGACATGACGGTCGCCGACAGCGGCCCGGGCATCGCGCCGGAGTCCCGTGCGAAAATTTTCTCCCGCTTCTACACCACCCGCCCGGGCGGCAACGGCCTGGGGTTGGCCATCGCCCGCGCGGCGGCGGAGCGGCACGGGGGGACGCTGGAGATGGCGCCCGCGAAGACGGGGGCCGAGTTCCGGCTGCGCCTGCCGGACCGGAGGCCCTGACGGCTGCTGTTCCGGAGCCTTATTCGGGCGGGGCGACGGGCCGCCCGTGGGAACGCCCGGCGAACCCCTTCCATCGGTTGTAGAACGCGTTCAGCATCGCGGGGAACTCCCCCGTGGCCTTGAGGTTGCCGGCGTGGCTGGGATGGTCGTCCCACGCGTCGGAGGGATATTCGGAAACGTTCCCGTTCGCGTCGTTGTCGCCGTCGGCTTGGTGTTGGACCCCCCCGTTCCACCAGCGGTGGTGGTTCCCGCCCTCTTGCCCGAGATCATTCTGGGCGGGACTGCCGCCGTTGGCGGTGAGGACGTTGTAGAGGTCGAACACGGCGACGTTCGGGTACGGGTAGTCCCGGAGCCAGTCGTTCACCAGCCAGGGGTTGAACGCGCGGGCGTTGGACGACCAGGCGGGGTCCGACAGCGGCGGGGCGGTGACGACGACGAAGAGCTTGTCGGGACGGGCCCGGAAGGTCTCCAGCAGGTCGAAGTAGATCCCCTTGGCGTTGGCCACCGCATGGTGTTCGGAGGAGGCATCCTGCCCCCGAAGGGGGTTGCCGCCGATGAGGGGCACGGGGTCGTCCGGATCCCCCTGGAGGGCCGAGTTGGGGAAGCACGACTTGAACATCACGACCGCATTCTCCCCGCCGGGGTCCTCCCCCAGCCGGGAATACCGGGCGTTCTGACCGCTCTCGGCGAACAGCGCGTCCAGGATGCGGGGGCTGTCGGGCCCGCGGAACCAGAGCCACCAGCGGCCGATGTCGGTGGTGTCCCCGATGGCGTCGGGCCCCCAGCCGTAGTTGGTGTCGCTGACGAAGTAGTTCTCCGCCATGAGCGCGAGGCCGAGGCCGCCGTTGTCATCCGCGAGCCAGTTCTCGCCCGTGGAGTGGTGGATGAAGACGAGCTTGACCGGGGTCGCGGGGGGGAGGGATCGTCCGCCGCCGGAGCGTGGAGGGCGAGAGAGAGGAACGCCAGAACGAGCGGCCGGCCGTTGCGCATATCTCCTCCTTCTTTTCAATACTACTGTAGGCCGGGCGGGGCCGCCCCGCAACTCCGGGACCCGCCACGGTCCCGCCACATTCGGCCCATCGTTTTGCCGCACGGGCCCGGTATCCTGTCCGCGACACTACCCCCAAGGAGGTTTCCCATGGTGAAACGGTTCGCGGCGATGCTGGCGGTATGGTTCGGCGTGGCGGCGGCCTGGATGGTCCTGGCGGGCACGGTGTGGGTGCGCACCCAGGCGTCCGACTCGGCCCTGCGGGGCAAGGTGGGCAAGCTGTGGGGGAACCCGCAGACTCAGGCCCCCCCCACGGTCACCTGGCGGCGCGCGGTCATCGAGCCGGAGGAGTCCAGGCAGAAGGACGCCGCCACGGGCGCGGTGGTCACGGTGACGAAGCAGGTGAAGCGGGACCTGTGCGGGACGGCGCCCCTCGCCTCCTCCCGCGTCACGGCGGACCTCCATCTGAACCAGCGGCGCAAGGGACTCCTGTGGTACGCCACCTACGCGGTGGAGTTCGAGGGGACCTACGCGTTCCGGAACGGCGAGCCGGCGCCCGCGGAGCACACGGTCCGCTTCCCCCTTCCCGACCGGAACGGCATCTACGACGCCTTCGCCTTCGAAGTGGACGGCCAGGAAGCCCCGGTGACCGTGTGCGGCGGCGAGGTGCTCCACTCCCTCATCCTGGCGCCGGGAGAGGAGGCGCGGGTGCGGATCGCCTACCGCTCGTTCGGACTGGACCGGTGGATGTACAAGTTCGACGCCGCTTCCGAGTCGGGGAACGTGCGGGACTTCTCCCTGGCCCTCACCACCAACTTCGCCGAGGTGGACTTCCCCGACGGCTCCCTCTCCCCCACCGTCAAGAGCCCGCGATCGGGCGGCTGGCAGCTGGAGTGGGCCTACGACAACCTGATGGCCGGCGCCGGCATCGGGGTGGCGATGCCGCACCGGATCAACCCCGGCCCCTTCGCCGCGCGGATCGCCTACTTCGCCCCGGTGTGCCTGCTCTTCTTTTTCTTCGTCCTCTTCGTTCTCACCCACATGCGCGGAACTCCGCTGGCCTCTGAGCACCACTTTTTCCTGGGCTGCGCCTTCTTCGCCTTCAACCTCCTCTTCGCCTACCTGGTGGACCACCTCGACCTTCACCTCGCCTTCTTCGTCTCGGCGGCGGTCTCGGTGTTCCTGGTGGTGTCCTATCTCCGGTGGGTGCTGGGGCCGACCTTCGCCTGCCGAGAGGCCGCGGGAGCCCAACTGGTGTATCTCGTCCTCTTCTCCTACTCCCACTTTTACGAGGGCTACACCGGTCTGATCGTCACGATCGGGGCCATCCTGACGCTGTTCATCGTGATGCAGGCCACCGCCCGCTCGCGGGCGTTCCGCCGGGCCACGGCATGACTCAGACCCAGCCCTTGACCCGGTCCGCCAGCCAGCGGCGGAACCGGGTCCAACGGGACGACGGCGGGAGGTCGGAGGGGAGGAGGGGCGTCCCCTCCCCCCTCCAGCGTTCCAGAATCGCCCTGAGGTCGGCCACCATGCGGGGCTCTTCGAACGCCAGGGCGGCCTCCCGGTTGATGTGAAAGGAGCGCGGGGTGAGGTTGGCGCTGCCGATCATCCCGAACGAGGCATCGGCCACCGCGGCCTTGGCGTGGTTCATCCGGGGCAGGAGCACCAGGGAGGCGCCGCACCGGAGGGCGGGACGGTAGAAGACCGTGTTGATCCACCGCATCAGGGGCGCGTCGGTGCGTTGGGGGAGAAGGAGGGTGACGCGCACGCCCCGGGCGGCGGCCCGCCGGATGCCCCGGAGAAGGCGCCGGTCGGGGGCGAAGTAGGGGGTGGCGACGATCACCTCGTCCCGCGCCCGCTCCAGGGCCTGGTGGAAGAGGCGCCGGATCCGGGAGCGGCGGCCGAGCGGCGCCGGCGCCCCCAGGACGAAGCGGACCCGCTCCCGCCACTTCCGGAGCCGCCCCCGGAAGGAGGGATGGAGAATGCGCTTCACCCGGGCCGCGTCCCCGCCGGCCGCCACGAAGTCGCGCGCGAAATCGTAGGCCAGGCGGGCCGCCATCGGCCCGGCGCCCTCGGCGTGGAGGTCCAGCCAGTCGGCCGCCTCGCTGATGACGTTGACGCCGCCGAGGAAGGCCCGCGCCTCGTCCACCACCAGGAGCTTCCGGTGGCTCCGGTGCCAGAGGGCGCGCCCCATAGGTGTTAAGTTAAGCCGCATGGAGCATAATAGAGAACAGTAAATAA
>CAZRVT010000065.1:0-16094 GCA_964603505.1 uncultured Holophagales bacterium | reverse complement strand
GGACGACGGCGGGGCACCCGGGGTTCGGCACGGGCGGGGCCCGGACCTGGAACGCGGCCGGCTTCTGCGGCATGGCCGCCGACAATACCTCCCGCCCCACCTGCCCGTAAGATTTCCCTCAAACATCGGACGATCAAGCTCCCGGCCCTTCAGCCGGGGGCGTTCCTTTTTTCCCCCCGAATCTGTCATAATGGAAGGCGACCGACATCCCGAGGAGGCCCCCATGCGATCCCTTCGCGCCGTTCCCGCCTTTTTCGTCCTCGCCGGCCTGTTGATCCCGGCCGCGGCCCTTGCCGCCCAAAAGCCCCTCGCGGGCATCCCCCTCGTCTGGAAACCCACCACCCCCGCCAGCGAATACGGGGCCGTCAACCTCACCGCCGTCGCCGGCGCGAAGGTGGAGATCCGCGAACTCAAGGACGCCCGGGAGAGGCCCGACCTCATCGGCGAGAACCGGGACAAGGAGGACGAGGGGATCGTCCTGCCGGTCACGACCTCCGATTCCCCCGCCCGGTTCGTCACGGACAACCTCAAGCGCGTCTGGTCGGACGCCGGGCTGGACCTGGTGGACGCCGGCGGCGATGTGGTCGTCACGGGCGAGCTGAAGCGCTTCTTCGTTCTGGAGACCTCCACCTACGCGGGCGACATCCACCTGAAGCTCGAGGTGAAATCGAAGGACGGAAAAATCCTGTGGGCCGGGACCGCGGGCGGCACGGCCAAGCGGTTCGGCCGCTCCTACAAGTCGGAAAACTACTATGAAACCCTCAGCGACTCCCTCATGGACGCCGCCTACAAGCTTCTCCAGAACGAGTCGTTCCTGAAGGCGCTGGGGGGGCGGTAATCCGGCCCCCTTCGGCCGCGACGGCCCCGCGGCCACCTGCCGGTCCCCCGGGACCCACTCGGGGGTTCCATGACAATGCGCGGGGATTACAGGACAACCGCATAGCGGGAACAACAAACAATGAGGATTGCTTATAATATCGCCGGCCATAGAGCCTGTTGCATAATGGAGCCTCCCTAACAGATGACCACAATAGATAGTGGCCTCACAGTGCGAAGCATGCATCATATCGTATGCATTTTTTGCATCTCTTCATTCAGCGACACCCTCCATAGAGGTTATCCGTTCGATCGACGGCCGGGCCCGGCGCACGGCCCACCACCCAAGGAGATCATCATGAAGCGTCACCTGCCGCTCATCGCCGCCCTGACCCTGTCCCTCTTCCCGTTCATTGCCGCCGGCTCCGAGCCCTGCCGGTCCGACCTGGGGCGGGGGGACTACGCCGCGGCCGCCGGATCGTGCCGCCGGGCCCTGGAGGCGGGGGGAGGCCCCGAGGAGGTCCTGGGCCTCGCCCGCGCCCACCGGGCGCTCTTCGAGCCCGAGCCCATGCTGGAGGCCTATCGGGAGGGGATCCGGCGGTTCGGGACCGTCGAGCTCTATCGCGCCTTCGCCGCCGACCTCCTGTCCTTCACCCTGACCGTCCAGGCCGGCACGGTGCTGGACGAGGCGCTGGCGCGCTTCCCGCAGGATGCCCCCCTGATGGAAGCCAAGGCCGTCGCGGAGGCCTACGCCGGCCGTGACGACGAGGCCTGCGCGTGGATCCGCCGGTCCTGGGCGGCGGGTGCCGATCCCCTCTCCTGGGCCGAAAACACGCTGATTGGCGAGCGCGCCGCCAACCCGCCCTACCGGGACCTGCTGGACCCCCGCCAGATCGTCGCGGGCCTTTCCGGGTTGCCGGAGGCCCGGCAGATCGTCCGGCTCCGCCTTTTGCGGGCGGTCATGCGGGAGGAGGCGGCCGGAGCCGTAACAGATGTTCTCCTGGCCGGGGTGTCCGCCCCGCTCCAGTGGGCGGCCTTGGGCGACCTGGCCCTGCTCGGCGACCGGGCCGTCCCCTATTTTTCGGAACTCCTGCGGAGCCCCGACCCGTCCCTCCGGCGGAAGGCGCTGATGACGCTCTAGGACTTCCGCCTCCTCTCCTCCCTGCCGCTGGCGGAGGAGAGCCGCCGGCGCGACGACGACCCGCGCAACGCCGCCCTGGCGGAGGTGCTGGCCGCCGTGCTGACCGGCGATCCCGCCGCGCTCCCGGCCATCGCCTCCGGGAACCCCTTCCACGCCCTGGCCGGCGCCGGCCCCGACATGGCCCCCTCCGTTGCGGAGAGCGGCCTCGAGGCCTACTGGGAGTGCATGGAGCGGCAGGACATCCGGGAGGTGCTCGATCTGCTGGAAGCCCACCGGACGGTTCGGCGCATCGACGCCCGGCTGTACGGCCTGCCCCGGGACGACTTCGACGACGCGCAAAACCTCACGGTCGCAGAGCGGTTGTTCCTGCGCTCGTGGGCGAAGGAACAGGGGATGGAGTGGCCCACGGAGGGCTTCATCCAATATCCGCGCGAGATCCGCCACACCCTGCGGGAGATCTACCGGAACACCGGGATGCTCCCCGACTGCTCGGGCCGGCTGAACGACGCCCTCGGCTGCGACACCGCCTCCCTGCTGGTCCGCGAGGTGGAGAAGAAGCTCTACAACGACTCGGGGGGAGACAACGAGGTCAACATCGTCGTGAACCCCTATGCCCAACAGTACCTGCTGGCCACGTCGAACGCCTACTCCTCGAGCGCCAACGAGACCTATTACTCCTCGGATTGGGGCAAGACCTGGAGCCACGGCGCCACCCTGGGGTCCTCGTCCTGCGACCCCGTCTCCTTCTACAACAGCCAGCAGACCCTGTATCACAGCTATCTCCAATCCAACGGGGCCATCAAGGTCAACTATTCGTCGAACCACGGCCAAACCTGGACGGCCTGCTCCGCCACCGTGGAAAGCGCGAGCATGGACCGGCAGGACCTCTACATCGACACCTTTTCCGGGGACGGCGGCCTATGGACCGCCAGCCCCTGCCTCAACAAGCTCTACGTGGGCTACCACAACGGGGGCGCGCAAGTGATGAAGTCCTCGACGGGCGACTCCGCCCCGCACTGCGGGTCGTGGTCCACCCGCGTCAGCCTCGCCAGCCCCGGGAATTCGGGGACCATCGGCACGGCCATCACCAGCGCCATCGGCAAGAACGGCGGGAGCGGCAACGGCACCCTGCTCTATCTCTTCTCCCGCTACGCCAGCCCCAATCAGGGCATCTACGTCAGCACATCCACCAATTGCGGCTCGTCCCTGGGGACCCCCTCCAAGATCGCGGCCCTCAACAACGGCGGCAATTTCGAATGGGGCATTCCCTCCGCATGCTCCCGCATGACCTACATCTATCCCTCGGCCGACGCCGACCGGCAGCCCCTGTCGGCCTTCCGGAACAACGTTTACGAGACCTGGAACGACCTCAGCTCCGCCTGCACGGCGCCGGGGTGCAACAACAACACCACCTGCAACAGCGACGTGTACGTCGCCCGCGGCGTTCCCGACAACCGCGACAACCCCACCGGCTGGACCTGGACCACGGTGAACCTCACCAAGAATGTGGTCGGCACCGACAGCTACACCGACGAGTTCTACCCGGCCCTTTCGGTCGACCAGGCCGACGGCTCCATCTACCTGACCTATTACCGCTCGGCCTCCGGGGCCAACAACAACCTGGCCGCCCGGCGGCAGCAGGTGCATTACGTCGCCCTCCGCTCCATCGACGGGGGCGCCACCTGGCAGAGCGTCCTCCAGGTCACCGCCCAACCCACCAACGAGTACGACAGCGGCGCCGACCAGGCCATGCAGTGGGGCGACTACACCTGGAACGACGTGATCAACGGCGTCCTCTATCCCTGCTGGACCGACCGGCGCGAGGCGGCCGACGAGGACGTGTGGGCCTCCAAGGTCTGCTCCGAGCCCTCCCACTGGGTCGAGCGCGGCGCCTCCCCCACCGTCCCCGCCACCACCGCGACCCCCGGGGCGAACAAGGTCGTCACCGTCTCCTGGGCCCTGCCCGACCTCTACTGGGGCGACGGCGGGGAGGCGGCCGCCAGCCGCAAGTTCCAGCTTTTCGTGGACGGCTCGCTCAACCAGGACAACATCGGGGCCACGACGACGAGCACCACCTACACCGCCGCCGACTGCACCACCGCCCACACCTTCCGCGTCCGCGCCGTCAACTCGTGCGGCGTGACCAAGGACTACACGACCGCCACGGCCACCGCCACGGGGTGCGCAGGGGCGGCCCCGCCGCCGGTGAACGAGACCGGGGCCGGGGCGGCGCGGTTCACCAAGGGGGCCGGCAACACGCTCAACGTGAGCTACGACGCGGCCACCTGCTCCGCGCAGAAGCTCATCATCCTCACCAACGCCATCGGGACCTGGACGGGCTATGCCGCGTGCGCCCAACCCAACGGGGGCAACGCGGGCTCCACGACCATCGACAGCACCGGGCAGACGGCCGCCTGGTACAACCTGGTCTGGACGAACGGGACCACCGCGGGCCACCCCGGCTTCGCGACCGGCGGGACCCGGACCTGGAGCGTGGGGACCCTCTGCGGGATGACCACGGACGACAAGAACAGGACCACCTGCCCGTAAAAGAAGAAACGGGATCCGGCACCTCTTGGTGTGAATGACGAAGCCCCGGGGTTCCGGGGGCTTTATGTTCCGGCACGAATTCAGGAATTCCCCGGTTCCCGGCTCCCTCTCTAAGCCAGCACCATCATCGCGAAGAAGTGGGCCACGCTCCCGCAGAGGACGAAGCCGTGCCACACGGCGTGGTGGTAGCGCACCCGCTTCATGGCGTAAAAGCCGACCCCCAGGGTGTAAAACAGCCCGCCGGCGACAATCCAGGCGATGGCCGGCTTCGGCATCATCGCTCCCATCGGCTTGACGGCGATGACCGCCAGCCACCCCATGGCGAGGTAGAACGCGACCGATAACAGCCTGGCCCGGCCGATAAACGCGATCTTGGCCAGGATGCCGCCGAGGGCCATGGCCCAGATGAGGCCGAACAGCGTCCAGCCCCACGGTCCGCGGAGGGCCACCAGGCAGATGGGGGTGTAGGTGCCGGCGATGAGCAGGTAGATCGAGGTGTGGTCCAGGACCTTGAAGACGCGCTTCACCCGCGGCCAGGGGAAGGCGTGGTAGAGGGTGGAGGCCAGGTAGAGCAGGACGAGGGTGGCGCCGTAGACGCTGAAGGCGACGATGCGCCAGGCGTCGGCCCGCCCCGCCGCGAGGACGACGAGGATGACGAGCCCGGCGACGGCCAGGGCGGCGCCGACGCCGTGGGTGATGCTGTGGGCGATCTCCTCGCCCGTCGAATAGGGCTTTTCCTGGACAGCGCTGTTCTTCATGGATGGGAACATTATACGCCGGGCGACCGGCGGCCGGTCAGGGGACTCCGATCGCGGGGATGAACACCGGGTCCCCCGTCCGGTTGTCCACGACGGAGGCGTAGGCGAAGAGCGAGGCGAAGGGGGTGGCGGTGGAGACGACGGCGTAGGCGTCCGCGACCTCGGCGGCGCCGAGGCGCCCCAGAAGGTCGTCGATCTGCAGGGGCTCCAAGGGCCTCAGGTCCACGGTGAACGAGCCCAGGGCCGTCCCTTCCGCCCCGCGCACTTCCACCTCGACGGTGATGGGGATGCGCGCGTCGTTTGAGAGGCCGAGGTTGGTGCGATAGCCCGCGGTGCGCGTTAAGCCGGGGAGTAATCCCCGCTCTCCCATCGACAGGGCGCGGTCGGCGGGCAGGGCCGCGAATGCGAAACCGTAGCTCCCCCCGCCCTCCGCCACGGTGTAGGTGGACGCGACGGGGACCGCCGGCTCCTCGGTGGTCAGCCACAGCGTCCCGTAGCCGGCCGTCTCGTCGAACAGCGTCCACAGGACATCCTGATAGACGAAGTTGCCGCCCCAGTAAAGCCAGAACAGGTCCGAGTCGTGGCCGGTGTTATCGCGGCCCGCGCGAAGGTACTCGAAGGCCAGATACCCGGTGGTGGCGGTGCCCATCGGAGTGGCCAGTTGGACGTCGGTCTTCCACTGCGTGCCGTTGGCGCCGGGGGCGTGGGCCGCGCCGGGGACCGCGTAGCGGTACTGGGGGCCGTCGTTACGGCAGAGGGGCTGACCTTCAAGCCCGGCCGGGGTCTGGACGAAGGGCGCCGGGGCCGCCACCGCCGCGGTGGGGCCGCGGGCCGGACCGACGGTCCGGACGGTCGCATCCGTCACAGCCGACGAAACGCCCGAATCGGCAAGATAGGGACACTCTCTCGGGGGATAGGCGGCATCCCACCCGGGGGATCCGCCCAAGTCCACCTGCAGGGTCAGGGCATCCTTCCCTCCCGCCCCGGAAGAGGAGGTCCGCCCCCCGGCGAAGATCCTCCCCCGGCTCCCCACGGCGACGGCGTAGAGCCGCTCGGGGGCGCTTTCCCGGGTCTCCTTCGCCCAGACCCGTTCGCCCCCGCCGTCCAACCGCACCAGCCACGCCTCCCCGTCGCCGGGGCCGTAGAACCCCCTCTGTCCGGCGGCCACGATGCCGTCGTCCAGCGTCGCGGAGGCGTAGATCGTGTCGTCGTCCAGGGAGCCGACGGCCCGTTCCCAGAGGACGGCCCCCTCGCCGTCCACCCGGACGAACCAGGCATCCGAGCCCCCCGCCCCCCACGAGGAGGTTTGCCCCGAGGCGACGAAGGTCCCATCGGCAAGGGCCGAGAGGCCGTAGAACACCTCGTCGCCCGGTCCGCCGTAGGCCTTCGACCACAAGATCTCGCCGGCCGCGCCAATCCGCAGGAGCCAGCCGTCCCAGTCGCCGGGACCGAACGAACGGCTCCCCCCCGCCACCAGCGCGCCCCCGCCGGGGGCGGGGACAATGGCGTAGGTCCAGTCCTCCCGCGCGCCGCCATAGCGGAACTGCCATAGAGGGGCGCCCCCGGGGTCGAGGGCCAGGACCCAGCCGTCGGTGTCCCCCGTGCCGTCGTCCACCACCTCCCCGCAAGCCACCAGCGTCCCGTCCGGGGCCTCGATGGAGCCGTAGGCCCATTCGTCCCCGGGAGTCCCCACCGTGACGGCCCAGTCCGCCTCCCCGTAGCGGCGGTATTTCATGGACCAGGCGTCCCACCGGCCGAGGGAGGTGGTGCCGCCGTCCAGGAGCGTGGTCCCGTCCCCGAGGGGAACGGCCGCGAAAACCTTGTCGTCGCCCGGCCCGCCGTAGAGGGTCTGATCGAGGTCCCAGGGGCACCGGTACTCCTCCACGAGGATGTCGCTCCCCCCCGCCCCGGCGGAGGCGGTCTCTCCGGCGAACACTACGGTGCCGTCGGGCCGCGGCGCGATGGCATGCACCACCTCGTCCCCCAGCAGGCCGAAGCTGGCGGCCCACGGTTTCTGCTCCAGGACGCCGTAGGCGCCGGGACTTTCCCCGAGAACGAAGACCGCGTCCCCGGTCGCGCGGTCCACGGTGGAGGCCCAGGCCAGGAACCGGTCGGTGTCGGCGCGGGGGGTGACGAAGGCGTAGGCGTCGCCGACGGGGGCGAGGCCGAGATCCCGAAGCGGGTCGTTCCACTGGCGATACTCGTAGGGGGCCAGGTCGAGGGAAATGGTCCACTCGCCGGAACCGTCAGCCCGCCGGATATCGAGGGTCAGATAGAGGGGTGAAGCGGAGGCGTTGACGAATCCCAGGTTCGTCCGCCGGCGGTCGTCCGAAACCAGGTTCGGGAGGTAGCGCTCCCAGGGCGGCCAGGAACCGGCCGGCCCCGCCGCCACCGCCGGGATCCCCTGCCCGTAGGTCCCCGCTTCGCCGAGGTCGTTGAAGGTGCGGGTGGTGACGGCCAGGAAGCCGTCGGCCTCCACGCGGACCGCCCCCGCCGTGCCGGGGGACGCGAAGAAGCCCCCCACCAGGTCGGCGATCGCCACGGAACGGCCCGGAAGGACCTCGATCGGATGAGCCGCCGCGGCCGCGTTGTCCCGGCCGGCCTCCAGAAAGAACAGGTCGGCACAGACCGGCTCGGCCCCAGGATTGACGAACACCGCCTCCGTCCGCCAGTTCGTCCCCTCCGCCCCGGCGGCGTGGGCCGCCGCGGGGATGAACCAAGTCTCCGTCGCCGCGGAGGCGGGCAGGAGCAGGAGGAGGGCGAGCCGGAGGAACGGATGCATGGAACCTCGATCCGATTATACGCCCCTGCGCCCGGAAGGCCGCATCGCGGCCCGCCTCTCCACTCAGGCGCCAGCCTGACGGAAGTCGGGCCGTTCCAGAAACCGATCCTGCGGCATTCTTCTCGACCTCCGCCTTCCGCCCTCAGTCCCCGCCATGATGCCGCTAATGGCCGCCCGTTCTCAATGTTAAAATAAGCCCATGCCCCAGGCCTCCACCCCCCTGGGCGTCATCCTCTCCAACATGGGCTCGCCGTCGGCCCCCACGCCGGCGGCGGTGCGGGCCTACCTGCGCGAGTTCCTCTCCGACCCCGACATCGTGGACCTTCCGCGCCTCCTGTGGCTCCCCCTCCTGCACGGCATCGTCCTCCGCACCCGCCCCCGCCGCGCGGCGCGCCTCTACGCCTCGATCTGGACCGACGACGCCCCCCCCCTGACGACCGTCACCCGCCGCCAGGCCGCGGCGCTCCAGGCCGCCCTGCGCGCCCGGCTCGGGCACGAGGTGTTCGTGGAGCCCGGGATGCGCTACGGCTCCCCCTCCCTGAGCGCCTCGTTCCGGAACCTGTTGGACCGGCACTGCGCCCACATCATCCTCTTTCCCCTCTATCCCCAGTACAGCATCGCCACCACCGGCTCGACCGTCAAGGCCGCCGGGCCCCTGGCCCTGGAGCATCCCGAGGTCCGTCTCGAGTTCGCCCGCAACTACCACGCCCATACCGGTTACATCGCCGCTCTGGCCGCCTCGGTCCGGGAGTTCCAGGCCGCGCACGGCCGGCCCGACCGCCTCCTCCTCTCCTTCCACGGCATGCCCGCCTCCAGCGCCGCCAAGGGCGACCCCTACGCCGAGCAGTGCCGGACCACCGCTTCCCTGCTGGCCCACGCCCTCGGCCTTCAGCCCGCCGACTATGGCCTCGCCTTCCAGTCCCGCTTCGGCCCCGCCGAGTGGCTCCGACCATACACGGACGCGGTGCTGAAGAACTGGGCCCGGGAGGGCGTGGCGACCGTCCACGCCGTCTGCCCCGGGTTCGCGGCCGACTGTCTGGAGACCCTGGAGGAGGTCGCCGTCCGCTACCGAACGCTGTTCCTCAACCATGGGGGAAAGGAGTTCCGCTATGTGCCCGCTCTCAACGACCGCCCCGACCACATCGCCTTCCTCGCCTCCCAGGTGGAGGCGTCCCTGGCGTAGCGCCCTCCTCGCCGCCCTCCTCCCCCTTCTGGCGGGCTGTTTCTCGATCCCCGCGCCCCGGACCCCTATGGCGTCGCTCGCCTTCGAGCACACCGGGTCGCGCCGCGCCCACACGCTCGTGGTCCTCCTCCCGGGCCGGTTCAACGCGCCGGAGGAATTCGTGGAACAGGGGTTCGTGGAGTCGGTCCGCAGGCGGGACCTCGCCCTCGACTTTCGGATCGTGGACGCCCATCTGGGCTACTATATCGGCCGGGTGTTCGAGCGGCGCCTGCGCGAGGACGTCTTCGCCCCCGCCCGCCTCCGCGGCTACGACACCATCTGGGTGGCGGGCATCTCCTTGGGGGGGCTCGGGGCCTTGCTCTACGCGAAGGAGCACCCGGAGGACGTGGACGGGATCTTCGTCATGGCGCCGTATCTGGGCAAGGCGGAGGCGGTGGGCGAAGTGGAGAAGGCCGGGGGCCTCATGGCCTGGAAACCCGGCGCCGTGGACCCGCAGGACTACAGCCGCCTCCTCTGGGCCTGGCTCCAGGGCTACGGCACGCCCGGCGCCGAGCGCCCTCCGCTCTACCTGGCCTACGGCACGGAGGACGCTTTCGCCCTCGCCAACGCCATGCTCGCCCGCTACCTCCCCCCGGAGCGGGTCTTCCGCGAGGCGGGCGGCCACGACTGGCCGGTGTGGCTGAAGTTGTGGGAGGAGTTCCTCGATACGGCCCCGCTGGAGCACTACTCCCCGTGCGGCCGCTAAATCGCAGTTGTCCAATCGTCGGCCGCCCCGACGGCGGGAAACGCCGGATCGCGCGGATGGCGATCGAGGGGTTGCGGGCTACTCGTCCGGCCTCAGCGTCAAATACAGCAGGGCCAGGAACGAGGAGCCGCCAAGGATAGTGAAATCGCGCGGCGACTTTGAGAGAATGGCCAGCACCAGCCCGGTGACGGCCGGCACCTCGGCGAGCGCCATGGCCGCCACCGGCGCGCCGGACCCCGGCAGGCGCGGGGCGACCGTGACCCCCGCCACCAGCGCCCCGAGTGCCGCCAGGTAGAGGGCCGCCGTCAGGAAGGGGGGCAGGGCGACCGCCTCGCCGCCGCTCGCCAGGAACGGGACCAGCGCCCCATAGAGCAGGACGGAGCCCAGGAAGGCCAGCCCAAGGACCCTGCGGACGCTCACGCCCAATACTCCTCGGGGACCAGGTCGCGGTGGTGGGGCTGCAGGGCCTCGAAGGAGGGGCGCAGGGCGTCCTTCTGGAGGGCAATGATGCGTTCGATCCCCTCCAGCCCCGTCTCCAAGATATCCTCGAACACCTCCCGCGAGAAGGGGTGCCCCTCGGCTGTCCCCTGCACTTCCACCAGCTGGCCCGAGCCCGTGGCGCCCAGGTTGAAGTCCACCTCGGCCTCCGAGTCCTCGCGGTAATCGGGGTCGAGCAGGATCTCGCCGCCGAGGAGGGCCACCGAGACGGCCCCCAGGGTGTCGCGCAGGGGCCAGCGGACGATGTCGCCCTCCTCCAGGTATTTCAGGAGGGCCAGATTGAGGGCGGTGAACGAGCCGTTGATGGCGGCGGTGCGCGTCCCACCGTCGGCCTGCAGGACGTCGCAGTCCACCCACAGGGTGCGCCCGGAGATGGCCCCGAGGTCGGTCACGGAGCGGAGGACCCGACCGATCATCCGCTGGATCTCGTGCGAGCGCCCCGGCTGGCGGCCGCGGGTGACGTCGCGCGGGGAGCGGGAGTCGGTGGCGCCGGGGAGCATGGCGTATTCCGAGGTGATCCACCCCTTGCCCACGGCGGCGGCGTGGGCCGGGGCCTTCTCGTCCATCGTGACGGTGCAGATCACCCGCGTGTCGCCCATCTCGACGAGGACGCTGCCGTCGGGGTATTTCAGGTAGTTGAGGTGGAGGGCGAAGGGGCGCAGTTCGTTGGAGCTCCGGCCGTTCGTTCGCATGGCTCCATGATACCGAGGGGCGCGCCAAAGCGCAAGGGTGCGAAGGCGCAAGGCGCAAGTGGGCACATGCGCAGGGGGCGGGGGCGGAAGGGGTCGAGGCGGAGTGGCGCCGGCATACCGGGTGCGCCCGCACCATGTATTCCTCGTGCCAACCCATTTGCGCGCATGCGTTGTTACGCACCCCCGGGGGAGAGAGGGACCGTTCCGGGCGTATAATATTTTTAGCTCAATTTTCGGGGAGGTTCCCATGGGCCTGTTCGGACACAAGGAAGCGACCGAAGCGTTTGTCGCGGGGCGCAAGCTCCATTGCGAGATCTGCAAGGGCGAGATGTTCTGGCAGAGGGAGGCGCAGTTGAACACCCAGGTGGCCACCTTCTTCAACTTCGATTGGGCCAACCCGAGCGCCACCTGCTATGTGTGCGCCGAGTGCGGGTACATCCACTGGTTCTTGCCGAAAAAATAGCGCGCTCCGGACCAGGGCCCGGGAGGACCTCTGGACGGGGAAGAGCCGGGCGCTGGCAACCCTGCGATCGGGCCGGAAACGGTTGGCCCCATCCAGCCGGCGGTGATCGGCCGCGCAGGGGAGGATCGCGGGTCCGGCGCCCCCTTCGGGGGCGACTTGACCCTTCTCCCCTGTTGTGATTAAATGAACAAGCGTCATCGCTCAGACACTTAAGGAGGGGACATGACCGATTACAGCCCCGGGGTCCGGAAATGGATCGAGGCCGGCGCGGCGGAGTTGAAAAAACGGCAGGATCTCCTTAAATCCCTAAAAAACAAGAAGTTCGATACCCTGGCCGTCCACGGCGTCTACAGCATGGAAGAGGCCTTCGCCGGCGGCAAGGGGGGGTTGGTCGAGCCCCTCTTTCCCTCCACTTCGCAGGGATACCGCGACAGCGACGAGATGGAGGCCGCCCTGGCCTACCTCATCCCCACCTGGTGCTACAGCCGGATCGTCAACCCCACCGTCACCTACCTGGAAGAGACCCTGGCCCTCCTCGAGGGCTACGGCACCCCCTACACCCCGTCGGCGCTCTGCACCTCCGCCGGCATGGCCGCCATCAAGCAGGCGTGCGAACCCCTCCTCGACGTCACCCTCGCCCTCGGCCGGCCGGTCAACTTCGTCTCCACCGCCCAGTGCTACGGCGGCACCTTCCAGCTCTTCAACCTCCGCATGCGCGAGCGCGGGGCCCAGGTGCGCTGGGTGCAGAAGCCGTGGGACCTGGAGTGCTGGAAGGAGCAGATCGACGGCGACACCCGCTTCCTCTACGGCGAGATGCCGTCGAACCCCCAGCAGGCGTGCTTCGACATCGCCGAGGTGGCCGCCCTGGCCCACGCCCACGGCCTGCCGCTGATCGTGGACGCCACCGTCGCCACCCCGGCGCTGATGCGCCCGCTGGCCCACGGCGCCGACATCGTGGTCCACTCCATCACCAAAACCGTCGGGTCGGGCGGCTTCTCCATCGGCGGCGCCATCATCGCCAAGGAGAACATCACCTCGCGGCACCTCCCCGAGGAGGTGAAGAAGGACTACGCCGTGTGGATGAAGCTGTGGCCCTTCCGCGACAGCGGCCCCTGCATGAGCCCCTGGAGCGCCTTCCTCTTCATGAACGACCTCCGCACTCTGCGCACGAAGGTCCGGCATTACTGCGAGAGCACGATGACGGTGGCGCAGTATCTGGCCCAACACCCCAAGATCGAGAAGGTGGACTACCTGGGGCTCCCCGACCACCCGCTCCATCCCGTGGCGAAGAAGTACATGGCCTTGGTGGACGACGGCGCTCCGGCCTTCGGGCACCTCCTGTCGTTCAACATTCGCGGCGACGCGGCGCAGACCCGGAAGTTCTTCGACTCCCTGCAGATGGTCTACCGCGCCACCGACCTGGGGCGCGTCAAGAGCGTGGCCACCATCCCCGCCATCTCCACCCACCAACAGCAGGGCGAGGAGGGACGGAAGCTGGCCGGCGTCCCCATGAACATGGTCCGCCTGTGCGTGGGCGGCGAGCACCCCGACGACATCCTCGCCGACCTCGACCAGGCGCTGGCGAAGATATGAGGCGATAGGCCGCAGGCAACAGGCCCTATGCAACAGAGGAACAGAAGACAAAGGGCGGGCGGGGGAGCCTTCCGGCGTTCCGGCTTTCCCGCGGCGCCACGACACGACGACAAATGGAATGAAAGGAACTGAACCATGAAAGAACAGATCCTCCTCGGAGACGAAGCGGTGGCCCTCGGCGCCGTCCACGCGGGGCTCACCGCCGCCTACGCCTATCCCGGCACCCCCTCCACCGAGATCATGGAATACCTCCACCCCCTCGCCCGCAAGACCGGGGGGTTCAAGGCCTTCTGGGCCGTCAACGAGAAAACCGCCTACGAGGAGGCCCTGGGGTGCTCCATGGCCCACGGCCGCGCCCTCGTCTCCTTCAAGCACGTCGGCCTCAATGTCGCCGCCGACCCCTTCATGAACAGCGCCATGCTGGACATCTTCGGGGGCCTCGTCGTGGCCGTGGCCGACGACCCCGGCATGCACTCCTCCCAAAACGAGCAGGACAGCCGCTACTTTGCCGACTTCGCGTTGGTCCCCTGCCTGGAGCCCGCCGACCAGCAGGAGGCCTACGACATGGCCCGCGAGGCCTACGAGATCAGCGAATCCCACGCCATCCCGGTGATGATCCGCCTGGTCACCCGCCTGGCCCACAGCCGCTCCAAGGTGGTCCCCCGCGAGCCGCGGGCGCAGAACCCCCAGGCCAAACCGCCCGACCCGGTCCACACCTGGACCCTCCTCCCCTCCAACGCCCGGGTGCAGTACCCCAAGCTCCTCAAGAAATACGCCGCCCTCGAGCAGGAGTCGGAGACCAGCCCCTTTAACAAGCTCACCCTGGCCGGCACGAAACTGGGCGTCATCACCAACGGCATCGCCCTCAACTACTACAACGAGGTCCTGCCGCACCTCAAGGAGAAGCCCTCGCACCTGCACATCGGCTTCAGCCCCCTGCCGAAAGGGCTCATCCGCGCGCTCTACGACCACTGCGACCGCATCCTCGTCATCGAGGAGGGCTACCCCTACATCGAGCGCAAGCTCGCCGGCCTCATCCCCTTAGCCAAGCCGGTGGAGGGCAAATTGACCGGCCGCGTCCCCCTCACGGGCGAATTGACCCCCCGCATCGTCCGGGCCGCTTTCGAGGGGCCCCAGCCCGCCGGGATGGAGAGCCCGATCCCCCTGCCGGGCCGGCCGCCCCAGCTGTGCCAGGGCTGCGGCCACCGCGACGTGTACGCCATCGTCAACGCACTGCAGAAGGACTACCCTAACCTGATGATCACCTCCGACATCGGGTGCTACACCCTGGGCGCCCTGCCCCCCTACAACGCCATCGAGTCGTGCGTCTGCATGGGCGCCTCGGTCACCATGGCCAAGGGGGCCGCCGACGCCGGCCAGCGTCCCGTCATCGCCACCATCGGCGACAGCACCTTCATGCACAGCGGCATCACCGGCCTCATCGACGCCATCGAGGAGAACACCCCCATGACCCTCTTCATCCTCGACAACTCCGGCGTGGCCATGACCGGCGGCCAGCCCACCAAGGGGACGCGCGAGAAGCTGGTCGCCCTGGTTCAGGGACTGGGCATCGACCCGGCGCACCTCAAGGTCCTGGAGGCCCACCCCAAGAAGCACGAGCAGAACCTGGCGACCATCCGCGAGGAGGTCGCCTACGAGGGGCTCTCCGTCATCATCGCGCAACGGGAGTGCATCGAGATCCTGAAAAAATCCAAATAGGCGAAGCCAAGCCGGCCGGCAGAAGGGCGGGAGCAGTCCCGCCCTTTTCTTTTGATTGATGCAATAAGCCCCGGCTGATCGGCACCTGACCGGAGCGGATAACCTGATGGAACATCCGCTCCACGAAAGGAGGCCGCCGTATGTGGCACCTGGGGTTGGATGTTCATCGGCGTTCCATCACGTTGGCCGGGGTCAACACCGAGGGTGCGCCTCTGGCCGGCCGGTCGTTTCCCGGCGAGGATCCGTCGGCTCGGGTGCAGGCGGTGCGGGCCCACCAACTCAATCATGCCGTTGTGGAGGCCTGCGGTAGTTACCATGGGATCTACGCCCGGTTGCGGCAAGACGGCGCGGTGACCTTGGCGCATCCCTACAAGTTGCGGGCGTTGTGGACGGTCTGGGCGAAGACGATATAATAGGGACAGTCCCTATTTTCCTCAATGCATCCTTGACTTCCTTCACCCGCCCCAGCTCGTCGAAGGTCTGCGCGATCTTGTTCCCGTACGGGTCCGTGATTACGGCATGAAATAGGGACTGGCCCGATTGGCCTTGCCAATCACGATAGGCGTGGCCTCGGGCCGCTCTATTACTCGGAAATAGGTGACTGTCCCCTATTATCAGGGGCATGCCGTACAGGCTTCTGACTTCCATGAGTCGTCGTCCATTATACACGTTCTTCGTGATCCACCCATTCGGCAGGCGCTTGATCCAGAGCCGGCCCGTGCTGGGGTAGGCGTCCTCGGTCGTGTTCCCCAGGGGATCGGTCTCCGTGATGAGCTGGTTGTTGGCATCGTAATCGTAGGACCACACCTTGCCCAGGGGATTGGTCATGGTCGTCTTGTTGCCCACCGCGTCGTACGCAAATTGGGTGATCGCCCCGTTGGCCTCCTCCACTTCCTTCAGCCTGCCGATCGGCCAATAGCGATAGTATGTCGTGCGGTTGAGGGCATCGGTGGCGCGGATCTTCCGGCCCCGTAGATCATACTCCGTCTGGGCGGTGTGTCCCAGGGCGTCGGTCATCGAGATCATCCGGCCGATGGCATCGTAGTCATAGCTGGGGAAATAGGGACTGTCCCTATTTACGGCATCCTACGACCCCACCTTGAGGTCTTGTCAAGAAGTGTGTAAAAGCGATCACGCGACATGGGTGCGAGCGG
>CAZRVT010000064.1:0-16474 GCA_964603505.1 uncultured Holophagales bacterium | reverse complement strand
TCCGCGAGGGCGGCCGCACCGTCGGCGCCGGCACCATCACCGAAGTCATCGAGTAGGGCCATGCGCGAGAACATCCACCTACAGTGCACCGCCTGCAAGCGGCGCAATTACGTAACGACGAAGAACAAGAAGAAGCACCAGGACCGGCTCGAGGTGCGCAAATACTGCCGCTTCTGCCGGACCCATACGGCGCACAAAGAGGGCAAATAAATAGGCCAGTAGCTCAACCAGGCAGAGCGCCGGTCTCCAAAACCGGATGTTGGGGGTTCAACTCCCTCCTGGCCTGCTTTGAAACGCAACCAAGGAGCCGACCGCGATGAAGATCCCGTGGCTGAACACCATGACCGAGTTCTTCCGGGAAGTGAAGGGCGAGATGAAGAAGGTGTCCTGGCCGACCTGGAAAGAGGTCTGGGGGACGACCCTCGTCACCATCGTCGCCACTCTGTTCCTGTCCCTCTATCTCTACATCGCGGACCTGGCGCTGGGCAAGCTCGTCCAGTACGTCTACATGAAACTGGGAGCGTAGGCCCTTGGCCAAACGCTGGTATATCGTCCATACGTACTCCGGTTTCGAGGAGCGGGTCATGCAGGGGCTGACCCAGCGCATCGACGCCCTGGGGTACCGCGACCTCTTCGGGGAGATCAAGATCCCCAAGGAGACGGTGGTCGAACTGAAGTCCGGCAAGAAGAAGGAAGCCGAGCGGAAGATTTTCCCGGGCTACATCCTGGTGGAGATCGAGACCGAGATCGAGCCCGACGGCAGCGCCAAGATGCCCGACGACGCCTGGCACCTGGTCCGGCAGACCCCCAAGGTGACGGGGTTTGTGGGCGGCGTCAAGCGCCCCACTCCCCTCTCCGACGAGGAGGTCGGCCAGATCCTCCACCACGTGGAGGTGACCAAGGAGAAGCCCAAGCCGAAGGACATCTACGAGAACGGCGACCTGGTCCGCATCACCGACGGCCCCTTCCAAAACTTCACCGGACGCATCGAGGAGGTCAACCTGGAACGCGGGTTCCTTAAGGTCTCCGTCACCATCTTCGGCCGCTCCACCCCTGTGGAGCTCACCTTCTTCCAGGTACAGAAACTTTAGGAGCGCGCATATGGCAGTCAAGAAAGTCACCGGTCAGATCAAGTTGCAGATCGCGGCGGGCCAGGCCACCCCGGCCCCCCCGGTCGGCCCCGCCCTGGGGCAGGCCGGCGTCAACATCATGGACTTCTGCAAGCAGTTCAACGCCCGGACCGCCAAGGAGCAGGGCATGATCATCCCCGTGGTGATCACGATCTACTCCGACCGGTCTTTCACCTTCATCACCAAGACCCCCCCCGCCTCGGTCCTCATCCTCAAGGCGCTGGGCCTGGAGAAGGGCTCCCCGGAGCCCAACAAGCGCAAGGTGGGGAAGTTGCCCAAGACCGAGCTCAAGCGGATCGCTCAGCTTAAGCTCAAGGACCTCAACACCACCAGCCTGGACGCCGCGATGCGCATCGTCGAGGGCACCGCCCGCAACATGGGCGTGGAGATCGCCGAGTAGGAAGGGAGCCGCCATGAAGACCCACGGCAAGAAGTTTACCGAGGCCAAGAAGAAGGTCCCCGAGAAGGCCCTGACCCTCCCGGAGGCCGTCGCCGCCGCCAAGGCCGGCGCCTTCGCCAAGTTCGACGAAAGCGTCGAAATCGCGCTCCGCCTCGGGGTCAACCCCAAGCATGCCGACCAGATGGTCCGCGGCACCGTCGTCCTTCCTTACGGGCTGGGCAAGAGCAAGCGCATCCTGGTCATCGCCGGCGGCGACAAGCTCAAGGAGGCCCAGGACGCGGGGGCCGACCTCACCGGGGCCGAAGACATGGTCGAGAAGATTTCCGGCGGGTTCCTGGACTTCGACGTCCTGATCACCACCCCGGACATGATGAAGCTCGTCGGCAAGCTCGGGAAGGTCCTGGGCCCCAAAGGCCTGATGCCCAACCCCAAGACCGGCACCGTCACCCAGGACATCGCCCAGGCGGTGAAGGAGACCAAGGCCGGCAAAGTGGAGTTCCGCGTGGACAAGAACGGCATCATCCACGCCGCCTTCGGCAAGAAGTCCTTCGACGCCGAGAAACTCGTCGAGAACGCCCAGACGCTCATCGCCGCCGTGGTGAAGGCCCGTCCGGCTGCTGCCAAGGGGCGCTACATCCGGAGCGCCTACCTCTCCACCACCATGGGCCCCAGCTTCAAGCTGAACCTTGAGGAAATGGAGGCGTAGGACCATGCTCAGACCGCAAAAGACCGAATCCATCGAGAAGATCAAGCGGCTGGTGGCCGAGAACCCCAACGTGTTCTTGATCCACTTCTCCAAGATCAACGTGGGGTCCATCACCACCCTCCGCCAGCGCATCCGCGAGAAAAACGCCCGCTATCTGGTGGCCAAGAACACCCTCATCGCCCGCGCCCTCGAGGGCACCGGGATGGAGGGGCTGAAGGACCACCTCAAGGGCCCCACGGCGATCGTGGTCAACCACGGAGACCCGGTCGAAGTCGCCAAGGTCCTGACCGAGTTCGCGAAGGACAACCCCGACTTCGGATTCAAGGCGGGCTATGTCGAGCAGCGCCACGCCGACGCCGTGATGCTCAAGAGCCTCGCGACCATGCCCTCGAAACAGGAGCTGATCGCCAAGCTCCTTTATCTGCTGCAGTCCCCCATCCAGCGCCTGGTGTTCGCGCTCCACAGCCCGCCCCAGAAGCTGGTCCAGGCCCTGAACGCCATTTCCGACAAGAAATAGGACATAAACCACCGTACTGGAGGAAGAAATGCCCGAAATCACCCGAGAACAGATCATCGAGACCATCAAGGCGATGACGGTCATCGAGCTCAACGAGCTCGTGAAGCAACTGGAGACCGAATTCGGCGTCACCGCCCAGGCCGCCATGCCCGTGATGGCCGCCGGCGGCCCCGCCGCCGCCGCGGGGCCGGCCGCCGAGGAGAAGACCGAGTTCAACGTCACCCTGACCGATGTGGGCGCCAACAAGATCAACGTCATCAAGGTCGTGCGCGAGATCACCAGCCTCGGACTGAAAGAGGCCAAGGAGCTCGTGGACAAGGTCCCCGGCCTCCTGAAAGAAAACGTCTCGAAGGAAGAGGCGGAGACCATCAAGAAAAAATTCGACGAGGTCGGGGCCAAGGTCGAGATCAAGTAGCACCATCGACTGGATGACTCCGGTCCACAACCGTATTTTCGGCTCCTCAGGGAATCTCGTATTCTTCTGAGGAGCCGTGTCCGTGGAGGCGCCCATGCAGACAACCCTTGAAACGGCAGGCCGTTCCGTCCGGTTCGCTTCGTCGCACCAGCAGATCCCGATTCCCAACCTGATCCAAGTGCAGAAGAAGTCGTACGACGACTTCCTGCAGATGGACCTGCTTCCGGCCGAACGCCGGGTTCAGGGGCTGCAGGCGGTCTTCGGTTCGGTGTTTCCCTTTTCCAACTTCAAGGAAACCTGCGCCATCGGCTTCGTGGCCTACGGCATCGGGGACTGGCAGTGCCGCTGCGGCGCCCTCAAGGGCCTGGAGCACATGTGCCACACCTGCCCTACCTGCGCCAACCGTGTCCGCATCAAAAAGCAGGAGGCCCAGGCGGTCCTCTGCCCTGCGTGCGGCACCACCTCCAAATACGAGCCCGTCGTCTGCGAGCACTGCGGCTACCCCGTCAACCTCCAGCTCCCCTACTCCCCCGAGGAGTGCATCGAGCGCGGCCTCTCCTACTGCGCCCCCCTGCGCGTCACCTTCCGCCTCTGCGTCTACGAGCGCACCCCCGAGGGGGAGAAGCGCATCAAGGACATCAAAGAGGAGGAGGTCTACTTCGGCGAAGTCCCCCTGATGACCGACACCGGCACCTTCGTCATCAACGGGACGGAGCGCGTGGTCGTCTCCCAGCTCCACCGTTCCCCCGGGGTGTTCTTCACCAAGGAGGGGCCCCATTACTTCATGGCCAAAATCATCCCCTACCGCGGCTCGTGGGTGGAGTTCGAGTACGATAAGAAGGGGATCCTCTACGTCCGCATCGACCGCCGCCGCAAGTTCCTGGGCACGGTTTTCCTCCGCTGCCTGGGGCTCGCCTCCAACGAGAGCCTCCTCCGCCGCTTTCTCGTCCCCGTCAAGGCCGCTCTCGCGGGCGATGGCGTCACCCTCACCTTCGACCGGCGCGTTTTGGAGATGGAGGAGATCCGCGAGCGCGAGCGCTCCATCACCGGCCTGACCCAGACCAAGCGCATCTTCGCCGGAATCAAATGGGACAAGGCCCTGGCCGATGAACTCGCCAAGAAGGGCACCGCCTCCCGCCACGTGAAGTTTTCGGCCCTGTCCAAGGCCCGCTTCGTCGCCGACGTGGTCGACCTGGCCACCGGCGAGATCCTGTTCGAGGCCAACGACCCCGTCCCGGCCAACATGGCCCGATCCCTCGAGGAGCACTCCATCACCGAAGTCGAGCTCTGCTTCCCGCAGTGGGACCTCGCCGCCGACGTCCTTACCAACACGCTGGAGAAGGACGATATCCAGGACCGCGAGGCGGCCCTGCTGGAGTTCTACCGCCGCATGCGCCCCGGGGACCCCCCGACCAAGGAATCCGCCACCACCCTCTTCCGCAGCATGTTCCTGGACGAGAAGCGATACGACTTCTCGCGGGTTGGACGGTTCAAGTTCAACATCAAGTTCTCGGCGGAGACCAACATCGACGAGAAGATTCTTTCTTCGGAGGACTTCTTCAAAGTCGTCGAATACCTCTTCCGCCTCCGCCGCGACATCGGCCACGTGGACGATATCGACAACCTGGGCAACCGTCGCGTCCGCGCGGTCGGGGAGCTCCTGGAGAACCACTTCCGGATCGGCCTGGTCCGCATGGAGAAGGCCGTGAAGGAGAAGATGTCCATCATGCAGGAGATCGATGCGGCCATGCCGCGCGACCTCATCAACGCCAAGCCGGTCATGGCCTCCATCAAGGAGTTTTTCGGGTCGTCCCAGCTCTCCCAATTCATGGACCAGACCAATCCCCTGGCCGAGATCACCCACAAGCGCCGCCTCTCGGCCCTGGGGCCCGGGGGCCTCTCCCGGGAGCGGGCGGGGTTCGAGGTCCGCGACGTCCATGCCACCCACTACAGCCGCATCTGCCCCATCGAGACCCCGGAAGGCCCGAATATCGGTCTCATCTCGTCGCTGGCCACCTACGCCCGCGTCAATGAGTTCGGTTTCCTCGAAAGCCCCTACAAACAGGTGAAGGACGGCCGGGTCATCGACCACGTTACGGTGGTCAACCCCGGCGACTCGACCCTCAAGATCGGGGAGCGCCTCGAAGCGGGCCCCTTCCAGGACGAGGTCAAGCGGATGCAGCGCAAGAAGCTGCGTCCCCCCCAGGCCGAGCCGCATGTCTTTTACCTTTCCGCCTGGGAGGAGTCCGAGCTCGTCATCGCCCAGGCCAACGTGCCGGTGGACGCCCACGGCAACATCACGGCCGACCAGGTCATCGCCCGCTACCGCGGCGAGTTCATCACGGTGGACAAGAAGAAGGTCCACTACATCGACGTCTCCCCCATGCAGGTGGTCTCCGTGGCCGCCGCCCTGATCCCCTTCCTGGAGCACGATGACGCCAACCGCGCGCTCATGGGCTCCAACATGCAGCGCCAGGCCGTCCCGCTCATCGCCCCCGAGGCCCCCATCGTCCTGACCGGCATGGAGGGGATGGTCGCGAGGGACTCCGGCGCGGTGGTCATTTGCCGCCGCTCGGGCATCGTCGAGGCCGTGGACGCCGAGCGCGTCATCGTCCGCGTCGAGGGGGAGGACCCCCTCACGGGCGAGGTCCGCGAATTCGGCGCCGACATCTACCAGCTCGTCAAGTTCAAGCGCTCCAACCAGAACACCTGCATCACCCAGCGCCCCATCGTCGCCAAGGGCCAGCGGGTGCACCAGGGCGATGTCCTGGCCGACGGCGCCTCCACCGACGGTGGCGTGCTCGCCCAGGGGCGCAACATCCTGGTGGCCCTGATGCCCTTCCGCGGCTACAACTACGAGGATGCCATCCTCATCTCCGAGAAGGTGGTCAAGGAGGACGCGTTCACCTCCATCCACATCGAGGAGTTCGAGTGCGAGGCCCGCGACACCAAGCTGGGTCCGGAGATCATCACCTGCGACATCCCCAACGTGGGCGAGGCCGCCCTCAAGGACCTGGACGAAAGCGGCATCGTCCGCATCGGCGCCCATGTCCGGACCGACGACATCCTCGTCGGGAAGATCACCCCCAAGGGAGAGACCCAACTGACGCCCGAGGAAAAGCTCCTCCGCGCCATCTTCGGCGAAAAGGCCGGCGACTTCCGCGACGCCTCCCTGCGGGTGCCTCCGGGCATCGAAGGGGTGGTGGTCTCCGTCCGGATCTTTTACCGCAAAGGCGTTCCCAAAGACGCGCGGGCCGTCGCCATCGAGGAGGAATTCCGGCGCCGCCTCGAGCGCAACCTGAAGGACCAGGAGCGCATCATCATCGAGGAGCGGAACAAGAAGATCCACTCCCTCGTGAAGAACCTCAAGGCCGTCAAACCCGTCGGCACGGGCAAGAAGCCCCTCCTCGAGAAGGGGAAGAAGTTCACCCTCGAGGCCATCGTGGCCATGGGCAAGCGCGCCCTGGACGACCTGCCGATCAACGACGTGACCGTCCGCCAGGAGGTCCGCGACATCGTCCGGCGCACCGACGCCAAGCTCGACATCCTCCGCAAGGAGGTCAAGGAGAAGGTGGAGAACCTCCACAAGGGCGAGGAGCTCTCCCCCGGCGTCATCAAAAAGGTCAAGGTCTACGTCGCCATGAAGCGCAAGCTCTCCGTGGGCGACAAGATGGCCGGCCGCCACGGCAACAAGGGCGTCATCTCCCGCATCCTGCCCGAGGAGGACATGCCCTTCCTCCCCGACGGCACCCCCGTCGAGATCATCCTCAACCCCCTCGGCGTCCCCAGCCGCATGAACGTCGGCCAGATCCTGGAGACCCACTTGGGGTGGGCCGGCAAGGTCCTGGGGCTGACCTTCGAGACCCCGGTCTTCGAGGGCGCCAAGGAGAAGGATATCAAGCAGTTTTTGGCCAAGGGCCGCCTCCCGATCGACTCCAAGACGGTTCTCACCGACGGCATCACGGGTGAACCGTTCGACAATCCGGTCACCGTCGGCTTCATCTACATGCTCAAGCTGGTCCACCTGGTGGACGACAAGCTGCACGCCCGGTCCATCGGACCCTACTCGCTCATCACCCAGCAGCCCCTCGGCGGCAAGGCCCAGTTCGGCGGCCAGCGCTTCGGGGAGATGGAGGTCTGGGCGCTGGAGGCCTACGGCGCCGCGTACACCCTCCAGGAGCTCCTCACGTTCAAGTCCGACGACGTCGAGGGCCGCACCCGCATCTACCAGGCGATCGTCAAGGGCCAGGTGCCGCAGGACCCGGGCATCCCCGAATCGTTCAACGTCCTCATCAAGGAACTGCGTTCCCTGTGCCTGGACGTGGACCTGCTGAAGGTTTAGGCAAGGAGGCCGCGCGTGAGCTACACCGTTCTGGTCGACAAGCCCAACTCCCTGGATGACTTCAACGCCATCCACATCTCCCTCGCCTCCCCCGAGAAGATCCGCTCGTGGTCCCGGGGCGAGGTGACCAAACCCGAGACCATCAATTACCGCACCTTCAAGCCCGAGAAGGACGGACTCTTCTGCGCCAAGATTTTCGGCCCGGTCAACGACTGGGAATGCCTCTGCGGCAAATACAAGCGCATGAAGTACAAGGGCGTCGTATGCGACAAGTGCGGCGTCGAGGTCACCCGCGCCCGCGTCCGCCGCGAGCGGATGGGGCACATTGAACTCGCCTCCCCCGTCTCGCACATCTGGTTCCTCAAGGGGACCCCCTCCCGCATCGCCCTCCTCCTGGACGTCTCGGTGCGCGCGCTGGAGAGCGTCATCTATTTCGAGCGCTACATCGTCATCGAGCCCGGCTCCACCGGCCTGGAGCCCCGCCAGCTCCTCACTGAGGAGGAGTATCGCACGGCCCGCGCCAGCCACGGAGCCGACGCGTTCGTGGCCAAGATGGGGGCCGAGGCCGTCCGCGACCTCCTTGAGCGCGTGGACCTCGAGTCCCTGGCCGAGGATCTGCGGGTGGAGATGAAGCTCTCCAACTCCAAGCAGAAGCAGATCAAGTCCGCCAAGCGGCTGAAGGTGGTGGACTCGTTCCGCAAGTCGGGCCAGCGGCCGGAGTGGATGATCCTCACCGTCATCCCGGTGCTCCCCCCCGACCTGCGCCCCCTGGTCCCCCTGGACGGCGGCCGCTTCGCCACCAGCGACCTCAACGACCTCTATCGCCGCGTCATCAACCGCAACAACCGGCTCAAAAAACTCCTCGAACTGAAGGCGCCCGAGATCATCGTCCGCAACGAGAAGCGGATGCTGCAGGAGGCCGTGGACGCCCTCTTCGACAACGGCCGCCGCGGCCGCGCCATCAAGGGGAGCAACAACCGCCCGCTCAAGTCCCTCTCCGACTCCCTCAAGGGGAAGCAGGGCCGCTTCCGACAGAACCTCCTCGGCAAGCGCGTGGATTACTCCGGCCGCTCGGTCATCGTGGTCGGCCCCTGGCTCAAGCTCCACCAGTGCGGCCTCCCCAAGATCATGGCCCTCGAGCTCTTCAAGCCCTTCGTCTACCGGAAGTTCCTGGAGATGGGGATCGTCAACTCCATCAAGGCCTCCAAGGAGCTCGTGGAGAGCGGCGCCGACGTCGTCTGGGACGCCCTGGAGAAGGTGACGCGCGAGCACCCGGTCCTGCTCAACCGCGCCCCCACCCTCCACCGCCTCGGCATCCAGGCCTTCGAGCCGGTCCTCGTCGAGGGCAAGGCCATCCAGATCCACCCGCTGGTCTGCGCCGCCTTCAACGCCGACTTCGACGGCGACCAGATGGCCGTCCACATCCCGCTGACCCCCAAGGCCCAGCTGGAGGCGCGCCTTCTGATGTTCGCGCCCAACAACATCCTCTCCCCCGCCAACGGCAAGCCCCTGGCGGTCCCGAGCCAGGACATGGTCTTGGGCATCTATTACCTCACCAAGGAGGTCCCCCTCAAGGCCGGAAAGCCGCGCGTCTTCGGGAGCGTGGAGGAGGTGCTGCACGCCTTCCATTTCAAGGCCGTCGGCCTCCACACCCCCATCCGGCTCAATTGGACCGGCGACCTGCTCGATCTGACCCGCCAGGCCGATGACCAGGACGCCGTCCACGCCCCGGTGATCGCCTGCGAGGACACCCTCGTCGACACCACCGTCGGGCGGGTGATCTTCAACGCCGCCCTCCCCGACTTCATGCCGTTCGTCAACGGCCTCCTCAAGAAAAAAGGGACCACCTCCCTCGTCACCTTCTGCCACCTCACGCACGGCATCGAGCGCACCGTGCAGCTGCTGGACACCCTCAAGGAGATCGGCTTCGAGTGGGCCACCTACTCGGGCATCACCTTCGGGTTGGACGACCTCGTCGTCCCCGACCGCAAGGAAGACCTCATTCACAAGGCCAACTTGGAAGTCGCCAAGGTCGAGAAGCAGCGCTCCATCGGCGCCATCACCCTGGGCGAGCGCCACAACAAGATCATCGACATCTGGCAGAACGTCACCGAGCAGATCTCCTCCGAGATGTTCAAAAAGATGCGCCTCTCCGAGGAGGCCGGCCAGCTCAACCCCATTTTTATGATGGTCGATTCCGGCGCCCGCGGCAGCAAGGAGCAGGTGCGCCAGCTCGCCGGCATCCGCGGCCTCATGTCCAAGCCCTCCGGCGAGGTCATCGAGACCCCCATCACCGCCAATTTCCGCGAGGGCCTCTCGGTCCTCCAGTATTTCATCTCCACCCACGGCGCCCGCAAAGGGCTCGCCGACACCGCCCTCAAGACCGCCGACTCGGGCTACCTCACCCGCCGCCTCGTGGACGTGGCCCAGGACCTCCTCATCGTCGAGGAGGACTGCCACTGCCTCTCCGGCATCGAGGTGCGGCCCCTCGAGGAAGCGGGCGTCGTCCTCGAGACCCTGCGCGACCGCCTGGTCGGCCGCACGGCGCTCGAAGACGTCCTCGACCCCCTCACCGGCGACGTCCTCCTCCACGCGGGCCAGCTCATCGACCAGGAGGCGGCCAACCGCGTGCAGGAGTCGGGCATCGACCGCGTCAAGATCCGCTCCGTCCTCACCTGCGAGTCCCCCCGCGGCGTCTGCCGTATGTGCTACGGCCGCGACCTCTCCACCGGCGAGCTGGTGGAGCAGGGCACCGCCGTCGGCATCATGGCCGCCCAGTCCATCGGCGAGCCCGGCACCCAGCTGACGATGCGGACCTTCCACTACGGCGGCACCGCCTCCCACTCCACCGAGCAGAGCCAGAACGAGGCCCACAAGGCCGGCCGGGTGAAGTTCGACAAGATCCGCACCATCGTCAACCGCGAGAAGAAGCTCGTGGCCATCAGCCGCAACGGTCGTCTGCTCATCCTGGACGAGAAGGGGCGCGAAAAGGAGTATTTCCCCATCACCTACGGGTCGGTCCTGCTGGTCAAGGAGGGGCAGAAGGTCGAGCCCGGCCAGGTCCTCTCCACCTGGGATCCCTACTCCTTCATCATCCTCTCCGAGATCGGCGGGACGGTTTCCTACAAGGACATCATCGAGGGCGAGAACGTCCGCGAGGAGATCGATAAGATCACCGGCAAGGCCCAGAAGATCGTCGTGGAGACCATCAGCCAGGAGAAGCGGGTCCCGCAGATCGTCATCACCTCCAAGAAGGGGGAGGAGAAGCGCTACTACCTCCCCGAACACTCCCACCTGATGGTCGCCGACGGCCAGGAGATCCACCCCGGCGACATCCTGGCCAAGATCCCCACGCAGAGCGTCAAGACCAAGGACATCACGGGCGGCCTCCCCCGCGTCCAGGAGCTCTTCGAGGCCCGCAAGCCCCGCGACCCCGCCATCGTGGCGGAGATCAACGGCACCGTCAAATACGGCAAGGTCGTCAAGGGCATGCGGGAAATCATCGTCCAGGGGGAGTTCGAGAACCGCACCTACACCATCCCCAAGCACCAGCACGTGGCCGTGCAGGAGGGGGAGTATGTCGAGGCCTGCGACGGCCTCACCGACGGTCTCATCAACCCGCATGACATCCTTCGTATTAAGGGCGAGAAGGCCCTTCAGCATAAGATGGTGGAGAAGATCCAGGAGGTCTACCGCTCGCAGGGGGTCGACATCAACGACAAGCACTGCGAGGTCATCGTCCGGCAGATGATGCGCATGATGAAGATCGAGGATCCCGGCGACACCTCCTTCGTGGTGGACGAATTCGTCGACCGCACGGTCGTCCAGGAGGAGAACGACCGGGTCGTGTCCATCGGTGGCGAGCCCGCTCGGCCGCGCCCTGTCCTCCTCGGCATCACCAAAGCGGCCTTGGCCACCGATTCCTTCATCGCGGCCGCCTCGTTCCAGGAGACCACCCGCGTCCTCAATCAGTCCGCCATCGCCGGCAAGGTGGACACCCTCCGCGGCATCAAGGAGAACGTCATCGTCGGCCGCCTCATCCCCGCCGGCACCGGCTGTCCCCTCTACCGCACCTTCGATATGGAACAGGAGGTCTCGCTCGGCGGCGAGGAGCAGCTCGTTTCCGAAACCCCGCTCGACATCGAGGCCCCCGTCACCATCCTCGACGGGATGCCCGAGGGCATCTCCGAGGTCGAGCCCGGCGCCCCCGACGAGGACTGAACCCTCCCCCGACTCCGCTTTCCCACGGGCGGGCCCCATGGCCCGCCCGTTCCTTTTGGGGGCCGTTGTGATAGAATGTGAAGAATTCCACAATCAACGAAGGAGGTCCCGATGAAAGTACTCATCTGCGATAAGGTGTCCAAGGACGCCATCGAGAAGATGCGCGCCGCCGGGCTTCAGGTGGACGACCGCGCCGGGATCGCCGCCGACGAGCTGAAGTCCATCGTCGGGGGCTACGAGGTCCTCGTCGTCCGCTCCGCCACCAAGGTGACGGCCGAGGTGATCGAGGCCGGCCGGAATCTCAAGCTCATCGTCCGCGGGGGGGTGGGCGTGGACAACATCGACGTCAAGGCCGCCGAGGCCAAGGGCGTGGCCGTGAAGAACACCCCGGCCGCCTCCACCGAATCGGTGGCCGAGCTGGCGGTGGGGCTGATGTTCGCCCTCTCCCGCAAGATCGCCCGGGCCGACGCCTCCATGAAGGCCGGCCAATGGGAGAAAAAGGCCTTCGAGGGGACCGAGGTGGCCGGCAAAACCCTCGGCGTCATCGGCATCGGCCGCATCGGATTAGCCACGGCGCGGAAGGCCCACCTCCTGGGGGTGAAGCGGGTCCTCGCCCATGATCCCTGGGTGCCCAAGGCGCCGGCCGATTTCGTGACCCTGACCGATCTCGACACGCTTCTCAAAGAGTCCGACATCATCACCCTCCACATCCCCTTCGACAAAATCAAGGGGGCCGTCCTCGGCGCCCGCGAGTTCGGGCTGATGAAGCCCGGGGTCTTCCTGGTCAACTGCGCCCGCGGCGGCGTCGTGGATGAGACGGCGCTCCTGGAGGCCCTCAACGCCGGCAAGGTGGCCGGGGCCGCGGTTGATGTCTGGGCCAAGGAGCCCACGGATAATGCCGCCCTGGCCAAGCACCCCGCCGTGGTGGCGCTGCCGCATCTGGGGGCCTCCACCAAGGAAGGGCAGGGGCGGGTGGGGGGCGAGGTGGCGGATATCATTATCGAATTCGCGCGGCAGGCGGTTCCAAGGCGCGCGAACTAGGGCCGGCGCCGAGCCGGCTCCCGGAGTTCCGGCGATTGATATATAATTCCGGCGTGAACGGCACCCTCTCCGCCCTCGTAGCCGCCTACCGCCGGGCCGGCCGGGGCATGCAGGCGGTTCTTTTCCACCCCTTCGACGCGGGCCGGTGGCTCAAGCTCGGGTTTGCCACCTTCCTGGCCCAGTCCGCGCTCGTCGGGCTCGTGTTCTTTTCCACCGCGGCGGTGCTGCCGCGCGGCCTCTCGGCCTGGCGCGACCACGCCGCCCTGTTGCCCCTGCTCCTGTTCTCTATCCCCGCCGCCCTCCTTCTGGGCGCGGCTCTGTTCCTGCTCTGCCTCTACCTCGGAAGCCGGGCCGTTTTCATGACCCTGCACATGCTCCTCCAGGGGGATTACTCGATCGCCCGCGCCTTCGCCCCCTACACCCGGCAGGCCGCCTCGTATTTTCTGTGGAACGCCTCCCTGTTCCTGCTGGGCGCGGCCTCCTCTTTCTTCCTCCTCGGCATCCCGGCCTGGTTCCTGGCGGACGGCTGGCCCGGGGCGGCCTGGATGGGTGTCCCCCTGCTCGCGGGGGCCGGTATGCTGTTCCTCCTGGCCCTGGGCTTCGTCCGCACCCTCGCCTCCGACTTCCTGGCTCCCCTGATGTGGCGGCACGACCTCAATGTCCTCCAGGCCTGGTCCCGCTTCCTGCCGCTTCTGCTTCGCCGCCTGTCGGCCTTCGCCCTGTTCTACCTGGCCAAGCTCGCGGTGGGCCTGCTGGTCCTGACGGGGGTCGCCGCCATGGGGTTCTTCACCTGCTGCCTCGTCTTCCCCTTGGCCCTCCTCCCCGTCCTAGGCCAGGCCCTTCTCCAACCGATCTACGTCTTCTTCCGCCTCTTCCCCATCGCCTTCCTGGAGGCGCTGGCCCCCGAAGAGGGGCCCCTTCTCCCCCCCGCCTGAAGCCCCGGGGCGTGCGACCCAACCCCTGCCCCCTGACATCCGTACAAAACTGAACCGGCCATGCGCATCGCCATTCTGAGCGACTCCCACGACAACCTGGACGCCCTCGGCAGGGTGCTGGAACGGGTGCGCGCCGCGGAGGCCGACCTGATCCTCCACCTGGGGGACATCGTCTCCCCTTTCACCGCCCGCGCCCTCGCCGCCGCCGGGATCCCCGTCCGGGCCGTCTTCGGGAACAACGACGGAGAGCGCGCCGGCCTGGCCTCGCTCCTGGACATCGTCGATCCCCCCCGCCCCCTTCACCTGGACGGGCGGCGATTCCTCCTCTACCACGACCCCGTTTTCAACCGGGACACCCCCCCCGACTGCGACTACTGCCTCTACGGCCACACCCACGAGGCCGAGGAAGCCCGGCGGGGGGCCGTCCGGATCGTCAACCCCGGGGAGGCCGGCGGGTGGCTGACGGGGACCGCCTCTTTCGCCCTGCTCGACCCGGAAACCGACTGCCTCGAATTCGTAAGGATTGCGCGAAACCGGATTTAAGGGTATGATAATTCGACTTTTCCCCACGACAGGAGAACCCATGAAGATCGCCCTCATCACCCTCGCCGCCCTCGCCCTCCCCCTGGTCCTGACCGCCGCCGACCCCAACGCCGTGGCCACCGTGAACGGGGTCGCCATCGCGAAGAAGGACCTGGAACTCCAGAAAATGTGGCTGACCGAGAACCTCAAACGGATGGGCCGCGAGGTCAAGGACGCCGACAAGCCCATGGTGGAGCAGCAGGCCCTCGACTCCCTCATCGAGATGGAGCTGCTGTCCCAGGAAGCCAAGAAGCTCGGCGTCACCGTCAAGCCGGAGGAGGTCGCCCAGAAGTACGAGCAGTTCAAGAAGAACTTCCCCAAGCCCGAGGACTTCGCCCAGTTCCTGAAGAACATGGACATGACGGAAGAGAAGCTGCGGAAGGACACCGAGCGAGAGCTGGTGGTCAACGCCGTGATGGAGAAGTGGTTCGCCGCCCTCCCCGCCGTCACCGACGCCGACCTCGAGAAATACTACAACGACAACCCCGCCCAGTTCCAGCAGAAGGAGCGGGTCAAGGCCAGCCACATCCTCGTCAAGGTGGACGAGAAGGCCACCGCCGAGGAGAAGGCGGCGGCGAAGAAAAAGATCGAGGACATCCAGGCCAAGCTAAAGGCCGGGGGCGACTTCGCCGCCCTGGCGAAGGAATACTCCGACTGCCCCAGCAAGGACCGCGGCGGCGACTTGGGGTTTTTCGGCAAGGGGCAGATGGTCCCCGAGTTCGAGACGGCCGCCTTCGCCCTCAAGCCGGGCGAGCTCTCCGGCATCGTTGAGACCAAGTTCGGATACCACCTCATCAAGGGCGCCGAGCACCAGCAGGCCGGGGTCACCCCCCTGCCCGAAGTGAAGGACCGCCTCAAGGCCTTCCTCGAGAACCAGAAGAAGCGCGAGCTGCTCCAGAAGAAGCTCGACGAGCTCAAGAAGGGCGCCAAGATCGAGCGCTTCACCGGCGCCCCCGCCGCCTCCGCGGATCCGCACGCCGGCCACAACCATTGAGCGGCGCTCCGCCCCGCATCGGCCTGGACGAGCTCCAGGCCCTGATGGCCCGCCTGCGCTCGCCCGAGGGGTGCCCTTGGGACCGGGCGCAGACGCTGGACACCCTGCGCACCTTCCTCATCGAGGAGGCGTACGAGGTGCTGGACGCTCTGGAGGGGGGGGACCCCGCCAAGCTCCGCGAGGAGCTGGGGGACCTCCTCTTCCAGATTGTCTTTCAGGCCCGCCTCGCCGAGGAGGCCGGCTGGTTCACCCTGGATGAGGTGGCGGCGGGCATCCACGAGAAGATGGTGATCCGCCACCCCCACGTCTTCGGCGGGGACGACCGGCTCGATTCCCCCGAGGCCGTCCTCGAACGGTGGGAGAAGCGCAAGCACAAGAAGGAGAAGGACGGCTTCCTCGGGGGGGTTCCGACCCACCTCCCCGCCCTCCTCAAGGCCTACCGACTCTCCGACCGCGCCGCCCAGCTGGGCTTCGACTGGGAGCGGCCGGAGGACATCAAGAAGAAACTTAAGGAGGAGGTGGAGGAGTTCGTCGCCGTTTACGGCTCCGATGCCGTGAAGGCCCGCGAGGAACTGGGCGACATCCTTTTCACCCTCGCCAACATCGCCCGGCACGCCCGCATCGACCCCGAGGACGCCCTCCAGGCCGCCAACCAGAAATTCTCCGCCCGGTTCACTGCCGTCTTGCGGCAATTGAAGGACGAGGGCCGCGACCCGCACGCCCTGTCTCTGGAGGAGTGGGACCGACACTGGGAGGGGGCAAAAATTAATGGACCTGAAAAGCGATAGTTCAGAACCGAATCTGGAATCTAATCCGCATACCGAGGCCATCCATCAACCTTCCCATCGCCCCTCTGCTTGGCCTCTTGCCATCGCCAGCATTATGTTTACGATCATCGCTATACGGGGATTCGTGCAGTACTCATTTGTTCATTGGAAAGTTCTTGCAACCAACGGCCAACGCATCGGGCTTAATCTGCCCGAAGCGGTAAGAGCTCAATTTTGGGATTTGCTTTGGGACCTCGAAGTCATCCGGGCAATCAGCGGCATAGGCGCTCTGGCATTCGTATTATTGGCCCTGCGGGGACACCCCCGCTGGATCGCCATTGTTGCCACCGTGCTTTCTGTGGCAGGACTAATGTCCAGCGGCGTGTTATTTTACGAGCCGATCGGCGCATACTTTTACGAGGCC
>CAZRVT010000063.1:0-16640 GCA_964603505.1 uncultured Holophagales bacterium | reverse complement strand
GGCCTCGTAAAAGTATGCGCCGATCGGCTCGTAAAATAACACGCCGCTGGACATTCAAGGAGGAAGTGATGAAAAAGGCGTTGGCGCTCCTCGCGGTACTGCTCCTGGCCCTGACGGGCTTCGGGGCCACCAAGACCTTCACGGTCGGGTCGGTCGCCCCCAACTGCGGCGGCAACACCGTCCCCGCGGTGGGGGTGGACGACGCGTCCGGCCTGACGGACGTGGCGTTCAAGCTCTACTACGACACGTCGGTCATCACGCACGTCAGTTGCGCCGCTTCGCAGGCCGGCTGGAACACCACCACCTGCGCCACCGGCAGTGACGTCGGCGGCAGCTTCGTGAGCGTCGCCGTTTCGGATATATAGGGACAGTCACCTATTTATTTCCCGACGACCAACGCCTCCGCCTGGTTCTTGACATTATCTGCAGCCAGGCCCATAATGTACATGAAAGCGTACACTGGAAGGAGTGTTCATGTCCGACATCAACGCCACCCAGGCCCGGAAGGAGTTTTTCGATCTGCTCAAGGACGCCGTCCGGAAGCACAAGATCTTCCGTATCCGGCACCGGGACGGGGACGCCATCCTGATGTCGGAAGAGCAGTATGAGGGCCTTCAGGAAACCATGGAACTGCTCTCCATTCCCGGGATCGCCAAGAGCATCAAGCAGTCCCTCAAGGAGATCGAGGCCGGGGAGACCTATTCCATAGACGAAGTCCTGGGGAAGTAGGCCCATGGCCTACGAGATCCGATTCTCGAAGACGGCCCGGCGGGATGTCCGCCGTCTGACGCCAAAATTGAAAAAGAAACTGAAGACCATCCTCCTTGAAGTGGTAGCACTGGATCCTCACAGCGGCAAGCGCCTCGTCGGCGATCTGGAAGGGTTATACTCCATGCGATTGACCTTCCTGAACCAAAGCGCCTACAGCCTTGACGAGGCCCATCGCATCGTCTTTGTCCACCGGGCCCGGATCCATTACGGTGAGTGAAGCATTGATTACTCGGCGCATTGCCTTCAGCATTAAGTTTACGGCCTTCTGAACGCGGGAACCGGCACGAACCCCCTCCCTCCTCCCCGTTCCGGGCCCGTCCCGATCGAGCCGCACCTTGACAGAAATCGCCGACTGCATTACCCTTGCACCGTGACGTTGTTTCTATTTTACAGGGAGGGGCGATGACGCGCGGCCGTTCCGGTTCCCGCTCCACCACCCTCCCCGGAGGCCTACCCCCCATGCACACCGAAACCAAGAACATGGCCCTTTTCTGCGACTTCGAGAACATCGCCCTGGGCGTGCGCGACGCGCGCTACGCCAAGTTCGACATCGAAAAGGTCCTCGAACGCCTCCTGACGAAGGGCAACATCGTCGTCAAGAAGGCCTACTGCGACTGGGCCCGCTACAAGGAGTTCAAGGCCGACATGCACGAGGCCTCCTTCGAGCTCATCGAGATCCCCCACGTCCGCGTCTCCGGCAAGAACAGCGCCGACATCCGCATGGTCGTGGACGCCCTCGACCTTTGCTACACCAAGTCGCACGTGGACACCTTCGTCATCATCAGCGGCGACAGCGACTTCTCCCCCCTCGTGTCCAAACTGCGCGAGAACAACAAGACCGTCATCGGCGTCGGGGTGAAGAATTCCGCCTCCGACCTCCTCATCAACAACTGCGACGAATTCATCTACTACGACGACCTGGTCCGCAAGCAGAAGAAGGCCGCCCGGACCGCTGCCAAGCCGAAAGCCGCCCCGGCCCCGGCGAAGCACGCCGAGGAGGGGGGCGGAAAGCCCGCGGAGGGGAAGCCCGCGCCGCACCACCACTCCACCCCGGCCGAGAAGAAGCAGGAGGGGTGCGACCTCATCGCCGAGACCTACGACGCCCTCCTGGAGGAGCGCGGCGAGGGGGAGAAGATCTGGGGCTCGATGGTGAAGCAGACCATCAAGCGGCGCAAGCCGGGGTTCGCCGAGTCCTACTACGGGTTCAAGACCTTCGGCCAGATGCTCGAGGAGGCGGCCAAGCGCGGGCTGATCGAGATCGAGAAGGACGAGAAGTCCGGCTCCTACATCATCACGGCCTCCCACACCAAGCCGATGGAGCCGCTGGAACTGCCGGAGCCCGTCGAGGCGGCCGAGCCGTCCGAGGGCGTCGTCTTCGACTCTTCCGCAGAAGAGTAGGCCGGGACGCCCTGCTCATTCAGGCAAGAACGGGGAGAAGGGTGGCGGCGGTGCCGGCCGCCAGGAGGCCGTACATCCACGCCGCGGCGCGGGCCCGGGCGGCGTCGGCAGGGTCCAGGTCCCCGGCGGCGGCCTTCCGCAGGCGCCGCAGGGCGATCGGGCAGAGCAGGAACACATTCATTAACAGCGGCACCGTCATCCACCACAAATGCGTCGAGAACCACTCCCCCAGCGGCGCGCCCTGCCGCAGGCCGTCGGCCAAGCGGGTGAGAAACAGCGCCGCCGTGCCGCCCCAGGCCAGGATGGCGCCGGCATGGGCGGTGCGGACGGCGTGGGCCCCCGCGTCGGCGGCCTGGTGGAGCCCCGTGAGACGGCTGTGGGTGGAGCCGTAGCAGACATAGATGACGATCCCGATGTTGAGCCACGCGGCGAACCGCAGCCACGAGGCGGGGGGCAGGTAGTAGATCAGCCCCAGGCAGGAGAGGACCCCCAGCACGGGGAACAGCAGGCCGAACGGGGCCCGGAAGGGGCGCTTCCGGCGGGGGTCTTTCACCCGCAGGACGACGATGCCGATGCAGACGAGGATGAAGGCGAAGAGGGTGCCGATGTTGGTGAGGTCCACCATCTCGTCGAGCGAGGAGAATATGGACGCCACCCCCACCCCCAGCCCCGTGAGGATGGTGGTCACGTGGGGGGTGCGGAACCGCTTGTGGACCGAGGCAAACGCCCGGGGGAGGAGGCCGTCGCGGGCCATCGAGAAGAAGATGCGGGGCTGGCCCAATTGAAAGACGAGCAGGACCGCCGTGTGGGCGATGACGCTGCCGAGGGCGATGATGAAGACGAAGAGTCCCTTGTGCGCCCCGATGTCGGCGTATTGGAACGCCAGCGTCAGCGGCTCGGCCTGCTGGGTGGAGAGGGTCTGACGAAGGGCGGGGTACGGGATGATGCCGGTGAAAACGGCCGCCACCGCGATGTAGACGACCGTGCACACCACCAGCGAACCGATGATGCCGATGGGGAGGTCGCGTCGCGGGTTCCGGGCCTCCTCGGCCGCCGTGGAGACGGCGTCGAACCCGATGTAGGCGAAGAAGATGACGGCCGCCCCGGCCCCGATGCCGGCCCACCCGTTGGGGGCGAAGGGGACCCAGTGGTCGGTCGTGGCGTATCTCCAGCCCACCAGGATGAAGAACCCCAGGACGAGGAGTTTGAAGGCCACCAGCCCCACGTTGAACCACGACGATTCGCGGATGCCCACCACCAGGACCACGGTGATGAGGGCCACGATCCCGAAGGCGACGAGGTTGACGACGATGGGGACGCCGAGGAGGTGCGGCGCGTTTTCGAGCAGGCCCGGGATCCGGTGGGCGGTGATGAAATCGGTGCAGAGCCACGGGGGGATGCGGAAGAGGGGCTCCACCAGCGTTTTGAAATAGTTGGCCCACGAGATGGCCACGGCGACGTTGCCGACGGCGTACTCGATGATGAGGTCCCACCCGATGATCCAAGCCACCACCTCCCCCAGGGTGGCGTAGGCGTAGGTGTAGGCCGAGCCCGAAATGGGGACCATGGAGGCGAACTCGGCGTAGCAGAAGGCGGTGAAGGCGCAGGCGACCGCCGTGAGGACGAACGAGAGCATGAGCGCCGGGCCGGCCCCGGGACGGGCCGCGTCGCCCGCGGCGGCGGTGCCGATGGTGGCGAAGATGCCGGCCCCAATGATGGCCCCAATCCCCAGCATGGTGATCTGCACGGGGCCGAGGGTGCGGCGGAGGGAACGCTCCGGCGCCTCGGAGTCCCGGAGGATGGCGTCGATGGATTTCGTGGAGAAGAGGGCTTTCATGCCCCTCCTCCCGCCCGTAGCCCGTAGTTCGTAGTCCGAAGATTGAAGGCCGCGGACCTTGGACCTCGAGTCGCGGAGGGGCAAGTGCCCCAAACCGGGGACTGCCGGCAGCCGGATGCCGGGCGGGTGGTGGAGGGGCCTCCAGTCATTGTCCTACTATAGCAGAGCCCCGGCGGGGATGCTATCATTCTCCGATCCTCAGATTCGGGAGGCCCCATGGCGCGACTCGTGATCCTTCGCTCCCCCGACCCCGCCCTCGCGGGGCGGACGGTGGAGTTGGCCGGCGCCGAGTTCCTGCTCGGACGCGAGGAAAGCAACACCCTCGCCGTCGCCGATCCCGCCCTGTCCCGGCGGCACGCCCGCCTCGTCCCTTCCGGCAGCGGCTGGCTTCTGGAGGACCTGGGGAGCGGCAACGGCACGCGCGTCAACGGCGAGCGCGTCCGGCGCCACACCCTGCGCCAGGGGGACCATCTGCTCGTGGGGACCACCGAGATGACCTACGAGGACGAGGACGCCACCACCCTGATGCCCCTCGCCCCTGCCCCGCCCGCCGGGGAGGCCACGCTCCTCCAGCCGCTTCCCGCACCACCCCTGCCCCCAACCGCCCCTTCTCTCCCCTCTCCATCCCCCGAACGGCAAGGGACCCCCGTGCCCTCTCCCCCGTCCCCCGCGGCGGCCTGCCCCGCCTGCGGCCGTGCCCTCCGGCCGGACGCCCGCTTCTGCGGGGGATGCGGAACGGCCCTTTCCGCCGTCCCCGGACCCCCGGCGATCCCTTCCGCCCCCCCGCCCCATGCCGCGCCGAGGCCCGCCGGCCCCCGGCGCCGCGTCGGCCTGTGGCTCGCTCTCGCCGCGGGTGCAATGCTTGTTTTCGGCGGCGGCGCCGCCCTCCTCCTGCTTCATCAGGACCCTTCTTCTGGACCCGCGCCCGCGGCCAGGCCCGCCGAACCCGCGGACCCCGCCACGCCCGCACTGATCCCCCATCCGGAATTCCCCGTCCTGTCAGCACTCACGGTGGAGCGGGAGAAGCAGCTCGCCTCGACGACGATCGCCGCCGCCGCCGGGGGCGCCCTCTCCTCCGGCGACGGCCTCACCCTCACCGTCCCCCCCGGAGCGCTGGACCAGGACCGAACCGTGGCCATCTACGCGGCCCGCCCGGCGGGGCCGGCCCTCTCCGCCGCCGCGGTGGGGCAGGAGGCGAAGCCGATGGAGGTCCTCCGGACCTGGGACGTGGACCTGGGGCCGGAGACGGGGTTGATGCCCGGGGAGATGGAACTCTCGATCGACGTCAGCGCCTATCCGCCGGAGCGTTATCCCCTTCTCTCGCCCGCCGTCGCCGCCGACGGCCGCACCTGGACGCGCCTCCCGGCCGAGCGGCGGGGCGACGCCCTCGTCTTCACCACCCGCCACTGCAGTCCCGTCTGCCTCCTGGGGCTGGCCCAGGCCTTCGCCGTGGTCCTTCCCATCGCCGCCATCTCCTATCTGGTCTACGACCGGGTGGACGAGTTCCCCGACCGCTACAACGCCTACGCCCCGTTCGTCAGCATCGACGACAACCCCCGGGGCTTCGAGATCTACTGGAGCCGGAAGGTGCCCGGCGCCGACCCCAAGACGGGCTTCCGGGACGAGAAGGGCTACCTGAAGGAGCTGGAGAAGGTGGCGAAGGAGTATGGAGCGCTCGGCGGCGGGGGCAGCACCGGCGCGGCGTCGCGTCGGACGGAGATCCGGGAGCTGAAGCGCAAGCACCTCATGCCCGAATGCGTCCAGCAGGTGGAGGCCGCCCTCGCGGCGGCCCAGGAGTACTTGAAGACCCGCGGCATCAAGGAGCCGCTCCTGCCCCTCCCCGTTTACGTGGTCCCCGCCGTCGGCGGGGCCTCCGGCTTCGTGCACAACCCCTGGGCCGGCCGGCGCTACATGCTGATCGGCGCCAGCTTGGGCGCGGGCACCCTTAACACGACCGCGCTGCACGAGCTCTTCCACCACTACCAGGCGGGCTATGTGTGGATCGACCGCACCGGCCACCTCCCCCTGCTCGAGGCCACGGCCCTGCTGCTGGAGCGGGAGGCCGCGGCCGCCTACCAGACGGCGAAGCGCCCCTTCGACCTGATTGAGGGTCTCAACCTGGCCCAGTTCGTCGTCTACCGCCACGGCCTGGACGGCCCGGAGCGGTGGGAGGAGGATTTCGTCCGGCGATTCGGCTACGGCCTCACCTGGTTTCTCGAGTACCTGCGCGACGAGCGGTGGGTGGGGGCCGCCCGGTCGCGCCCGGCCGAGACCTTCCTGCCGGAGCTGATGAAGTACTGGGGATCCACCAAGTTCAACGCCATCCACAAGGCCCTCGCCTGGGCGGCGGGGGGCGGCGACGCGGACCTGGCCCGATCCCTGGACGACTTCGCCCGCAACTGGGTCCTCAAGGGGCCCGTGGACAAGTGCGGCAACCGGAGCCCGTACGGCGCGAAATATTCCTTCTGCCCCCTCTCCGACAACCCGTACGGCGACCGGTCCGCGGACTACGGGGCGGGAAACGCGACCGTGGACCTTTCCAAGGAGGGGGTCCATCCGGTGGACGACGCCTTCATCCGCCCCTGGTCCATCCAGTTCCTCCGGGTGAAGGGCCCGGCCGGCGGCAAGGCCGTCGCCGCCCTCGAGGTGCCCCGCGAGTGGTTCCCCGAGAAGGGGCGCAAGCGGATCGTCCTCCTGCGCGACGGACCCGACCAGACCGAGGTGACGGAGTTCGAGGACCTGGCCCCCAAGTCCGGCGCCTCGGCCTGGACCTCCCTCGACCTCCAGGAAGACGCGTTCCTGTATATCGTGGACACCGGGCAGACCGGATCGGGCTGGGTCAGCGACTACAAGCCGGCGCGGCTCCTCCTCCTGGAGCCCCCCTCGGACGTGAAGGGGACGGTGGAGGACGGGCGGCTCCGGGTGAAATGGAGGCCGCCGTCCGCGGCCGCGGCGTTGAAGGGGGACCTGGCCTATTTCGTCCATGTGAACGGCTCCCGTTCCAAGGCCATCAAGGGCTCCGGAGGCCCCGCCGGTATGGAGGCGGCGATCGCGGCCGAGGACCTGCCTGCCTGGTCCGGGACCGAGCTGCCGGCCCTGGCCATGTCCTGCGGGATCGAGATCGGGAAGTCCCCCGAGGAAGAGCCTCTCTATATTGAAAGCCCGCCGTCGGACACCGTGGGGGGCGGCAACACCGGCAATTACACCATGGACCTCACCCTCGCACCGGGGGTCAAGGACGCCGTGGACGAAAACGGCCCGTGCGGGAAAATGGACCACCATTGGAGCTTCCCCGACATCCACCACGCGTTCCCCGTCACGGTGGGATCCAACGGGCGGTTCACCTTCCAGGGGGACTGGTCAGACGGGGGAACCCAGAATTTCCGCCACACCGTCAGCGGCGAGGGCACCTTCCTGGACAAGACGGTGACCATCCGGGGGACCTTCACCTCCTCGGCCGTCTACCGCATCAATGAACACGACATCCGGATCGACCACTCGGGGAGTTTCGAGGGCCAGGGCAAGTTCATCATGGACCAATGGTTCGGGGATGACGTGACGGGCGCGTTCAAGGCCTCCATCTCCAACCATTACTGCGCGGAGGAGAAAGACGGCGTTTGCGAGGAGTGGAAAACCGAAAGGACCTCCTGCTCGGGAAGGCTGGTGCGCCTCCTCTCCTCCATCAATTCCTTCTCCCGGAGGCCCTGATGGCATCGAATCCTCCGCTCTGCCCCTGTTGCGGCGCCGCCGGCGACCCCGGCGACCGCTTCTGCCAGGCCTGCGGCCGGGATCTCCTCGTCCCCCCGCCCCCGCCCGCCGCCGTCGCGCCGGCTCCATACCCAACCCCTCCCCCCCTTCCTCCGCCCACGCCGTCCGGACCGCCGGCGTGGGCCCTGGGGGTCATCGCGATCGGCGCGGTGGCGCTCCTGGCGGCAGGGGGGTGGCTGGGGTATCGCCTCCTCGCGCCGGGCGTGGCGCCACCGGGACGGGAGGAGCCGGCCCCCGATCCGTCCGTGCCGCCAGCCATGGAACCGGATTCGGAGCCCGCACCGCTGGAGGGGGGCGCCGCGTCCGATGCCGAAGGCGCGGCCGGAAAGGTCGGCGGGGCCGAGGCCGGCGAACACGCCTCCGCGGCTGAGCCCGATCCGCCCGCCCCCGCGGAGCAGGAAAAGCCCGCGCAACCGCAGGACCGTCCAACCGCCACCTCACGCCCGGCGGCGGAGACGCGGCGCCCGGCCCCCTCCCCCACGCCCCCCACGCCCGTCGAAACCGTGTTGAAGCCGGAGCCCCCCGCATCCCCCCCCGCCGTCGCAGCGCCCTCTCCGGCCCCGCCGGCCACCGCCCAACCGTCCGATCCGCCGCCCGCCTTCAGCCGGACCTACACATGCCGGGAGACGGCCGAGTTCCACGTGGACCCGGAGGAGGCCCTGGTGACCGTGGACGGGAAGCTCATCGGCAAAGCGGACGATTGGGACGGCATGGCCTTCGGGAAAGGCCACCGCTTCCCGGGCCCCGGCGCCTACACGGTGAAACTGTCCCTGGAGGGCTATCGGACGGAGTGGGTCCGCATCGTCGTCAACCCGCAGGCGAAAAAGAAGACCGCCAAGGTGGAGCTGGAGCTGGCGGAGGAGTAGCCGCGAAGGCCCTTGCTTTTGACGGATCTGTTCACTACACTACCCGTCATGAGGGAACCGTTGAAGGACTATTTCGCGTCTGGGGCCTGGAAGGCCTTCGTCGAGGACCTCTCGGGCCTGCTGGAGACCTCGGTGTGCTACCTCGTGATCGACCCCCGGCAGAAGCTGTGGACCCATCGCAACGACAACCCCCTCTGCGCCCGCGCCCGCACGGCGGAGAAAGGGGAATCGCTTTGCGCCCGGGACTACGAGGAGAACCTGGAGGCATGCCGCCGGAACGGCAAGCCGGGGCTGTTCACATGCCACATGGGGCTGGTGCGCGTCGTCATCCCCGTCGCCCTTCCCGACGGCCCCACGCTGTTCCTGGGGATGTGCGGGGTCCGTGCGTGGCGCCGCGTCCCCGGGCGGTTGTTCAAGCACGCGGCGGCCCTGGGGATCCGGGCGGAGGAGATCGAGGCCCTCCACCCCAGGGTCCACTACCTCCCCCTCAAGCGGTTGAGGGCCCTGACGCGCATTCTGGAGCACCTCATCCGCAGCATCACGGAACTGATCTATATCAAGGAGCAACTGAAGCGGCTGGCCTCCCGGACCTGATCCGGCGGCGCCCCGTCTATTGCCAGGCCGCCTTCCATTCGCAGGCGGGCGCCCCGGCGTGGACGCATGCCGGGTGCGCCATGTGGATGGCCTGGGCCCCCGAGAGCTCCAGGGCCCGTTCCAGCCATCCGGTGACGCGGTGGCACATCGCCTCATCGGCCGACCGGACCCCCTCGAGGCGCAGGTGGGCCCGCTGGCCCCCCCCGTCCACCAGCGTCATCTTCCCCTCGCTGTAATAGTTGGCCCACACTTGAATGGTGAACTTGAGCATGAACGAAGGGGAGCCGACCTTGAAGAAGACGCGGTAGACGGTGTTGAGGCCGTCGTCGCACGACTGACGCCCAAGGGTGCGGTAGAGCTCGCGGGGGTCTCCGGGGGTTTCCGCCGCCATGGCGCGCATCAGGTCGTAGAGGATCTCCGCCTCGTACCAGGAGGAGGTGAGGATGGGTTTCTCGGCCGCGGACCGCTCGTCCGCAGTGAGGCGCGCCAGGACCTTCTGGACCTGCTGGGCGGTGTAGCGCTCCCGGAGATAGTTCATGGTGGAGCGGAGGGCGGATCCTTTGACCTTCATGGCAACCTCCCGTGTCCGGTTCGGACTGGATTATCCAACGTTCCCCAAGAGGGACAACCTTCATGGATAACAAGCGATGCGCGCGCTTTATTTATTGGGGAGGACAAAGAACCGTAAAGCCAAGCCCGTTGGACAAGTCCCGTGCCGCCACCGCCGTGCTCCTTCGGGTCCCCGGGGCCGTCACGGCCTCCGACCGGGTCCGTTCGACACGGGCCTTCGATTGGCGCACCCTGCCGAAGGCATCGCGCCCCAACCGAAAGGACGCCATCCGCGAGCCGGCGCCCCACCGCCCGCGGGGGTCCTGGTCATGCCGGCACCAGGGACCGGATGAGATCGGCGAAGGCGGGGTAGCTCGCCAGCAGCGGTCCCCGCTCCCCCACCTCGAGGTCGGCGGACTCGAAGCCCGGCGCCACGGTCGTCCCCATCAGAGCCCACGCCCCTCCCGACCTCAGCCGCGCCCCCTGCCAGCACCCCCCGGGCACTACCGCCTGCGGCGTCATGCCGGCGGCCAGGTCGGGGCCCAGAACACGCACCTCCCCAGAGCCGTCCGGGCGGAGCACGACCTGCTCCACCGGGTCCCCGAGATAGAAGTGGAACACCTCGTCCTGCGGAAGGCGGTGGAGGCGGGAGCAGGTGTCCGCGGTGAGAAGATAGTAGATGGCGGTTGAGGCCGGCCGCCCCGGCCCGGCGGCCCGGTAGGTCTCCCGGTAGAAGCCGCCCTCGCGGTCGAGGGGCTTCAGGCCGAGGAGCCGGATCAACTCCCCGGCGTTCACGGAATGAAGAAAAAGCCGGCGGCGAGGATGGCGTAGACCCCGAGCAGGAGCGCCCCCTCCAGCCAGTTGGTCTCGCCGTCCTGGCAGATCTGCGCGGCCATGAAGACGGAGGCCGAGACGGCCACGACCTCCATCGGGGCGAAATCGAGGTCCATGAGATCGCCCTGGGCGTTGGGGCCGACGAAGCGTCCGAGGAGGACGAGGAGCGGGGCGGCGAACAGGGCGATCTGCTTGCTCGACTCCATCGCGATGGTGAACGAGAGGTTCATCCGGTCCTTCATGGCCATCCAGACCGCGGTCGAGTGCTCGGCGGCGTTGCCGATGAGGGCGATGATGACCACCCCGACGAAGGTCTCGGTCAGCCCCATGGAGGCGATGGCCTCGTCGAGGCCGTGGAGGAGCACCTCCGCCATGACGGCGACGCCCACCGTGGCGGCCCCCAGGACACCCATGGAGAACTTCACGCTCCAGAGGGGGCCCTCGGCGCGCCCCCCCTCCGTTTCGCAGTACAGGTGCTTGTGGGTCTTGAGGTTGAACAGGAGGGAGGCGGCGTAGAGGACCAGCAGAACGACGGCGATGGCCAGGGAGAGGTCCTTCTCCACGTTCGGGAGTCGGTCGGGGGGGATGAAGATGTGGAACAGCGCCGGAAGGGCAAGGGCGAAGACCGAAAGGAGGAGCATGCTGGAGGCGGCGGAGGCGGCGGTGATGTTGACCGTCTGTCCCTTCCTCCGCAGGCCACCCAGGAGGACGGCGAGACCGAGGACGAAGAGGATGTTGCCGATGATGGATCCGGTGATGGAGGCCTTCACCAGCGTGATGTTGCCCGCCCGGAGGGCGACGACGCCGATGATGAGCTCGGCGGCGTTGCCGAAGGTGGCGTTGAGGAACCCCCCCAGGCCGCTCCCCACGCGGTGCGCCAGCATCTCCGTGGCCTTCCCCATCAGCCACGCCAGCGGGATGATGCCCAGGCAGGCGGCAAAGAAGGTGGGGACGGGCCGGTGGGCGAAGTAAAGGGCGAGGGCCAGCGGCACGAAGACCATCAGCACCGCCATGAAGATCTCTCCAGGGGCCATGCTCCGCAGGAAACCGGGTCGGGCGTCCGTTCGCTTCGTCATGGGCCATACCTTATCAAGAACGGCCGGTCTTGTCCAGAACGCCCCGGAGTATAATGCCGGGGATGATCCCCCCCTCCCTCGCCGAAGCCCTCCGCCGCGGCCTGCGGCAGTACCGCACTCCGGCGGCGGCGGTGTTCCTCTATGGCGCCGTCCTGCTCCCTCTCTGGGCGACGGGGCCTCTGTCCGCAGGCCCCGGAGCCCCGCTGATCGTCACCGCGTCGGTCCTGCTCCTCCTGGCCGACCTCTGCGCCCTCCTGTGGCTTAATGTCCTGGTCGAACTCGTCCCCCTGCGGGAGGCGTGGCGGTCGCGGCTGGACCGGGCCAAGGGGGGGTTGCTGGGTCTGCTCCTGGGCGCCGGCCTCCTGTGGGGCTCGGCGGCGACGCGGACCGGCGCGTTCCTTCGTCCGGCGGACGCCTGGTTCTACTTCCGAAACCGCCTCCAGGTCCTGGAAGAGGCCACGCGGTTCGAACGGCTGGCGGCCGCGGCGCTCCCGCTCGCGATCCTCGGGCTGGCCCTCCTCCTGGGGTGGGGCCTCCGCCGGGAGCGCACCCGCGGCGCCGGCATTCCCCCCTCCCGCCTGCTCCTCCTGACGCTCCTGGCCGCCGCGGGGCTGGCGGTGGTGGGGTGGCGGTTCGCCGAAGCGCGGCCGTTCTCCCGCGTCCCCTTCCCCGAGGCACGCCTCCTGGGCGGGGGCGACGGCAAGCTGGCGGGCGTCCTGCGCCGCCTCCCCCCCCTCCGCCCGGAGGAGCTGAGGGGCACCCCCATCGCCCCCCTCAGGCCGCCTGCCGAATTCAGCCGCCATTCCGTGGTACTCCTGATGCTCGAGGCCATCGCATGGAACCACCCGTCGGCCTTCGGAGGGCCACCCGGCGTCACCCCGAACCTGGACGCCCTGGCGGCCGAATGCGTCCTCTTCCCGCGCGCCTACACCACCTCCACCCATTCCGACTACGCCCAGCCGGCCATCCTTTCCGGACTGTTTCCCAAGAAGTACCTCATGCACGACCACTACGACACCATCGATTACCCGCGCACCCTGCTGTGGGACGCCCTCAAGCCCTGCGGCTACGCCACGGCCGTCTTTTCAACCCAGAACGAGGCCTGGGGCAACATGATCGCCTTCCACACGACCCCGGCCCTCGACGAGATGTGGCACTCCCCCTCCTGGCCGGAGGCGCCCCACCGGGGCGCCTCGTCGGAGACCAAGGTGTTCGAGGAGACGCCGGTGGCGGCGTGGAAGCAGTGGAGGCGCGGGCACGCGGGGAGGCCCACCCTGACCTACCTCAACTTTCAGGCCACCCACTTCTCCTACGAGCGCCCGCCCGACTTTCCGCCCCTGTTCTCCCCGTTCGCCATCGACTTCCCCGCCAGCTTCGTGGGCTATCCCCGCGACAAGGTCCCGGTGATGCGGAACCGGTTCTACAACGCCCTCCACTACGCCGACCACTGGGTGGGCGAGGTGGTGGCGGAGCTGAAGGGCTCCGGGGACTGGGACCGGACGGTCCTGCTGGTGGTCCCCGACCATGGGCAGGCGTTCTACGAACACGGATTTCCCACCCACGGCACCTCCCTTCACGAGGAGCAGGTCCGCACCTTCGCCCTCCTCCACGCGCCCGGCCTGCGGCCCCGCGTGGTGAACGAGCCCGTCAGCCATCTCGACTTCGCCCCCTCGCTCTTGAAGCTCCTGGGCGTGCCCCGCACCGGCGCCTTCCAGGGAACCGACGCCGTCCTGGACCCGGGTTACAGCGCCGCGGGACGCCCCCTCTACTTCAGCCTCCAGGGGCTGGTCCACACCGATGGAATCCTGTTGGATGGATGGAAGTACATGCTCGACTGGGCCGACGGGACGGAACGGCTCTACCACCTCGCCGCCGACCCGGGGGAGCGGGAGGACCTGATCGGGACGGGACGGCCCGAGGAAGACGCTCTGCGGGACCGCCTGTTGCTCTTCCAGCGCAGACAAATCAACTACTACAAGGGGAAGGTCTGGACGAAGGGTTTTTTCGCGCCCCCCGCCGACTGATCACGCTTTGAACAACCGGTTGGAACAGGTCACGGCCCCTCGGCCGTCTGGAGCTGTTCCCCGTCCACGAGGTGGGCGCGCACCCCGTCCGCCTCGAGGCGGCGGGTCGCCGGGGAGCAGTCACGGATCCCCCCCCGCCCATCCATCGCGAGGATATCGGCGGCCTAGGGCTCAACGGGATCCACCCACACCGGGAGGGCCAGGAATCGGTCCTCCTCCGTCCTGGGGGCGGCCGCTTTCAGGTGCGGACAACCGGAGACGGGAACGGGATAAACCGAACAACCGGTTGCGGAGCAGGGAGCGCAAGGAGGCCAGCGCCTCGGCCACCACATCCGCTCGACGATACACCCCCCTCTCCGCGGGGCTGTCCCAGGCCCCCTGTGCTACAATCGTGCCATGAAACCGGCGCTGATCCTCCTGCACAACCTGCCTAAAGTGGGGCTGGAGCCGCTGCTCAAGCTCCTCATACGGTCGGACTTCACGGTGCACACCGCCGCCACCGTGGGAGAGCTCTACCGGAACCTCGACGCCTATGACTATAAATTGGCCCTCATCGGTTTTCCGGCCCCCGGATTCGAGCCGCGGGAGTTCGTCACCGTCCTCCGGGGACGCTCCTGCCGCAACCGCGGCGCCTCCCTCATCCTCCTGGTCCCCGAGGGGGAGGAGGCGCAGTACACGGGGTTCGTCGGGAAGGGGGTCAACGTGGTCCTGCGCTCCAACGCCCCCGCCGAGCTCCTGGAGGCGGAAATCGCCCGCCTCACCCAGGTCGCCCCGCGCGTGCAGGGGAAGTTCATGATCCGCGTCAAGCGGGAGCAGGACCGCAAGCAGACCCTCTACCTCTGCCAGACGCAGAACATCAGCATCAAGGGGGTCTTTTTGGCCACGACCATGAAGCTCCCGGTGAACACTCCCGTCTCCTTCGAGTTGCCCCTCCCCGACAACCGCACCGTCATCCGAGGGGACGGAGTGGTGGTGCGCCACTCCATGAGGGGGCGGGAGGAGGAGGGGATGGCCCTGCGGTTCGACGACTTCCGCGGAACCGGGCGGGAGGACCTGGAACGGTTCCTCAAGGGGCTCGCCCCGACGCTGCAACCGGAGTGACCGCCCCCCCCGCCCTTCTCCTCCATTTCGCCAAGCCCAACCGCAACGCCTTCGTGGCCCTCCTGGGCGCTCTGGAGGCCGCCGGCCTGGCGGAGGTCTTCGCCATCGAGCTCATTGAGGACCCCGCCCGCCTGGTGGAGCGGTGCCGCGCCGTTTCCCGCCGGAAGGCCGCGGCCGCAGCGGCCTTCAGCTTTTTCACCGCCCAGCGGCCCGCCGCGGCGGCCCTGGCAAAACGGTGCCGCGCCGCGTCGCGGGGCCGGATCCTCCTCCTCGCCGGGGGGCCCCACGCCACGGGTGACCCCGGCGACACCCTCGGCATGGGGTTCGACCTCGCCGTCGCCGGCGAAGGGGAGCGGGCGTTCCCGACCCTGATGAGGGCGTTCCTGGACGGAGGCGACCCCTCCGCCGTATCCGGTGTCGCCAGCCGGGACGGGATGGATCGGGTGGTCGTTCGGAAGCCGTTCCCCCCCGTGGACCTGGACGCCTTTCCCGCGGGAGCGCCGGCCTTCCGCCGGTTCGGGCCCCTTGAGATCTCCCGCGGCTGCCCCCACGCCTGCGCCTACTGCCAGACCCCGCGCCTGGCGGGGCGCCGGATGCGCCACCGCTCCCCCGCCGTCCTGGCGGCCGCGGCGGCGGCGATGCGCCGCCTTCGGATGCGCGACTTCCGATTCGTCACCCCCAACGCCTTCGCCTACGGCTCCCCCGACGGGCGGACCCCCGATCCGGCGGCCGTGGAGGGGCTTCTCCGGACCCTGCGGGAGGCGGCCGGGCCCGGGGCGCGGCTGCGGTTCGGCTCGTTCCCCTCCGAGGTGCGACCGGAGAGCGTCACCCCCGAGGTGCTGGCGGCGGTCCGGCGCCATGCCGACACCCGGGTGCTGATCATCGGCACCCAATCGGGGAGCGGGCGGATGCTGGAGCGGAGCCGGAGGGGGCACGGCCCCGACGAGGTGGTCCGCGCCGTGGAATTGGCGACGCGGGCGGGATTCGCCGCCGCGGTGGATGTCATCTTCGGGATGCCCGGAGAAACCGAGGCGGACCAGCGGGCCACTGCAACCCTGATGGAAACCTGCGTCCGACTCGGCGCCCGCATCCATGCCCACACCTTCACCCCCTTGCCTGGAACCCCCTGGGCGGAGGAGCCCCCCTCCCCCCTGTCCGCACCGGCCCGGCGCACCGTCCTCGAACTGCTCGGTCGGGGGCGGCTCTTCGGGAAGTGGGAGCGTCAAGCCCGGGACGCCGAGGCCTTCCGGCCCGGCGGGAGGCGGGCTTGGAGTCCCCTGGTATAATTTCAAGGAAGTGCAAAAGGGGGCATCGTAATGGCAGAGACAACCGTCGATTTCAGTGCCGCCGAAGTGTTCGATCTTGCCCAACAGATGGAGGAGGAGGGGGGGGCGTTCTACCGCGCCGCGGCCGACCGGTTCGGCGAGCCCGCCGTCCGGGACCTCCTGCGCAAGCTGGCCTCCATGGAGGACGGCCACCACGCCATCTTCGGGAAATTGAAGGAGTGCTACCTCCGAAAGGCCCCGCCCGCGGGCGGGGAGGGCGGGGTCCCCCTTTCCGACTACCTCGGTTCCTGGGTGCGGGGCTACGTCTATGCCTCCGAGAAGAAGCCCGTCGAGCGCCTGGAGGGCATGACCAAACTGGCGGAAGTCCTCCGCCTGGCGATGGAGCTGGAGAAGGACGCCATCGCCTTCTACAGCGGCCTGCGGGACATGGTGCGCGAGGAGGACCGCTGGGTGGTGCACCGGATCATCGACCACGAATTGATGGCAGCTTTCAAGATTCAAGTGCAACACTGGTCTGAGTTAGGTTGCGCGCAAAG
>CAZRVT010000062.1:0-16772 GCA_964603505.1 uncultured Holophagales bacterium | reverse complement strand
AAAGCCGCCTGATAGAGAACATTAGTTTTCGTCATTTAATGCAACATTAGGGTTATATCACGGCCGCGGGGCCCGCCCGCGCGCCAGGGAGGCGGCCACGCCGAGGAGGCAGAGGCCGGCGAAGAGTCGGTAGGCGGAGCGCGACGCGGCCAGGAAGGCGGCGGCGCCCTGCGGGGACAGGGCCGCCGACCCGGGACGGATGGAGAAACAGAGCATCACCACCGCCATGCTGATGGTCATGCCGGCGGTCCGCATGGTGGCGAGGGTCCCCGTGGCGAGGCCGTAATGCCGGCGCTCCACCGCCCCCATGATGGCGTTGGTGTTGGGGGAGGAGAAGAACCCCAGCCCCAGCCCCATCACGCCGAGGGCCCCCAGGACGAACGGGACCGGCGTCGCGGCGGAGAGGAGAGAGAGCAGGACCAGGGCGACCACCGCCAGGGCCATTCCCGCGGAGGCCACGCGGCGCGGCTGGAGCCGATCCGAGAGGCGCCCGGCCAGGGGGGAAGCCGCGGCCATGACCAGGGGCTGGACCGCAAGGAGGAGGCCGGCGCGGCCCGGGTCCATGCCCCGGACCGCCTGTAGGTAGAGGCTGAGCAGGAACCCGGAGGCGAAGGTGGCGGCGTAGTGGATGAGGGCGGCCAGGTTGGAGAGGGTGAAGAGGAGGTTGTGTCGGAACAGGCGGAGGGGGAGGACGGGGCTGGGGTGCCGGGCCTCCCACGCCAGGAAGAGGAGGAATGCCGCCGCGCCCCAGGCGGTCAGGACGGCGCCGCGGGCCGCGGGGAGGGCGGTGACCCCCGTCATGAGCAGGACCAGGGCCGCCGCATAGGCCAGCGATCCGACCCCGTCGAACGCCTCCCCCCGGGACTCGGCCCACTCCCCGCGCAATTTCCACCCGATGAGGGCGCACAGCAGGAGCCCCACCGCGGCGTTGGCGTGGAAGATGGCCCGCCAGCCCCACGCGCGGACCATGAGCCCGCCCAGGACGGGCCCCAGGGAGAGCCCCAGGTACACCGCCGCGACGTTGATGCCGAGGGCCCGCCCCCGCTCGCCGGGAGGGAAGATCGAGGCGACGATGGCGATGGAGGTCCCGAAGATCATGGAGGAGCCGGCGCCCTGCAGGGCGCGGCAGGCGACCAGCCACCCCGCGGAGGGGGCGGCGGCGCAGGCGAGCGAGAAGAGGGCGTAAGCGGCCATGCCCCAGAGGAACAGCCGCCGCCGGCCCAAGATGTCGGCGAGGCGCCCGATCGGGACGAGGCAGGCCGCGGCGGCCAGGAGGAAGGCCTGGGACACCCATCCCAGGGCCACCGCATCGAGGCGGAAGTCCGCCCCGATGGCGGGGAGGGCGACGGTGACCGCCGCCCCCATGAACGGGGAAAGGAAGGATCCCAGGGTGGTGACGGCCAGGGCCGCCGCCCGCCCTTCGGCGGGGGGCCCTACTTGAACCACTTCTTCTTGGGTTGCCGGGCCTGTTCCTCGAGCGCCTGCAGGCGCTCGGCCAGCCCCTGGAGGCCCTCCTGCAGCTCGCGCACCCGCTGGTCCAGCTTCACCACGGCCTCCTGGAGCCGAGCGGCCCGCTCCTCGACGGCGGTGAGGGCCGCGTCGGGGGCGGGCATCTGGGCCTTGAGCTCCTTCAGCGGGACCTTGCGGGAGGTCTCCTGGATGAAGCGGAAGGCCTCCAGGTGGGCGGCGGTGTAGCGGCGGTGCCCCCCGACCGTGCGCTGGGCGCGGAGGAGGGAGGGGAACTCCTGCTCGTAGAACCGGAGCGTCGTGACGGGGATGCCGAGCAAGCGGCTGATCTGACCGATGGAGAGGAGAGCCTCCGGCATGGGGGACGGCCGGTCGCCAGGGTCAGAACAGCGGATTTTCGTAGGAGGGGTTGAAGTTCATGTCGAACTCGTACCCCAGAATGTTGACGGTCACCGCGTACTCTGCTTCGATGCGGATCATGGAGCCCCGGCGGATGGTGATGTCCTTCTCGGTGATGGGGAGATCCAGTTCCTCCGCTTTGTTCAGCAGGCTGTTTATGATCTTGTCGTCGGACATGGCGGCCCCCTGGGCGGCGGCCTGGAGGGCGAAGGACTCCACTTCCTTCTCGAATTCGGCGGCTTTGACCTTGACCGGGATGACGCAATAGGCGGCGTAGCCGGCGAGAGCCACGACGATGGCCATGATGATGCAGCCGATGTTGATGCCTCCGGTTCGTTTCATAGGCACCTCCGCCCCTATTCTACTGACGCGAGGGGGAAAAGTCAAAACGACCGCCCCCCTTCCCTCTCGGCAGCCCGCGGCCGGGGGGAGGAAAGAACCGCAACGAACCCATCGGCGGTCTACGGACTGCGCCCTGCGCTCCCTTAGTCGTCGTCGATCTTGAGGACCCCGAGGAACGCCTCCTGGGGGATCTCGACCCGCCCCAGCTGCTTCATCCGCTTCTTTCCCTCCTTCTGCTTCTCCAGGAGCTTGCGCTTGCGGGTGATGTCGCCGCCATAGCACTTGGCGAGGACGTTCTTGCGCATGGGGGCGATCCGTTCCTTGGCAATGATGCGGCTCCCCACGGCCGCCTGGAGGATCACTTCGAACATCTGCCGGGGGATGTTCTGCCGCAGCTTCTCCAGGATCTTGCGCCCCTTGGAGTAGGCGCGGTCGCGGCGGACGATGGTGGAGAAGGCGTCGACCGGCTGATCGTTGACGAGGATGTTCAGCTTGATGAGCTGGGAGCCCTCGAACCCCGCCAGCGCGTAGTCCATGGAGGCGTAGCCGCGGGAGAGGGTCTTGAGCCGGTCGTAGAAGTCCATGATGATCTCGGCCAGCGGGAGGCGGTAGACGAGGAGGACCTTCTGGTTGGGAAGGAACTCCATCTTCTTCTGCTCCCCCCGCCGCGACTGGCAGAGTTTGAGAATGTCGCCCACGAACTCGGCCGGGGTGAAGAGGGTGACGTCCATGAAGGGCTCCTCGATCCGGTGGATCTTCTGCTCGTCGGGGATGAGGGAGGGGTTCGAGATAAGCTCATACCGGTCCTCGGTAAAGTAGACCCGGTATTCGACGCTGGGGGCCGTCGTGATGAGAGAGGCGCCGAACTCGTTTTCGAGGCGCTCCTGGACGATCTCCATGTGGAGGAGCCCCAGGAAGCCGCACCGGAAACCGAACCCGAGGGCGGTGGAGGACTCCGGGACGTAGTGGAAGGAGGCGTCGTTGAGGTGGAGTTTCTCGAGAGAAGTGCGGAGCTTCTCGTATTCATCGGTGTCGGTGGGATAGAAGCCGGCGAAGACCATGGGCTTCATCTCCTCGAACCCGGGCAGGGGCTCCGCCGCGGGGGCGCCGGCGTCGGTGATGGTGTCGCCCACCTTGGCCAGCCCGATCTCCTTCAGCCCCGCGTTGACGAACCCCACCTCCCCCGCCCCCAGCTCCTCGACCTCCACCTCGTGCGGGGTGAAGATCCCCAATCGTTCCACCTCCTCCACCTCGCCGGCCGACATGAAGCGCGCCCGCATCCCCTTGCGCAGCGTGCCGTGGGCCACCCGGACCAGCATGGCCACCCCCCGGTAGGGGTCGTACCAGGAATCGAAGATGAGGGCCCGGACCGGCTCGTCCGGACGCCCCTTCGGCGGGGGGATGCGTTCGATGACGGCGTCGAGGAGGGCCTCGACCCCGACCCCGGACTTGGCGGAGACCAGCAGGGCGTCGGCGGCGGGGATCCCCACCACCGCCTCGATTTGCTCCTTCACGCGCTCCACCTCGACGCCGGGAAGGTCGATCTTGTTGATGACGGGGACGATGGTCAGGTCGTTTTGGACGGCGAGGTAGGCGTTCGAAAGGGTCTGGGCCTCCACCCCCTGGGTGGCGTCCACCACCAGGAGGGCCCCCTCGCAGGCGGCCAAGGAGCGCGACACCTCGTAGGTAAAGTCCACATGGCCCGGGGTGTCGATGAGGTTGAAGGTGTGCCCCTTCCACCGCAGGGTGACGGAGCGGGCCTTGACCGTGATGCCGCGCTCCCGCTCCACCTGGAGGTTGTCGAGGAGCTGGTCCACCATTTCCCGCTTGGAGACGGCGCCGGTGATCTCGAGGATGCGGTCGGCGAGGGTGCTCTTGCCGTGGTCGATGTGGGCGATGATGGAGAAATTGCGGATGCGGGACGGGTCCATGGGCGTGCCTTCAATTCAACTCCAGGTTGGGATCGGCGTCGACGGCGGCGGGGCGGCGGGCCCGGCCCCGGCGCCAGGCCAGGTGGGCGACCATCCCGGCGTTGTCGGTGACGAATTCGGAGGCGGGGAAATGGACCGCCACGCCGCGCTCCGCCCCCCAGGCGTTCGCGCGCTCCCGCAGGTGGGTGTTGGCCGCCACGCCACCGGAGACCGACAGGTGGCGGACGGGATGGAGCCGGTGGAACGCCTCCACCCGGTGGAGGAGGTGCCTCACCACGGCGGTCTGGAACGCCGCCAGGAGGTCCAGGGCCTCGCCGGTCAGACGTCCCCCGCGGCGAACGGGGAACCCCCGGTGCAGGCGGTAGGCGATGTGCGACTTCAGGCCGGAGAAGGAGAGGTCGAGGGAGCCGTCGCTCATTTTCGGCTGGGGCAGGTCGAACGCGGCGGGGTCGCCCTGGGAAAAGAGGCGGTCGATCGCGGGCCCCCCGGGGTAGGGCAGGCCGAAGAGCTTGGCCACCTTGTCGTAGGCCTCGCCGGGGGCGTCGTCGCGCGTGCGGCAGAGGCGCGCGGCGCGCCCCCCCCGCACGCGGTAGAGCGACGCGTGGCTTCCGGAGACGACCAGCCCCAGGAAATCGTCGGGCACCGTCCCGCCGATGAACGGCGAGTAGAGGTGGGCCTCGATGTGGTTGACGGGGACCAGCGGCAGGGCGCGGGCGGCCGCCAGCCCCTTGGCATACGCCACCCCCACCAGGAGGGCCCCCGCCAGCCCCGGCCCCTGCGTCACGGCCACCGCCTCGGCGTTCCGCAGGTCCACCGCGCGTCCCAGCGCGCGCATCAACACGGGGAGGTTTTGCAGGTGGTGGCGCGAGGCCAGTTCGGGGACCACCCCGTGATAGGGGCGGTGGACCTCCACCTGGGAGGCCACCAGGTTCCGGATGATGCGGCCCCGCTCGATGAAGGCGACGCCGGTCTCGTCGCAGGAGGACTCAATCGCGAGGATGCCCATGCGGGTCGAAGAGCCCCTGCTCGGTGACGATGGCGTCGATGAGCCCGAAGGGGGTGACATCGAAAGCGGGGTGCCGCGCCGGGACCCCGGCGGGGGCGAGCCGTCGGCCCCCCAGGAGAGTCACCTCGTCGGACGGGCGCTCCTCGATGGGGATAGCGCTCCCGTCCGGAAGGGAGAGGTCCAGGGTGGAGGTGGGGGCCGCCACATAAAAGGGGACCCCGTGGTGCCGCGCCAGGACCGCCAGTTGGTAGGTGCCGATCTTGTTCGCCGTGTCGCCGTTGGCGGCGATGCGGTCGGCGCCCACCACCACCGCTTCCACGCCGAGGTCCCGCAGGGCCCACCCCGCCATATTATCGGTCAGCAGGGTGACCGGAATGCCGTCCCGCTGCAATTCCCAGGCGGTGAGCCGGGCCCCCTGCAGGTAGGGGCGCGTCTCAAGGGCGTATACCGACACGCCCGGGTCGCGCTCGAAGCAGGCCCGAACGACGCCGAGGGCCGTGCCGGTGCCCGCGGTGGCGAGGGCGCCGGCGTTGCAGAGGGTCATCAGGGTGCGCCGGCCGCGGAGGAGTTCGGCCCCGTGGCGGCCGATGGAACGGCAGGCGGCCTGGTCTTCGGCCTCGATGGCCCGCGCCTCAGCCTCCAGGGCGGCCGGGTCGCCCCCCGATCCCCTCCAGACCCGGCGCATCCGATCGAGAGCCCAGAAGAGGTTGACCGCGGTGGGCCGGGTGGCGGCCAACGACCCGAAGACCCGCTCCTCCGGGATCCCTTCCCGGGCCCCCAGGACCACCCCGTAGGCGGCGGTCACTCCGATCGCGGGAGCGCCCCGCACCACCATGGTGCGAATGCAGAGGCACACTTCCTCCACCGTCCGGCAAAGGACATACTCCTCCCGCTCGGGGAGGAGGAGCTGATTGAGGAGCGACAGCGCCCCCCCGTGATACTTTAAGGTGTGCCACATGGCGCACTATTATACCCGTTAATCGCCCGAAACGCTTGGCGGAAAAGGGCCTTGAATCGGCCCTACCGCAGGGTCCGGGTCCACGCTCCGCCCGGCTGGCGGAGAGCCAGCCCCTTCAGCTCCAGGCCCGTGAGGGCGGCCGAAAGGTCCGCCATCGACAACCCGAGGGCGCGGGCGAGGTCGTCGGCGATCCGGGGGCGGTCCACGGCCAGCGCCGCCAGCACCACGGCTTCGGTCCCCTCCACCGGAGGAGCGGCCGGAGTACCGGCGGGGGGCGGGCCGGCCTCCGGGTACTCCTCCAGGACGTCCTCGGCGCACTGGACCAGCTTGGCCCCTTGCTTGATGAGGAAGTTGGAGCCGACGAACCGCTCGTCCAGGACGCCGCCGGGGGCGACGAAGAGGTCCCGCCCCTCCTCCAGCGCCATCCGGGCCGTGATGAGGGAGCCCGAGCGGGCCGCCGCCTCGACGAGGACCACCCCCCGGCAGAGACCGGCGATGATGCGGTTCCGGGCCGGGAACCGGGAGGCGTGGGGCGGTGTGTCGGGGGGATATTCGCTGACGACCCCGCCCGAAGCGGCGATTTCCGCGGCCAGGGGTCGGTGTTCGGGGGGGTAGATCCGACCGTGGCCCGAGCCCAGAACGGCCCAAGTGGCGCCGCCGGCCTCCAGCGCCCCCCGGTGGGCGGCGGAATCGACCCCTCTCGCCAGCCCGGACACCACGGCCACGCCCCGTCGCGCGAGGGATGACGCGAGGTGCCGGGCGAACTCGAGCGATTCCGGCCGGGGCCGCCGGCTCCCCACCACCGCCAGGGCGAGGGAAGCGTCCATGCCCCCCCGGACGAAGAGGACGGGCGGGGGATCGGCGATCCGGGACAGGGGCTCGGGATATCCCTCCGCGCCCCAGAGGACGAGGGCCAGCCCCTCTTCGGCCCAGCGGGCCAGGGACCGCACCGCCTCCGGGACGGGCACGGCCGGCCATCCCTCCTTCCGGGCCGCCGCCTCCACGGCCGCGAGGTCGCGCGCGAGCCCCAGGATGCGGCAGGCCTTGGCCGAGGGGAAGCGGGGGTGGAGCAGGTAGGGCAGCAAGGGACGCATGGAGGTATTGTACCGCCCACCGGTGTATAATGGAAACTCGATGAGCGCCCTCCCGAGGACCGCTCCGGCGGTGTTGATGTTCCTCGCTCTCTTCGCCGCGGGGTGCCGCAGCGCAGGCCCCGCGGAGGAGGCCCTCGTCCAGGCCCGCTTGGGGACCGAGGCGACCAGGGCCGGCCTCTACCGGGAGGCCTATTTCCGGTTCGAGCGCGCCGTCGCCCTGGATCCCGGCAACGCCCGCTTCCTCAACGACCTGGCCATTTTGTCCGAGGCCCTCGGCCGCTTCGAGGAGGCCGCGGCCCATTACGCCCACGCGCTCGAGCTGGCCCCGGCCGACAAGCGCATCCGGGAGAACTATGAAAAGCTCCAGGCCTATCTGGCCCCTGACCGGCCTCCTGATCCTGCTCGTTAGCGCCCCGGCGGGGGCGGGCGCCTGCCAGGTCGGGCTCCAGCTGCCCGGCAAGCCCAAGGTCCCCTTCGCCAAAGGCGACCCCCTCCTCATCGCTCCGTTCCTCACCGCCACCGACCTGACCGACCAAGCCAATCCGGAGGCGAAGCGGGCCGAGGAGGAGCTCCAGCATTTCCTGATCAAGCTCCTCACGAAGTCGGAGGAGTTCCGCGTGGAGGCGGTCCGGGGAACGCCGCTGCCCTCCTCCAACATCGAGACCCTCAAGGGGGCCGGGGCCTTCTGGAAAACGCTGGCCTCCCAATACGGCGCCCGGTATGTGGTGTCGGGAGTGCTGGACTTCCGCATCAGCGACCAGTCCGGCTATGAGACGGAGGAATACGTCTCCCCGACCACCGGGCGCACCTATTACCGCCAGGTGATGAAGGAGAAGACGGGCGTCTCGCTGGAACTCCTCCTCTGGGTGTATTCGGCCGAGGATGGCGGCCTCCTGGACGAGCGCCGTTTCAAGCACTTCCTGGAGAAGCGGGGCTCCACGATGGACTTCGTCAACGCCTTCTTCGAGGGGGTCCACGCCTTCGAGGACGAACTGCGCGGCGTCTTCCTGCCCCGGACGGTAGCGCAGAAACGGTGGTTCTATGAGTTCTAACCTCCGCCCGCTCCTGCTCCTCCTCCTGCTCGCCGCCCCGCCCCTGTACCCGTTCGGCAAGAACAAGATCGCCTACGACCGGTTCCAATGGCAGGTGTACCATACCACCCACTTCTCCATCCATTTCTATCCCAAGGCGCGGGCGTCGCTGGACAAGGTGGCCTCGATGGCAGAGAGCGCCTACGACCAGCTCTCCCGCGCCCTCAACCACACGCTCGAGAAGCCCGTCCCCTTCATCATCTACCGGACCCACTCCGAGTTCGAGCAGACCAACGTCCTCCTGGGGTTCATCCCCGAGGGGGTGGGGGCCTTCGCCGAGCCGGTCCGCAACCGGATGGTCATGCCCGTCGACCTGCCCGACGAGCGCCTCCAGAAACTCATCCTCCACGAGCTCACCCACATCTTCCAGTTCGACCTCTTCTTCCAGGGGCAGCTCGGCAAGGCCCTCTTCCGGCCCGTCCCGCAGTGGCTGACCGAGGGGATGGCCTCCTTCATGGCCAAGGACGAGAACGCCTACGCGCGGATGTATCTGCGGGACTACGTCGTCAACGACCGCATCCCCTCCGTCACCGCGGACGGCGTCTCGGGCTACATGGCCTACCGGTTCGGCCACGCGGTGCTGGACTTCATGACCGAGCGCTGGGGCGAGGAGGGGGTCCGCCGGTTCCTGTACGAGTACCGCGCCAACCTGGACTCCACGGTGGAAAAGGCGCTGAAGCGGGCCTTCGACATGGAGCCCTTCGAGTTCGACCGGCAGTTCCGCCTGTGGCTGCGGGAACGGTTCCTCCCGGCCCTGGCCGAATGGGGGGAGCCCGAGCAGTACGGCCGCCCCCTGATGTGGTCCAAAAAGATCCGCGGCATCCAGATGCTCTCCCCCGCCCTGTTCCCCTCCGGGGAGCTCCTGGCGGCCGTCACCACCTACAAGGGCGACATTGACGTGGCCGTCTTCACCATGAAGGGGAGCCGCGTCTTCCGCAATCTCACCCCCGGGCTCATCAGCCGCTTCGACTACCTCTCGGCCCAGTTCGTCACCATGGGCCCCGAGATGGGCGGGGACCTCGCGGTCGCCCCCGACGGGGACACGGTGGCCTTCTTCGGTCGGAAGGAGAAGAACAAGCACCTGTTCCTGGTCTCCATCGCCGATGGCCGCATCGTCCTGGACCTCCCCCTCGGCGTGGACCAGCCCTCCTCGCCCGCCTTCTCCCCCGACGGCCGGTCCATCGTCTTTGGGGCGTTCCAAGGCAACCAGGGCGACCTCTTCCGCGTGGACCTGGAGACCCGCGCGGTGGTCAACCTCACGAACGACGAGGCCTACGACGGCTCCCCCGCGTTCACCCCCGACGGATCGCGCATCGCCTACACCTCCTATGTCGGCGGCGATTCGCAGCTCTTCCTGCTCGACCCCGCGGAGCCCGGCGCCCGACGGCAGCTCACCTTCTCCCCGGGGCACCATTCCGACGCGGTCTTCACCCCCGACGGGAAGACCCTCTACTACACTTGGGACCGCGAGGACTACCCCAACATTTACCGCCTCGACCTGGAGAGCCGTGTGGCCGAACAGGTGACGGCGGCCGGGACCGGCTGTTTCCAGCCGGACGTCCACGTCCGCGAGGACGGCCGGACGGTGCTCGTCTTCACGGGCTTCTACAAGGGGCTGTTCCAGACCTATGTGGCCGAGGACCCGAAGGCCATCCAGTCCTTCGACGAGGATCCGGTGGGCCCGGCCAAGGCGGAGGTCTTCCTGCCGGCCATCACCGTCCCCTTCGACGAGACCAAGATGGAGCCCCGCTACCGCCCCCGGCTCCGCCTCGCGGACGGGGACCTCGGCGTAGGCGTCAGCTCCGACCAGCGCCTCATCGGGGAGACCTTCCTGCGGTTCTCCGACCTCATCGGCAGCCGCTACCTCGTGGTTTACCTGCAGGCGGTCAATGCCTACTCCGACACCCAGATCACCTACCTGAACATGGCCCGCCGCACGCAGTGGGGATTCACGCTCTACGACAACCGGCAGTATTACCTCACCTACGACTACCCGGGCGACACCCGCCCCGACACCGAGCAGGCGATCGAATACACGGGCGGCTATTTCACCCTCCAGCACCCCTTTTCCCTCTACACCCGGGCTTCGGTCGGCCTCGGCTATGAGTACTACCGCCAGCAGATCCCCACCCTCTACGGGGGCGCGATGAATCTGAGCACGGGCGGCCCGGTCGCCTACGCCGCCCTCAGCGGGGACACCAGCGTGTGGAGCGAGACGGCGCCGGCGGCGGGGCACCGCTACCAGCTCTCCTACATGTACCAGCCCCCCCTCGACGAGGCGTCCGGCTTCACCCGCGCCATGCTGGACTACCGCCGGTACTGGCCCCTGACCCGGCGGAGCCAGGTGGCGCTTCGGGTCTTCGGGTTCCGATCCGGGGGCAACCTTCCCACCCTCTTCGCCATCGGGGGCGCCGACACCCTGCGCGGATACGAATACCGCTCCCTCTACGGGACCCGGGGGTTCTTCGCCAACCTGGAACTGCGCTTTCCGCTCGTGGACCACCTCGTTTTCCCGTTCGGCGGCTTCCAGCGGATCCGCGGGCGCCTCTTCGCCGACCTCGGGGGGGCGTGGTTCCCCGAGGACGGGTTCCGGTTCGTCGAGGACGGCGACCTCAAGGACGCCCGCGCTACCTATGGGTTCGGGTTTACCGTCCAGTTCCTCGGCCTCGACTGGAACTGGGACTGGGCCCGGCGATGGAATTTCGAGGAGCCCGGCAAGGATCTGTATTATTCGTTCTGGATAGGGTATACTTTCTAGGGAGGAGAGCCATATGGACATCCGCATCGTGGGGGCCTTCGGAGGGGAGTCGCCGGCGCACCGGATGACCTGCTTCGTGGTCAACGAGAGCACGGCCCTGGACGCCGGGTCGCTCACTCGGGGCCTGAACCTGGAGGACCAATACCGCATCCAGGACATCATCATTTCCCACAGCCACATGGACCACATCACCTCGCTCCCTTTCCTGGTGGAGAATGTCTTCGGCCGCAGCGAGGAGGCTCTGGCCATCCACTGCACCAAGGAGTCCATGGCCAATATCCGGAAGAACATGTTCAACAACGACACCTGGCCGGACTTCACCAAGATCCCGGAAAAGCGCCTCCCCTCCATCCAGTTCCGGGAGATCGTCCCCGAGGTGGCCTTCGAGCTGCGCGGCGTCACCTACCTGCCCGTGGCCGTGGACCACATCGTCCCCACTGTGGGCTTCCTCATCGGCAGCCGCGATTCCGCCGTCCTCTACACCTCCGACACCGCCCCCACAAAGCGCATCTGGGAGATCGCCAACGCCACCCCCACGCTGAAGGCCGTCTTCATGGAGTGCTCCTTCGGCAACTTCATGGAGAAGATCGCCCACATCAGCAAGCACCTCGTCCCCTCCATGGTGGCGGAGGAGGTGAAGAAGCTGAAGCGGGACGTCCCCGTGTACCTCTACCACCTCAAGCCGCCCCACATCCGGATCATCCACGAGGAGGTGGAAGCGATGAAGAACCCGAACCTCCTCTTCCTCGAACAGGACCGCACCTACACCTATCCATGAGACCGCCCGACCGGCTCGCCCTGTGGCGGGGCGGCCTGCTCCTGTTTCTGATCCTCGTGACTTTTCTGCTCGTCCGGCTTCACCGGGCCCTCGCGGCCCTGGCCGCCCGCTGACCCGGCCGGTGCGTTTCCTTCTTCCCACCCTGACACTCCTGGCGGTCCTGCCCGCCGCGGCCCCGGCCCGGACGGCGGAGGGGCCCCTGGTGGTCCTGATCACCATCGACACCCTCCGGGCCGACCATGCCCTGGCCACCGTCGTCCCGCCGGGGGAGGCGGGGGGGTTTTCGGCGTGGGTGGGGCGGGGGGTGCAATTTCGGGCGGCATTCTCCTCCGCCTCCACCACCGCCCCGGCCCACACCGCCCTGCTGACGGGCCTCTACCCCAGTTTCACCAGTGTGGGGCGGGTCAACGGCGATTATGCCCTCGTCGCCGCGACCGAGACCCTGGCGGAACGCCTCGCCGCCGCCGGCGTGGGCACCGCCGCCATCGTCAGCAACGCGGTCCTCAAGGCGTCCCTGGGGCTGGGCCAGGGCTTCGAGCGCTACGACGACCGGATGGCGGGCCGGGAGGCGAACCGGCCCTACCGCGAACAATATGCCCCTGAAGCGGTGGACAAGGCGCTGGCGCTCCTGGCCGGCCGGGGGCCGGGCCCCTTTTTCCTGTGGCTCCACCTCCAGGACCCGCACGGCCCGTACATCCCTCCCCCCCCATGGGACCGCGTCCGCCCCCTGGTTCCCGGCCCCAACCTCGTCCTCCCCGTCAGCCCCGGCCACATCGGCTTCCGCGCCATCCCCCGGTACCAGGAGTTCCCGGGGGACCGCTCCTTCCTCGGCTACGCGGCGCGCTACGCCGGCGAGGTGGCCTACGCGGGGGCGGAGCTGGAGCGTCTGTGGGGACGCCTCGGGCGGCTCGTGGAGAGCGGGCAGGCCCGCGTGGTCCTGACGGCCGACCACGGGGAAGCCATGGGGGAGGACGGCTACTATTTCTGTCACGGACACTCGGTGGAGCCGGACCAGGTGCGCGTCCCCCTCGTCCTCGCGGGCCCGGGGTGGGAGGGCGGGCGGGTCGTGGAGGCTCCGGTAACCACGGTTTCCGTGTTCCGCACGGTGCTCCGCTTCTTCGGCCTCGACGCCCCCGGGGACGGCGCCCTCCCCCCACCCCTCGACCCGGACGGCGCGCCGGAGGGCCCCCTCTTCACCGAAAGCATGCGGCAGGTGGGGGTCGTCTGGAGGGGGCACTACCTCCGGCGGGACCGGGCGCCCGCCACGCCCCGGCCGGGAGACCAGGGCGTGGTCCCCGGCGAGCGGTTCGGCCCCATGGCGGGCCAGTCCTGCGACTGGACCCTGCGGGGGCGGATGCTGGCGATGCTCCGCCGGTTCGAGGAGGAGGGCGACCGGGCCCAGGCCCGGTTCGCCGCGGAAAGGACCGCCACGCAACGGACGGCGGAGGACCGCAAGGCCCTCAAGGCGCTGGGATACCTGCAATAGCGCACCGGTTCAGCGCCTGACTCGTCCGGCTTTGGCCGGGACCTTGGAAATGAACCGGCGCCCCACGGCCGAACCGATCAGGTCTCCCGACGCTGGAACAGGGGCGAGTGCAGGAGATGCCAGCGGTTGAGCCGAAACAGCAGGGAGGTGGCCAGAACCCCCAGGCCGTATTTCAGGCTGGCCCGGAAGCCGATGCTCGAGGCCTCGGCAAAATAGCGCGCCGGACATGAAACCTCCCCGATGGAGAACCCGAAATACAGCGCCTGAGCGAGCATCTGGTTGTCAAACAGGAACCCGTCGGCGTTCGACTCCAGGGGGAGGCTTTCCAGCACCCTTCGGGAGAAGGCCCGGTAGCCGGTGTGATACTCGGAGAGTTTCGCCCCCAAGAGCAGGTTCTGGATGAGGGTCAGCACCCGGTTGGAGATGTACTTATACCGGGGCATCCCCCCCCGGACCGCGCCGCCGCCGAGGATGCGCGACCCGAGCACGATGTCGTATTGCCCGATGGCCACGAGGGAGGCCATGGCCACCAGCAGCTTGGGGGTGTATTGGTAGTCGGGATGGAGCATGATGACCACCTCGGCCCCGCGGGAAAGGGCCTCCCGGTAGCAGGTCTTCTGGTTGGCCCCGTAGCCGGCGTTGGCGGAGTGGACGATGGTGTGCAGACCGAGCGAGCGAGCGATTTCGGCGGTGGCATCTTGGCTGGCGTCGTCCACGAGGATGAGGTCGTCCACGAATTCGCGGGGGATCTCCTCCACCGTCCGCCGCAGGGTCTGCTCGGCGTTGTAGGCGGGCATGACCACGGCAACGCGCTGCCCGTGGATCATCGCCGGCCTCCTCCGAATACGGGAACGGGCGCCGCTAATTGGGAACGAGCAGCCGGATCCCTCACGGATTTATTGTAGCATGGACCCGTTCGCTCAACGCACCACATCGCCCGCTTCCCCCTCTGATACAATACCGCCATGCCCACGAACGACCTCCGGCGCGCCGCCTTTTCCCGGCCCGCTCCCCGCCGATGGCCAAGACGAGGATAACCGCCGGGGGGTCCTCCCCCCCACCTCCGCCCAGGAGGAGCAACGGAGAATCCAACGCCCCTCCGTCCCGCGCAGTCCTGGCGCTGGTTGCGGTAGGGTTAGTGGCTGCTTTGCTGGCGGCGTATGGGGAAGTGTCGGCACACCAATTCATCATGCTGGACGACGAGCTTTATGTGACCGCCAATCGCCAGGTTCAGAAGGGGCTGACCCGGGAATCCGTCGCGTGGGCCTTCACCGCCACCCATGCCGCCAACTGGCACCCGCTGACCTGGCTCTCCCACATGCTCGACGTCGAGCTCTTCGGCCTCCGCCCCGGCCCCCACCACCTCCACAGCCTCCTCCTCCACACCCTCAACACCCTCCTCCTCTTCCTCCTCCTCCGCCGGTTGACCGGCGCCCTCTGGCGCAGCGCCCTCGTCGCCGCCCTCTTCGCCCTCCACCCCCTCCACGTCGAGTCGGTCGCCTGGGTCGCCGAGCGCAAGGACGTCCTCAGCACCCTCTTCTGGCTCCTCGCCCTCTTCGCCTGGGCGGCCTACGCCCGCGCCCCGAAGGCCGGGCCCTACGGCCTGGCCCTGGCGCTGTTCGCCCTGGGGCTGATGGCCAAGCCCATGCTGGTGACCCTCCCCTTCACCCTGCTGCTGCTGGATTTCTGGCCGCTGGGGCGGTGGCCGCGCCCCTTCCGCTGGGAGACCGCCACGGGCCTCCTGCGGGAGAAGCTCCCCTTCTTCGCCCTCTCCGCCGCCTCCGCGGTGATCACCTGGACCGCGCAAGCCAAAGCCGGATCGGTCGCCGGCCTCGCCCAGATCCCTCTCCTGGAGCGGTTTCTGAACGCCTGCCGCGCCTATCTCGCCTATCTTGGGAAGACCGTATGGCCCACCGCCCTCTCTGTCTTCTATCCGCATCCCCGAGCTGGGGCCCTGACGGCGGCCGCCGTTTTCTCCGGCCTGATCTTGGTCGGCATAACGGCGTGCGCCTTCGCCCTGCGACGCCGGGCCCCCTACGCCTGGTTCGGATGGCTGTGGTATCTGGGGACGCTGGTCCCCGTCATCGGCCTGGTGCAAGTGGGCAAGCAGGCCATGGCGGACCGCTATACCTACGTTCCACTCATCGGGATCTTCATCGCGATGGCCTGGGGGCTGGCGGAGATCGCGCGGGGGAACCGGGTCCGGCGGGCATGGATCGCCGCCGCCGCCGTCGCGGCCCTGGGCCTGCTCTCGGCGGCGACCCGGATCCAAGTCCGCACCTGGGCCGACAACGACGCCCTGTTCACCCATGCCCTGGCCGTCGCGCCGCAGAGCGACCTGATCCGGTTCCAGGTCGGGAACACCCGCCTCCTGCAGGGCAGGCTGGACGAGGCCATCACTCACCTGGAAGAAGCGGTCCGGCTCAATCCCAGAGAGGCCGAATCGCGGAACAGCCTGGCGCTGGCCCTGCTGCGCACGGGCCGCATCGCGGAGGGCCTGGAGCATCTTCGCCAGGCCTACCGACTTCAGCCGAACAACCAGGATGCCGCCCATAATCTGGCGATGACCTTGCTGAAGACCGCGATGGACCTCACCGCACGCCGGGATTATCGAAGCGCACTCCCCCTTTACGAAGAGGCGTCCACCCTGATGGCCCCGTTGCCCCCCGAGGGCAACAGCCAATGGGGCATCGCTCTCCTGGGGCTGAACCGATACGCCGAAGCGGCCGGCCGGTTCCAGCAGGTCTTGGCCGAACGGCCGGAATCGGGGGAGGCCCACTTCCAGCTCGGTTTCGCCCTCAGCCAGCTCCAGCGCCATGAGGAGGCCATTGCCCATTACCGCCAGGCCTATGGGAAGCCGGGCGTCCAGAGCGCCTCGTTCATCTGGGTCGGCGACATCTATCGCCAGGGAGGGCTCTGCCGGGAAGCCGTCCTGGTGTACCGGATGCTAGCCCCCGACGATCCAGAATACCCGAAGGCGGCCGCGGGGATAGCCGCCTGTTCGATCGCCCGATGACGACGGCGCCCCGCTGCCGTGCCCCCCGCCCTCTGGTCCATGAGGACGGCTTATCGGCCTCCCCCAGGCGACGGGCGCCGGCCGATGCGCCTCCGGTTTCTTGGCCGTCATCCTTCCCCGGATGAGGTCTCGACAAGGAGGCCCCATGACCCCAAATAAACGGCGGAGCTCCCCGCCCACACCCCCGCCATCATCCGTTCCGGCTCGAAGGGGGCGGGCGGGAGCCGCGATGGTTGCCGCGGCACTCGCCATCTTGACGCTCGCCGCCTATTATGAAGTGCGGGATTGCTCTTTTGTGCGATACGATGACGATCTGTACGTCACGGAAAACGTGGTCGTCCAGCAGGGACTCAGCGCGGCAAGCGTGCGGTGGGCGTTCACCGCCACCCACGCCGCCAACTGGCACCCCCTGACCTGGCTCTCCCACATGCTCGACGTCGAGCTCT
>CAZRVT010000061.1:0-17062 GCA_964603505.1 uncultured Holophagales bacterium | reverse complement strand
CCGCCTGATAGAGAACATTAGTTTTCGTCATTTAATGCAACATTAGGGTAAACTCTATAAACGCATTCAGGAACGCGCCTTCCTCATCTTATGCTGTTTGCGACAATCGCGGCAATGTGCGATCCGCTTCCTCGCGGAGGCAATCCCAAAAGTATTGTCTTCCTGCATCAAAACGCGCCAGCCTTCCCGCAAAACTTCTCTCCAGCGACTCGAGCAACTCCATCATGGTTATCCTGCTAATAAAAAGAAGGCGGCTTAACTTAACACCTATGCCGCCCACCCCCACCCCCCTGGTCCCCGGCGAGGTGTTCGCCGGCCGGTTCGAACTGCGGGAGTTTCTCGGCCGGGGCGGGATGGGGGAGGTCTGGTCCGCCCGGGACCGGGTCCTGGATCGGATCGTGGCCCTCAAGGTCTTCACCGGCAGCGCCGCGGGCGGGAAGGCCGCCGCCCGCATCCGCCGGGAAGTGACCGTCGCCCGCGACCTGGCCCACCCGAACCTGGTACGGTACTACGACATCCACGAGGATGGACCCCGGCTCGGCCTCTCCATGGAGTGGGTGGAGGGATCCACCCTACAAGCGGCCCTCGACCGGGGCGGCCCGCTCCCGGAGGCGCGCGTTCGGCCCATGCTGGCCGCGCTGGCGGAGGCGCTCGAGCACCTGCACGCCCGCGGCATTATCCACCGCGATGTGAAGCCGTCCAACATCTTCTTGTCCGGGGAGGGCACGGTGAAGCTGGGCGATTTCGGGATCGTCCACCTCGACGAGGAGGCGGGGCTCACCCGCACCGGGGAGACGCCGGGGACTCCCACGCACATGGCGCCCGAGCAGTTCCTCGGCCGCGCCCCCTCCCCCGCCTCCGACTGGTACGCCCTCGGGATCGTGGCTTACGAGATGCTCTCCGGCGCCCCGCCGTTCACCGGCACCTACGGCACCGTCGCCGCGGGGCACCTGGAGCGACCGGCGCCGGCCCTCCCCGCCGGAACGGCCTCCAGTCGGTTGCGCCGCCTCGCGGAGGGGCTCCTCCTGAAGGACCCCGGACGCCGCTGGGGCGCGCGGCAGGTGCGCGCCTGCTGCGCCGGGGGCGCCCTTCCCCTCCTGCCCCGGCAACGCCGTTCCGCTTGGACCGCGGCGGCCGTCTTGCTTCTGGCGGCGGGCCTCGCCGCGGGGCGGCGGATGCTCCACCCCCCGCTCACCTCGGTCCAGGTCCGTCCGGGTTCCGTGGCAGCCTTCGCCGGGGACCGCCTCGCCTGGGAACACCCGGTGGAGGGACTGACCGACGCCCTCCTCGCCGACACTGACGGGGACGGAGACCGCGAGGTCGCGGTCGGCCGGTGGATCGAGGCCGGCCCAGGGCTGAAGGCGGTCCAAGTGGAGGTGCTGGAGCGGAGCGGGAGGCCGGGGCCGCCCCTCTTCCTCTCGCGGACGCTCACCAACGTCTTTCCCGCTTTCCATCCGCGGTACGAGACGCTCCTGCGCGACGCCGGGGCAGGCCGGATGGCGATCTTCATCCAGCACGCCCAGTTCTACCCGTTCTACGGCGCGCTCTGGGACGGGAGGGCCGGCGGGGTCGTCTTCAACCTGGCGCATTCGGGCCGCCTCTACCAAGCCGTCCCCTTCCACGGCGGAGCGGCCTTCGAAGGGATCAACAACCGCCTCCTCCACCAGCGGGTCCTCCTCGTCACCGCGCCCCTCGGCGCCGCCCCGGCCTCCGCGTCGGTCGTGGATGACGTCAACTTGGTGACGGTCAAGGGACTGCGGGCCTATCACCTCCTGGGCGATTCGGAGACGGTCCGTCTCGAGGGGCCGGACTGGGTCCGGGTCCGGACCGGCGGCGGCGTCCTGTCCGTCCTGGAGAACGGCGACCTGGAGGGGATGCCCGGCTCGGCGGAGAAATCCCTGGAGTTCATCCTGGAGTACCGGCGGGTCCGCGACGCTCTTCTGCAAGGGGGGGGCGACGAGGGGCGCGCGCGGCTGGAGACCCTGGTCCCCCGCGCGGCAGCCGCAGGGCTGGCGGGGTACGCCGCCCTCTTCACCTCCCTTCGGGCCGAATCCCTCGCGCGCCGGGGCGACTGGCGCGGCGCCTCGCTTGCGGCCGAGGCCGGCGCGGCCCGGTTCCCCGGATTCGACCAGGATCTCCGCATCCAAGCGGCCCTCTGCGCCCTCCGGGTCGGCGAAGCGGCGCGCGCCGGGGACCTGCTGGCCGGCATCTCGTCGGAGTACATGGTGAGCCGCCGGGACGAGGTGCGCACGCTGGTGGCCTGGGCCGCCATGGCGGGGTCTCCCGGGGCCGGGCGCGCGGCCCTCGCCGCCGTGCGCCCCCTCCTTGGTTCCGGCCCCTACTGGGGCCCCTACATGGACCTGCAGGCGGGGTGGGCGGACCTGCTGGAGGGGCGGGCCGACCGGGCCGCGGACGCGCTGCGGCCGGCGCTGTCGCTATCGGGGATGGAGCACCATGCTACGGGCTATTTCCTATCGGCGGCCGTCTCCGGGACCTTCGATCCCGGCTCCTTCGAAGCATACCTGCGGCTGGCCGGGACGCGGCCGGAATACCTCCTGTGGGCCGGGGCCGCCGGCGCGGGAAACGCCGACAAGGCCGGTCGCCACTGGGCCCTGCTGGAGCAGGACGCCTTCCACTCCCCCGATTCGATGCTGATGCTGGCCCTTCTGCTGAAAGTCCGCGACCGCTACCCCGCCCTGCGCTGAGCGCCCCGTCTTTCCCGCGCCCCCTCAAAGCGCTCGGAGCGCCTCCAGCACTTCGCCGACATGCCCTTCCACCTTCACCCCCCGCCAAGCGCGGCGGACGGTCCCGCCGGCGTCGATGAGGAAGGTGGAGCGCTCCACGCCCATCACCTTCTTCCCGTACATGACCTTCTCCTTCAGCACGCCATAGGCCCGGAGGACCTCCTGGTCCGGATCGGCCAGAAGGGGGAAGTTCAGGCCGACTTTGTCCTTGAACTTCAGGTGGCTCTTGAGGGAATCCTTGCTCACCCCCAGAACGACGGCGCCATGCCTCTTGAACGCCGTCGAGGCGTCCCGGAAGTCGCAGGCCTCCCGGGTGCAGCCGGGGGTGCCGTCCTTGGGGTAGAAATAAAGGACCACCGGACGGCCTTTGAAACTGGAAAGGGAAACTTCTCCGCCCTCGCTCGAGGCCAGGGTGAAATCGGGGGCCGGGCTCCCCTCGGAGACGAACCGATCGGTCATGCAGGACTCCTTTCGCGCGCATGGAGGAAAAGACGGATGTTCCGTCCGATATTCCCGCCGGGGCCGTATTGTAATAAAATCTTGGGCCATGTTCGGGCGCTTGGTTCCCGTTCTGCTCCTTTCGGCCGTCGCCCTCGCGGCCGGCGAGACCCGCCTGGCCGTGGGGTTCGGGACCGCCAAAGTGCAGTTGACGCGCGGTGAGGGGGTGGGGAGCGTCGAGTTAATCCCGCCCCCCTTCTGGAAGGGGGTGCGCCCCGTGGCGGGGTGGCACCACAGCTGGTCGGGCGACGATTATTTCTATGCGGGGGCCCTGCGCGAGTGGGACCTCGGGCCACGATGGTCTTGGACGTTCGGGCTGGCCGCGGGGTATTACGCCTACAACGGCGGCGACGACCTGGGCGGACCGCTGGAGTTCCAGTCGCGGCTTGTTCTGGAACGACGATGGCACTCGGGCTGGAAGGCGGGCCTGGCCCTCATGCATCTCAGCAACGCGAACCTCTACGCGTTCAATCCCGGTTCGGAGCGGCTGCTGCTGACCGTGTCCTTCCCGTTGCGATAACCGCTACAACTTTTTCAACGCGGCCCGCTGGGCCGCCTTGGAGCCCTTCTCGGTCTCGGCCAGCAAACCTTCCGCCTTCTCCCGCAGGGCCTTTTTCTCGGCCTCGTCGGGAAGCCCCGGCAGGTTGATGAGAACGTTGAGGAAGGCGCCGCGGGCGGCGGTTTCGGCCGCCAGGGCAGAAACCGTGGCGTCGGAGAGGGCGTTCTGGTTCCCCTTCTTGATAAGCACTTGCGCCAGAGGGAACACTTCGAGCGACGCCTCCATCACCTGCATCGGAGTGGCGATGGCGCCGCGGGTGGCCGCGACGATGGCCTCCTGGCGGGCGGCTCTCTCCTCATCCGTCTTCTTGGGCAGGCGCATGGCGGCCATGACGGCGTTGAAGGCGTCGGTGTCGGCGTCCACGAGGTGGAGGAACCGCTCCTTGAGGGATTGCCCCTTCCGGGCGATCGCTTCCATCTCGGCGTTGTGTTTGAGATAGTCCTTGGCGCCGAAGGTGAGGTTGGCCACCATGGCGGAGAGCCCCGCGCCGAGGGCGCCGCAGTAGGCGGCGACGCTCCCGCCGCCGGGGGCGGGACTGTCGGAGGCCAGTTCGTTGGCGAACCCGCGGAGGGTCATGGAGACGAGGGGGCGCTTCTTGAGCCCCAGGCGCCACTCGATGATCTTGTGGTGGGGGTCGAACGGGGCGACATCCTTGAGGCCCAGCGATTTCACGGCGATGTGGACCAGCTCCTCCTCCGACTGTCCGGTGCACTTGCCCTGGAGGGCGAGGTAGTGCCGCCCGGCCATCAGCAGCGGCTCCAGCGGGGTCATCCCCACGATCTCGCTCCCCGTCACCCGCAATCCCTTGGCCTCCGCCAGGCGGCAGGCGGCGTCGAAGACGGCGTGGATGGAGCTGACCTCGTAATTGAGCAGGTTGATGGAGATCTGGGCGCAGCCGTACTCCTCGATGACCCACCCGACGGCCCGGACTTCCTTGAACAGCCCCGGCTCGTAGATCGTGTTCCCGTCTGGATCCTTGAGGACTTTCCCGTCGGGCCCCTTGACGGCGGTGCCCCGCTCCCGCAAAGCGAAAGCGATGGCGTTGGCCAGCTTCTTGTCGCGGGTGTTGAGGTTGATGTTGTAGGCAATGAGAAAGGGGCGGGCCCCGATGACGGTGGCCCCGCTCTTGGGGTTGAAGACGGCCGCGCCGAAGTCGGGCCGGTATTTCGGGTCCTGGAGTTTCTTCGGCAGGGCCTCGTACTCCCCCTCGCGGATCCATGCCAGCGATTTGCGCTCGGGGACCGCGGCGGCGGCCTCGTAAAGGTAGGTGGGGATCTTCAGCTCCTCGGCCACCCGCTTCGCGAGGCGGCGCGCCAGGCCGGCGCACTCCTCCATGGTGATCCCCGTGATGGGGACGAAGGGGCAAACATCGGTGGCCCCCATCCGAGGGTGCTCGCCTTTATGGACGCTCATGTCGATGATTTCGCCGGCCTTGGCGATCCCCTGGAAGGCCCCCTCCAGCACCGCCTCCGGCTCGCCCACGATGGTCACGACGGTGCGGTTGGTGGCGCACCCGGGGTCCACGTCGAGCACTTGGACCCCGGCCACGCCGCCCATGGCGGCCACGATGGCGTCGATCTTGGTCTTATCCCGTCCCTCGGAGAAATTCGGCACGCATTCGACGATCTTCATCGGTGAAAAAGTGTACAAGAAACGGGCGGGGAAGGCAAGACGGGACCCGGAGGGTCGGAACGGGACATATCAGAGGGGGATGCCGCAGCCCCATCGGCTCGGCCGGCCCGAGCCCCCGGACGCCGGCACGGCCCAAGGAAACGGTCCCGGCCGGCGTCCTCAGCCATGAACGGGCGCCGAGCCCGAAACGAGACAAGGAGGCCGATATGAACCGAATGATGCGCCTTGCCGTGTTGATCGTCTTGGGGGCCGCCTGCCTCCCGGCGGCCGTCGTCCCCTTCACCTTCCAGGCCCGCACCCGGGTGATCCGGGGAGACCGGACCTGGCATGAGAACCGTCCCTACACCTATCGGTTCCGGGTCGAGGTGGTCTCCGACCGGACGGGGGTGAAGGGCGAGTCCCGGCGGGACGGCAAGCCCTTCATCACCGCCGAACCGGAGGAGCGGTACTCCGTCCGCCTCTACAACCCCCTGCCGGTGCGCGTGGGGGTCAACCTGACCATCGACGGCCTCTCCAGCATCTCGGGAAAGCCCACGGGCCCCTCCCAGGGGAAGAAGTGGATCATCCAGCCCCACTCCTTCGTCACCATCCCCGGCTGGCAGGTCTCCAGCGGGGACGCCCGGCGGTTCTTCTTCACCTCCAGAGAGGATTCCTACGCCGCATGGCGCTCCAATGCCTGGGGCCGCGACCTCTCGGTCAACTGCGGGGTCATCGGCGCGGCCTACTTCTGGTCGTCGGACGAGATGGAGGCCTGGCTGGAGGGCCACCCGGTCTATGAACCGGACGATCGCGAGGAGATCTCCAAGGACGAAGCCCTGCGACAGAAGTCCGGCGCGGCCGCCCCCTCGGCCGAGCGCCGGCAGGCCGGCACCGGCATGGGCGAGCGGGAGAGCCACCCGGTCCGCAACGTGGAGTTTCACTACGATACGGGGATGTACAAGGCGTCGCAGGCGGTGGTCATCTACTACGATTTCGCCCAGGAGCCCCCGCGCCCCCGCCCCTTCACCGACGACTACGCCCCCGAGATGCCGATGCGGTGAATGAGCCCAGCGCTTTCCGCTGACCGCTCTCCGCTCATCGCAGGCCAATCACCGCTGACCGCGGATGGAGCGCGGTTGGCGGAATGCGGGAAGCGGTTAGCGGAGCGGCCGCCCGGAGCGAGGAAAAAATTAGCAGCCCTGCGATCCGAAGTTCGCAAGGCCGCCGGCAGGAGGGATTGGATGCGTATGTTTCGTCTGTATCTACGCAAACCCGCCCGGGGTGTTATTTATTCCAGCAATTGTTCCAGCAATCTAATAATACTCTAAGAGCAATTTTTTCAATGGTTTCCAAACGAGCTGAATCCCCCCGGCGATGATGAGGATGCCGCCGCCCCATGCCCAACCGTCTGCCACCTTGCCCCACACCAGCCAGTCGAAAAGCGTGGCGAACACGATGCCGCTGTAGCCGGCGCTGGCCACGAGGGGGGCCTCCTCCAGGCGGTAGGCCATGGTCATCGTCAACTGGCCCGCCGCGGCGAGGGCGCTGATGGCCAGGATGGCCGCCCACTGGCCCCCCCGCGGCGGGACGAACCCAGGGGCCGAGGCCAGGCCCGCCCCCAGGGTCAGCAGGACCGTGAAGTCGAAGACCACCGTCAGTGGATGCTCCTGACGCCCCAGGCGGCGGATGTAGATGTGGGCCAGGGCCCCGAAGACGGCGGCGATCACCATCGAGGCGGCCGCCCAGCCGAACGAGACGCCCGGCTTGGCGATCAGGAGCAGGCCGGCGATGCCGAGGCCCATGGCGGCCTTGGTCCGGCGGGAGGCCCGCTCTCCCAGCATGGCCGGGGCGAACGCGGCCACGAACAGCGGCTGGGTGTTGTAGAGGAACGAGCAGAGGGCCAGGGGCATCCGGGGAAGGGCGTAGAAGTAGAAATACATGGCCAGGAGGCCGGTGAAGGAGCGGAGGAGGATGTTCTTTTTGTCCCTCGACACCAGCGGCTGGCGCGCGGCGCGCGCCACCGCCCAGAGGATGGGGAGGGCGAACAGGGAACGGAGAAAGACCACCTGCATGGGGGGGAAGCCCTCCCCCAGGCCCTTGATCAGGGCCGACATGAGGGTAAACAGGAACGAGGTCAGGACCATCAGGGAGAAGCCCATGAGAGAGGATAGGATAGCAGAAAGAAGTCGCCCTGGGTCGCAAAATGCAGGGATTTCTATGGTAAAATGGGCTCGGTCATCGGAGAGGTGTCCGAGTGGCCGAAGGAGCACGCTTGGAAAGCGTGTGTACCCTTACGGGTACCGCGAGTTCAAATCTCGCCCTCTCCGCCATTTATCGTTCGGCTTGCCAGCCCCGACGTGGTCGGGGCTTTGTCATGTTGGCCCTCCGCGGGAAAACGGGGACTGCATCCTGGATGGGAGGGAGGGTAACGGGCCTGTCTCCTCTTTCCCACAACAAAAAAGCGGGCCCGGGGGCCCGCCATATTGGTGGGGAGGGTAGGGATGGATCAGCCCTTGATCTCGATCTTCTTGGGGACCTTCTCCTCCGCCTTGGGGATGCGGATGGTCAGGAGCCCGTCGTGGAACTTGGCCTCGATGCCATCGGCCTTGACCGAGGTGGGGAGGGTGAAGGCGCGGCTGAAGGTCCCGTAGGAGCGCTCCACCCGGTGGTAGGACTCGTTCTTCTCCTCTTTCTCGAACTTCCGCTCCCCCTTGATGGTGAGGAGGTTGTCGGCCACCTCGATGTGGATGTCCTCCTTCTTGATGCCCGGCACCTCGGCGGTGACCATGTACTCACCCTGGGTCTCCTTGATGTCCACGGCCGGCGAGAAGGTCTGACCGGTGAAATCGTCCGCTTCGATGGGACGGGCGAAATCGGCGAAGAACCGGTCCATGAAGCGGTCCATGGATTGGCGCAGAGTCCCAAGGTCGGCGTATGGGTTGAAACGGACAATGGTCATATGGCACCTCCTGGTATAGATTTCATGTTGCACCTCAAGTATCGGAATCTATAACAGGAATGTCAAGTGTTAATTCTTTATAGTGTTCCACAATATTACATTAGTATTGTTATATATTTGGAATATGCTCCAACGAAAAGTCCTCAACCAGGATCCTCACTCCATCGTCGATCAATTCTATGTCCTTTATTTTCAACGATAAGTATCTAGGGAGCACCTGGCTGATGTCACAATAAATCCTTTTGTTCTTGGCATCCAGGGCCAGAAATTTTAGTTTGGAAGTGAACTGCCCGATTAATCTCAGAGGGATTGGAAATACGGTGGAGGAAACGGCGAGATTCTCCCCCACCAACCGCCCCTCCTCCACTCGGATGCACTGCAAGGTTACCTTCGCAGGCACATCGATGATCCCCGTGGGGACGGTGAGGAACGCCTCCAGGCCGGCCGGAGAAATCGACAGCCGGAGGTCATGCCCCTTGCGGCGCACCGCCACCTCGATCGCCTCCCGGGCCACGGTGAGGACCCCCCCCTCCAGGACGGCCGGCTTCATAACAGATACGCCAGACCGAATCCCACCTGCGCCGACATCATCATCAGGTACATGTGGGTCCAGGAGGGGTGGTTCTCCGTGGCCGCCAGGGCCTCCGGATTCCGCAGGATGAGCCATACCGTGTAACAGCCCCACGCCGCCAGCCCCAGGCCAAGAACCACCAGGAGGACCGGGTTGCCGGTGAGGATGGAGTGGGCGGGGTCCTGGGGATCGGGCAGAAGCACCCCGAGGGGAATGAGGAGCCAGGGGAGGACGAAGGAGGGGGCGATCATCCAGCAGGCCTTTTTCACGCCGTAGATGATGGGGAGGGTCCGGCACCCCCCGGCGGCGTCGCCGGGCATGTCGGAGAAGTCCTTGGTGGAAGCCGAGCCCAGGAGGAAGAGGCCGAAAACGGCGCCGATGTACCATGCCTCAAAGGCCGCGGCCGAGGCGACGAAGCTCCACCCCGCCACCTTCAGAAGAACCCCGCGCGGGACGGCGATGGTGACGTTGGCCCAGATGCCGAGACGCTTGGTCCGACCCAGGGCCGGGGCCGAATAAACGAAGGTGGCGATCATTCCGATGACGTAGATGATGAAGGCCTGCCGGCTCAGGAACGGCGCGGCCAGCTTCTGGGCCAGCGACTCGTGCGGGTAGGGGACCACGGCCCAGGTGGGGATGATGGCGAGGGCGTAGAGGACCCCGCAGAAGGCCCATGCCGCGGCGAGGGAGATCGCGCCCGTGACCAGGGGGCGCGAGGGCTTGTTGCGCCGGTCGATTTCCAGGTCGTAGATCTGGTTGATCACGTTGGAGGCGGCATTGAGGAACGAGGCGCACAACGACCCCACGGCCACCGTCAGGAGCAGGGAGAGGGTGACCCGCCGGTCGGGGTCGGGGTTGTGGATGGATCCGAAGGCGCAGACGGCCCCCGAGACGATCCCCAGCAGGGGAGGAACCAGCGTGAAGGGACGGGTAAACGCCCAGTACTTTTTCACCGCGTCAAGTGCCATAAGAGCATCCCCAATCCGGATCCCAGGATGGTGTTCGTGAAGTTCAGCAGTTCGTTGTTCCACTGGCCCAGTCGGGCCAGGAAGCTCTCCCCGAGATTACCCAGAAACCCCGCCATGCCCACCACCGCGGCCCCGACCGGGGAGATCCAGCCCACCCACGCCAGCATCCCCCCCAGCAGCAATGGAGTGACCGCGCTGGCCCCCAACCCCTCCAGCGAAACCGCCCCTTCGGTCCCGGGGGCGACGCGGCGGAGGTTCCACGGCAGGAAAGTGAGCCGCCCGTAGGCCTTTCCGATCTCGCTGCCGGAGGTGTCGGAAAGGGCGGTCGCGAACGCGGCGGCGAAGAGGACGCGGATCCCCTCGGCGTCGGGCCAGGAGGGGACCAGGGCCGCCAGGCACGCGCCCCAGAAGCAGTTGGCCAGGGCGTGCACGGCTCCCCTCCGTCCCCCTCCCTCCTGCTCGATCCCCATCGCTTTCTTCTTCGCGTAGCCGAGGAAAGTGAACGCCGTGGCCGGGACGAAGAAGGCCAGCAGGGCGGCGAACCCCTGCCAGGAGGCGAACGCGAAGATGAGGGTTCCCACCAGGACCCCGCCCGCCCACCCCGAGGCGCTGACCAGCTTCAACAGCCACCCGGCGGTCCCCACGCAGAGAGTGCTGAAAAACGCCACGCCGGCCTGCGCGGTGGGGGGCCATTGGAACGCCTCCACCGGAAGGAGCAGCGCGGAGGCGAAGGCCGCGAAGAGGGGGACGGAGACGTTGTCGATGAGGGGGATGGGCAGGGCCTCGATCACCGCCGCGGCGCCGAAGATCGTCAGCAATACGGGAATGGACGCGGGGCGGCCGAACGCGCCACACACCGCCCAGCCGCCCACCGTCCCCACCGCCACGAAAGCCAGCAGGCCGCCCCACGATTTTTCCCGATTGAAGGGGAGCCGACCGATCGGCAGCCAGGATCCAATAAGGGCGGAGAACCCGTCGCCGAAGGCCATCGCTGCCCACCCCAGGGCGGCGGGGATCTCGTTCCGCGGGAACAAGAGGATGAGGGCGAGGACGGTGAGTGGGTAGATAAGGACGCCCCGGTCCATCCTCTCGCGCAGGAGGCCGGGAAGGAGGCGGGGGAAGACGAAGAGGTTGAACAGGAACGCGGCGGCGGCGCAGGCGGCCGCCTGCCCGAGGGTGATGTGGGGGAGGACGAAAATGAACCCCCCCATGAGGATGTGGACCACCTTCCGGACCGGCAGGTTCATAATTCCCCGGCGAGATAAGCCATCAGGTCGCCGTGCCACGAGGGGATGGCGGCCCCCGTCGCGCGCTCGAACTTGGCGGTGGCCATGACCGAGTTGGCCGGGCGCCGGGCGGGGCGGGGGAACCGGTCGCTCGTGGTGGGCCGGACGCGCCCGGCCGGGACGCCGAGGGAGTCGGCGATGGCCCGCGCGAAGCCGAACCAGGTGACGGCGGGGGGCTGGCAGAAGTGGTAGATCCCGGCGCTCCCCCGTTCGAGAAGGGCAATGAGCCCGCGGGCGAGGGCCGCCGTGGAGGTGGGACAACCCCGCTGGTCGTCCACCACGTCGAGCGTTTCCCCGGCCTTCAGCTTGGTCGCGATGGTCTTGACGAAATTGGGCCCCCGGGGGCCGAAGAGCCAGGAGGTGCGGACCACGGTGCCGTGCTCGTATCTCAGGACGGGCCGCTCCCCCTCCATCTTGCTCCGGCCGTAAAAGTTAACCGGGTCCACGGGGTCGTCCTCGACCCAGGGGCCGGCCTTGGACCCGTTGAAGACATAGTCGGTAGACACATGAATCAGGGGGATCCCCGCGGCGGCGGCAGCCTGGACCAGGTTGGCGACGCCGTCCCGGTTGACCGCCATCGCCAGGTCCGGTTCGGACTCGGCGGCGTCCACGGCCGTGAAGGCCGCGCAGTTGATGACGGCCAGCGGCCGCGCCTGCGCCATATGGAGCCGGATGTCGCCGGTGCGGGTGAGGTCGAACTCGGGGAGGTCCACCGCCGTCACGGGGTAGCCCAGACGCCCCAGCTGCGCCGTCACTGCCGATCCGAGCATCCCGCGGCCGCCGGGAACCAGAATGCGGGGCTTACTGAATGCGCTTCCCATACTGGGTTTCGTAGTACTGCCGGAACTCTCCGCTCTTGAGCTCGCGCCACCACTCGGGGTGGTCGCGGTACCAGTGGATAGTCGCCTCCAGCTTGGCCTCGAAGTCGGCGGACGGAGCGTAGCCGAGGGCGCGGATCTTGTCGAAATTCAAACTGTAGCGGCGGTCGTGGGCCGGACGGTCCTCGACGTATCGGATGAGCGATTCGGGCTTGCCCAGGACCTTCAGGATGGTCCGGGTGATGACCATGTTGGTCCGCTCGTTCCCGCCGCCGATATTGTAGGCCTCGCCCGGGGTCCCCTTTTCCAGGAGCAGGGCGATGGCGCGGCAGTGGTCGTCCACGAAGAGCCAGTCGCGCACCTGCTGGCCGTCGCCGTAGACCGGGAGGGGCTTGTCCTCGAGCGCGTTGGTGACGAAGAGGGGGATGAGCTTCTCCGGGTACTGGTAGGGGCCGAAGTTGTTGGACGCCCGGGTGATGACGACCGGGGCGCCGTAGGTGTGGAAGTAGGAGTAGGCGAGCCGGTCGCCCCCCGCTTTGGAGGCCGAGTAGGGGCTGCGGGGGTTCAGGGGCGCGTCCTCGCTGAAGGAGCCCTCCAGGCACTCGCCGTACACCTCGTCGGTGGAGACCTGGACGAAGGTCTTCACCTTCCGCTTCAGCGCCTCCTCCAGCAGGACAAAGACGCCGAGGATGTCGGTGCGGAGGAAGGAATCGGGCCCCAGGATGGAACGGTCCACATGGGTCTCGGCGGCGAAGTTGACCACCGCCTCGGCGTCCTTCATCGCCTCGCGGACCGCCTCGGCGTCGCCAATGTCGCCCTTGACGAAGCGGTAGTTGGGCCGCCGGTCCACGCCGGCGAGGTTTTTGGGGTTGCCCGCATAGGTCAGCTTGTCCAGGTTGACGACGCTGACGCCGTCGCCGTGGACGGCGAAGAGGTGCCGGATGAAATTGGAGCCGATGAAGCCGCAGCCGCCGGTAACGAGGATCTTCATGGGACGCTCCTAGATCGGTGGGATCGGGCCGGGCGCGCGGTCCGGCTTGCAAAACGGGGGGTTCTCCTATATTTTACTCTGTTGGCATGAAGAACGGAATAGCGCGCGAGGCGGTCATCCTCGTGGGGGTGGTCCGGTCCGGGGTCACCGACCTCGAGGTCGAGGAGAACCTGGAGGAGCTGGCCCAGCTGGTCCGCTCCGCGGGGGGGGAGGTGAAGGCCGTGGCCGTCCAGAAGAAGGACCGCCCCGACCCCGCCACCTTCATCGGCCGCGGGAAGGTGGAGGAGCTGGCCCAACTGGCCAAGACGCTTCCGGCGAAGACGGTCATCTTCGACGACGACCTCAGCCCCTCCCAAGTCCAGAACCTGGAGGAGCGGCTCGACGCAAAGGTGATGGACCGCCCCTGGCTCATCCTGTCGCTGTTCGCCCAGCGGGCCCGCACCGAGGAGGCCAGGACCCAGGTGTCGCTGGCCCAATACCGGTACCTCCTCCCCCGCCTGGCCGGCCGGTGGACCCACTTTTCGCGGCAGGAGGGGGGCATCGGGATGAAGGGGGTGGGGGAGACCCAGCTCGAGCTGGATCGCCGCCTCGTCCGCAAAAAGATCCAGAAATTGGAGGCCGACCTGGAGGCGGTCGAGCGGGCCCGCCGCGAGCTGCACAAAAGCCACGACTGGCTCCCCCGCGTCGCCCTCACCGGCTACACCAACGCCGGGAAGTCCACCCTCTTCAACGCCCTCACCGGCTCGTCGGTCTACGCGGACGACCGCCTCTTCGCCACCCTCGACGCCCGCGTCGCGCGGGTGAACCGCCCCTCGGCCCTCCCCCTCCTCGTCAGCGACACCGTCGGCTTCATCCGCAAACTGCCCCACCACCTCGTCGCCGCCTTCCGCTCCACCCTTGGGGAGGCCGCCGGGGCCGACCTGGTCCTCCATGTGGTGGACCGCAGCCACCCCCGCTACGCCGATCAGGAGCGGATCGGGATGGAGGTGTTGGAGGAGCTGGCCATCGAGCGCGAGCGGGTGCTCACCGTCTACAACAAGGCCGACCGGGTCCCGGGTGCCGAGGGGGCGCCGTTCCCCATGATCTCGGCCGCCACCGGCCAGGGATTGGATGGGCTCATTCAGGCCGTGGAGGAGCGGCTCCTCCCCAGCTTCCGCCTCGCCCGCAAGGCGGTCCCCTGGACCGAAAGCGCCCGCCTCGACGGATGGAAGAAAAACCCCATGACGGTGCGCATCGTCAAGGAGGCGGACGGCTGCGTGGTGGAATACTGGATGCGGCAGTGAGCCCGCTCCTCCTCGCGGCCTACCTCGGGCTCCTGCTGGCGCTGGCCCTGATGCAGTCCCGCAAGGGCCGCGAAGGGGAGGGCTACTACCTGGCCGGGCGGCGCCTTCCCCCGTTCCTCACCTTCGCCACCTATCTGGCCACCTCCATCGGCTCCTCCTCCACCCTGGTCCTCGCCGCCCTGGCGGCGCGATACGGGGTCCGGGGGCTGGCGCTCGAGCTGGGCGGTGCGGTGGGGTTTTTCCTGTTCGGCCTCTTCCTGGCCGGCCGGGTGCGCCGCACCGGGGCCTTCTCCCTCCCCCATGTCCTGGGGCAGCGGTGGGGCTCCGAGGTCCAGAAGACGGCTTCGGCGCTGGTGGTGGCGGCGGAGGTGCTGTGGCTGGCCCTCATCCTGCGGGCCCTGATCACCCTGGCCCTTTTTTCCCCCGCCTTCATGGCCCTGACGGTCGTGGTGCTCCTTCTGGCCCTGGCCCTGGGCGGGCAGTGGGGGCTGGCGTGGATGGACCTGGTCCAGGCGGGATTCATCTTCGCGGGGTTCCTCGCCCTCCTGTTCCTGCCCGGGCCCGCCGCCGGGCCCCCGGCCCCGCTTGAAACCATGCCCGCCGGCCTGATGGCCACCCTCTTCCTCTCCACGCTCCTGCCCCACCTGGCGGGCTCCGACCTATGGAGCAAAGCCCTCTCCTCCCGCGACGCGAGGGCCGCCTCCCGCGGCGCGCTGTGGGCCGGAGCGGGCAAGGTCGCATGGGGCTTCCTCCTCCTCGCCGTCGTCGTCCGCTTCCAGCTTCCCGCGGCGGGGGACGCGACGCTCCCGGCATTGCTGGGCCGCCTCCCCGCCTGGGCCGCGGCCCTGCCGGTTCTCAGCATCCTCTCGGCGCTCCTCTCGTCGGCCAATTCGATCCTCCTGACCGCCGCCGCCACCCTCAACCACGACCTGTTGCCGCGGTTCACCCGCCGCCCCCTCATCACCCTGGGACTCGGCGCGGCAGGGGCGGTCCTGGCCTGGGCGGCCCCCTCCCTCCTGGCCCTCTTTACGAAAAGCTACGGCTTCTTCTCCGTGGCCGTTGCCACGCCGGCCCTGTGGGCCTTCCTGCCGTGGAAGCCGGGAAAAGGGTGGGTCCTGGCCGCGATGGTCCTCGGCGGCGGGGCGGCCCTCCTCCTCCCCCTCCTCCCGGCCCTCGGCCTCGCCCTGGCCATCCTGTCGGCGGGGTCCCTCCTACAGGAATAGCGGGCGCCCTCCAGCCGTTATGATTGGGCTACAGAAATTTCCTATAGGAGAGCCAATGATGAGAAAAGCGTTATCCATCCTGTTCCTGTTCACCCTCGTCTCGGGGGCCGCCCTGGCCCATTGCGGCCATTGCGGCGTCGGGGACAAGCCCGCGGCCGCGGCCGGCGAGAAGAAGTGCGACCACGCCGAGAACGCCAAGAAGTGCGGCGACGCGTGTCCCGCCCATGGCAAGGACATTGCCAAGACCACGGAGAACGCCGCCGTCACCGGCACCGTCAAGTGCATGCATTGCGATCTGCACAAGGGAGACAAGTGCCAGAGCGTTCTGGTTACCGCCGATGGAAAAACCTACCAGTTCTGCCCCGAGACCACCAAGGACGTCAAATTGCACAAGATGTCCGGCAAGGAAGTGACCGCCAAGGGGACGGTCCACGAGGTCAAGGACGGCGACGGCGTCATCCACCTCGCCACCATCGAAGCCAAGTCGTAGATATCGTTGGGATTTGTGGGCACCCCCCACCGTGCCCATGGCCCTGCATCAACCGTTTGCCGCACCAGGGAGGCCCCCAAGGCCTCCCGTTTCTTTTATGGATTCGAAATCGGAATCGCTTTCGGAACTCGGGGACTGGATTCAGACTGAACAGCTGATGCGCTGAAAAGCCGATGCCGATCCCGATAGCGATCTTATTGCGGTCAGGACTCGAACCGCTTGATCTGCTTGATGCAGTAAAGCGCGCACCCCCATGCCAAAATGTATGGGAGGGATGACCAACGGGAATCCCTCCCGGGGGATCAAGACTCGAACCGTTTGATCTGTCGAATGCGGTAGACGGCATACCCCCACGCCAAAGCTAGGCCGAAAAGCAAAGAAGCCCATGGATAATGCGAGGGGTATCCCGTATCCATCATCATTGCGGTTGAGCGGAAGAACGAAAATAGAATGAATGATGAAGAAATCGCGGCAGCGCTGATGTCTTTCCCCGTCAGCGGCAACGGCCAGCCGTCGCGCGCCAGGCGGTGGATAAGGACGGCGAAGGCGATGAGGGAGAACGAGCAGAGGACCGGTGCCAGGACCGGCGCCACCCACGGGACGGGGATGAGAAAGAGCAGGTCCCAATCGAAGACCGACGCCGGCCAGCCCAAGAAGACCCACAGGAAAACATAGTAAAGGATATCCCACACGCCGAAGATGAAGAGGAAATTCGCGGCGCGGAGAGCCTTGTTCCGCCCCGAGAGGACGGCGGCGGCGAGGATGAGGGCGATGGAGAAGAACTCCCGCAGCAGTTCCACCCGCAGAATGTCCGGAGGGATCACCTTCAGCGGGAACAGCGCCGCGCCGGGATAGTAGAGCTGGCGTAGATAGACCACCACGCTCGCCTCGAAGAACCCCAACGCCACACCGAAGAGCGTGAGCCAGAAGAAGGTGTAGATCATTCGGAGCCATTATATCAGCCGGCAGCTTGCAGTTGGCAGCGTGGCAGATAGGAAACGGGGCACCGGTGTCAATAGGCGTACACTTTTACGAGGAGTAGAGGCGTGTACTTTTACGAG
>CAZRVT010000060.1:0-17078 GCA_964603505.1 uncultured Holophagales bacterium | reverse complement strand
GTCCCTCGTAAAAGTACACGCCTCTCCTCCTCGTAAAAGTGTACGCCTATTGACATTGAAATGGTTAGAGGCCAAAACGGACATCACCGCCCAGGTGGGTGGCGGCATTTACGGATGGATTTATTCCGGTCTTTTCCCCATGTGGGGATTCAGTGGAGCGGATGAACCAATGATCATCCGGGTACGGCACAAAGGGAAGAATATGCCCATTCGGGGGCAAAGTCAAGGGGCCGGGCGATCCCGCCCGGCCCCTTGGAATTCCGACTTGAATGAATGAAATGGATCTACCGCGCCTTCCCCTGGGCGGCCACCGCCTCGGCGGCCTTCTTCACCGCCTCCGGATCGCCCAGGTAATACGATTTGACGGGCCTGAGGTCCCCGTCCAGCTCATAAACCAGCGGGATGCCGGTGGGGATGTTGAGGCCGACGATGTCGGCGTCGGAGATGTTGTCGAGGTACTTCACCATGGCCCGCAGGGAATTGCCGTGGGCGGCCACCAGGACCCTTCGGCCGTCCCGAACCGCGGGGACGATGGCATCGTGCCAGAAGGGGAGGGCCCGCCCCACGGTGTCCTGGAGGCACTCGGTCAGGGGGACGGCCCGGCGGTCGAGGCCCCGGTAGCGGGGGTCGTGCCCGGGCCACCGCTCGTCGGAGGGCTCGAGGGCCGGGGGCGGGACGTCGTAGGAGCGGCGCCAAACCTTGACCTGATCCTCGCCGAACTTCTGGGCCGTTTCCGCCTTGTTCAGCCCCTGGAGGGCCCCGTAGTGGCGCTCGTTGAGCCGCCAGGACCGGACGACGGGGATCCACATCCGGTCCATCTCGTCGAGGGTGATCCAGAGGGTTCGGATGGCCCTCTTGAGGACGGAGGTGAAGGCCAGGTCGAAATCGTACCCTTCCTTCTTGAGCGTGCGTCCGGCCTCATGGGCTTCCCTGACCCCCTTTTCCGAGAGGTCCACGTCGGTCCACCCGGTGAACCGGTTCTCCATGTTCCAGGTGCTCTCGCCGTGGCGCAGCAGGACGATCTTGTACATGCGGCGCTACGCCACCGTCACGTCGCGGCAGAGGTAGACGTCCTGGATGGCGTTGAGGAGCTCCACCCCCTCCTTCATCGGCTTCTGGAAGGCCTTGCGGCCGGAGATGAGCCCCATGCCGCCGGCCCGCTTGTTGATGACGGCCGTCCGGACCGCCTGCGCCAGGTCGTTCTCGCCCGAGGCGCCGCCGCTGTTGATGAGCCCCGCGCGCCCCATGTAGCAGTTGACCACCTGGTAGCGGGTGAGGTCGATGGGATGGTCGGTGGTGAGGTCCGTGTAGACCTTCTTGGAGGTCTTGCCGAACTTGACGGCCTCGTAGCCGCCGTTGCACTCGGGCATCTTCTGCTTGATGATGTCGGCCTGGAGGGTGACGCCGAGGTGGTTGGCCTGCCCGGTGAGGTCGGCCGCCACGTGGTAGTCCTTGTCCTTCTTGAAGGCGTCGGAGCGCAAATAGCACCAGAGGATGGTCACCATCCCCAGCTCGTGGGCGTAGGCGAAGGCCTCGGAGACCTCCTGGATCTGGCGGTTGCTCTCCTGGGACCCGAAATAGATGGTGGCCCCCACGGCGGCGCACCCCATATCGAAGGCCTGGTCGATGGAGCCGAACATGATCTGGTCGAACTTGTCCGGGTAGGTGAGGAGCTCGTTGTGGTTGATCTTGAGGATGAAGGGGATGCGGTGGGCATATTTACGGGACACCATCCCCAGGACGCCGAGGGTGGAGGCCACGGCGTTGCAGCCCCCCTCGATGGCCAGTTCGACGATGGTCTCGGGATCGAAATAGGCGGGATTGGGGGCGAAGGAGGCGCCGCCGGAGTGCTCGATCCCCTGGTCCACCGGGAGGATGGAGAGGTAGCCCTTCCCCTTGAGCCGGCCGGTGTTGAAAATGGATTGAAGATTGCGCAGGACCGGGACGGGTCGGTCGGAGGGGATGAAGACCCGCTCCACGAAGTCCTTGCCGGGGAGGTGCAACTGCCCCTTCGGGACGGTCTTGCATTCGTGATTGAGCAGGTAATCGGCCTCGCTGCCCAGCAGTTTGACGATGGAATCGATCATGGATCCCTCCTTCAAGGTATGGCGGGGTCGTTGGTGCCCCGGGTGGAAAGTATAGCCCAAATTCCTTCTTGCGGACAAGATGGCGACAAAGCGGACCGCGTCGATCAAGATCGCTATTGGCTTGTTATGGGTGTGAAAGAGGGCGTGGGTGGCTGGTATCGCGGACTATGGTGTAGGGGCCGAAGTCCAGCACCTGGAAGTCGTTGGCCAGGAGGCGGACGGTGAATTGATACTCCCCCTCGGCTATGGCCGAGGCGTCGTAGGTGACGGAAAAACCCGCGTTTGCGCTGCCGGGATGGCCGGGATATTGCGCCCCGATGTCGGGGCGGGAGAGCCCCACGGTGAGGGGGACCAGGACTTGGGCGTCCTCAGAGAGTAGCCACCCCTGCCAAATGCCGGAGTTGTCCACGGCCCAGCCGGAGAAGGAGAGGATCGCGGCGTCGGAACAGGGCTGGATCTCCACCGCCCCCTCGGGCATGGGATCCGGCTCGGGTTTGAATTGGATGCAGCGCATGTCCTGGTCCCAGGGGGCGTCGGGGCTTTGATTGGAGTCGCCGTCTTCATCTTCGGCAAGAGGCATGTAGGTGGTCTGTCCCTCGTTGGGGCACTCGGTCCAGTAAGCGGCACATTGATCGGGATTCACCTCGGGAATGACCGCCTGGAAGATCACGGACCCGTCGACTTGACGAAATATGGAAGCTCGGTGCATTTCAACGCAAAGCGGGTAACCAGCGAACACCCGACGGATTCCCTCCGAATCGGAGGCTAGGCCCATGACCAGGTAATTGCCGGAGACCGGACCTGTGGGAATGATTGAATGCTCGATCACCGGGAGATCATCCGTTGAACAGCCCACACTTCTGCCCCCGTAGCTCCACAACTCCGTGTCGGGGCCCTGGTACATGCCGAAGCCGTAGATCCGGTCATTCGCGACGAGATCTCCCGCTGAATAAAATTGTTCGTCAGGGGCGAAGTAGGTCACTCCCCCAAAGCAAGGCGGATAAGCGTGCCAATTGATACCATTGTAAAAAGCATTTTTAAAATTGTAATCCCAATAATTACAAGCTTGATCAGTTGGGGATAGTTTTTGAATTCCTTCAATGACGCCGTTCTCTAAACGCGAGAAGAAATCATTGCCAGGACTATAGAAATTCCGGCAAGCTTCCGCATGATATAACAAATATCTATTATCATAAACTTGGTTCAATTGAAGGTTGAGCCTGAACACGAAAGGGTATTCGTCATATTCCGGAACGATGAATTCCCGGCCGTCGTTGATCATTTCGATGCTTCGCCCATCCAGCCTTAACGTGACCAGCGGGCCAAATTCGTTTCCCGTGCCGTTGAGAAGATAAAGATACTCGCCATCCATGACCATATTCCGCATCAATGTGGGCACCCCCGCCTCAGGGTTCTGCCATGAGGGGTGAAATAAACCGTGGGGGAATTCAATCCCGGCCTCCTCTTGAAAGCGGCTTCCTGGATTCATCGAATATGCATGAAGACGTTCCTTATCCAGAACGATCAGGTGATCCTTGAAAAAAGCGGCCGCATCCACCCCGGCCGGGACGGGGATAGAGCGGGCATGGCGGTAGTTGTAGTGAAGGCTTACAATTTCATAAATATGGAGAGTGGTCATTCCATAGCAGTAGGGGATGATGTACCGGCCGTCCCAGGAAACGGCCATAGAAGAATTGAAGACGATCTGATTCGTTTGCGCCTCGGCCCAGGGGCCGGCACACGCCTCCCGCGCGTCCGGGAAAAGGGCCGCCGTGCCGGCGGCTGGGTGCCAGAACATACCGAACAGGTAATAGCAGGCCAAAGGGCCTTCCGAGCCGAAAGAAAGGACGGACCCGGTGATGTGGCCCCCGCCGTAGAGATTTTGCGGGTAGACGTCGAAGTAGCACGTCTCGACGTCGCGGTTTTCGAGGGTAATACGGCAAGGGCCGCAATCTCCCGCCTGGAGAGCGGCGCGGCCCGGGGCTATCGGCCGGAAAGACGGCAGGAGCAGCAAGGCGATGAGGGGGACGATCATGGGGCGGGAGCGCCGAAATAAGCGCGAAGATCGTCTATGGCCTGGTCCTGGGTATCATTGCCGCAATGTGCTTTAATGGCATTAAGGAAATGGCCGATATTGGTGGTGGAGTCCATCACGATGGGGGTTCCGGCCTCGGCTTTCAATATCAATAAGCGGACGATTGTCCCCAGAGGAAGGTTGTTGATGGTGTCCTCGCCCGTGCTCCCGGTGTCGCCGTCATAATATCGGGCATTGACATTGTCGTACACGTCCATCAGAAGCGCGACCTGGGTGGAATAGGGTCCGCGGGCACAAGGAGGCTGTGGTGCATCGGAACAACTCCTGTTGAAATAATCGTCACAATTGATACGGTTTGGATTAACTCCAACCATGGGAGGGATCTCGGAGCATATCCCGCACTGGTAACAACGGCTATCATCATGCGCGGAATCGGTATTCCAGGGAACTTCGCACTTGCCGTCCACCTCCCCAGCTGCTGTCCGCTCATACAATCCGTACCCCGTCGTGTTGACATAGGCGAAATTCATGAGATGGCTTTCGGCAAAAGCTTCCGTGAGAGTTGTTGTATCTTTATCGGGCACGATCCAGGACCCGCCTGGTGAGTTATATGCTGCTTGGCCGGATTGGCATTTCTCTGAATCCGTGAGTGATCTCATGGGGTCTTGAGCGGAAAGCGTACCAGAGCAAATATCGCCATTGCCAAGAGCGCTGTCAACATAAAAATGTTTGCCTTGGATGAGGAACCACAGCCAATGGCCCGATTCGTGGTAGGGGAATTCCGCCTTCCACTTCACCGTGTATTCCTTGCCGTCCGCGTAAGGCCTGATGTAAATGGTAGGGTTGGGGAACGGCTCTCCGGGAACGGGATTGCCATTTTGGCAATCATTATACCCGCTGCACATGAATATGCAACCCGAAAAGTACCAATTGTTTTTGCAATGAAAATCTGTCGAACACCACTCCCACCAATCAGAGACCCAAGCGGCCCGCAAGGGGGCGCATGTATCCTGGACGGTCCAAATCGACCACTTCTGTCGCACAGCGTTGAGCCGGTCCCTCCAAGAAAAAAAGAAAGTGCGGGGCTCTACACTTTCCTTGTACACGCCGTCAATCGTCATCGTCTGGGAGGAGGGATCGTAGGTCTGTCCCGCACAGGTGATAGTCGAGTCGCCAATCAAACAAACTGACGGCAAAATGACGGAGTTCGGATAGCGAGTGGGGTAGCTGGGATAATCTATTTGGGCGGTTTTGAAATTATTCTCATCCACAGTCGAAGCTTCGTAGACTTCCCCCGTCCGCGCCTCGATGTACTGCACATAAGGCATTCCCTGGTCGAATGGAGGGGCCGCCCAGATCGTGCCTGAGAAACCTCCGGTCGCATCCGTAGCAAACTGATAAATCATGGTCTAGATCGTTGTGAACGTGAAGTAACCGCCAGGCGGGAAGGGTTTCAAGCACTTCACCGTCACATAGGACCGGACGGCGACCTGGATGAGCTGGTTTTTGACCGGCTTGGATCCGAGGGTGCAGGTTCCCCCCACAGGGCACTGCACCGGGCCGGTGGGATCTTCGTACCCTACCGAGCCGTTCAGGGTGACGGCGACATTCAATAATGGATCCAGGATGTACTTGAGGCAGAATGGCTTAATGATCGGACATTTTGGGCACTTGATGGGACCTTCGGAGAGAAGCAGTTGTTGGTGAAGGTCACCATTGTCCGCTTTCAAATCCAAGCCGAAAGCATTCTCCACCAGGGGATAGCGTTCGGCGTATTCCCCCTCCTCGATGGCGAAGTCCGCCAGATTCGCCTGGGCATACTCCAATTCATGGCCGACCCGTCCGAGAGCCCGGTTTTCGTTCTTCTGCCTGATATCCTTGTCCTGTTCATGGCGGTACTGTTTTTCGGTGATTTCGATGGCATTGCCCTCGATGACCTTCACGAAAAGCGATGCCATCGTCAAAAAAGGATCCACTTCATAGTCTTCGGGAGCGCTGATATTCAGAAGTTCAAAATCGTACAAATTGCCAAAGACCTGGTAAAGTCCGTCCGCAGGAAAGGAGAAGATCAGCGATCCCTTAAACGGCTCCGTTGAAAACCAAAAGGATGGCGGATATTGGACTGAGACCAGAGTGGCTTGGGAACAATAAGCGGAAAAAGCGCCCTGGTACTCTCCCCCGCCGGTTGACGCGGTAAACTGGATCTCCAATTGGTTGCGATGGATGGGAACTTTTTGGGAAGAAAGCGTGAGGGCCATGTCCGGCCCCGCGCTTGATGCCGCCAGCATGGCGGGGAACGACAAGCTAAAAAGACCGGCAAGTATGTAAGTAAGTAAGTGCCCTTTTCTCATTGCATTCCCTCCTGAATTCGACTTATTCAAAGTATAGGCCTGGACGCGCCGAATTGCAAGGGGTGAGGGTACTCAAACTACCCAAGGGATAACCAAAAGCCAATTTTGACCGATTATCTTGGCGGGTGAATCTGAAACCTGGAGCCTGAAACCCGGAACAGGGGCGGGAGGAAACTCGAAACCCGAAACTCGCAACTCGAAACTGTTTCATGGTTGACTTGCCGCCAGCCCCCCCCTTATACTGAAAGTCCCTTGAGACCCCCCGCAGAACCTTCCGTCCGGAGAATCCGATGAGCCAGGCCGAAATGCAGGCCTACTGGGATTACCCCCTCGATCCCGGCCCCCTGAAGGTGCAGGAGATCAAGACCATGCACGGGGCCAATTATTTCTCCGGAGGCCCCATCGTCGTCATCCGCCTGGACCTGGCGGCCTACGACGAGGTCTTCACCAACGCCATCCCGGGCTTCTACGAGGGGCTGGCCGCCGCCCTCCCGACGCTGGCCGAGCACCAGTGCTCCGAAAAAAGGCCAGGCGGCTTCTTCTTCCGGGTCGAGACGGGGACCCTCCTGGGCCACGTGGTCGAGCACACCGCTATCGAGCTCCAGACCCTGGCGGGGATGGATGTGGGCTACGGCAAGACCCGCTCCACCAGCGTGCAGGGAGTGTACAACGTCGTCTTCCGGTTCCTCGACGAGGTGGCGGGGGTCTACGCCGGCAAGGCCGCGGTCAACCTGATCAACGCCCTGCTCGAAGGGCGCCCGTTCGACACGGCGGCAGCCGTCCAAACGCTCGTGGAGATCCGCGAGAAGCGGCTTCTCGGCCCCTCGACGCAGGCCATCGTGGACGAGGCCGCCGCGCGGCAGATCCCCTGGCTCCGCCTGGACGCCTATAACCTGGTCCAATTGGGGACGGGCCGCTACCGGAAGTGGGTGCGGGCGACCATCACCTCCGATACCAGCATCATCGCGGTCGAGACCGCCGACGACAAGGCCCTTACCGCCAAGGTCCTGGCCGATGCCGGGGTCCCGGTTCCCGAGACCCTGCGGGCCGTCCGCGCGGAGGAGGCGGCCGCGTTCCAGCGGCGGTGCGGCGGCCCGGTCGTCCTCAAGCCCGTCCGGGGCGCCCTCGGGACGGGCGTGACGCTGGGGGTGGAGGGGCCGGAAGCCGTCGCGGAGGCCTTCGCCCTGGCGCAGCGGGAGGGCGGCGGGGTCCTGGTCCAGCCCTTGATCGCCGGCAAGGCCTACCGCCTCCTCGTCATCGACTACCGCTTTGCGGCCGCCGTCCAGTTGGTGCCCCCCTATGTCATCGGAGACGGAGCCACCCCGCTGTCGGCCCTCGTCGAGCGCCTCAATGCCGACCCCCGGCGGGGGTTCGGAGACAAGTCGCTCCTGTCGCGGGTCGAGGTGACCCCCGAAACCCTGCGCCTCCTGGCCCGGAAGGGCTACACCCTCGATTCGGTCCCCCCGAAGGGGGAGGTGGTTGTGCTGGCCCTCTCCGGCAATCCCAAGGTGGGGGGCTCGGCGGTGGATGTGACCGACGCCGTCCACCCGGTCAACCGCTTCCTGGCCGAGCGGGCCGCCCGGGCCGTGGGGCTCAACGTCGCGGGGGTGGACTGCGTCGCGGAGGACATCGGGGAGTCCATCCTGGAGAGCGGCGGGAAGTTCCTGGAGGTCAACGCCGCCCCCGACTTCCGGATGCATCTCCGCCCCACTGCCGGGAAGCCGCGTCCCGTGGCCGGGGCCCTCCTCGACATGCTGTTCCCGCCGGGGACGCCGGCGCGCATCCCCTTGTTCTCCGTCACCGGCACATTGGGCAAGACCACCGCCGTGGCGCTCCTTTCCCATTGCCTCGCGCTGGCGGGGCGCACCGTCGGGACCACCACCACGGAAGGGCTCTTCATCGGGGGGCGGTGCCTGATGAAGGGGGACATGACCTACCCCGAGCACGTGGCCCTGGTGCTCAAAGACCCCGCCATCGACTGCGCGGTGCTGGAGACGGCCCGCGAGGGGATCCTCCGCCGGGGCCTCGGGTACGAATACGCCGACTGCGGCATCGTCCTCAACCTCCACGACGACCACGTCGGGAGCGACGACATCAAGTACCTGGAGGACCTGGCCTACGCCAAGTCGGTCGTCGCCGAGCAGGTCTATCCCCAGGGGTGCGCCGTCCTCAACGCCGACAACGAGCTGGTGATGGAGATGGCGTCGCGTGTCCGGAGCCGCCTCGCCCTCTTTTCCCATAGGGCTTCCAACCCCGCCGTAGGGGCCCACGCGCAGGGCGGGGGCCCGGCCGTGGTGCTGGACGGGGACCGGGTGGTGGTGCTGGACGGCCCCCGCCGGATGGTCCTGATGCCGCTGGCGGAGATCCCGCTGGCCTTCGCCGGGCGCGCTTCCATCAACATTGATGCCCTGCTGGCCGCGACGGCGGCCCTCCACGCCCACGGACTGGCGCCCGAGGCCATCCGGGAGGGGCTGCGGAGCTTCCTCCCCGACCCGGAGCACCTGCCGGGGCGAATGAACCTGCTGAAAGTGAAGGACTTCGAGGTCCTACTCGATTATGCCCACAACGCCGCCTCCTTCGCCTCCCTCCAGGCCTTCCTGCGGCAGGTCTCCGGGGAAAAGCTGGGGGTGCTGGACGCGGCGGGAGACCGCTCCGATGAGGAGATCCGGGCCCTCGGGGCCATGGCGGGACGCACCTACGACGAGATCTACCTCTTCGAAGGGTACGACCTCCGGGGACGGGCCGAAGGGGAGGTCCTGCGCCTCCTCCGGGAAGGGGTCCTCTCCTCCGGGTTCCCCGAAGGGCGCCTGAGGGAGTTCCGCGACCCCGAGGCGGCGTGGCGGATGGCCCTGGTGAAGGGCAGGCCCGGACGCCTCGTCGTCATCCTCTCGCCGAGGGCGGAGGCGACGCTGCAGGTGATCCGGGCCTTCGAGGAGGGCGGGGCCGGCCCCGAACCGGTCCGGCCTCCGCGGCCGGCGCCTTAGAGGTCCGCGACCACCGCCTCGTACTGCTTGTCGAGCTCCGTCGAGAGGTTCATGTAATCCTGGTCGTCTTCGAGCAGCCCCACGACCTCGGCCCCGATGGCCGCGATCTGCAACTCCAGGGCCAGCCCGACCTTGAAGTCGCTCGTGCCCACCGCGTCGGGGGTCTCCATGCCTATCCACTTCGTGTGCAGGGCGGTCAGGCGGTCCTGAATGTCGGCCAGCTTGGCGAGGTGCTTGTCGAAGTCGCTCTTCCCCTTTTCGAAGAAGTTCTTGTCGGCCTTTTTGTATTCGGCCCAGAGGGCGTCGGCCTCGTCCACGAGGGCCTGGTACTTCTTGTTCAGCTTGGCCTGCTTGGACGCGGCGGCCATCGGGGCCGAGTAGGCGAGGAGGAGCAGGGCGGCGAGGAGGAGGGTGAAGGACCGGCGTGCGCTCATAAGGACTCCTTCATAGGTGGTTTGCCCTTTTATACATGATTGCGAAGCATCAGTTCAAGGGGGGCGGGGTTCAAATAGACCTGGCGCGCCAGATACGGTTCCCCGAGGCGGCGGATGTGGTGGCGCAGGAGGGTGACGGGGACGATGAGGGGGACCAGCTCCCGGCGGTACTGCTCGATCACCTCCAGGATCTCGGCGCGGTCGGCGGGGTCGAGGGTCCGCTTGAAGTAGCCCAGCATGTGCTGAAGGACGTTGGCGTTCTTGCGGGTCGTGGCGATCATCTTGAGCCCCGCCATCAGGAGGGCCAGGTACTCCTCGTGGAGGCGGGCGGGTTTCCACCGTTTTCCCTCCGCGACGAGGCGGCCCAGCTCCCGGTAGTGTTTCGGGCTGTGGGCCATGAGAAGGAGCTTGTGGTCGGTGTGGAACTCCACCAGCCCTCCGAGGGAGCCGTCCCGGCGGACGAAGTCGCTCCAGCGGCGGTAGGCGAAGACCCGTTCGAGGAAGTTCTCCCGCAGGGCCGGGTCGTGGAGGCGGCCGTCGTCCTCCACCGGCAGGTGGGGGAACCGCTCCATGAAGGCCCGCGCCCACAGCCCCACCCCCTTGGCCGACACCGGCATCCCCTCCGGACTGTAGACCTTAATGCCCTGCATGCCCGAGGAGGGGGAGCGGGCCTTGAAGACGAACCCCCCCAGGGCCTCCCCCTCCAAGGCATCGAGGCGCCCCCTGGCCCAGGCGGTCATCCGGTCCGTGTGGTCGGTGCCGCTCCGAATGGCGACCAGCCGGGGGGCGGCGGGGTCGCCGACCAAGTGCATCGATTCGCGCGGGACGGGGAGGCCGCACTCCACCTCCGGGCACACGGGGACCCACTCCACCCACCTTCCGAGGGTCTCCGTGAGGAAGCGGTCCAGCTTGTGCTGGCCGTCATAGCGCACCTTTTCGCCGAGGAGGCAAGAAGACACCCCAAGCCGAATCCTGTCGGTCGTCATGCGGTTAGATTACCAAATCGAGGGGGAATTGCAAGGGGAAGCGCGCCCGGAGGGACTTGAACCCCCAACATTCTGATCCGAAGTCAGACACTCTATCCGTTGAGCTACGGGCGCAGGGGATTATCTTATCACGCGCCTGGAGGGAATTGAGCCCAACGAAGTCGGGCCGGGGATCATTCGTCTCGTACCCCCGCCACCCAACCCCCGACCCGTGATCCGTCCCGGCGAAGCCGGGACCGGCGCGGCAGAAGCCCGGGACCTGCCCCCCGCTCCATCCTCCCGGAACAGTCCCGGGCCGCGCCGGAAGTCAAATGCTCTATCCAATTGAGCTATAGGCGCAGAGCTACTAAGCATATATTAGCATGCCCAAGCGGACCGGGGATCCCCCGTCTCGTCCCCCCGTGACCCAACCCCCAACATTCTGATCCGAAGTCAGACACTCTATCCGTTGAGCTACGGGCGCTTAAAATAATCTTACCATGTGCCCCCGCCACCCCACCCCCAATCCGTGATCCGTCCCGGCGGGGCCGGGACCGGTACGACAAAAGACCGGGACCTGACCCCTGACTTCATCCCCCCGAAACCGTGCCGGGCCGTGCCGGGCGGATACTCTCTTCGTTGAGACCGGCGCGGATCGGGCCGATGGTATCGCGAAGCGAGCCGACGGTCACGCGGAATGGCCCGGTGCAAAAATATCCGATTTGTGATAAAACTGTAGGTCCGTGGTTATGGACTATAAGGGGCACAAGCGGATCGTCTCGGTCTCATCGGGCAAGGGAGGCGTGGGCAAGACCACTTTCGCGGTCAACTACGCGCTCACCCTAGCCCAGTACGGGCCCACCATCCTGGTGGACCTGGACACCGGCACCTCCTCCATCCGCAACGTCATCAACGCCCCGGTCGAGAAGGACCTCTACCACTTCTTCAAGCGCAACAACACCCTGGCGGACTGCCTCTCCACCCTTCCGGAGAAGTGGGACCTCGACGGCCGCTACCGCAACTTCGGCTTCATCGCGGGCCCCCAGCACTTCATCGACGAGATCGCCAACCTCACCCACGCCAACAAGAAGCGGCTCATCGAGGGGATCAACAACCTCAACGCCCGCTTCGTCATCCTCGACCTCAAGGCGGGGCTCGACTCCAACGTCATCGATTTCCTCCCCATCTCCAATTCGGGCGTCCTGGTCTTCACCCCCCACCTCCCGGCCGCCACGATGGCCGCCTCCGACATCGTCAAGGCCATCCTGTTCCGGAAGCTGCGGATCATCTTCCACCCCAAGTCGCCCCTCTACCAGTTTATCGGCGGCGGGACCCAGCACGCCCGGCTCATCAACACCCTCATCGACAGCGTGGAGGACACCTACGACACCACGGTCCCCAACCTGGACGCCTTCCTGGTGGACCTCTCGCACGCCCTCGGCGAACAGCCGCTGGTGGAGATCATCCAGAACATCGTCGAGTACTTCCACGTCTTCTATGTTCTCAACATGTTCAACGGGGTCTCGCAGAGCTACGAAAAGGCCATCCAGCCCTTCGTCGCCAACCTGGTGCAGAACATTTCCCAGCGGGTCAACATCGTCAACCTGGGGTGGATCGTCGAGTCGCCGGAGATCAACCGGGCCAACGCCCAGCGCATCCCCGCCGTCATCTACCACCGCGAGCGGCGATCCCTCGACAAGGTGGGGGACGAGCTCAAGCGTCTCCGGCATCTGTATCTTGGGCTGAAGACCGAGAAGCCCCGCAAGGCCGCCATCCCGCACCAGTATACCCCCGCCGCTCCCGATTTCGTCCTGGACCGCCAGCTCACCGCCCTCCATCACATGTCGGAGGACCTGCAGGGCCACAACTTCCGCGACAACTTCGAGTACATCGTCCACCGCTCCCTTTACCTCATGCAGGGACGCCGGGTCCAGGACTTCGGCGACAACCGCCTCTTCACCCCCGAGGAGTTTGTCGAGCTGGTCTACTCGAAGGCGGCGGCGAAGGTCTGAGCCATCGGTCGGCTCGCCGACGGGGAGAGACGGGCGGCGGATCATGAAGAACCCAAGGAGGGATCCATGGACCATCCGGGCAACTGGGACCCCAGCACCCTTTGCATTCACGCCGACCACGGCGCCGACGACCAGCACGGCGCGCTGACCACCCCCATCTTCCAGTCCTCCACCTTCCGGTTCCCGTCGGTAGAGGAGGGGGCGCGGCGGTTCGCCGGGGGGGATGGCTACATCTACACCCGGCTCAAGAACCCCACCGTCGTTCAGCTCGAGAGCGTCCTGGCCTCCCTGGAGGGAGGGGCGGTGGCCCTGGGGACGGCCACCGGTATGGCGGCCGTCACCACGATGTACTTCTCCCTGCTCAAGGCCGGGGACCACATGGTGGGGACCGATTGCATGTACGGCCCCTCGCGCATCGTCATGGAGCGGGAGTTCAGCCGGTTCGGCATCGAGTCCGACTTCGTGGACACCACCGACCTGGCCGTGGTGGAGAAGGCCTGGCGGCCCAACACTCGGATCCTCTACGTGGAGACGCCCGCCAACCCAGTGCTGAAGGTCACCGACCTGAGGGCCTGCGCGGCGCTGGCCCACGCTCGGGGCGCCCTGCTGGCCGTGGACAACACCGTCCTCTCGCCCCTGCTTCAGAAGCCGCTCGCCCTCGGCGCCGACGTGGTGGTCCACTCGATGACCAAGTTCATCAACGGCCACTCGGACGTGGTGGCCGGGGCCATCGTCGCCCGGAACCAAGAGGTCGGCGAACGCATCCGCAAGGTCCTTCAGTCCCTCGGCGGTACCATGGATCCCCATCAAGCGTGGCTGGTCATCCGGGGCGTCCGCACCCTGGGATTGCGCGTGCTCAAGGCGCAGGAGAACGGGCAGGCCGTGGCGCGGTTCCTGGCCGGGCACCCCAAGGTGGAACGGGTGTTCTATCCCGGCCTGCCCGACCATCCGGGCCGGCACCTCCTGGGATCCCAGATGAAGGGGCCCGGATCCATGATCTCGTTCATCCTCAAGGGAGGGTATGCCGCCGGCGTCAACCTCCTCAACTCGGTCCGGCTCTGCGTCCTCGCCGTCTCGCTCGGGAGCATCGAGACCCTCATCCAGCACCCCGCCTCGATGACCCATTCGGGGATGACCCCGGCCGAGCGGGCCGAAGCCGGGATCGCCGAGGGGCTGGTCCGCCTCTCGGTGGGGTGCGAGGAGGCCGCGGACCTCATCGGCGACCTGAAGGAGGCGCTGGAACGATGCTGAACCCCGCAATTACCGTCCGGGGGCGGGGGGCGCTGGAGACCTTCCGCGTCTTCTGCCTGACCACCAATTACGCCGCGCACGCCAAGGAGATGGGGACCAACCCCGACGACCGGCCCTACCTGTTCCTCAAGCCCCCCACGGCCCTCCTGCCCGTGCCGCCCGGTGGGACGGGGACGGTTGCCGTCCCCCCCTTCGGGAAGGAGCTCCACCACGAGGTGGAGATGGTCCTGGCCGTCCTCGGGGACGGGGGGATCGCGTTCGGCGTGGGGCTCGACCTCACGCTCCGGGACGTCCAGAAGGAATTGAAAGCCAAGGGCCGCCCCTGGCTCCTCTCCAAGGGGTGGGACCGCTCCGGCCCCGTCTCCGAGTTCGTCCATCAAGGCGAGGCGGGGGATTGGACCGGCCTCTCCGTGCGCCTGGAGGTCAACGGGACGGTGCGCCAGGAGGCGCCGGTGACGAAGATGACCCTGGGAGTGCCGCAGATCCTGGAATTCGTGGGGGGATTTTCACCCCTCCGGACCGGCGACCTCATCTTCACCGGGACCCCCGAGGGGATCGGCCCCCTCGTCCCCGGAGACACCGCCCGCGCCGCCCTCCTGGCCGGCGGTCGGGAATTGACCGTGCTGTCGGTCGTCGTCGCCTGAGGGCTTCTTATAAACGCGGGTATGCGTTATCCGTCGGAGGCGTCCGATATCGTCAGGAAGGAATAAAATAGACTCAATATGTTGAGACGCGGCCCCATAGGGATTAGGGCGGGCCAACCCTGCACGCTTTCTTCCGACACGCGGTGCCCGAAAAGGGTACAATACGCGCCGATGCCGTACCGCCTCCTTATCTTCGACCTGGACGGGACCCTGGTGGACTCCTACGAGGCCATCCAGGACGCTCTGTCGCACGCCATGGCGGCGCTGGGGTTCCCGCCCTGGCCGCCGGAGGAGACGAAGCGGCGCGTGGGACGCGGGCTCGATATCCTAATGGAGGAGGCGGTGGGGGCGCAAAACGTGCGGGAGGGGGTGCGGCTCTTCCGGGACCGTTATCCCAAGGTGTTCCTCGACAAGACGCGCGTCCTCCCCGGAGTGCGGGAGGCCGTTCCCGTCTTGAAGGGCCGGGGCAAGACCCTGGCCGTGGCGACGAACAAGCCGTCCGACTTCTCCCGCTCCATCCTGGACCACCTCGGGCTGGGGCGCCACTTCGACCTCGTCCTGGGCCCGCTCGATGTTCCGAGGCCCAAGCCGCACCCCGACATGCTGAACCGGATCCTGGCCGACCTGAAATTTCGTCCCGACGAAACGCTTTATATCGGCGATATGGCCCTGGACGCCGAATCGGCCGCCAACGCCGGCCTGGCCTGCCTGCTGCTCGCCACCGGCGGAAGCACCCGCGCCGAGCTCGAGGCCACCGGCCGTCCGGTGCTGGGGTCGTTCGACCGCATCTTGGATTGGGAGGATCTATGATCGACCGCCCTTCGGAGAAGGAAGAGGACTTTTTCAAGCGGCAGGAGTTCGAACGCCTGCGGAAGGCCCGGCAGGAGAAGGATGAGAAGCTGAAGGCCGCCGAGCGGGAGAAGCGCAAGAAGGAGCACTGGATGAAGTGTCCCAAGTGCGGCATGGACCTGACCGAGATCGCCGTGCGGGACATCAAGGTGGACAAGTGCTTCTCCTGCGAGGGGATCTTCCTCGACAAGGGGGAGCTCGAAGCGCTGATGGCCTCGAACGACTTCGGCATGGTCAAGCGCATCACCAAGCTCTTCCTCGGATGAGCATCCGCGTCGCCGTCCTGTTCGGCGGCCCCTCGGTGGAGCACGAGGTCTCCATCGTCTCGGCCCGCGGCGTTTTGGAAAACATGGACCGCGAGCGGTTCCATCCCCTTCCCGTCTACCAGGACCGGGAGGGGGTCTGGCACGGCCCCGCGGTCGCCGAGAAGGTGCTGAAGGGAAAGCCCGTCTCGGCCGACGGGAACGGCCTGGGGGGGATCCTCCGCACCCTCAAGGTCGAGGCGGCGTTTCCCATCATCCACGGGACATTCGGCGAGGACGGCACCCTGCAGGGGCATCTGGAGGCGCTGGGGGTGCCCTATGTCGGATGCGGCGTGAGGGCTTCGGCCGTCGGCATGGACAAGGAGTTCTGCAAGGTCCTCTGGGCCGCCCGGGGTCTGCCGGTGGTCCCCTGGGTAACGCTTCACCGAGAGGGGTGGCGGGAATCGGTCCGCGACATCCCAGAGCGCCTCCCCCTTCCGGTCTTCGTCAAGCCGGCCGACTCGGGCTCCTCCGTTGGCGTCTCCAAGGTCAAGCGCTGGGACGAGCTCCCCGCCGCCGTCGAGATCGCGTTCCGCGTCTCGCGCAAGGTGATCGTGGAGCGGGGGATCGCCGGGCGCGAGATCGAGGTGTCGGTCCTCGGCGGTTACGAGGCCGAGACCGTTTCGCCGCCGGGGGAGGTCGTCCCGGGACGCGAGTTCTACGATTACGACGATAAATACGCCGCCGGCAGCGCCGCCGGCCTGCGCGTTCCGGCCCCCCTCCCGGAGGCCCTGATCGCGCGGTTCCGCGAGCTGGCCCGGCAGGCCTACGCCGCCCTCGACGGCTACGGGATGGCGAGGGTCGATTTCTTCTTGGAAGGGGAGGAGACGGTCTTCCTGAACGAGATCAACACCATTCCCGGGTTCACCCCCATCTCGATGTATCCCAAGCTCCTGGGGCTCTGCGGCCTCTCCTACGCGCAGGTGATCGCTCGGCTGTTGGAACTGGGGATGGCACGGGGGATGGTGTCACCGCATCAGGCAACAGGGAATCGGCCGCAGGCAACAGGAAGCAGATGAAGGCAACGGACGGCAGGAGGACGCCGAACGCCGGCTGCAAGCGGGAAGCAATCCATTGCAAGGTTGAGGATTGCGCATCCGTAAGATGGGCTAGAGGCTATCCCAAAACCCTGAAGATGGGAAATCGTATCAAGAGGCATGCTGA
>CAZRVT010000059.1:0-17325 GCA_964603505.1 uncultured Holophagales bacterium | reverse complement strand
CGATCGTCCCGACGTTCACGTGCGGCTTCGTCCGCTCAAACTTCTGCTTCGCCATAGGGTGGAACCTCCTATAGATGTTTTCTATGCAAGAGCCCAAGACCAGGATTGAACTGGTGACCCCCTCCTTACCAAGGAGGTGCTCTACCACTGAGCTACTTGGGCCGTGGATCCCGTTCGCATGGAGCGGGAGACGGGGCTCGAACCCGCGACCAACGGCTTGGAAGGCCGTGACTCTACCGCTGAGTTACTCCCGCAAGAAAAATGGTGGGGAGAGAAGGATTTGAACCCTCGTAGGCGTTGCGCCGGCAGATTTACAGTCTGCTCCCTTTGGCCGCTCGGGCATCTCCCCGTCTCTACGCTCTCTTAGCTGGTGGAGGGAGTCGAACCCCCGGCCGGCTGATTACAAATCAGCTGCTCTACCGGCTGAGCTACACCAGCGGAATAAATTGAAAAGAACATAGTTTTAGATACATTTCCCATATTGATCCCAGATCTGGGAAAAGTACCTAAAACATTAGCCTCGGCCTATTATATCACAAAAAACTACCGATGCAAGCACAAGATGCGCCGTAGCTCCGGGGCTGTGCTACAATTCCTATTGGAACGATCAAGGAGGGCCTTGCCGCCGTGAAGGGGATTTTTATCGTTCTGAAACGATTGAGGATATTGTCTTGAGCCAGCCGGGTTTGCCGAAGCCCTGCCTATTCTTCTGCGGCTATATCTGGGGCCAGAGAGAGATGTTTGAGGCCTGCGCCCGGACCGCCGAACAGGATTGGGGGCCGATCCTGGACCGGTCGGAGGACTTCGCTTTCACGGAAACCGCCTATTATGAAAAGGAAATGGGGCCTTCCCTCCGCCGGACTTTCATCTGCCATGCCCCCCGCCTGGAGGACCCCGCGCACCTCGTGGAGAGGAAATACCAGGCCCATGGACTGGAAAATCGGTTCAGCACGGTCCAGGGGCGGACCGTCAACCTCGACCCGGGCTATCTCAACGGGCACCAGGTGGTGATCGCGACCTTCAAGGACTTTGCCCACCGAATCCCTCTTGGGCGAGGGGTGTTCGCCCATCTGGAATACCTTTTCAGGCACGGACGGCCGGAGCCGCTCCCCTGGACTTATCCCGACTTCCGCCGGGAGGACCATCGCCGCTTGTTCGCCGCCTGGCGCGCCCGATTTGTGGCCGCGGAAGGGGAGGTCTCCCCGGCGGGGGGGGCAGGGAAGATACCCCCATTGCGGAAGGTTGGCAAATAAAGTATCCTCTTCAGAGGTATAAGAATGTTCGGAAAACCAAATACCGAGATCCACCCCAATCTTGAGAACTACCTCAAGGCCATCTGGCAGATCGCCCAGGCTGGCCAGGTGGTCCGAGTCAAGGACCTGGCCGCCTCCCTCGGCCTGAAGAACGGCACGGTCGTTTCCGGACTCAAGACCCTGGCGGCCAAGGGGCTGGTCATCCACCAGCACTACGGGCACGTGGAACTCACCCAGAAAGGCACGTTGGCCGCGCTCCACATGGTCAACCGGCATGCGGTCCTCCTCGATTTCCTGGGCAACATCCTCAAGCTCTCCCACGAGCAGGCCGAGCGCGACGCCTGCGCCCTCGAGCATTACATCTCCGGGGAGGGGCTCCACCGGCTCATCCACTTCGCGGAGCACATCCGGGACCAGGGGGACCTGGAGGCCATCCACCGGTACCTGCATTCGAAGGTCAGCCCCGAATCCCGGCCCCTCTCCGCGTTCGGGGCGGGGGAGTTCGCCGAGGTGGTGGAGGTCGGGGGGGACCGCGCCCTCAAGCGGAGGCTGCTCGACATGGGGGTCGTCCCCGGGGCGGAGATGAGGGTCGAGAAGACGGCGCCCCTGGGGGACCCGATGGAGGTCGTCGTCGGCGGGGTCCACCTGACCCTGCGGAAGGGGGAGGCCGAATCGGTCCGGGCCCGGGGCCGCGACCTCGTGCCCCTCGCGCACGCCTCCCCGGGGCTTTACCACGTCGCCTACCTCCAGGGGGGGCGGCAGTTCATCCAGGAGGCGGAGGCCCTCCGGCTCACCCCCGGCCAGGTGGTGGAGGTGCTGGCCCCGGCGGGAGGGGAGCACCTCCAGCTGAACCTCGGGGGCGCCCGGCTCATTCTGGGCGGCGGGATGGCGCAGAAGGTGTTCGTCGAACCGTACCATGACAAGCCCTGAACTGCTGGTGGGGCTGGCCGGCAACCCCAACAGCGGCAAAACCACCCTCTTCAACGCCCTCACGGGCCTCCACCAGCACACCGGCAACTGGCCGGGGGTGACGGTGGAGAAGAAGGAGGGGGAGTGCGACCTCGGCGGCCGGGCCGCCCGGGTGGTGGACCTCCCCGGGATCTACGGACTCACCGCCGGCTCCCTCGACGAGAAGGTCGCCCGGGACTTCCTGGTCCAGGAGCGGCCCGACGTGGTGGTGGTGGTCGTGGACGCCACCGTCCTCGATCGCGGGCTCTACCTCCTCGCCCAGATCCGGGAGCTGGGGGGGAGGACGGTCCTGGCGGTCAACATGATGGACGCCGCCGGTGAAAAGGGGCTACGGGTGGACCTGGATGCCCTTCGGGGACTGCTCCGCGTCCCGGTGGTCCCCCTCGTGGCCAGCGAAGGGCGGGGAGTGGAGGAGCTGAAGCGCGCCATGGTGGAGGCGTCAGGGCGCCCGGCGGCTCCCCTGAACCTTAGCTACGGGGAGGACCTGGACGCCCTCCTGGACCGGCTCGCCGCCCGGTTCCCCTCCGAACGGTGGCCCGGGATGCCCGCCCGGTGGGTGGCGGCCAAGGTGCTGGAGGAGGACCCCGTCGTCCTGGAGCGCCTGGCGGCGGAGGAGGGGGGGGCGGCGGTGCGCGCCGAGGCGGTGGACGCGGCCGTCAAGCTGTGCCTCCGCATGGGCTACGGCGACCTCCACGAGGTGATGGCCGAGCGGCGGCACGGGTTCGCCCAGGGGGTCCTTGCGGAGGCCGTCCGCGACTACTCCATGCAGCGCCGCATCGACTGGTCCAACCGCCTGGACGCCCTCCTGACCCACCGGTGGCTCGGGCTCCCGGTGTTCGTCGCCATCGTCTACGCGGCCTTCCAGCTCGTCTTCACCCTGGGCAACCCCCTGTCGAATCTCCTTCGGGCGGCGTTCGCCTGGACCGGGGCGGCCGCCGAGTCGGCCCTCCTGGGAGTGGACGCCCCCGCCTGGGCCGCCTCCCTGGTCAACGGCGGCGTCATCATGGGGGCGGGCTCCGTGGTGGCCTTCCTCCCCAACATTCTCCTGCTCTTCTTCTTCATCTCCTTCCTCGAGGCCTCCGGCTACATGGCCCGGGCCGCCTTCCTGATGGACCGGGTGATGCACGGCATGGGGCTCCATGGCAAGTCGTTCCTCCCGATGGCTCTCGGGTTCGGGTGCAACGTCCCCGCGGTGATGGGGACGCGCATCCTGGAGAGCCCTCGCGACCGCCTCCTTACCATTTTCGTCATCCCCTTCATGTCCTGCTCGGCCCGGCTCCCGATCTACACCCTCTTCGCCGGGGTGTTTTTCCGGAAACACCAGGGGCTGGTGGTCCTCTCCCTGTATCTGGTCGGAGCCCTGCTCGCCTTCGCCAGCGCCCGCCTCTTCCAACGGTTTCTTTTCAGGGGGGGGCCGGCGCCCCTCGTCATGGAGCTCCCCCCCTACCGCCGTCCTTCCCTGCGCGGCGCGGTGTTCCACATGTGGATCCGCGGGCGGCTCTTTCTCAAGAAGGCCGGCACGGTCATCGTGGCCGGGGTCCTGGTGATCTGGGCGCTCAGCTCGCTCCCCCCGGGGGTCGCCTACGGCTCCTCCGACTCTTGGGCCGGGCGCATCGGGGATTTCCTCGCCCCCACCCTCGCCCCGGCCGGGTTCGGGTTCCACCAGGCCGTGGTGGCCCTCCTGTTCGGCATCCTGGCCAAGGAGATCGTCGTGGGGACCCTCGCCACCCTCATGGCCCCGCTCCCCCTGCAGGAGGCCCTGCCGCTCCACTTCACGCCGCTGTCCGCCTACGCCTTCATGCTGATGTCGCTCCTGTATATCCCCTGCCTCTCCACCATCGCCGTCATTCGGCGAGAGGCCGGGTGGCGGTGGGCCGCCGGGGCGGTGGTCTGGACATGTCTGCTGGGTTGGCTGGCGGGGGTGGCGTTCTTCCAGGGGGCGACGCTGGTGCAACGGCTGATTGACTGAAGGCCCTCGGACGGGCGATCGCCGGATGAGCATTGGGATGCCGATCTTTGTGCATCATTTCACATTTGTTATAATGGAGGCGCCATGAAAAAGGAAAAAATCGACGAATACCTGAAATCCATCGACGGGGAAGCGCTTCGCACGCCCGCCTTCACCACCCTCTCGGGGCGCACGGTGCGGCCCCTCTACACCGAAGCGGACCTGGAAGGGGTGGATCTCGAAGCCGCCGTGGGGCTTCCGGGCGAATTCCCGTTCACCCGGGGCGTCTATCCCACCATGTATCGGGGCCGCTTCTGGACGATGCGGCAGTACTCCGGCTTCTCCACCGCCGCCGAATCCAACAAACGGTACAAGTACCTTCTGACCCAGGGGCAGACGGGACTTTCGGTGGCCTTCGATCTTCCCACGCAGATCGGCTACGACTCCGACGACCCGCTCGCGGCGGGGGAGGTGGGCAAGGTGGGGGTGGCCATCGACTCCCTGGCCGACATGGAGACCCTTTTCGACGGCCTCCCCCTGGATCGGATCTCCACCTCCATGACCATCAACGCCACGGCCGCCGTCCTCCTGGCCATGTATCTCGCCATTGCCGAGAAGCAGGGGGTGCCCTTCGACCGGGTGCGGGGCACCGTCCAGAACGATCTCCTCAAGGAATACATCGCCCGCGGCACCTACATCTACCCGCCGGCCCCCTCGATGCGGCTGGTGACCGACATCATCGCCTACTGCAAGGACGCGGTTCCCAAGTTCAACCCCATCTCCATCTCCGGCTACCACATCCGGGAGGCGGGCGCCACCGCCACGCAGGAGCTGGCCTTCACCTTCGCCAACGCCATCGAATATGTGACCTTCGCTCGGGAACGGGGCCTGGCCGTGGACGCCTTCGCCCCCCGCCTCTCCTTCTTCTTCAACGCCCACAACAACCTGCTGGAGGAGATGGCCAAGTTCCGCGCGGCGCGGCGTCTCTGGGCCGGCATCATGCGGGAGCGGTTCGGGGCGCAAAAGGAGGAGTCGCTCCTCCTGCGGTTTCACGCCCAGACCGCCGGCTCCACGCTTACGGCCCAACAGCCCGAGGTCAACATCGTCCGCGTCTGCCTCCAAGCGCTGGCGGCCGTGGCCGGCGGAACCCAGTCGCTCCACACCAACGCCTTCGATGAAGCCCTGGCCCTTCCGACGGAGGCCTCCGCCAAGATCGCCCTCCGCACCCAGCAGGTCATCGCCTACGAGAGCGGCATCGCCGACGCGGTGGATCCCTTCGCCGGCTCCTACTTGATCGAGCGGTGGACCGACGACATCGTCCACGAGGTGCAGGATTACCTCCGGAAGATCGACGACCTGGGCGGCGCCTTGAGGGCCATCCAGGCGGGGTTCCAGCAGAAGGAGATCCAGGAATCGGCCTACCGGTATCAAAAAGAGATGGAGCGCAAGGAGCGGGTGGTGGTCGGGGTGAACCAGTTCCAGGAGAAGGAAGAGCGTGAACTGCCACTCCTCCGAATCCCCCCCGAGGTGGAGGCCGACCAGAAGGCCCGCACCGCCGCCGTCCGTTCGGGGCGTGACCATGCCGCCGTGCAGGCCCGGCTGTCCGAGCTGAAACAGGCCGCCCAGGGCGACGCCAACCTCGTCCCCCCCATCCTGGCGGCGGTGAGGGCCTACGCCACCATCGGGGAGATCTCCAACGCCTTGCGCGAGGTGTTCGGAGAGTATCGGGACACCCATCTCTTCTGACGGGCGGCTCCCCTGTCTGCCGGACCCCTGGCAGGGGACCGGGCGCGGAACGGTATAATAGACATCGTCTGTTCGAAAGGAGTCGTATGACCCAAGGCAAGCGCACCTTCACCGGTGAGGTCAGCGTCGTTCTGTGCGGGGCGGCTGGGAAGGGGATCCAGACCATCGAGCACCTCCTCACCCGCCTCCTCAAGCGCGAGGGCTACCATGTCTACGCCAACAAGGAATACGAATCCCGCGTCCGCGGGGGGAGCAACTCGACCGAATTGCGCGTGGGGGCGCAGAGGGTCGGGGCCTTTGTGGACCGCATCGACCTCCTCGTCCCGCTGGACCGGGAGGCGGTCGAGCACGTCCGGGAGCGGCTGACGGCCCGGTCGGTCATCCTGGGGGAGCAAGAGGTGCTGGGCCCCGACCGGCCCGTGGTGGAGGTCCCGCTCTCGAAGTTGGCCGCGCAGGCGGGCGGGGCCATCACCGGGAACCTCGTGGCGGTCGGGGTCCTGGCGGCGCTGTTCGGCCTCAACCGGGACGCCGTCCTGGTGTGGGTCGGGGCCTTCTTCGAGAAGAAGGGGGAGGAGGTGGCCCGCAGGAACGTGGAGGCCCTCACCCTCGGGTTCGACTTCGGCGCCGGCCTTGTCGCGAAGGGCGCGGTTCGCATCGACATCCCGCGGGATCCGGCGATCCGGGAGGAGATGCTGGTGGACGGGAGCGAGGCGGTGGCTTACGGCGCCCTGGCCGGAGGGTGCAACTTCGTCTGCGCCTACCCCATGTCCCCCTCCACCGGCGTCCTCACCGCGTTGGCCCGCCTCTCCGGCGAATTCGACATCGTCGTCGAGCAGTGCGAGGACGAGATCGCCGTCGTCAACATGGCCCTCGGCGCCTGGTTCGCCGGGGCCCGCGCCCTGGCCACCACGTCGGGGGGCGGTTTCGCCCTCATGAGCGAGGGGATGTCGCTCGCGGGGATGATGGAGATGCCGCTGGTGGTCCACCTCGCCCAGCGGCCCGGCCCTGCGACGGGGCTCTCCACCCGCACCGAGCAGGGGGACCTCCACCTGGCCCTCTACGCCGGCCACGGCGACTTTCCCCGCGTCCTCTACGTTCCCGGCACCGTGGAACAGGCCTTCGCCCTCTCCCGCCAGGCGTTTCACCTCGCGGACGGGATGCAGGTGCCGGTGGTCATCCTCACCGACCAGTACCTGGTGGATTCCTTCACCCACATCCCCTGGCCCGACCTCGGCGACCTGGACCCGGCCCCGGCCGTGGTGCGGACCCCGCCGGACTACAAGCGCTACGCCTTCACGATGGACGGGCTCTCCCCCCGGGGCGTCCCCGGGCTTGGGGAGGGGCTGGTGACGGCCGACTCCCACGAGCACGACGAGGAGGGACACATCAGCGAGGACAAGGCGCTGCGCGTGAGGATGCAGGACAAGCGGATGTCCCGCCACCGGCTCCTGGTCCAGCGCGCCCTGCCGCCCGAGCGGGTCGGCGACCCCGATTACCGGACCCTGCTCGTGGGCTGGGGTTCCACCCTTCCCGTCGTCCGGGAGGCCCTGCCCCTGCTGAAGAGGAAGCGGGTCGCGTTCCTTCACTTTTCCCAGGTCTGGCCCCTTCACCCGGCGGCGGAAGACCTTCTGCGGAAGGCGAAGCGCCTGGTCGCGGTCGAGCAGAACGCCTCCGGACAGTTTGCCGCCCTCCTGCGGCAGGAATACGCCCTGGAGTTCCACGATTTCGTCCTCAAGTACGACGGCCGCCCCTTCTCGGTGGAGGAGATGGCCGGTTTGCTCGAGGATGTCCTGTAGGAGGCGATGATGCAAGCCGCCCAGTACGATCTGCCTCACGTCAAAAACTCCTGGTGCCCGGGGTGCGGCAACTTCCCCATTCTGACGGCCCTCAAACAAGCCCTGGCCGAGCTCGACTTGCCTCCGGAGAAGGTGTGCATCGTCTCCGGCATCGGGCAGGCGGCCAAGGTGCCCCACTATCTCAAGTGCCACTTCTTCAACGGCCTCCACGGCCGGGCCCTTCCCCCCGCCACGGCGGTCAAGGCCAGCAATCCCGGACTGACGGTGGTGGCGGTGGGCGGGGACGGCGACATGTACTCCGAGGGGGGCAACCACTTGATCCACGCCATCCGCCGCAACCCCGACCTCACCCTTTTCGTCCACAACAACATGGTCTACGGCCTCACCAAAGGGCAGGGATCGCCCACCTCGCTGAGGGGGTTCGTCACCCCCATCCAGGTCAACGGCGTGGCCAACGAACCCTTCAACCCCCTGGCCGTGGCTGTCGCCCTCGACTGCGGCTTCGTTGCTCGGGCCAACGCCGCCGACATCCCCAAAACCAAGGAGATCATGAAGGAGGCGATCCGGTTCAAAGGGTTCGCCCTGGTGGACCTGTTCCAGGCGTGCGTCTCCTTCAACAAACTCAACACCTATCAGTGGTACAAGGAGCACACCTATTACCTGGACGCTTCGCACGACCCCGCGGACCGGATGGCGGCCTTCGCTCGGGCCGTGGAAATGGACCGGTATCCCCTCGGTGTTCTCTATCGGAAGGACGGGAAGCCCACCTTCGAGGAGCAGCAGCCGGCGCTCCAACGCTCCGCCGAACCGCTGTATGGACGCCGGATCGACCCGGCGAAGTTCCGGAAGCTCCTCCGCTCCAAGGCCGTCTGATGGAGGTCCCTTGACGCTGCGCCCTCCCGTGTCGGTGCCCGCAGGGACGACGAAGGCGTGACCGAATCGCTCGGCGTCCTGCACCCCGTCGTCCAGGCCCTCGCCGCCGGCGGTTTCACCTGGGGCATGACCGCCGCCGGGGCCGGCGTCGTCTTCCTCACCGTCAACCTTTCCCGCCGCCTCCTCGACGGCATGCTGGGCTTCGCGGCGGGGGTGATGATCGCCGCCTCGTTCTGGTCGCTCCTGGCCCCGGCCATCGAGATGTCGGGGGGGAGGTTTTTCCCTGCCACCGCGGGGTTCCTCCTGGGCGGGTTGTTCCTGTGGGGGATCGACAGGATCCTTCCGCACCTCCACCTCTTCGAGGGGCGGGAGGAGGCGGAGGGGGTCAAGACCACCTGGCAGCGGACCACGCTGCTGGTCCTGGCCATCACCCTCCACAACATCCCCGAGGGGCTGGCGGTGGGGGTCGCGTTCGGCGCCGCGGCCGCGGGGCTCCCGGAGGCCTCCATCGGCGGGGCGGTGGCCCTGGCCCTGGGCATCGGCATCCAGAACTTCCCCGAGGGGCTGGCCGTCTCCGGCCCCCTCCGGCGGGAGGGGATCGGGATGTTCCGCAGCTTCTGGTACGGCCAGCTCTCCGCCGTGGTGGAGCCCGCCGCCGCGGTCGTCGGGGCGGCCGCGGTGATGGCCTCCCGCGCCCTCTTGCCCTATGCCCTCGCCTTCGCCGCCGGGGCCATGATTTTCGTCGTGGTGGAGGAGCTCATTCCCGAAAGCCAGAAGGGGAACCACGCCGACCTGGCCACGCTGACCACCCTCGGCGGCTTTGCCGTCATGATGGTCCTGGACGTGGCCCTGGGATGAATCCGGCCCGTTTTTGACAATTCTCCCCCGCGCCTATACAATTTGCCCATGATCACCACGGTCAAGGGGACGCGGGACCTCCTCCCGCCCGAATCGTTCGTCTGGAACCGCGTGGAAGCCGTTGCGCGCGGGGTGTTCCACTCCTTCGGCTACGGGGAGATCCGCACCCCGCTGATGGAGCCCACCGAGCTCTTCACGCGCGGCATCGGCGAGGACACCGATATCGTCAACAAGGAGATGTACACCTTCCCCGACAAAAAGGGGCGGTCCCTCACCCTGAGGCCCGAAGGGACGGCCCCGGTGGCGCGCGCCTACATCTCCAACAACCTGCGGACCCTGCCGCACCCCCTACGCCTCTACTACATCGGCCCCATGTTTCGGTATGAACGGCCGCAGAAGGGGCGGTACCGGCAGTTCTCCCAGATCGGGGCGGAGATCCTGGGGCCCGAGGAGCCGGCCGCCGACCTGGAGATGTTTGCCCTCCTGGTGGACTTCCTGAACAAGCTGCAGTTCACCGACCTGGCGGTGGGGCTCAATTCCGTGGGCTGTGAGGACTGCCGCCCCGGCTACCGGGCCGCCCTGCACGCGGTCCTCGAGGGGCACCGGGGCGAGCTCTGCACCGACTGCGTCCGGCGCATCGATACCAATCCCCTCCGGGTCCTCGACTGCAAGGAGGAGGGGTGCCGGCCAGTCAAGGCGCTCTTGCCGTCCATCGGCGGCCACCTCTGCGCAACCTGCTCCGCCCACCTCCGCTTCGTGGAGGAGGGGCTGAGGGCACTGAAGATCCCCTACCAGCTCCACGACCGCCTCGTCCGCGGCCTCGACTACTATACCCGCACCGTCTTCGAAGTGGTCTCCGGCCGGCTGGGCGCCCAGAACGCCATCTGTGGGGGCGGTCGGTACGATCGGCTCATTGCCGATCTCGGCGGTCCCAAGGTCCCCGGCATCGGGTTCGCCATCGGGCAGGACCGGCTCATCGAGATTCTGCCCGAGGCCTTCAAGGCCGCGGTGAAGCCGGGGCTGGACTACTTCGTGGTGCCCGTCTCGCCCGCCGAGCTCCTGCCGGCGTTCGAACTGGCAGCGAAACTGCGGTCTAAGGGCAAGACCGCCGGCGTGGCCCTCGACGGGAAGGGGCTGAAGAAAGGGCTGAAGTTCGCCGCCGCCACCGGCGCCGTCCGCGCCCTCCTCCTGGGCGAGGAGGAGCTGAGGGCCGGGGAGGTGGTGGTCAAAAATCTGAATACGGGCGAGCATGGGCGGAAGAAGATCATTGAGATTATTGATTCCTCCGATGAAAGGAATACAAATTTCAAATGAAAAGTATTTATGTGGCCAATGTCTTGAATGGCCCGGAAGGGGTTTCAGTCAAACTGTTAGGTTGGATTGCATCCTTGCGGAAACATAAGACGGTCATCTTCGCTTCGCTTGAGGATTCCAGCGGCAAGATCCAGGTTGAGTTTCCCCTAAGCTCTTCCCCTGATCTTTTCGATCGGGCAAGCCAGCTACAAGAAGAATCATCAGTGGAAGTGACGGGAATGACCAAGAAGCATAAAAAAATGGGTATGGTGGTTGTGGCTGGCGATGTAGCCGTTATCGGCGAAATTCGAATGCGAGTTAACCCCGCCCCCCGAAAGGCCTTCGATATATCGCATCAGAAATATACTGACAATGTATTAAGTAAAAGGCACTTATATATCAGGAACGCCAAACTCAAGGCGATCATCGAATTCAGAAACATGGTGGTCGAGTTGCTGAGAAGTTGGTTCAAGGAAAACAAATTCACGGAAATTACAACCCCGGCCATCACTCAGGTCCCGCTTTACCATGAGAGCAGCGCGTTTCATATTGATTATTTCGGGTCCAAAGCTTATCTTTCCCAATGTGCAGCTTTTTATCTGGAAGCAGCCATGCCCGCTTTTGAAAGGGTCTACACGATAGGTCCGAGTTTCAGGGCCGAAGACAGCAAAAGCAGACGCCATCTAGCGGAGTATTGGCACATCAAGGCGGAGATTGCCTTCGCGGACTTTGAGGATATGGCAGGGTTTTGTGAGCGAATGATCGCCTATGTAGCGTCGAATGTTGACCCAAAAGCCTTAGAATATTTAAAAGAATTTTGCAAAGTGCCAGACGCGCAATGTTTTACAAGGATCCCATTCCCAAGGATTGACTATGACGCCGCTGTCAATAAATTGCGCGATTCAGGGAAAGTTTTTCAGTGGGGCAAAAATTTTGGGATGGACGAGATCAAGATGCTGGCTAGCGAACAGAAAACTCCATTTTGGATCACTCTAATGCCGAAAGAAGCGGTTCCATATCCTTATATGACTAGTGCAAATGATCCAAGAACTACCATGACGGCAGATTTGATAGGAATCCATGATAATGGAGAAATACTGGGAATCGCACAAAAAATAACAGAAACGGACAAACTAGTGAATCGGATGCAAGAGAAAGGTATCGTGGACTTGTCGAATTATGAATGGTACATCGACTTAACAAGATTCGGCGTTGTGCCACATAGCGGTTTCGGGATGGGGCTTGAAAGGCTAATAAAGATGCTACTTGGGCTTGAGCATGTCAGGGATGCAATTCCATTCCCTCGTCTATTCGCAAGACGACCTACTCCCTGAATGAAGGAGTTTAATATGATTACTAAAGAATGGATATGGGAAAACTGGGAAACAGCGGCTGGCGTGCTGTGCGCCTTAGTCATTGTTGCATATTCTATTGAGCAAGATCCTGCATTGCAGAATTGGGCAATTGGGTGTGGCGCTACATTAGGTGCAATGATTCTAATTCAAGGTTATTGTGAAAAGCGTAGAGTCATCAATGAGCGAATCCGAGAAGAGACTAGAAAAACGGAAGCGCTAAAAACTTGGGATGAGCTCAAGAAAGGTATAATAACAGAAATACAAAATGCAAAATCCTTGCACGTGGTTGCCGTTACTCCGAAGGAATTCGTCAAGGAGTTTGAAGAAGCCATAACAAATTTATTAAAAAATGATGGATCATGCCATTTCATTGTTTGCGCAGAGCCTTCACCTGCTATGGATGTTATCTGTGCAGCAAAGCCGGACAATCGATCTGATCGTCCAGCGTATAAGGATAAAGTCCGAGAAATCAATAAGGCAATTACTGCCTTAGGTAAGAAACCAATAAAGGAAATTGAGCTTAATTATCTTCCATCACATATCATAACCGCTATTGATTTAGATTCAGAAGACAAAGGGAAGATATATGCTACTATATCGAGCTTTAGTATTAGTGGATTCAATAAGCCAACAGAGGTGCTATATTCCAGAACAAGTGAAATTAAAGAGAGAAATAGATTTGAATACTTCAAACGCGAAATTAAAAATTTGATGAAAATGGCAAGTACATCCATTACCATTACGTAGCACACATATGGAGGTTATATGAGAAATCTAATTAGAGATGTGCATGCAATGCAAAATGTAAGTGTGCGGATCTGTGGTTGGATCAGTGAAGTGCGAGATCTAAAGAAACGAATATTCTTTACAGTGCGTGATCACACTGGAGTATTGCAGTGTATTATTGAAAAAAGCAACAATAAAATTTTGTCAGAACATGCAGCCGGCCTAGCGCTTGAGCAAATTGTCGCTGTCTCCGGCACTATTATTCAAAATCCGCACGTGCGACAAGGGGGGTGCGAATTAGTCGTTTCTGAGATTGAACAAATTAGCCGCCCTTTGGCCCCATTGCCATTCGATCTTTACGCTCAAGAATTTCCATCACTTGATATTCGAATGGATTGGCGGTTCTTGGATTTGCGTCGCCCGAAGAACTTGCTGATATTCAAGATTCAGACGGCTGCGGAGATGGCCATGCGGGAGTATTGGATCAAAAATGGTTTTATTGAAATTCATTCCCCGAAATTGATGGGCAGCCCAAGCGAGTCGGGATCTGAGTTGTTTGAACTCAATTATTTTGGCGGAAAGGCATATCTAGCGCAATCACCTCAATTTTACAAACAGATGGCCATGGCGGCCGGTTTTGACCGCGTTTTCGAGATTGGGCCTGTATTCCGGGCCAATCCATCCTTCACCTCACGACATGATACAGAGTTCACCAGCGTAGATGTGGAAGTCGCATGGGTAGAATCGCATCATGATGTAATGGCCATAGAAGAGAAATGGATCCAGTACATCCTATCCTCCTTGAAAGATAGATTTTCAGATGAAATTAGAGAGCATTATGGCCGCGAGATCGTGGTGCCCACCCTGCCCTTCCCACGGGTCACGATGGAGGAGGCGAAGAAGATATTGAAGGAGCGGTACTCGAAAACAAGCGAAGCGGTCGACTTAGATCCGCAGGATGAACGCCTGCTGGCGGATTATGTTCAAAAGACATTGCGGCATGAGTTTATTTTCATAACCGATTATCCAATTTCCGTGCGTCCTTTTTATCATATGAGATATCCGGATAAACCAATGATCACCAAGAGTTTTGACCTTCTTTGGAACGGACTTGAAATTACAACCGGCGCCCAACGCGAACATCGATACGAAGAACTCAAGCGTCAAGCATTCGAGAAAGGGTTAACCGAGGACGGATTAGGCTCATATCTGCAATTTTTTAAATACGGATGCCCTCCTCATGGCGGCTATGGCTTCGGTTTGACTAGGATGCTGATGATCTTGCTCGGCTTGGGGAATGTCCGCGAGGTTACCTTTATTTACCGTGGCCCCAAGAGGCTTTTCCCTTAGGCCAGCCACGAAGCAGTGCGCTGGTAGCCGCCGACTCAAGGAACTGGGCCTGCAACTCAGGAACGAATAAGCCGTATGAAACGGTAAATCCCTCCGGCCTGAACGAAAGGAGAATTGCATGAAACGGACCATCCTCGCCGTGCTCGTCTTCGCCGCCCTCGCCTCCTCCCTCTTCGCCATGCAACCGCCCCGCCCGGGGGAGATCGAGCGATTGAAGGAGCGCGGGCAGTATGAGGCCCGTTTGGCCTTCGCCCTCGAAAAGGGCAACCACCTCCTGCGGTGGGACGCCCCCGGCGTCCGGTCGGCCGGGTTCCGGGGCTTGCCCACGCAGGGCCCCGTCCTGATGCCCGTTCTCCTCATCGAGTTCCCCGATCACCGGCACACCATCGCCTCGACGGTCATCACCAGCGCCTATTTCGGCAAGGGAAACGCCGACTATTTCCCCTACGAGAGTTTGCGCGAATATTACAAGCGCTCCTCCTACGGCAAGCTGGACATCCAGGGGACCGTGTACGGCTGGTACACGGCTGAAAACCCCCGCGACTGGTACACCAACGACGCCGAGGGGCTGATCGAGGAGGCCCTGGCCCACTTCGACGCCCAGGGGGCCGATTTCGCTCCGTTCGACAACGACGGCGACGGGGCGATCGACTACCTCTCGGTCTATTGGACCGGTCCCGACACCGGATGGGGCAGCTTCTGGTGGGGCTGGAACGGCTGGTTCGGGGATTACGACTACACCATCGACGGCAAGCACCTGGGCAACTTCTCTTGGATGTGGGAGGAGCCCTACGCCTCCACGGTCATCCACGAGACCGGCCACTCCCTGGGCATCCCCGACTACTACGACTACGACGGCAGCGTGGGCCCCGACGGCGGGGTGGGGGGGCTCGACATCATGGACGGCGGCGGCGACCACAACGGCTTCTCCAAGTGGGTCCTGGGCTGGCTCACCCCCCAGGTGGTGGCGGGTTCTCTCGCGGGGGTGAACCTGCCCCCCGCCTCCCAACAGCCCTCGGCGGTGGTCCTGGCCGCGGGGATGGACCCTGCCTCCCCCTTCCAGGAGTATGTCCTCGTGCAGAACCGCTCCCGCCTGGGCAACGACGCCGGGATGCCGGCCGACGGCCTGCTGGTGTTCCACGTGGACGCCCGGCGCGGTTGCGGGGGCGGTTTCCTCTACGACAACTCCTACACCGAGCACAAGCTCCTGAAGGTGTTGGAGGCCGACGGGGACGAGAGCATCGAGTCGGGCGGGTGGGGGGAGGGCTCCGACTTCTATACCGCCGCCAACGGCAAAACCCTTACCCCGCTCACCACCCCCTCCACCGACCTCTACGCCGGCCGCACCAGCGGGGCGTGGATGACCAATGTCGCCGCGCTCGGCAAGACCTTCACGGCCGACTTCAAGGTCGAGCTCCCGCCGTCGCTCCTGCGGGGGCCGACCCTCCTCGAGCCCGCCGACGGCGCCACCGGCGTGGCCGAAACCCCCACAATTCGCTGGGCGCCCGTTCCGGGCAGCAACGGCTACGTCCTCGAACTCTACTGGGACACAAAGCCGGTCTATCGGACCACGGTCGCGAAGGACCGGACCTCCACCACCCTCCCCGCCACGGCGGTCATGCCCACCGGTTCCCACAGCGTCCGCCTCAAGGCGCTGGGGGACGGCACCGCCTCGGGCACGGGCGACTTCACGCGCACCCATTTCGTGGTCGGATGCGCCGGCGAGGCCGCGTGGCTGACCCGCACCTTCCCCGATCCCCCCTGCAACGTCTGGGTTCCCGCGGTGGTCTTCGATCCCTCCACGGGGCGCACGATCATGTACGGCGGCTCCAACGGCACCACCACCTTCGAATACGACGGCGAGGCCTGGCAGGCCTACGACACCGACCCGGCGCCGCCCTACCGGTGGTACGCCGCCATGGCCTACGACCCCGTCAACCGGGGAATGCTCCTCTTCGGGGGCTATAACTACAACACCGGCGCCATCTACGGCGATACCTGGTTTTACTCGGCCCGGACCCACACCTGGACGGAGATCCCCGCGCCGGGGCCCTGGCCCGACTGGGCGGCCAAGATGGCCACGGACCCGGCCCGGAACCGCGTGGTCCTTTACGAACCCGGATACACCTGGGAATGGGACGGGACGGCCTGGTCGGAGGTCGATGACGCGCACACCCCCTGGATCTGGTACACCGACCTGGCCTATGACGCCAACGCCGGGACGATGGTCCTCTTCGGCGGCGACAACGGCGCCATGAGCGGGGAGACCTGGGTGTTCGAAGCCGGGGTCTGGACCCTCCGCCTCCCGGCCTCCTCGCCCACCCCGCGCTTCTGGGGCGAGCTCTACACCGACGCCTACACGGGGCGGGTGATGCTCTTCGGCGGCGATGACGGCATTTCGGCGCTCTCCGATTCGTGGGAGTGGGACGGCGCCTCCTGGCGCCAGGTGGAGGCCTGCACCTTCGTCCCTCTGGGGCTGTGGCCGCCGATGGGGGACTACGATGTTCGGCGCGCCGTGTTCGTGGTGACCTCGAACGGCAACCCGGTGTACGAGCTGGCCCTTCCGGGGGAGGAGCCGTCCGTTTCGGCGCACGGCCGCCCGCTGGAGGCTCCATAGCGAGGCCCGCCGTCGGTCCTTCCTCTCCGGAATGCTGATCGCGGCGGGGGCGCTCGGGTGGGCCGCGGAGGTCCCCTCCGGGCTCGATCCGGCCCTCTGGAAGCGGGCGAGGAAGGTTCACGCCGGGGGGGGGAGGCCCACCCCGACGCCCCCGGCTGATTCGACGACCGGGTCTCCGACTTCGCCGCGTCGCACCGATCCGAGGTGGACCTGGACACAATGGATGCGGGAGGGCTCGACGCCGTCTTCGTCTCCAACAGGCACGACGACCAGAATCCCGCCAGGGAGGCGCGGGAGACCCTCGACGCCATCCTGCGGCAGGCCTCCCGGCAGACCGACCGGGCGGCCCGGGCGCTCACTGCGGCCGACATCCGGTGGCTCCACCGGAAGGGGAGGAAGGTCCTGCGCGTGGGCATGGAGAACAGCTCCCCCCTGGAGGGCATTCGGGCCCTCCTGCGCCACTATTTTCGGCTGGGCGTCCGTCAACTGTCCAGCGGCGTGTTATTTTACGAGCCGATCGGCGCATACTTTTACGAGGCCA